>NZ_KB899151.1 GCF_000378065.1 Porphyromonas gulae DSM 15663 | reverse complement strand
CGACACTCTTGCGTCAGACAAAGGTGTATTTATTGGCTTTAGACTCGAGTTTTGTGCCGTCTATGTAAGACACATCCAAGCTCAAGAAGCCACGATCACTCAGAAGTAGAACCAGCTGTGTGAAGAGCTTGTTGATCTCTGTCTTCATCCGATTGCGAAAGCGATTGATCGTGGCGAAATCAGGCTTTTCGTATCCCGAGAGCCAAATGTAGTGGATATCCCGACGCAAGGCTTGCTCGATCTTGCGACAAGAATAGACATTGTTCATATAGGCATAGAGAAGTACCTTGAGCATCATGCGCGGATGGTAAGCACTGCGCCCACGAACGCGATAGAGACCTCGGATTGATTCTAAATTCAGCGAATCTACAATGCTGTTGACCAAGCGCACAGGGTCATTGGCATCAATATTTTGACCAAGTTCTGCAGGAAATAGCAGGATGGGGCGGATATGTAAGGATGAAAGTGTAACTTTTTACTCATTAAATAATTGATATTTGCTAAGTTACTCAAACTTAGTGAATGAATGAAGCCCTATCTTGTGAAAGTTGGGGTTTTGTTGTTGAATGAGGAATAAAAAAAGGAGGCTGAGCCAAAAATGAATTTTGACACAGCCCCTTTTTACTTTTATGGACAGATAAAAATACTTTACGGCTTCTTTTCGGACATAAAAAGAGAGCGAGCCAGAACATCTGTTCTAGCTCGCCCTCTATCAAAGGTATTTATATCCGAGGCAGCTACTTATTCTTCTGCTGCTTGAGGAGTTTCTACTGCAGGAGCTGCTTCCGTGGCATCTGCACTTTTACGCTTACGAGAACGGCGCGTTTTAGTAGCCTTTTTCGTTGCTTCGCCCAGCATGTTTTCATTGTAGTCAACGAGCTCAATAAAACACATGGCAGCGTTATCTCCCAGACGATAACCGGTCTTCAAGATACGAGTATACCCACCGGGACGATCTGCAATCTTGGCAGCAACATCTCCGAAGAGTTCCTTCAATGCATATTTATTCTGCAAGTAAGAGAACACAATTCGGCGAGAGTGCGTTGTGTCTTCCTTTGTTTTTGTCAGCAAAGGCTCCACATAGATACGCAAGGCCTTAGCCTTGGCTACCGTTGTAAAAATGCGCTTGTGCAGGATCAACGAAGCAGCCATATTGGATAGCATTGCTTTACGGTGAGCAGCCTTACGGCCCAAGTGATTGAATTTCTTATTATGTCTCATCGTTCTTAGTCTTTATCTAATTTATACTTACTGATATCCATCCCAAATGACAAATTCAGTGCAACCAGCAGTTGGTCAAGCTCTGTCAAAGACTTCTTTCCGAAGTTGCGAATCTTCATCAGATCGCCCCTCGACAGACTCACCAAATCGCCCAATGTATCTACCCCGGCTGCATTCAGACAATTGAGAGCACGAACAGACAAGTCGAGACCTGAAAGCTTGGACTTCAATAGCTGACGCATGTGCAGAGAATCTTCATCGAACTCATCAGTATCGGCTATATCCACATACTCTATCGCTATCTTATTCTCTGCAAAGAGAGAGAAGTGGGATATCAAGATTTGAGCGGCTTCACGAAGAGCATCTACAGGACGGATCGAGCCATCTGTGGTCACTTCCATCAGGAGCTTTTCGTAGTCAGTCTTCTGCTCTACGCGGAAATTCTCTACCGCATACTTGACATTCCGGATAGGCGTATAGATCGAGTCGATCGCTATCGTGGAAAGCTCATTATGCTCTGCGCGATTCTCCTCTGCCGATACATAGCCACGCCCCTTATTTATGGAAAACTCCATAGTAAGCGTAGCCGATCTATCGAGGTGACAAATGGCAAGATTCGAATTCAATACTTCAAAGTTTGAAAGCTGTGCATTCAAATCACCGGCACGGAACACCTCCGAATTAGAGATAACAATTGTAGCTTTCTCTACATCGGCATTAGGAACAATCTGCTTAAAACGAACCTGTTTGAGATTGAGGATAATATTAGTAACGTCCTCCAATACACCCGGAATAGTAGCAAATTCATGCTCTACACCTTCGATCTTGATTGCAGTAATCGCAAAACCTTCAAGCGAAGACAAGAGTATTCGACGAAGCGCATTGCCAATGGTAATGCCATAACCGGGCTCCAAAGGTTTGAACTCGAACTTGGCGATCGAGTCCGATGTCTCCATCATCAATACATTTTCGGGTTTCTGAAATGCTAATATTGCCATGGGATCTATGGATTATTTCGAATACAATTCAACGATCAGCTGTTCTTTAATATTTTCAGGGATGTCCGTACGATCCGGCATATGCAGCAGCTTGCCGGACAATGAAGACTGATCCCACTCCATCCAAGGATATTTGCTGTGATTGAAACCTGTCAAAGCATCAGCAATAACCTCTAAGGACTTAGAACGCTCACGAACGCCGATCACCTGACCGGGCTTAACAGAATAAGAAGGAATGTTGACAACACTGCCATCTACCGTAATGTGACGGTGGGAAACCAATTGGCGTGCAGCAGAGCGTGTCGGGGCAATCCCCAAACGGAATACCACATTATCCAAACGAGCTTCCAAGAACTGAATAAGCAACTCACCCGTTACACCCTTTGCACGCTGTGCACGATGGAACAAATGACGGAATTGCTTCTCCAATACACCATAAGTATATTTCGCTTTTTGCTTTTCACGAAGCTGGAGGCCATACTCGCTCGTCTTGCGACGACGGTTATTGCCATGCTGACCTGGAGGATAATTCTTCTTGGAAAGAACTTTATCTGCACCAAAGATAGGATCGCCAAACTTACGCGCGATCTTGGATTTAGGGCCTGTATATCTTGCCATTATTATTTGTTTTGTGTCAGATGCTTTTCTATGAACAGAATACTTCCGGTACAGCCGCGATTGCTATGTGAGAGATTGATAGTTTATAGGCAATCCATACACCGAAAGAATTCGGATTCCACAAAATAAAACATCCGAAATGTTAGAAGATATTCTCTCTTAAACTCTTCTCTTTTTAGGAGGACGACAACCGTTATGAGGCATAGGCGTTACATCAATAATCTCCATAACCTCGATTCCCGCTCCATGAATTGTTCTAATAGCCGATTCACGACCATTACCCGGACCCTTAACGTAAACCGTTACCTTGCGCAAGCCCATATCATATGCCACTTTGGCACAATCCTGAGCTGCCATTTGGGCTGCATAGGGAGTATTCTTCTTTGAAGAACGGAATCCCATCTTACCAGCTGAAGACCAGCTGATAACCTGACCTTCGTTGTTCGCTAAGGAAATAATAATGTTGTTAAAGGAAGAATGGATATGGGCCTGCCCAACTGCTTCTACCCTCACAACTTTCTTTTTTGCGACTGCTTTCTTTGCCATATCAATCTTTATTATTTAGTAGCTTTCTTCTTATTAGCAACAGTCTTCTTCTTACCCTTACGTGTACGGGCATTGTTCTTTGTGCTCTGACCACGCAGGGGTAGGCCGATACGATGGCGAATACCACGATAGCAGCCAATATCCATGAGGCGCTTGATATTCAACTGCACCTCTGAACGCAAATCTCCCTCTACTTTATATCCGGCACCGATAACATCACGAATGGCCGCAGCTTGGTCATCCGACCAATCTTTAACCTTGATATCACGGTCCACTCCGGCTTTATCCAAAATGGTAATAGCACTACTGCGACCAATACCATAGATATAAGTCAAAGCGATAAAACCTCTTTTGTTTTGTGGCAAGTCAACGCCAACTATTCTTATTGCCATATTATGCTTGTCTTTTGTAGCTAATTAAACAATTATCCCTGACGCTGCTTGTATTTGGGATTCTTCTTATTGATTACATATAAGCGTCCTTTTCTCCTGACAATCTTGCATTCGGGAGTACGCTTCTTTACTGATGCTCTTACTTTCATTATCTTGGGTTTTAATTTATTTGTACCTAAAAGAAATACGCCCCTTTGTCAAATCATAAGGAGACATCTCGACTTTGACTTTATCCCCCGGCAGAATCTTGATATAATGCATCCTCATCTTTCCGGAGATATGAGCCGTAATGACATGACCATTCTGTAGTTCAACCTTGAACATAGCATTCGAAAGTGCTTCCAATATCACTCCGTCTTGCTCTATCGCTGTCTGCTTAGACATATCTAAAATTCTTTATCACCTAAAACGTCTTGAATAAAATCGAAAGAGGAGAGGATCTGTGCCCTCCCTCCCTGGATTGCAATACAATGCTCGAAGTGGGCTGATGGTTTGCGATCTTTTGTACGTATAGTCCAACCATCCTTTTCAGTAACTACATTCTTACTTCCAAGATTGATCATGGGCTCAATACAGATACACATCCCGTTTTTCAACAAAGGGCCGGTACCTGGCCGACCATAGTTCGGCACCTCAGGTGATTCATGCATCTCCCGACCTATTCCATGCCCGACCAATTCGCGAACAACAGAGTATCCACGGCTTTCGCAGTACTTCTGTACTACACTGCCAATATCTCCTACTCGATGGCCTTCTATGGCAACAGCAATCCCTTCGTACAACGACTCCTTCGTCGTTTTCAATAGTTGGAATACTTCCGGGGCAACTTCTCCTACAGCAAACGTATAGGCAGAATCTCCCGTAAATCCATGCAGGAAAGTACCGCAGTCGACTGATACGATATCGCCTTCTTCAAGGATAGCTTTAGCAGAAGGGATACCATGAACCACATTCTCATTGACCGATACGCAAATACTATTAGGGAAACCTCCATAACCAAGGAAAGCCGGCTCAGCCCCATGGTCACGAATAAATTCCTCTGCGACCTTATCAAGCATCAAGGTTGAAATACCCGGCCGAATATTTTTTGCAACTTCGGCCAGAGTCTTTCCAACCAACTGATTTGCTTCGCGCATCAACGCGATTTCTTCATCCGTCTTTAGGTAAATCATCAATACGCGGAAACAGATCCAACTCTACCTTTGATACGTCCACTCTTCAACAAGCCATCATAATGTCTCATCAAGAGATGGCTCTCGATCTGCTGCAAGGTATCCAAAACAACTCCCACCAAAATCAGTAGAGAAGTTCCTCCGAAGAACTGTGCAAAAGCCGAACTAACACCGAACATCTCCGCAAAAGCAGGCAGGATGGCAACTATCGCCAAAAACAATGCTCCAGGAAGGGTTATTCTGTCCATTATCGCGTCAATATAATCTTTTGTTTGTTTTCCGGGCTTAATACCGGGAATAAAGCCGTTGTTCCTCTTCAGGTCATCGGCCATCTGCTTAGGATTGATCGTAATCGCCGTATAGAAATACGTAAAGAGAATGATCAAAATAGCAAATACAAGATTATACCAAACACTTGTGTTGTTAGACATAGCACTCAGGAATCCCGAAGACTGATCAACATTGGCGAATCCCAAAATAGAGATCGGAATGAACATCAGTGCCTGAGCAAAGATGATAGGCATCACATTGGCAGCATTTACTTTCAAGGGGATATACTGACGTGCTCCCCCATACTGCTTGTTGCCGACAACTCGCTTCGCATATTGCACAGGCACCTTTCTCGTTCCTTGTACCAACAGGATTGCACCTGCTATGACAAAAAGAAGAAATACAATCTCTGCAAGGAAAGCGACCAAACCACCAACAGCACTCGTTGTACGAGAAGTAAACTCAGCCACAAAAGCATGAGGCAAACGAGCGATAATACCAATGAGAATGATCAACGAAATACCATTACCGATACCCTTGTCTGTAATACGCTCTCCTAACCACAGGACAAACATACTACCACCGGTAAGAATAGCAACTGCAACTATCTGGAACCAAAGGCCACCGGGCATCGATGCTCCTACAGACTGCATCTGTACTCGCAAGTTCACCAAATAGGTAAGAGACTGTAAAATCAAAATAGCAACTGTCAGATAACGAGTCCACTGATTGATCTTCATGCGCCCACTCTCACCTTCTCGCTGCAATTTTTGCATTGCAGGTACAGCAATCGCTGCCAATTGCATAACAATCGAAGCAGAGATATAAGGCATAATGCCCAAGGCAAAAATAGATGCATGTGAGAAAGCTCCCCCAGAAAACATATCCAAGAGAGCCATCAGTCCTCCAGCCGTCTGGTCTTTGAGTGCTGACAACGATGCGGGGTCAATACCGGGGATCACTACAAATGAACCCAAGCGATAAACGACGACGAACAATATGGTCGTGAGAATGCGTTGACGCAAATCCTCAATCTTCCATATATTCTTGATTGTTTCTACCGCACGCATAAGCTTATAGTTTTACAACAGATCCTCCTGCTTTTACAATAGCTTCTTCTGCTGTCTTGGAGAAAGCATGAGCTTCTACTGTCAAAGCCGTAGTCACTGTACCATTGGCCAATATCTTAACTAAAGAGTTTCGAGAAACAAACCCTGCAGCAATCAAGTCTTCTACCGAAATCTTCGTTAGAGAGTTAGCCTCGGACAAAGCCTGAAGCACAGACAGATTGATTGGCTTGTATTCTACTCGATTTATATTCTTGAAGCCAAACTTAGGCAAACGGCGCTGAATAGGCATTTGACCTCCTTCAAAACCGATCTTCTTAGAATAGCCAGAACGTGATTTCGCTCCTTTATGTCCTCTTGTAGAGGTTCCTCCCAGGCCTGAACCCGGACCACGACCAATTCTCTTGCGAGACTTGACCGCCCCCTCTGCAGGCTTTAAACTAGACAAATTCATCTGTTCTTCTTGTTTTTAGCGTTAATCATTCAACGATCAAAACCAGGTGTCTCACCTTATTAACCATACCCAATATACTGGGAGTAGCTTCATGCTCGACAATTTGATTCAATTTTCTCAATCCAAGGGCATCTAAAGTTCTCTTCTGATCCTTAGGACACCTAATTCTACTACGAACTTGTTGTATCTTAATTTTAGCCATCACTAATCTTCCTCCTCAATTAACCTTTGAAAACTTTTTCAACAGAGATACCGCGATTCTGAGCAACCATCAAAGGGCTACGCATCTCTGCGAGGGCTTGAATCGTTGCTTTTACAAGATTGTGAGGATTAGAAGAGCCTTTGCTTTTTGCAAGGACATCAGTAACGCCAACGCTATCCAAGACAGCACGCATGGCACCCCCAGCCTTTACTCCGGTACCAGTGGTCGCGGGCTTCAAAAACACGCTGGCTCCACCATAAGAAGCAGCTTGTTCGTGAGGGATTGTACCATTATGCACCGGAACCCGGATTAAATTCTTTTTAGCAGCCTCAACCCCTTTTGCTATAGCGGCAGGGACTTCACCGGCTTTTCCAAGGCCCCAGCCGATAACACCGTCTTCATTACCTACGACAACAATAGCAGCAAAAGTAAAGGTGCGCCCACCTTTTGTAACCTTGGTCACACGATTGATTGCAACCAAGCGATCCTTCAATTCCAGATCGTTTGTCGATTTTACTCGATTATATACAATAGCCATATCGATTAAAATTTGAGGCCGCCTTTACGGGCTGCATCAGCCAATTCCTTAATACGGCCATGGAAAAGATAGCCGTTACGATCAAACACTACAGTGGATATACCTGCCTCAGTGGCTGCTTTCGCTATTTCGTCACCAACCTTGGCCGCAATTTCCTTTTTAGATCCTGTCATCTCTAATTTCAAAGATGATGCAGAAGCAAGAGTTCTACCGGCAATATCATCAACCAATTGCGCATATATCTGCTTATTGCTGCGGAAAACAGTCAAGCGTGGTCTTTCCTTTGTTCCGCTAATCTTGCCGCGTACACGAGCCTTTATTTTTTGTCTTCTTTGTTCTTTCGTTACCATGATAATACTTAGTTACGATTATTTTCCAGCAGATTTACCAGACTTCCTGCGAATTTGCTCACCGACAAACTTGACACCCTTACCCTTGTAAGGTTCAGGTTTTCTGAACGATCGGATCTTCATACACACTTGACCGAGAAGCTGCTTGTCAGCACTTTCGAGGATAATCAAAGGGTTTTTGTTTCTCTCGCTCTTGGTTTCAACTGTCACCTCTTTAGGCAGCTGCATGAAAATGCTATGCGTAAAGCCCAAGGAAAGCTCAAGGAGCTGCCCTTGATTAGAAGCCCTGTAGCCTACCCCAACGAGTTCGAGTTCACGCTTAAAACCGGCAGAAACACCCTGCACCATATTATTAATCAAGGAACGATAGAGACCATGCAAAGAGCGTTCAATACGGTCATCGGTCTTACGCTCTAAATGGATCACACCATCTTCTATCACAACAGCGATTCGAGGATCTACATATTGTGACAACTCGCCCTTAGGACCTTTTACAGTTACGATTTCTTCCTTATGAGATACCGTCACACCAGCGGGTATGCTGATGGGCAACTTACCAATTCTTGACATAATTCTGTACCTCCTTTATCAATAAACGTAACACAATACTTCTCCCCCAACTTTCAACTCACGAGCTTCTTTATCAGTCATCACTCCTCGTGGGGTAGAAACAATAGCAATACCAAGGCCATTCAATACGCGGGGCATATCACGATAGCCCACATACTTTCGAAGACCGGGACGAGACACACGCTTCAACTTCTTGATGGCATTTACTTTATGTGCCAAATCATACTTTAAGGCAACTTTTATTATGCCTTGAGAGTCATTCTCCTCAAACTTATAGTTCAGGATATACCCTTTGTCGAAAAGGATCTTTGTGATCTCTTTCTTAATATTTGACGCCGGCACACTTACCACACGATGGCCAGCCATAATTGCATTACGCAACCGCGTCAAATAATCTGCAATAGGATCTGTCATTTTGAATTACAATTAAATTGATCCGGAAAGCCGGACAATATTTAAAACTCTTACCAACTCGCTTTTTTTACGCCGGGGATAAGACCGGCAGAAGCCATTTCACGAAATTGAATACGGGAAATACCAAATTGGCGCATATAGCCCTTCGGACGCCCAGTCATCGAGCAACGATTGTGCAAACGAACAGGAGAAGCATTCTTAGGGAGCAACTGCAAGGTTTCATAATTTCCTTCAGCCTTGAGTGCCGCTCTCTTTGCAGCATATTTCGCCACAAGCTTGGCACGCTTCACCTCGCGGGCTTTCATTGATTCTTTAGCCATATCAATTTTGTTTTTTAGCGTTCTTGAACGGTAAACCAAATTCTTTCAGAAGGGCATAACCTTCTTCATCGGATTGCGCCGAAGTCACAAAGGTAATATTCATTCCGAGAATCTTCGTAATCGCATCGATATTTATCTCGGGGAAAATGATTTGTTCATTGATTCCCAACGTATAGTTACCTCTTCCATCGAGCTTGCTTTCGATACCCTTAAAGTCGCGGATTCGAGGCAAAGCGATGCGCACCAGACGCTCCAAGAACTCATACATTTGCTCGCGACGCAGAGTAACCATGACACCGATTGGCATCTTCTTTCTCAACTTAAAGTTCGAGATGTCTTTCTTTGATACTGTCGGCACAGCTTTCTGTCCGGTAATAGCCGTCAATTCGCTTACTGCAACATCGATAATCTTCTTGTCACCAGTAGCCATACCAAGACCTTGGTTGATCACGATTTTCTTCAACACAGGGACTTGCATCACGCTCGTATAACCGAATTGTTTCATCAGGGCAGGAACGATTCTTTCCTGATAGTCTTTCTTCAGATTGGCAGTGGCACTCATTATTTAATCTCCTCTCCTGATTTTTTAGCGTAACGAACTAATTTGCCATTCTCATTGAGACGACGGCCAATGCGAGTTGCCTTTCCTGTTTTGGGATCAACAACATTCAGGTTGGAAATATGTATAGGAGCTTCCTTTGATATGATTCCACCCTGAGGATTCTTGGCACTAGGTTTAGCATGCTTTTTGATCATATTCAGCCCTTCGACGATCGCACGCTGTTCCTTTACTAATACCTCCAAAACGCGACCAGAGTGGCCCTTGTCTTCACCACTGATCACCATGACGGTATCACCTTTCTTTATATGTAATTTACTCATTTCTGCTTGCTTAATTATAAAGTTATAATACTTCGGGAGCGAGAGAAACAATTTTCATATTTGTTCCACGCAGTTCGCGTGCGACCGGTCCGAAGATACGGCTGCCACGAATATCACCGGCTGCATTCAGCAAGACACAAGCATTGTCGTCAAAACGAATGTACGATCCATCGGGGCGACGAACCTCTTTCTTCGTTCGTACGATTACTGCTTTGGAGACAGCACCTTTCTTGATGTCGCTTGAAGGGATAACACTCTTGACCGAAACCACGATGATATCACCCACAGAGGCATAACGTCTGCGCGTGCCGCCCAAAACACGAATACAGAGAGCTTCTTTTGCTCCGCTATTGTCAGCGACAACGAGTCTTGATTCTTGTTGTATCATCTTATTTTGCCCTTTCGATTATTTCAGTTAGTCTCCATCTCTTTGTACGACTCAGAGGACGCGTTTCCATGATACGTACCGTATCGCCGATACCGCATTCATTCTTCTCGTCATGTGCGTGGTATTTTTTTGTCTTATTGACAAACTTACCATATATAGGATGCTTCTCTTTCCACTTCACAGCAACCGTGATAGTCTTATCCATTTTGTTGCTTGAGACAACACCCACACGTTCTTTTCTAAGATTTCTTTCCATGTGTGCACTCTATTTATTTATTGAGTTCGCGTTGGCGCAGCACTGTCTTCATCTGCGCAATCATACGACGTTGATGCTTTAGTCTAGCAGGACTATCCAAAGGCGAAACCGCATGGTTGATTCGCATTTGGTCATAAGCAGCCACTTCGGCATCCAATCGCTCCTGGAGCTCTTTCGTTGCAAGCTCTTTAATTTCGGCAATCTTCATGACAATTACGCATTTTGATTTTGGATATCATAGTCGTGACGGACCACGAACTTAGTCGTTACGGGGAGCTTCTGAGCAGCCAAACGAAGAGCTTCCTTAGCTATTTCGTAAGACACACCTTCCACTTCGAAAATGATTCGACCGGGAGTAATAGGAGCGACGAAACCTTCCGGAGCACCCTTACCCTTACCCATACGAACACCTTCTCCCTTCTTGGTAATAGGTTTGTCAGGGAAAATACGAACCCACACTTGTCCTTGACGCTGCATATAGCGAGTCACTGCAATACGAGCGGCCTCAATCTGACGACCGGTTATCCACTTGCTCTGCAAAGACTTGATTCCAAAAGAACCGAAAGACAACTGGTTGCCTCTCTGGGCAAAACCCTTCATGCGACCTTTCTGCTGTCTTCTAAACTTTGTTTTTTTTGGTTGTAACATTTTGTCTGTCTTTCTAAATGTTAGCGATTACCTTTTCTTCTACGGTTGCGATCACCGCCACGGTTGTTGCCGCCTTGTGCATTGGGACGACGGCTTTGGTTTTTGGCCACTGCAAAATTGGGAGCGAGGTCGCGTTTCTCGTAAACCTCCCCTTTGCAAATCCAAACCTTAATTCCGAGCAAGCCGACCTTAGTCAGAGCCTCTGCCAAAGCATAGTCAATGTCTGCACGGAGGGTATGCAGAGGGGTACGCCCTTCCTTGAACATTTCAGAACGTGCCATTTCCGCACCGTTCAGACGGCCGGATACTTGAATCTTGATGCCTTCTGCACCCATACGCATAGCCGACGCAATAGCCATCTTTACGGCACGACGATAAGCGATCTTTCCTTCCAGCTGGCGAGCGATATTCTCAGCCACAATAGCAGCATCCAACTCAGGCTTCCGGATCTCATAGATATTGATCTGGACATCCTTTTTCGTGATGCGCTTCAACTCTTCTTTCAGCTTATCGACTTCCTGACCAGCCTTGCCGATGATCATACCCGGGCGAGCGGTACAGATGGTAATGGTTACCAACTTCAATGCACGTTCAATAACGATACGCGATACACTGGCTTTGGCAAGGCGAGCGTTCAGATACTGACGAATACGACTATCTTCCAATAGCGTCTCACCATATTTACGACCACCATACCAATTGGAATCCCATCCACGGATGATTCCCAAACGATTACTTACCGGATTTATTTTCTGTCCCATCCTTCGTTAGTTATTATCGTTATTAAGCGTATCTACATAAATGGTCACGTGATTCGAGCGTTTACGAATCCGATAGCCACGACCCTGTGGTGCAGGGCGAAGGCGTTTGAGCGTAGAAGCACCGTCTACACAAATACGAGACACGAACAACTCACCCTCTTCGGCTTTACGCTCGTTCTTCTCTTCCCAGTTTGCCACTGCAGAACGCAGCAGCTTCTCTACACGTGCCGAAGCTTCTTTGTTAGAGAACTTCAGCACACCCAAGGCGCGATTCACTTCCATACCACGGATCATATCGGCCACCAATCTCATCTTGCGGGGAGAAGTAGGCACGTTACGAAGCTTGGCAAAGTACATCTGCTTGAGGGCTTCCTTTCTTGCTTCGGCTGAATTATGTTTTCTTGCACCCATTGTTCTTAATACTTTTAATTGTTCAGATTCCTGAAGTGTTTGTATTCAACCGAATTACTTCTTCTTGTTGCCGGCATGACCACGGAAAGTACGTGTAGGAGAAAACTCTCCTAACTTATGACCCACCATGTTTTCGGTAACAAAAACAGGAATAAACTTATTTCCGTTATGCACTGCAATGGTATGTCCCACGAAGTCGGGAGAAATCATTGAGGCACGAGCCCACGTCTTAATGACAGCTTTCTTGCCGCTCTCGTTCATCGCCAAGACCTTCTTTTCCAGCTTGAGATTAATATATGGACCTTTCTTAAGTGAACGACTCATAATTTTCTTTGATTAAATCAGATTACTTTTTCCTTCTCTCAATGATGTACTTAGAAGAATGCTTCTTCGGAGCTCTTGTCTTCAAGCCCTTAGCATACAAGCCCTTGCGTGAACGGGGATGACCTCCTGACTGGCGACCTTCACCACCACCCATGGGGTGATCCACAGGGTTCATCACCACGCCTCGGTTGTGAGGTCTGCGACCCAACCAGCGAGAACGACCGGCCTTTCCTGATTTTTCCAGAGCATGGTCTGAGTTGCCCACGCTACCGATCGTAGCCTTACAAGTAGACAAAATACGACGAACTTCGCCTGAAGGCATCTTGATCACCACATAGGTTCCTTCGCGAGAAGTCAGCTGCGCAAATGATCCGGCAGAGCGAACCATCTTGGCACCCTGACCCGGGCGAAGCTCGATGTTGTGAATAATCGTACCGACGGGTATATTCGCCAGAGGAAGAGCGTTGCCGACTTCGGGAGCAGCTTCGCTTCCTGACATCACTGTATGGCCGACTTCCAAGCCGTCCGGAGCGATGATATAAGCCTTTGCTCCGTCCGCATAGTAAAGCAGTGCGATACGAGACGAACGATTAGGATCGTACTCGATGGTCTTTACTGTAGCAGGAATGCCATCTTTCGTTCTCTTGAAGTCGATGAAACGATACTTTTGCTTGTGACCACCACCGATGTAACGCATTGTCATCTTACCGGTATTGTTACGGCCACCCGTTTTCTTCTTACCAACTACAAGAGACTTTTCTGGTGTGCTTGCAGTGATCTTATCAAACGCACCAATAACCTTGTGTCTTTGCCCCGGGGTTGTGGGCTTGAGTTTACGTATTCCCATTTTTTCTTAGATATTGCTGAAGAAGTCGATCGTATCTCCTTTCTTAAGCGTCACAATCGCCTTTTTGAAAGAAGCCTCTTTGCCGCGAATCAGTCCACTCTTGGTATAGCGGTTTTTGCGCTTACCGTCATATCTCATCGTGTTCACGTCTTCGACTTTCACATTATACATAGCCTCTACAGCCTTCTTAATCTCTATTTTATTCGCGTTAGGAGAAACGCGGAAGCCATAACGCTCCGACATCTTTTCCGTAACAGCGGTCATCTTTTCCGAAATAATCGGCTTAATGATGATTCCCATATACCAAATCCTCCTTATGCTTTAAATAGTTCATTAACAACGGCAACAGAACGCTCTGTCAGCACGAGATTCTTGGAAGCCAACACTGCGTAAGTATTGATCAGATTGGCAAGAATCAAATTCGTATTCGGCAGGTTGCGAGCAGACAAGTGCACATTCTTATTCATCTCGGGAAGGACGTAGAGCACTTTCTTTTCGTCCACCTTCAATGCAGCAGAAATAGCCTTGAAAGCCTTTGTCTTGGGAGCATCGAAGTTGAAGTCCTCCACTACGATGATCTCATTATTCTTCGCTTTGTAGCTCAGAGCCGAACGACGAGCCAAAGCCTTCAGCTTCTTGTTCAGCTTGAAGCTGTAGTTACGAGGACGCGGACCGAAAACACGAGCACCACCACTGAGGAGGGGTGAGTTGATATCACCACGACGTGCTCCACCGCTACCCTTCTGACGGATCAGCTTGCGCGTACTACCGGAAAGTTCGCTACGTTCTTTGGCCTTGTGCGTACCTTGGCGCTGGTTGGCCATGTACTGCTTTACATCCAAGTAGATAGCATGGTCGTTAGGCTCTATCGCAAAGATCGAGTCGTCCAGAACGACTTTCTTACCCGTATCTTCTCCTTTGATATTATATACGCTCAGTTCCATTACTTTTCAATTAACAAGATTGAACCTTTAGCACCGGGCACGCTACCTTTCACAAGGAGCAGATTGTGCTCGGGCATCACCTTAATAACTTCCAGATTCTGCACAGTCACGCGCTCGTTACCCATCTGACCGGCCATACGCGTTCCTTTGAACACTTTGGCAGGATATGAACAAGCACCTACAGAACCGGGAGCACGCAAACGATTGTGCTGACCATGTGTAGCCTGACCCACGCCGCCGAAGCCGTGGCGTTTTACTACACCTTGGAAACCTTTACCTTTAGAAGTTCCCACTACATCGACAAAGCCGGCATCGCTGAACAGCTCTACGTTCAGCACGTCGCCGAGCTTGTGCTCGCCTTCGAAATTCTTGAACTCGGCCAAGTGTCTCTTGGGGGTTACATTGGCTTTTTTGAAATGGCCGGCCAGAGGTTTTGTCGTGTGCTTTTCTTTTGCATCCACAAAACCAAGCTGCAATGCGCTATAGCCGTCTTTCTCCAAAGTCTTTACTTGCGTAACCACACAAGGACCAACTTCGATAACAGTGCATGGCAGATTCTTGCCCTCGGCACTGAATACGGATGTCATTCCGATTTTCTTTCCTAATAAACCTGGCATTTCAGTTTGTATTAAACGTTTCTCAAACTTTGATTTCCACTTCCACACCGCTGGGGAGTTCCAATTTCATCAGAGCATCCACAGTCTTGGCAGTAGAATTGTAAATATCAATCAATCTCTTGTAGGAAGAGAGTTCGAACTGCTCACGGCTCTTCTTGTTTACGAACGTAGAGCGGTTCACTGTGAAAATCCGCTTGTGTGTGGGCAGGGGTATAGGACCGCTAACCATCGCACCGGCTGCTTTCACCGTCTTTACGATCTTCTCTGCAGACTTGTCCACCAGCATATAATCGTAAGACTTCAGCTTAATTCTAATCTTTTGGCTCATATCTATGTTGTTGCTTTTATTTGATCAAATCAACGCGACCCTGAGCTTCGGTAAGCACCTGCTTAGCGATGGTAGAGGGCACTTCTGAATAGTGAGAGAAGGTCATTGTACTCGTAGCACGACCGCTCGTTATCGTACGGAGAGCCGTCACATAGCCGAACATCTCAGCCAGAGGCACCTTAGCCTTTACGATACGCGCACCGGTACGGCTGCTTTCCATACCTTCCACCTGACCGCGACGCTTGTTCAAGTCGCCGATCACATCACCCATACTCTCTTCGGGAGTTACCACTTCCAGTTTCATGATAGGCTCCATCAGAGTAGGACGAGCTTTCTCACAAGCATTCTTGAATGCCTGGAGGGCACAGATTTCAAACGAGAGCTGGTCGGAGTCCACCGGGTGGAAAGAACCGTCGATTACAGTTACCTTCAGCTGATCAAGGGGATAACCGGCCAATACACCATTCTTCATGGCGCGCTGGAAACCCTTCTGAACAGAAGGAATGAATTCCTTGGGGATATTACCGCCCTTCACCTCATCCACGAACTGCAGCTCGCCTTCGAAGTCAGCATCGGCAGGCTCCACACGACAGATAATGTCGGCGAACTTACCGCGACCACCGGTCTGCTTCTTGTACACTTCGCGAAGCTCCACAGGATCGTTGATAGCCTCTTTGTAAGAAACCTGAGGACGTCCCTGGTTGCATTCCACCTTGAACTCACGACGCAGACGATCGATGATAATATCGAGGTGAAGCTCACCCATACCACTGATAACCGTCTGTCCGGACTCTTCATTGGTCTGAACGCGGAACGTGGGGTCCTCTTCGGCCAACTTGGCCAAGCCTACGCCCAAACGATCGAGGTCCTTCTGCGTCTTCGGTTCTACGGCGATACCGATCACAGGATCGGGGAAGTCCATAGATTCGAGAACGATAGGATGATTCTCATCACAGAGCGTATCGCCCGTACGAATATCCTTGAAGCCTACACCGGCACCGATGTCACCGCAACCGATCACATCTTTCGGATTTTGCTTGTTCGAGTGCATCTGGAAGAGGCGAGAGATACGCTCCTTCTTGCCAGAACGCGTGTTGTAAACGTATGAGCCGGCGGGCAATTCACCGGAATATACGCGGAAGAAGCAAAGACGACCTACGTACGGGTCGGTAGCGATCTTAAAAGCCAAAGCACAGAGAGGCTCGCTCGGAGATGTCTTGCGCTCTATCACCTTGTTCGGGTCCGAAGGATCCGTACCTTCCACTGTGGGCGTATCCACCGGGCTGGGGAGGAACTTACATACGGCATCGAGCAATGTCTGCACGCCCTTGTTCTTGAATGAAGAACCGCAGAGCATAGGGTTGATCTGCATGGCGAGTGTACCCTTGCGAAGAGCTGCCAGGATTTCGTCCTCCGTAATGGTAGAAGGATCATCGAAATACTTTTCCATCAGCGTATCATCGCAGTCGGCCAATGTCTCGAGCATCTTGTCGCGCCACTCTTCGGCCTCAGCCACAAGTTCGGCGGGGATGTTCTCTACATCGTACTTGGAGCCCATGGTCTCATCGTTCCATACGAGAGCCTTCATAGTCACCAAGTCCACAACTCCCTTGAATGTCTCCTCTGCTCCGATAGGAATCTGAATGGGGCAAGGATTGGCACCCAACACTTCGCGAAGCTGACGTACCACTTCAAAGAAGTTAGCACCCGAACGGTCCATCTTGTTCACATAGCCGATACGGGGTACATTATACTTCTCAGCCTGACGCCATACCGTTTCGCTCTGAGGCTCTACACCACCTACGGCACAGAAAGCAGCTACGGCTCCGTCCAAAATACGGAGAGAACGCTCCACTTCCACCGTGAAGTCCACGTGCCCCGGAGTGTCGATCAGGTTGATCTTGTACTTTTGATTGTTGTAGTTCCAGAACGCAGTCGTAGCAGCAGAAGTGATTGTGATCCCCCTCTCCTGTTCCTGCTCCATCCAGTCCATGGTAGCTGCGCCATCGTGCACCTCGCCGATCTTGTGGGTCAGACCCGTATAGAACAGGATACGCTCGGATGTAGTAGTCTTTCCGGCATCGATGTGAGCCATGATGCCGATATTTCTTGTAAACTGTAATTCCTTATCAATTGCCATTGGGGTCTTCCTTTAGAATCTGAAGTGGGCGAATGCGCGGTTAGCCTCGGCCATGCGGTGCATATCTTCCTTACGTTTGAAAGCTGCGCCTTGGTTGTTAAATGCGTCTACTATCTCAGCAGCCAATTTATCGGCCATAGTCTTTCCACCACGCTTACGGGCATAAAGGATAAGATTCTTCATAGAGATCGACTCCTTGCGCTCGGGACGGATTTCCGTCGGCACCTGAAAGGTAGCACCACCGATACGGCGACTCTTTACTTCTACCTGAGGAGTGATATTATCGAGGGCCGCCTTCCAAATCTCGAGGGCAGACTTCTCTTCGTTTGAGAGCTTCGTCTTCACGATGTCCAAAGCACCGTAGAAGATACTGAAAGCTGTGCTCTTCTTTCCATCATACATTAGGTGATTAACGAACTTAGTCACCTTCACATCACCATAGACGGGATCCGGCAGGATCTGTCTTTTTTTAGGTTTTGCTTTTCTCATTGTCTCAAAAAATTTCGTTTTTGTCGATTGGTTGCCGTTTCATTTTTGTCTTCAACGCTCCCGCCGGAGCATTTACTCAACCCTGTTTAAGCCTATCCAATTGAACTCAAAACCGGTTCTTAAATAATTTGTTGGTTGCGCCCTTGATCGTAGCGCGATTGTAGATTGGGGAAGTGATTCGTCCTTATCGGTCTGCGGCCTCGCTCATCGAAGCCGACGAGTCCGCTTAGCGGCTCTTACTTCTTACCTTTAGCGGCAGGAGCCTGTCCGGGCTTCGGACGCTTGGCACCGTATTTGGAGCGACGCTGCGTACGGCCATTCACGCCTGCTGTATCGAGCGTACCACGTACGATGTGATAGCGCACACCGGGCAAGTCCTTCACACGACCTCCACGAACCAGCACGATGCTGTGCTCTTGCAAGTTGTGACCCTCTCCCGGGATGTAGGCATTGACTTCCTTAGAGTTCGTCAGGCGCACACGTGCCACCTTACGCATAGCCGAATTCGGCTTCTTGGGCGTAGTCGTATAAACGCGCACACAAACACCACGACGCTGCGGGCACGAATTCAATGCCGGCGATTTGCTCTTATCCGCGAAAGATTCACGACCCTTTCTAACCAACTGTTGAATTGTAGGCATTTCTTCTTTCTTTAAAACTATGATTATAATTATCTCTTTCCTAATCTATTACACTGCCAACTATACGAGCAGTGGCGCAAAGGTACATATATTTTCCCAATCCGCAACAGTCCCCACAGCTTTTTTTCACGGCAACGCTCTAATACTCAATAGCATCAACCGACATCCATAGGCCGAACGGTTCTTCCCAAGCGAGAGATCCGAAAAGGCGGATGCGCATCGAAAGGGGAATGTCAGCACCGAAAAGAAAGAGAATACAAAAACAGCCCGAAAAAGAGAAATACAGCGCGCAGCCACAGAAAAGGAACGCACCGCATATAATATTAATGTACGCACGCGCGAGAGATACCGAAGGTAGCACGATTCAGACCAAAGAGAGAAACCGGAACGGAAAAAGGACAGCTGCCCTGCAAAGCGTTTACGCACCATAATTTTCTATCTCCATGCTCCGAAAAACGTGGCGCGTAAAATTTTTCGCTGTGGCTCGGGAAGTAAAAAATTCTCGCGCCACAGCGAAAAAAATCTCGCGCCGCTTTTCCCGAAAAGACGCGCCGCAATCGGAGCAATTACGGTTCGAGAAAATCCGATCGGAATATATCCGCCCAAGAGTGAGTGGGGCTTCTATGCAGCTCTACCGATAGCCTCGATCGCCATAATAACGACCGCGATCAGGGAAGCCGTCAGAGCCAAGAAGAGCAAGCAATAGAGCATAACGAGAAGTGTACGCCAGAAGCTCCGCCACCAAGAGCAGAGGAATAGCTGCTTGTAGTCCCACCAAAACAAAAGGAATAGGAGCAATGCAGGCAGCCCGTATAGCGACCCCATCCGGGCATCGCCGTAGAAAGGCAGGGCGAGAACGTTCAGCAATAACAGCTGGCAGGCTATGTATGCCTGAGTGATAATGTGCTCGGTCAGGTTATATGCCGCCGCCCCTTTGTGGCCGAACGCGACTTTGGTACAAACGGCAAGGATGGGGAGAATAGTGATAATCCTGACGGCTTTGTTGCTTTGGAACCATTCCACCAGCAGACTCCATATTCTTGAAAAGAAAGGGAGGGAGTTCAACTTATTTTTCTGCTCGGTGACGAACTTCATTTGCTTGTAAAAAAAGGCTCTTCTCCCCGTGTATCGCTCGGCGATCATTTCTCTGCTATCACTGCCGACTGCCTCATTCTCCTTTTGCAAGGAGGATATTTCTCTTTGATCCATCCGATACTCTTGACGTGTAAGCTCCTCGCCAGCCGACTTTTTCTGCGAGGGATCAGGTCCGATCAGTTGTGCAAAGATGATGTACAGAGAGGCCAGCACGAAAAGGGTCTGAAAGGGACGGAAGTAGACAACCCTCTTGCCACCGATAAAGTCCCGTATCAAATAACCCGGGCGGTAGAGTAGTTCCACGATGGTACGTCCGAAACCGTTGTCGATATTGGTGAAGCCGCCTATCACGTTTCGGACCATCTGCCGGAAGTGATAGCGTCCGGTGCGAGAGGTTTGTCCGCAGCGATTGCAGAAATTGCCCGTATATCCGTCTCCGCAGTTTTGGCATGTATGTACGCAGGGGTCTGCCGGTGGAGTGGCTCTGCCACGTATCAGCCTCAACTCTAATGCGCGGATTCGTATCCGAAGGGGAAAGAGCAGCGATTGCAGCCGCCGGTCGATCTTTCTTGGCAGTAGTCTGCGCTTCCGCAGGATTGCCCAAAAGACCAGCCCGGCAATGGCAGACATCCCCCATTGCCCCGAGGTAGCCAAATCTTCTATTGCCAACCATAGGAGCAATGCAAGCATGAGGATCTGCAATGGGTTGGCCATCTTTCTATCCGACGAATGCCCATGCTCCCCGTTTTTCTGTTTCTTCGAAGCACTATCGTGCGAACCTTCCGTTTCTTTCTTCGTTTTGCTGTTCGTTTGCATCATCCGAATTTCACTTACTTGTGTACAAATATAGTTATGACAAATGGAGGGCGTAGCCCACTCGGTTCGGTTGCTTACCGGCAGGTTGCCCCACGAGTGCGATTGATAAGAGCGAAAGGCTTTTTGCTAACTTTGCTGCTACGAATAGTACGTTAGTACGACAGTGAATGCACAGCTTTTCTCTGCGGACTAATGCTTTCATGCAATGAAAAAACTTCACTGTACGTTTAATCCCAAAGGCCGGACCACTGATGTCAGTCTTCGGCTGCCACTCTCCAAGAGCGAATGGATCCGGCTGTTGCTGCTCCATGCCATGTCGGGAGAGGTGCTGCCTCCTTTGGGAGGAGATGCTCCCTCCGATGTACAGACGGTGCACCGGATTTTGACTTCGGATATATCCGATGAGGTGAACGTAAGGGATGCGGGTACTGCTATGCGCTTTCTGACAGCCTACATGGCGCGCTTTGTCTCCCGGCCTGTACGGTTGTATGGTACGGAGCGGATGTGTGCACGTCCGATCCGTCCTTTGGTGGAGGCTCTTCGCTCTTTGGGCGCGGATGTCACCTACGAAGGAGTAGAGGGTTTCCCTCCTCTGCTGATACGGCCGGCTGCTATGTGCGGAGGCACTGTCTGTGTAGATGCAGGTGTCAGCTCGCAGTTCGTCAGTGCTCTCTTGCTGATCGCTCCTACGCTCAGTGGGGGGCTGTCGATCAAGCTGGAGAACAGGGAGGTATCGGCTCCCTACACCGGTATGACTTGCCGTCTCCTCACGGCTTTCGGCATAGAAGTCGAGCGCAGCGAAGACAGCATAACGGTTGGGGAACGGCCTTTCACTGCTCCGATGGAATGGTATCCGTCGGCCGATTGGTCTGCTGCCGGCTATATATATAATATGGTAGCGGTGGGAGAGCTTTCCGGTAGAGTAAGCCTTCCGGACTTGCTTCCGCCGGACGAGAGTATGCAGGCTGATAGTCGCGCAGCAGCTCTGTTCGGACGGCTGGGTGTCGTCACAGAGAAGACCGATAGCGGCATAGTCCTCAGTTATTCGCCGGTGAGGTGTACTGATGATTTCGGTACGGAAGATGTCCGAGATTGTCCCGACCTGGTGCCGACTTTAGCTGTATGTTGTTTGCTGAAGGAGGTACCGTTCTGTCTGGAGGGTGTAGGACATTTGAGGCTGAAAGAATGCGACCGCTTGGCGGCTATCTGTGCTGAAGCACGCAAGCTGGGCTACGTTGTTCGATCGGATGAGGATGCTCTCCTTTGGGATGGAGAGCGGTGTATGCCGGAAGAGCTGCCTGTCATCAGGGTCTACGACGATCACCGTATGGCCATGGCCTTTGCGGCGGCTGCCGCGTTGTCGGAGCAGGGTGTGATCATAGAGGATGCCGGCGTAGTCGGCAAAAGTTTTCCCGGATTCTTTAGCGTGAGCCGCCTTTTGGGATTCGACGGAGAGGAAATATAAGTAAGAAGCGGATAGAAGAGATGAGCAACATCTTGATATTGATAATCGGCGTACTCGTTTTGGGGCTTATAGCCGCCCTGACCGAGATCCGCCATTCGTACAAGCGAAGAGCTGCCGAGGCCAAGGGTGAGTCGCTTCCGGAGGAGCCTGTACGAGTGGTGCCGCAGGGGTGTTGCGGTATGCATATCACTTGCGAGAAGGACAGCCTGCTGACAGCCGTGAGCAAGGGCATCGTCTACTATGACGATGAGGAGCTGGATCGCTATGCCGGCGTACTTCCGGAGGAGTATAGCACCGAAGCCGTCGAAGAATTCGAGGAGGTGCTCTCCACGCTGCAAGAGGAAGAGGTACCGTCTTGGATTCGAAGCCTCCAGATGCGACAGATACAAATGCCCGTATCCATCAAGGAACAAGCCCTCTTTATCGTATCCGAACACCGTATCCAGCACAGACACGATGATTGAAGCACTACAGTACGGATTCTTTCGCAACGCTATAGCGGGCAGTCTGCTCACAGCCATTGTGTGCGGCCTGCTCGGCTCTTATGTGGTGGCTCGGCGGATGGTATTCGTCAGTGGGGGGATTACGCATGCTTCTTTCGGTGGCATCGGGATGGGGCTTTATCTGGGGATCAATCCTTTCTTGTCAGCTGCCGTCTTCGCCGTGCTCTCTGCTTTGGGTGTACAAGGGGTGACACGAGCCGGACTCCTGCGTGAGGATTCGGCCATCGCGGCTTTTTGGTCTTTGGGTATGGCACTGGGTACCCTTTTCATTGCGCTTACACCGGGGTACAGTACGGGGCTGTCTTCTTTCCTGTTCGGCAATATCCTGCTCGTTTCACATACGGATTTGTTTCTCCTCGCGCTTATGGCGTTGGCGATGATCGCCGTATTCGTGTTCGGCTATCGTACGATCCTCTATACGGCTTTCGATCCTGATTTTGCCAGTACACGAGGGGTCAGGGTTCACCTCGTGGAGATGCTTATGTCCGTGGCTGTGGCTTTGGGTATTGTACTCAGCATCCGTTTGGTGGGCATCATGCTGCTGATGTCGCTCCTGACCCTTCCTCAGAGTATCATGAATCTCTTTACTTCGCGCTTCTCTTCGATCCTGTTCGGTTCTGTAATCTTGGCGACTTTGGCAGCCTTCACGGGTCTCTGGGGCAGTTATAGTCTGGGGATCCCTTCCGGAGCTTTCATCATTCTGGTGTTGGTGGCCTTGTTCCTTTTAGCCAAAACGATTAAGTCCTTTGTCCATGCGTAGCCATAGATTTCTATACCTCCTCGCATTCTATCTGCTTATACCGATAGCTGTCGTATTCGGTATGCTGTCCTGCTCCACATCGAAGAATACGGCGGCATCCCGATTCTATCACAATTTCACTACACGCTATAATGTATTCTACAACGGACAGAATGCTTATAACGATGCCTATGACAGACTGCTCGAAAGCCACACGGAGGGTTATTCGGAGGAGATATTCCTCGATCCCATCACGGCTCAGTCCGGACAGCAAAAGACCAAAGAGGGAGGGGCTTTCGATCAGGCCATTGTCAAAGGGAGAAAGGCTATCCACCTGCATAGTATTCGTACCAAACCGGAGCGCAAGCAAGGTTGGCAGAGCGATCCCAAGGCCGTGGCTTTCCAGAACAAAAGAGAATACAACCGTTTCCTCCACAATGCATGGATGCTCGTGGGCAAATCGCAGTTCTATAATGCGGACTTCCTGCAGGCGCAAGCTACATTTTCTTATATCGCACGCTTGTACAGCAATGAACCGATAATCCGCGATGAAGCTCGTCTTTGGCAGGTACGCTGCTACAGTGAGATGGGGTGGTTGCATGAAGGGGAGCGTTTGCTCGAGCGCATTCCCAAGGATCTTCCGCATGTCGATCGCAGAGGCTTGTACTCTTTGGCTGTGGCAGAGCGTTCGATCCTGTCGGGAGACAAGCACGCAGCCATACCTTATCTCCAACAGGCAGCAAGACAAGAGAAAAACAAGCGGCAACGTGCTCGCATGTATTATCTGCTCGGACAGCTTTTGCAGGAAAACAATCGGACAGAGGAGGCTCGCAAGGCCTATTCCAAAGTGTTGCGGACTTCTCCGCCTTTCGCTTTGGCCTTTGCCGCACGGATCAGGAAGATGGAACTGGAGAGCGAACGGGATCCCCGTACAGTAGCCGCTCGATTGGAACGGATGGCCAAGAAAGGCAAATACAAGGATGTACTGGATCAGATCTTCTATGCAACAGGCAATATATACATGGATATTCCCGATACACTGGCGGCGATCGAAGCATATACGACCGGAATAGAAAAGAGCACGGCACGTGGAGCCGATTTTGCCCTCTGTCAGATTCGTTTGGGCGACATCTATATGCAAAGGAAGCAGTACCTGAAAGCTCAGCCGTGCTTCTCTGCTGCAGCCGGTGTGCTGAACAGACTCAATCCCGACTACAAACGTGTAGCCGAACTTTCCTCCCAGCTCGATGAATTGGTCGGTCATGCCAAGGTCGTGCACGAACAGGATAGCCTTCTTACTCTTGCTGCCATGCCGGAAGAACAGCGGCTGGCCATTATCGACAGCGTTATCAATGCATATGCCTTAGCGGAGAAGAAACGACTCGAAGAGGAGGAGATGGCGAAACTCCAGCAGAACCAAGAACTTTTCAATTCCGAGAGCGATGGATTGGCTCCCTCTCCCATGGGAAAGACACAGAATCCTCCGCCCGGCATGCAGATGAGCGGCACTTCGGGAGAATTCTACTTCTATAATCCTCAACTGATTGCTCAGGGCAAAGCGGCTTTCGAACGCAAATGGGGAAAGCGTGTACTGGAGGATGATTGGAGACGTCGCCGCAAACAGGCCAATTTCGACATCCCCTCCGACAATACTGCTGCTGCAGAAGAGACGGATGAGACGCAGCCCGGAGCTTTGATGACCGAAGAGGAGCTACAGGCGGCAGCTGCCGATTCCGCATCCTCCGATCCATTGAACCGCGAATACTATCTGGCGCAATTGCCAATGACGGAAGAAGCCAAGGAAGCTGCCGGCAAACTCATTGCAGAAGGTTTGTTCGGCATGGGAGCGGTCTTCAATGAGCGGATGGAGAAGTTCGACGAATCGGCCGACACTTACGAGACCCTGCTTCGTCGCTATCCGAACTATGAGAAGAAGATGGACGTGCTCTATCGTCTCTTCATGCTCTACACCCGAATGAACAACAAGCCGGAAGCGGAACGTTGCCGCACCTTGATTCTACAATACTATCCCGAAGACAATCTGGCAAAGGCCCTGAGCAACCCCGATTACCTGAAGGAATTGGCCGCAATGGATCGTCGCCAAAACGAACTTTACGAGCAAGCATTCGACTCTTACCTCAAAGGAGCGGTCGGTTCGGTCAGGAAGAGCAGAAATGAATGCCGCGAGCGATTCCCCCTATCGGAACTGGCACCGAAATTCGACTTCCTCAACGCACTCTGTTATGTGCTGGAGGCAGACTCCAAGGGCTTCACCTCTGCCCTGAAACAGCTCGTGAAGGATTATCCGAAAGCAGACGTCACCGAATTAGCTTCCTCGATGCTTACCGAGTTGCTCCGTGGTCGCTCCATCGTACAGGGCGGCTATACGGGTATCGACTGGGACATTCGTTGGGGCGGTTCGGATACTGCCAACATATCGCCGGACTCTTTGCCTCCTTTTGAAAAGCCCAAATCATTCGAGCGTACCCGTCTGATCCTTCTTGCTCCGGCCGGTGTATTGAACAAAAACAGGGTGCTCTTTGCCCTTGCCTCATTCAATTTCTCCCGCTACACGGAGCAAACGCTGGAAATAGAGCACAGCACGGTGGCTGCATTCGACCAGTGGCTGATGACTGCTCTCCCAACCCCTCGGATGGGCTGGCAGTATATCAAAGATGCTTTCGCTCCGAACGGATTTATGAGTGCGATGGGCGAGAGCAGCCTGTTGTTCCCCATATCGGAGAACAATTACCAGCTGCTTGTCAAGGGTAAAAGCGTAGGTCAATACATGACCTTCCTTGCAAAAGAAGAAGTGCCCGAGACGGCTTTCGTCCTCGATCGCTGGCAGCAGATGACCGGACGAGCGCAAGCTGTCGGCAAAGAGGAGGAGGATATAGAACCTGCTGCTACTCCTGCTCCTATCCTGTCCGAAAAGGACGAGACCGAGGATACCGCTCGCGATAGTACGACCCACACAGATGGGAAACCACTCGTCCCCATCAAACCGCGCAAGGACAGCATCATGACTGCTACTCCCATTACCTTCGACATCGATAGAGAGCAGATCCTCTCCGGAGCCAAGCCTGTGGCAGCCGATTCTTCCACAACCGATACGATCTCAGATGCTGCTGCTTTGCCATCGCTCAAGCAGCAAGAAGGCAAAGACGTCTCGGTAGAGCAGATTCAGCGGCTGGCCAAAGAGCGTGCACAAAACGAGAAGGACGAAAAGAAAGCACTCGAAAAGGCCAAGCGTGAGAAGGAGCGCGATCGCAAGCGAGAGCTGAAAGCACGGGAAAAAGAACGAGACAAAGCCCGTCGTGACAAGCTCAAGGAGCAACGTCTCAAGCAGAAGGAACGCAAGCAGAAGCTCAAAGAAAAAGAACGTGAGCGGAAAGAGAAACTTCGTCAGCGCGAGCGAGAACGTAAAGAGCGAGCGAAAGAACGCGAACAGAAAAGGAAAGCCGGACAGAAAAAAGCCGGTGGAGGGACCCTATAAGGAAAACTATTATTCTCAATCGTTATGAAGCATAAAGTCATTATTATCATCTATGCAGTAGTACTTCTTATGACTACAATGAGCTGCAAGTCGCAAAAATTTGCCGGCGACTGGAGTGGACGTATTCCTCGTGGGAACGGATCCTTGGCATTGGTTTTTCACCTCAAACAGACGGGCGACACTTGGCAGGGCACGATGGACAGCCCTGACCAGAAAGCATTCGGCATACCGCTTTCTTCTGTTACGATCGCCGGCGACAGCCTCAACATCGCTGTCAAGGATCTCCTTCTCTCCTACAGAGGCAAGCTCAAGAGCGACTCTATCCAAGGAGAATTCAGACAAGGACGTTTCGGCACGATGATGTCCCTCTATCGCGGACTGGATGCCGCCAAGTCTTATCGCCCTCAGACGCCTCAACCGCCCTTCCCATACGATGTAATAGAGGTGAAGATCCCGCATAAAACCGATGGTTTCACGATTGCAGGTACACTCACTGCCCCCAAAGATGCAGCCCAAACCAAAGGGACAGTGATCCTGATCAGTGGGAGTGGCTTGCAGGACAGGGATGAAACCATATTCGACCACAAACCTTTCGCTGTGCTCGCCGATCAGCTTACCCGCCATGGCTATGCCGTGCTTCGCTGCGATGATCGCGGATTCGGTGAGAGTGCCGGCGATGCTTCGCAGGCCACGACAGACACGTTGGCCGGCGATATCGAGAGTGAACTGGCCTATCTGCGCCATCACTATCCCCGACTAACCAACAAAGTATTCCTCTTCGGTCATAGCGAAGGCGGTATCATCGCTCCGATGGTCGCTCGCCGTGTAGGAGGAGTTGCGGGTCTCGTTCTTGTAGGGGCACCCTCTGTAAAAGGTGCGGAGATACTGCTTTCGCAAAATGCCGCGATTGATGAAATCGCAACGGGGCAACCGCAGAACGCAGCGAAGCGGGCAGCCATGGAAGAGCTGATCCGCTTGGCCACTGCTCCCGGTACTGCATCGGATATTCGCGCTCGGATCGAATCCTACTGTCGCTCCAACGCTTCCGTGCTCTTCCCTCAGGCAATGACCGATGAGATGAAAGAACAAGGTATCAAGCTCATGACAGAGCAGCTGTCCAATCCATGGATGAGGCACTTCCTTAGCTACGATCCCGCACCGCTACTGGACGTAGCATCCGGAGTGGGCAGCCATCCCCTTCCTCCTACAATGGCTATATATGGTGGTATGGATAAGCAGGTATTGCAGGAGGTGAATATGTCCAAGATGAAGTTCCTCCTCGGTACAGATACGGGCAATACGCCCAACAAGGTAGTGTACCTGCCTATGGTAAACCACATCATGCAGACGGCCGAATTCGGCACGCCCGATGAGTATGCTTTCCTCGACAGGACAGTGGACACGGAGCTTATGGATGTAGTCTGCTCCTTCCTGGACAGTCTCTGATAGTCATCCCCCTACAACAGAAAAGCCGAAGCCCTCTTCAATGCAAGAGAGTTTCGGCTTTTTCCTTTATGTCCAAATGCTCAAGCGAAGGAAAGGTCCGGCAGCGGAGAGCGGCTTATGCTACCGACTGACCAACATCGCCAACAAGCCCCAAAAAGCCAAATGAGCCGAAAAAAGAAAGAGAGAGGGAGCACCGAAACGCCTATCGTTCGGATGCACCCTCTCTCTCAAGAGTATTATCATTCAAAAGGATGAACCTTACAGATTCGGATTCACCGTCTTCCAGTCAGCGATCGCAGGAATGATGCCCATGGCGATCACTTCGTCGCGCAGCTTAGCCAGGTGGCTATAGCTTTCCTTGAGTTCAGCGCGCTCAGCTTCGTTGCCGAGTTTGCTGATATCGCTGTGCTTCACGCCATCTTTCGTGAGAGTAGTCTCCATAGCCATCATGATGTGCTCGAAGCCCGGCTCGTTCACATAGCAGCCGGCCGGCCAACGGAAAGCTTCGCCACCCATGGCAGCACGAATCATTTCGATAGACACGTAAGAAGGGCTTTGGAAAGACGAGCGACCGCGTAGTTTGATAATGTTGGCCCCACCTTTCACGACGCGCTGTTTCAGTTCTGCCCACTGCTCATTGGTCAGCTTGTCGGTACCGATCAGATCGGTCAGAGGCGTTCCGTTTACCTTGGCTGTGCTGGCGAAAACAGCCATCTGCTCGCCATGGCCTCCATAAGTACGCGTATTGGTCACGAGACTTTGTTTGATGCCGAAGTGCTTAGCCAGTTCGCTTTGCAGGCGTGTGCTGTCCAGACCGGCCAACGTAGTCACCTGCGAAGGCTTCAGCCCTGAATATATGAGCGTAACAAGACCGGTGATGTCAGCCGGATTGAAGATGATGATCACATGCTTACAGTCAGGACAATAGCTCTTGATGTCCTTGCCCAGCTGTGCAGCGATTTCGGCATTGCCTTTGAGCAGATCCTCACGGGTCATACCCTCTTTGCGCGGAGCACCGCCCGACGAAACTATATATTTGGCATCCGTAAGAGCCTCTTTGATGTCGGATGTAAAGGTCAGATTCAGGCCTTCGAATCCGCAGTGACGGATTTCCTCTGCCACACCCTCCAAGCCTACTGCGAAGGGATCGTACAAACACAAATTAGGGGTCAGACGCATCATTGCAGCCGTCTGAGCCATGTTGGAACCAATCATACCGGCTGCACCGACAATGGTCAATTTTTCTTCTGTTAAGTAGCTCATAACTGTTCCGTTATTAAAAGATTGGGAAAACGTAATTCGGGGATAGCGACTCTTCTTCGACTTTCCCGACATATCTATCAGACAAATATAAGAGTTTCCGAACAATATCCTGTAGACCGGATCAAAACTGTTCATGCGCCAAAAATCAGCTACTCTACAGTCCGCAAAACGTGGCTCGAGAAATTTTTCGTTTTGGTTCGGAAAGTAAAAATTTTACGCGCCACAACGAAAAAATTCTCGCGCCTGTTTTTCAGGATTCTCAGACCGCAATCCGAGCATTTCCCATTCGCATTTTCGAGACAGCAGATCAGCTGACACTCGCCTACCGGCTCGAGCATGCAGGGAGGATAAGCCTCGGTTCAAAAAAGCGATCTACATGGATGATAGTGAAAATTGCAAAAGAAAACAGGAAAAACGACTATCTTCGGTATCCAAACTCACTCACATTCTAATCGATCCTGCCTATGCAAAGCTTTTTTGACCGGGAGTTTACGTTCGACCGTACCGCACGCCTGTTATTTATCATCCTGCTGGTTGGAGGCATTATGGCCATCGCCATCGGTCTGAGAGGTATCCTCATACCTTTTTGTATGGCTTGGATTCTTGCCTATGTGCTGATGCCTCTGGTTCGTTTTGTCCAGTACCGGCTCCATTTTCGCTTTCGCTTTCTGTCGGTGATCACGGTGCTGGTTCTCATATCGGCATTGATCTTTTTTGCCGTTCTCTCTTTGGTTCCTGCTGTAGAAGAAGAGGTAAACAAAACAATATCCCTGCTCCAGCAGTACCGCATCGATGAGAATTTGCTACAGATGCTGCCGGCTCCGATCCGCAAGTTCCTGTCCGAGAGTGGCAGCATGAAGGATCTGTTCAAAGGCATCTCTTACGAGAAGTTGATGGAGAATAGCAAGGAGATATTCGGACAGCTCAATAAGCTCGTCTCCGGGACGATCAGCTTGTTCAGCTACACCACTATCTTCTTCATCGGCGTCTTATACTTCATTTTCATCTTGTTCGATTTCGAAAAGCTGGGCAAAGGGTTTGTCAATCTTTTCCCGGTCGGACACCGTATTCGTGTTAGGAGCATACTCAAAGAAGTGGACAAGAATATGAACAGCTACTTCCGCGGACAGGCCCTGATTGCCCTTTGTGTGGGCATCCTTCTTTCCATCGGTTACAAGATTATCGACTTTCCTCTGGGAGTTACGCTCGGTCTCTTTATCGGTATGCTGAATCTGATTCCATACTTGCAGATAGTAGGTTTGGTCCCGATTGTTTTCTTGTCGGTGCTCAAGGCGGCACAGACGGGACAGAATTTCTTCGTCGTTCTTGCCCTCGGTATAGGTGTGATGATGATCGTTCAAGTAATTCAAGACACGATTCTGACCCCCAACATCATGGGCAAAAGGATGGGCATGTCTCCAGCGATGATTTTGCTTTCGATTTCCATTTGGGGGAGCCTGCTCGGCTTTTTCGGGCTGTTCATTGCCCTGCCGCTCACCATGTCGCTTTACTCCGTGTACAAACGCTATGTGATCCAGGATCCCAAGTTCATCCGAGAGGAAGATGAAGAGGTTGTGCCCAGGAAAGGACTGTTTAGAAAGCATAGCCGAAAGGCGGAAAAATGATTTAGCACGGGCACAAAAGTTTCTCTCCGCTGAACGCCGATTCGTTTGGGGCTGTGTCAGAATTCGGTTTTAGCGCAGCCCCTTTGCGGATTGCCCCGTGATTATTTTATGTCCCAATATCATTACCTTTGTTCACTAATGTAAATAAGGACAAGCAAGACGGATTGATATGAACGAAAATAAGAACAGTGGCATAGAGGAAAAGAAGAGTCTTAACTTCATCGAGCAAATCGTGGAATCGGACCTGTCCGAAGGGAAGAATGACGGTCGAATCCAGACACGTTTCCCTCCGGAACCCAACGGCTATCTCCATATCGGCCATGCCAAAGCTATCTGCATAGACTTCGGTATAGCTCAGCGATACGGAGGCGTCTGCAACCTGCGCTTCGACGACACCAATCCGGTGAAAGAGGACGTGGAGTACGTGGATGCCATCAGAGAAGATATAGAATGGCTTGGCTTCCACTGGGGCAATATCTACTATGCTTCCGACTATTTTCAGGAATTGTACGACTTCGCCGAGCGATTGATTCGCGAGGGACACGCTTATGTGGATGAGCAGACAGCCGAGCAGATCGCCGCACAGAAGGGTAGCCCGACTGTGCCCGGCACGGCCAGTCCGTTCCGCGATCGTCCGGCAGAAGAGAGCCTCGACCTCTTCCGTCGAATGAATGCCGGAGAGTTCGAAGAAGGTGCCATGACCCTGCGTGCCAAGATCGATATGGCTTCGTCCAATATGCACTTCCGAGATCCGATTATCTATCGCATCATCAAGCATCCACATCATCGTACGGGCAACGAATGGAATGTCTACCCGATGTACGACTTTGCTCACGGCCAGAGCGATTATTTCGAAGGAGTCACGCATTCGATCTGCACCCTCGAATTCGAGGTGCATCGTCCCCTCTACAATTACTTTATCGAGCTGCTCAGGAAAGACAGCTATGCACCGCGTCAGATAGAGTTCAACCGCCTGAATCTGACCTATACGATGATGAGCAAGCGCAAGCTGCTCCAGCTCGTCAAAGACGGGCTGGTATCGGGCTGGGACGATCCCCGTATGCCTACTTTGTGCGGCTATCGCCGTCGTGGCTACACACCGGAGTCGATCCGCAACTTCATAGACAAAATAGGCTATACCAAATACGATGGCATTATAGACGTAGCCCTTCTGGAGCATGCTGTCCGGGAGGACTTGAATAAGCGTGCCACAAGGGTTTCCGGTGTAATAGATCCGATCAAGCTGGTGATCACGAACTATCCCGAGGACAAGACGGAAGAGATGGCTGCCGTGAACAATCCGGAAGATGAGTCTGCCGGCGTACATACGATTACTTTCGCTCGCGAACTGTACATAGAGAGGGAGGATTTCATGGAGGATGCTCCCAAGAAATACTTCCGAATGACGCCCGGGCAGGAAGTACGCTTGAAGAGCTCTTACATAGTCCGTTGTACGGGATGCAAAAAGGACGAGGAAGGAAATGTCGTGGAAGTATATGCCGAGTACGATCCGCTGACGCTCTCCGGTATGCCTGAGAGCAACCGCAAGGTAAAGGGCACCATCCATTGGGTATCGGCACAGCACAGTCTGCCAGCAGAGGTACGACTGTACGATCGGCTCTTCACTGACGAAAACCCGTCGGACATCAAAGACAAGACTCTGGCCGAGATGCTGAATCCGGATTCTCTCAAGGTGCTGAAAAACTGTCGCGTGGAGCCTTTCCTCGCAGATGCCGCTCCGGGATCGCACTTCCAATTCCAGCGCATAGGTTACTTCACGGTGGATCCGGATAGCCGTCCGGGGGCATTGGTTTTCAACCGCACGGTTTCGCTGAAAGATTCTTGGCAGAAAGCCCAAAAGAACGCATAAAGAACTTTTATCTCACTCGCACCTATGGGATTTATTCAGTGGTGCCTTGCGCACCTGAACTATTGGACTATCATGTTTTTGATGGCCATCGAGAGTTCGTTTATTCCGTTCCCGTCAGAGATTATTGTGCCCCCGGCTGCATGGATGGCCGCCACGGGGCAAAATGGGCTGAACGTTTTCCTCGTGATCCTGTTCGCCACCATCGGTGCCGGAATAGGAGCTGCCGTGAACTATGTACTGGCTCTATGGCTCGGCCGTCCTATCGTCTACGCATTTGCCAACAGTAAGTTCGGGCATTTGTGTCTGATCAACGAGGAGAAAGTACGGTATGCAGAGCAATACTTCGACAAGAACGGAGCTGTCTCCACGCTGGTAGGCCGACTGATTCCTGCCGTCAGACAGTTGATTTCCATACCGGCAGGGCTGGCACGCATGAAGTTTCTCCCCTTCATCTCTTACACCATGCTCGGAGCCGGCATTTGGAACTGTATATTGGCGGCGATAGGCTATAATCTGGCCAAGGTGCCCGGCATAGAAACGCAGGAGCAACTTTTGGAGAAAGTCAATAAATACAGCCACGAAATCGGGTTCTCCATAATGGGAGTCGTTGTCGTAGTGCTCCTGATAATGTTCTACAAGAAAAAACGACGTTCGGCACGGAAAGGGAACTGAACTCCTTCTTCGCTCCACTCAGGATTCAACCAATAGAAGATACAGACAAGAAAATAATCATCGCTATGGCTCTTACAAAAACTTCAAAACTCTATTACAAAGTCCACGACTACATCCTTATTATTCTGGGATGCTCCATCTATGCTTTTGCGTGGACGGGCTTCATCCTTTCCCAAGGAATCACCACGGGAGGATTGGCCGGTATCTCCACTCTGATCAAAATAGCCACGGGTATTCCGGCTGCGATACCGTACAATATCATCAATGTGGGATTAGCAGTACTCGCTCTGATCTTCTTGGGATGGCGTTTCATGGTCAAGACGGTCATAAGCGTGGTCGTACTGGCCATTATCATCCCGATCGGTGAAGAGTATCTGGTCGTCACGGAGATCGTCAATGGCGCAAAAGTTTTTACCCCTCTCCTACTGCCGGACGAACCGGCCTTAGCACTGGTGATCGGCTCCATTCTTAGCGGTCTGGGGATTGCGGTAGTGTTCTCCGTGAACTCCAGTACGGGCGGTACCGATATTATCGTAGCCATCATGAACAAGTACAAGAACATGTCGTTCGGGCGCGCCATTCTACTGGTGGACTGTACCATTATTTTGTGCTCGTATCTGGTCAATGTCTACATCGCCGGCAAGTCACCTTCCGACGCTTTCAACCTGCTTATCTATTCTGCCGTAGAGGTTATCCTCGTATCTACGGCCTTGGATTGGTATCTCAATTCGAATAGACAGTCCGTGCAATTCCTCATCTTCAGTCTCAAAAACGAAGAGCTCAGCAATGCCATTCAGGAGCGTATCAAAAGGGGGTGCACCCTGCTGGATGCTACAGGAGGCTATTCCGGCCAACCTTGTAAAGTCCTTGTGGTCGTTGCACGCAAGACACAAAGCCTATCCATCCACAGAATCATTCAGGAGATCGACCCCAAAGCCTTTGTATCCGAATCCGTAGTGAGAGGGGTATATGGGGAAGGATTCCAAGCAATAAGGAAATAACAACGTGGGGGACAAGCGAGTTCTCATCACGGGGGCAACGGGCTTCATCGGCGGCTATTTGGTCGAAGAAGCCCTGCGCCGTCAATATGAAGTGTGGGCGGCTGTGCGTCCCCACAGCGATCGCTCACGCCTGACAGACAGCCGGATCCGGTTTGTAGAGATCAACTACCACGATCTGTCCGATATTGCTCGCTTGGCTGACGAGACGGCTCCCGAAGGTGAATCCGCATGGCACTTGGTTATCCACAATGCGGGTATAACCAAAGCTCGGGACACCTCTCTTTTCAGAGAGATCAATGCAGAGCAGACCAAGCGTTTTCTGATAGGATTACAGGGGGCAAAGCACTGTCCCGAACGCTTTGTCCTGATGAGCAGTATGGGCAGCTATGGAGCTCCTCCCGATGACTGCCAACCTCTTTCCTCCTCTTCCGTCCCCGATCCTACGACTGCCTATGGAGAGAGCAAGTTGCTGGCAGAGCAATATGTGCAAACCTTTGCCAAAATACCCTATACCATAATACAACCCACAGGAGTTTACGGTCCTCACGACCAAGACTATCTGATGGCAATCCGCAGCGTCGATCAGGGATTCGATTTCTCCACGGGCAGTACGCCGCAGACACTCACTTTTATTTACGCAGAGGATCTGGCTTCAGCGGTTTTCACCGCAGCCGAACACCCCGATGCAGCAGGGCAGAAGTACATTGTTTCGGACGGAAAAGAATACACAGATATAGAGTTCGGACGGATGATCCAACGCCTGCTCGGCCGAAAAAACGTATGCCATTTGCGCATTCCCCTGCCTTTAGTAAAAACCGCCTGCTACATCGGTCAAAAATGGGCAGACCTCAGCGGCACATTGACACCGCTCAACCTTGATAAATACGCCATCATAGCCCAACGCAACTGGCGGTGCGACTCTTCTCCGATCAGGGCAATCGGTTTTTCTCCTCGCTATAATCTGGAGCAGGGTTTGGCCGAGACCATTCGTTGGGCACGCGCCACCGGCAAAATTCGCCGTTAGACGCCCTGGTTCCTTCTGCCGGTTGTATCGGATATTATCGCTATCCATCCAATCCAACTTCCCGGGGTCCTTCCTACAACCATTAGACTTAAACACAACGGAGCCATGTACAACGCTGTGTACATGGCTCCGAAACAGCCTATTACAGGCCTTTATGATCTTTCCAATTACTCGAAACGTCGGCGGATTTCCTCCTCAAGGGCCGGGCGGAAATCAGGATGCGCTATCGCGGTCAAGGCTTCAGCACGCTGACGAAGCGTGGCACCACGCAGACGCGCTACGCCATATTCCGTCACCACATAGTCCACTTCGTTACGACCGGTCGTGACACAAGCACCTTCTTTCAGGATGGGAACGATGCGACTCTCAGTCCCTTTCTTGGCCGTACTGGGGAAAGCCATAATGGAGATACCTCCCTTGGAACGCTTGGCCCCACGAAGGAAATCGACTTGTCCTCCGGATCCGCTGAACTGCTCGTACCCGATCGACTCCGATGCTGCCTGGCCCATAAGGTCCATCTCCAAGCAGGAATTGATGGAAACCATGCGGTCATTCTTGCCGATAACATCGGGATTGTTGGTATAGTCCACCGAATAGCATTCTATCATCGGATTGTTATTGACAAAGTCGTACAATTCTTTCGATCCGAAGATCAGCGAGGTAACGACTTTCTCGGGGTGCAATGTTTTTTTCTTCCCGTTGATAATCCCTTTGCGAATCATACGCATCACTCCGTCGGTAAACATTTCCGTGTGAATACCGAGGTCTTTATGCCCTTCCAACGCACGCAACACAGCATCGGGGATGCCGCCGATACCCAACTGGAGGGTGTCGCCGTCTTTGATCAATGAGGCACAATTCTGACCTATCCTCAGTTCGAGGTCGCTGATAGCAGGAGGCAATACTTCTGCAATCGGCTCGTCCACTTCGATGATATGGGTCAGCTTGGAGACGTGAATCAGGTTTTCTCCACCGATGAACGGCATTTGCTTGTTCACCTCGGCTACGACTACCGGAGCGCACTCGGCGGCAGCCTTTGTGTAGTCGCAGGAAACTCCGAAAGAGCAATAACCCTCTTCGTTAGGAGTAGATACCTGTACTACGGCTACATCCAATGGAAAGAATCCCTGACGAAACAGTTCCGGCACCTCGTGGAAGTGGCAGGGGATGAAATCGACACGACGGTCACGGCTTGCCGGACGGGAGTTGCCCTCAAGGAAGTTGAGCGTCGGATGTACATGCGGACGCATTTCCGGAGTGAGGTGCGGTGCATCACCGAAATACAACATGTGGAAAACAGTGATATTCTCCAGCTTTTCACGCTGGCGGTACATAGCCTGAGAGAAACGGACGGGTGCCGCAGCAGCATGACCGAATACGACTTTCGTTCCCGGTTTAAGAGAGTTCACGACAGCCTCGTCTGCCGAGCAGACACGCTGTTGGTAAAGTTCTTGCCATTGCATAATGGTAATATTCTTACTGATGATATTTGTTAAACTGACGATAGATGAGCGATAAATCTGCTCTTGCGAGGACAAAAATAACTTTTTCCCGTTATATCAAGCCTCTTGCGTTCAAGGCCACTTAGTCGATATTCCGGCCGTACCAGAAAGAGATAAATACTCTATTTGCTGTATGGATAAAGACAAAAATAAAGCCCCTACAAATCATGAGGGGCTTCACAGAGAGAATGCTTATCGCACTCTATGTTATTCAAAAGGAAAATCCTTACTTAAAGAAGTCTTTTACAGCTTCGTTCGGGACCATCTCTTCCTGGAAGATATAGGCACCCGTCTTAGGAGACTTGACCATCTTGATTACCTTGGAGTAGGTACGGCCATCACCTTTCTTAAATGTTGCAACCGATTTTTTTGCCATTGTCTGATCTCCTCTTTATTATTTGATTTCCTTATGAAGGGTCATACGTCTCAGGATGGGGTTGTACTTCTTGAGTTCCAGACGCTGAGTCGTATTTTTTCTATTCTTGGTGGTGATGTAACGAGAAATACCCGGCATACCACTTTCCTTATGCTCGGTGCATTCAAGGATAACCTGCACCCGATTGCCTTTTACTTTCTTTGCCATGACAGAATATCTCCCTTGATTATGCGTTTAAGAAGCCCTTCTCGGCTGCGCGCTTGATGGCAGCGTCGAGACCGATTTTGTTGATGAGGCGCAGCCCGGCAGCCGATATCCTCAAAACAACCCAGCAATCCTGTTCTACCCAATAGAACTTCTTTCTGAACAAGTTGACATCGAATACTCGTTTTGTCCTTCTCTTGGAGTGAGAAACGTTGTTGCCAACCATTGCCTTTTTGCCGGTAATCTGACAAATCTTTGACATTGCTATTTCGTTATTAGTTATTTATCGTTCCAGTTCGTTTAGGACTGCTTGTAGCATCATAAAGCGGTCATAATCGGGTTGCAAAGTAAGGTATTTTTTTTCTCTCCCACAAGCTTTTACGAATTATTTATCCCGAAATCGCCGTTATTACATCTTATAAATGTATTCGACAAGCGATTTCGAGATAGAATGTGCAGGAGAAAAAAACGGTGAGGACTGCCGTCAATTGAAGAATTCCTCGTCCGTTCCGATCTGGGCTACGGGGTCGAACAGCTTCTCCGTGGCGTGGATCAGATCGTCCAATATGTTCACCAACTGCTGCGATTCCTGCAAGAGATTGAGATAGACGAGGGAAATCTTCAGACTGCTCGCCCCCTGCTGAATACGGCTAAGCTGCGTCTTGCGAAGCTGCTTAAGCTCTTTCTTGATGTCCTTGCCGCGATAAGTCATCGGATCCAAGATTTCATCCGTTTCGTTGGATACGATCAGCTTGGCCTCTTTAATATAGAGTATGAGCTTTTCGCGTGCAGCAAGAAATTCGGACACACAGACCTTGGGCAGCGGATTGAAGTTGTTGTCCACATGCTCCTTGCATGGCTCGGCAATACGCTTGAGGCAAAATACGATTTGCTCACAACTATTACAGCCGAGATGGAACCATGTATTCTTGACCACGGACTTGGCCTCTTCGATCCGACGGATGCCGAGGGTTTCTTTTCGGCGGTTCACCTTGAGCATCTGCCGTTCTGCGTTCTGGTCGTTGATCGAGCGGCGGAGCTTCTTCAGGTCTTCGTTGATGAAGCCATCGGTCATCTGCATATAGTTGTTCTCGGCAAAGTCGAGCAAAGCCAACTGCTTCTGACGAATATGCTTGGCCAGCAGCTGCCAAATCTCTTCTTTGTCGTGCGAAGCCATCATGTCGATAAAGACGGTATCCTTCGTTTCGCTCTTTTTCTTCTTATCGAAACGAATATGACTACGGACAAGCAGGAATATCGCCAGAGTGATCATCCCCGCCATCGCCGGATAGCCTCCGAAATGATTCACCATCGTAACGAGGAAACAGAGGATAAAGGCTGCACCGGCAGCGATAAACCAACCGCCTATCACACTGAATACCCCCGTGATACGGAATACCGCGCTCTCCCGGCTCCATGCCCTGTCCGCCAAAGAACTACCCATCGCCACCATAAATGCCACATAGGTGGTGGAGAGGGGAAGCCTGAGCGAAGTACCGAAGGCAATGAGCAGACCGGCAAGAACCAGATTGACCGAAGCGCGCACCAAATCGAAAGCCGCGCCCTTGGCCATGATCAGTTCGTCCTGATTGAAGCGGCTGTCTATCCACCGGCCTACGGGACGAGGAATTATACGGGACACGGCATTGGCTGTCGTGGTACTGAAACGCACGATACTCCGAGCCAAACCGGAGGAGCCGAACATCTCCTCGCCCTCCTCCTGACGCGCCAGATCCACCGAAGTCTTGATCACGTTGTGAGCCTTCTTCGATGTAATCAGCGCATAAACCATTACGATACCGGCAGCCACGAGGAAATATACCGGAGTAGAAGCCGGTTCGTTCAAAGCCCCCATCAGATAAGTATCGTACTGCCCGTTTCCGTTGGCATTGAAGTCCAGATAAGAGGAATAGCCGGCCAGCGGCACACCGATGAAGTTCACCAAGTCATTGCCGGCAAAAGCCATAGCCAAAGCGAAGGTACCCAAGAGAACGATCACCTTGAAGACATTGACCCGCAGCCAGTAGAGCACCTGCATCAGCACGATGGAGACAGCCAGACAGTACAGTACCAGCCGTCCCGTATTGGCAGCCACCCAAGCGGTGGACTCCTCGGACATAAAGGACACACCCTTCAGTCCCTTGATGAGCATGAAGTAAATAATGGATGTAACCGCTACCCCACCGAAAAGGCCGGCCAACCATCGGAGATTTCTCCTATAATTAAAGGTAAAGAGCAATCGACTCAGATACTGAACGACCATCCCGAAGAAGAAAGCGATACCCACCGAAAGGAAGATACCCAGTATGACGGAAAGTGCTTTCTCCGTATTGAGAAGATCCTGAAAGCCGACCGTACCGCCCACCTTGGTCATGGCCATAAAAAAAGAACCGCCTAAGAGCTCGAAAATGAGCGAGACGGTCGTAGAGGTAGGCATGCCGAGCGAATTGAACATATCCATAAGGACGACGTCGGTGATCACCACCGACAGGAATACGACCATCAATTCGCTGAAAGTGTAATGTTCCGGCCTGAAGATCCCGTGTCGGGCGATCTCCATCATACCGTTGTTCATGGCCGCGCCACAAAAAATCCCCAACGCTGCCACACCGATGATAATCTTGAACGGAGCAGCCTTGGCTCCAATGGCAGAATTGAGGAAGTTGACCGCATCGTTGCTGACACCCACGATCAAATCGAATACAGCAAGGACGAAAAGAAATACGACAATGGCGGTAAAGATAATACCCATTAAATCTATATTATGAGGTTAGACTGCACAAAAAAATCGGCGTACACCTTTTTCGTCTCCCGGCAACGACTCGGACTCTCAATAGAGCAGGAGCAAGGTTCGCCTATCCGATACATCTTACTTTGTACACACAAAAATAGCGCAATTCTTAAGAACGCAAAACGCCCGTAGCGGTCGCTCACAGTGCCACCCGTCCGGTCAATCTTCAGCTTTGTTTCTGATATATACCTTATGCGTGCCGTGCCCCGTGGAGCCGATCCGCCCCTCGCGATCGAAAGCACGCAATTCTTCCGCGGCAGCTGTACGCCCCAACCCCGTGAGGCTACAATAATCGGCCACCCGGAGCAGGCTATTGCCGTCGATATGACGCAGGGCCAGAGCCAACCGCTCTTCGCGGGTCAAATCCGGCCGACGGGAGCGGCGTACCGTCGTTCGCTCCAGATGAGCGCGCGTGCGGGCTTCGCGAATCAACGCCTTGTCGGGCCGGAAATTGACCCCTCCTATCGTCACGCTGGCTGCATTGCGGCGCGTACCGCCTTCGGCCTCCTCAGATTCCACCCCTTTGCGCAGGGCGAGCGAAGCGGAGAAAGAACCGATCTCCTCAATCTTCACCGTATATCCCGAAGCCACGCCGTAGGCTATCGTCCGAGCCAAAGCCGCGACCAACCCCTTGACTTCGCCCGGGGAGAATGTCGATTGGGAAGAAATCAGTTCGGCTATCTCGTCCGGCCCCATCGTGCCGCGGCTGATCATTTTCGGGTACATCGTCCGCTTGCCCGTGCCTTGCATATCAGGCATTTCTCGCATCACAAACTTGGCCATTTCTTCTGTACAGCTATATCGGTTTACTCGACGTCGGTCGATTGTTTTCTTTCAGGTCGGGAAAAATCTCCCCGACAGCCGACAAAAATAAATAATCCGGCCGGAAAATCTCTATCCGAAGCCATCGGATATAAAAACAAAAGCTTCGGATATGTATATAAAACCTTCATTCATATATCCGAAGCCTTGAAACAAAAAATTGCCGGACGGCTTTCTGATTTTTCCTGACTGTAGAAAAAACTTTTTCCGGCCGGAACGGAAATTTTCTTCCCGGCGATGCTGTACTTCTTTTCGCCGGCATGCTTGCTCCGGGTGCTGCCGAAGTATTCTTCCACAATGTGAAAAACGCTCGGAATCGGTCAAATGCTTCAACATCATTACTGTTTTTCTTTGACTGCTCCGAGTGCCAATTTTTCAGGATGCGCCGCGATCGCAGCATTTCCGGTCTGTGAACTTTGGAATGGGAGGTTGTCCGAAAAGGGAAATTCGGTCGTTTTCGGGAGGAACAGGCTCGTACAAAAATATCATGGGCGGCAATTGTAGAGAATTGCCGCCCTATATATCCAAGAATATACGGTCTGAGGAAATTATATTGTTATTTGAATGCTCTCACTTACCTGTCAACAGTGGTATCCGTTGGGGAGCGTTTTATGAAAGAGTGATTTGATACCGTTGGGTTTATTCCGGCTGCAAAAATATGTGCAGCTTTTTTCATGGCAAAGAAAAAATCATCGAATGTTTTTATGGTTTCATAGATACAGACTATATCAATTCAGGCTTTCTTTTTCTCAGAAAGGATTCGCCCCAAAAAAGTTATCGATCGGAGCAGTATAAGCATGAAACCTCCGGCGAAAAAAGGAAAGAGGGGGGAGTCGCCCGATTGGCCGAGGGATTTGGCGGAAAAAGTGCCTGTTTCTCCGTATTTTTGTCCCGTTTTGAATGAAAAATCACACAAATGATCTTATGAAACGAACCCTTGTTTTCTTATTTCTTACTGCCGTTTTGGCTCTTCGGGCCGAGGCACAGTCTGCACCCGAGCAATCCGAGACGAAGGATTTCATCTTCTCGCCCCAAAAGGAGATGGTGTACGTTGCCATCGGCTATCCGGCAGGAATCGGATTGCCCTCTCTGGATAATTATAACGTAGAAGGGGCTTCGGCTTCTTTTGCCGTCGGCTACGAACGAGGCGTAAAACAACTCGCAGAAGGGCTTCTGCTATCCATCTATGCGGAATTGGATTGGGCGGCATTCAGATCTGTATCAGACAAAAGATCCCTGCCTTTTTCTGATGATTCTGCGCAGAATCGGTTTCGATTTTTAGCCGGAGCAGGCGTGCACAAGCGGCTCAACCCGAATATCGAACTCTATGCAAGAGGTGCAGTAGGGGCGAGCTTTTTCCCGGAAAACAACGGTTCATCATCGAGAGAACTAAAGGGCGGATTTAACGTTAGCCTTAGGGTCGGACTGAGTTGCTCATTGAGAGACAATTTCGCCGTCTTTATCGATACCGGGACATCCGACATCGTGCGCGGCGGCCTTGCATTGATGTGGTAGCAGAAGCAGCGTAGGATTTACCGGAAGGTATGAAGCCTCTACTGACGGTCGTTTGCGCTATCCTCCTCTCCTTGCCTCTCGGTGGGCAGACGGTGGTGCCCGAATGGGATGAATACATAGCAGAGCAGATAGAATCAGGTGCAATCGGGGAGGACGAGGGAGCCGAATTTCTGGAACGGTGGATGGTGCAGAAGCAGCATCCGCTGGATATCAATACCCTTACCCGGGAGGACTTGGAGCAATTCCCCTTTCTCGATGAGTTTCAGATCCGCCGTTTCCTGCTCTACCGACATGCTCATCCCGAGGGGTTCGACAGCATTTGGGTGCTGAATGAGATTGCCGGCTGGGACAGACGCACCTGTCTGCTCTTGTGGCCGATGCTGACGGTGCAGAAGCGGAGCGAGTCGGCAGCCGGCTCTTTTCGCGAGATCCTGTCTTATGCCCGTCACGATGTGTCGGTGCATACCGATGCCATCCTCCAGCGGCAGGAGGGCTACCGTCCGGATAGCCGGCATCCGTATCGGGGAGATCCGTGGGGTGGCGGTTTGCGCTGGAGCTACGCTATGGGCAATCGTTTCTCCATAGGCCTTACTGCGTCCAAAGACCCGGGAGAGCCGGCTTTCGACAAGCGGCGAAAGGGCTTCGACAGCTATTCCGCCCATTTCTTCATGGAAGGAAAAGGTGCCGTGCGAGCCGTGGCACTCGGGGACTATCGAATAGGGATGGGATACGGCCTGCTGGTCAATCAGGCCTCTTTCATGGGAATGGCCTACGCCTATCCTCGTGGCGGAACCACGCTGCGACGCGCGTTTACCTACGCCGAGGACAACTTCATGCGCGGGGCTGCTACCGCTCTTGCACAAGGACGATGGGCACTGACGGCATTTTATTCGCGTAAGGGGGTAGACGCCACCGTCACCGAAGACGGCGCCATCAAAGCCATTTACCACACCGGACTGCATCGTACGGATGCCGAGATCGCGCGGCGAAACGCTGCCACGATGACCACCGCAGGCACTTCCGTCAGCTATACGGACGATCGACTCCGTCTGACTTTCAATCTCCTGCATCTGCATTGGGGCGGATTGCGCCTGTTGCGAGCGGTCGGCACCAAGGGCATCGCCTCTCTGACCGATCTGGAGCGTTTCTCCCTTGTCTCAGCCGACTATTCCTATCTCTTCGGTCAGGGCGGAACCGAGCTATTCGGCGAATTTGCCGGTGCCGCCAACGGTGCTGTGGGGACGATCAATGGAGTTCGCTATACGCACCCCGTCGGCGGCAGCTATATGCTCGTCGGCCGGTATATCCCTGCCGACTATTGGTCGTATTACCGGGGAGCTTTTGCCCGTTACAATCGCCCGGGCAATGAATGGGGTGTGATGGGGAGAGCCGCTTGGGAGCTGCCTTCGGACTGGACGGTCAGAGCCTTTGCGGACTACTATGGCAGTTTCGTCCCACGCTTCGGTCGAAAAGAGAAAACGGAAGCCTTCCACTGGATCCTTGAAGGAGAGAAGAGCCTGTCCGCCCTTTCGTGGAGTTGCCGGATCCGAGGCACCACGGACAAACGCTATCGGCGCAGCCTTGCCGTCAGGCTGAGAGGGCGATACGCGTTCGATGAGCGGTGGCGGCTGATGGCTTCGTTGCAATGGAGTCGGAGCAATAGCTTCGATGGGCAGCAGCAAGTGTGGCAGGCTCCGACGGGAGGTAAGAGCCTTGCTTTGCGTGCCGATTATAGCGGAGGGAAATTGCTCCGCGTATGCAGCATGGATGCCGTGGCATTCGATACGGATTCCTTTGCCGACAGGCTCTATGAGGCTGTACACAATCCGCGTCACCACTATTCGTCAGCTTTTTTCTACGGCAGAGGAGTCCGCTTGGGCTTGTTTGTGCGTATTGCCCCCCTGCCGCATGTGGAGGTCGAAAGCCGCATCGATCACCTCCTTCGGCGCGATACCGACACGATCGGATCCGCCGGCGAGCTGATCCGCGGACAGGCGCGTACACACCTGCTCATGACCGTACGCTACCGATAGTATGTTCTCTATACATAATATATAGAAGGCTGCACTGAGGTATTCTTACCTCTACGGGGTAGTTTTTTTATACTGCTTGGCAATATTGACCTGCCTATTTTATCGGATGAACCCGGATTAGTCGTTAGGAGCACAGACTTTTTTACCTTCCAATTCATTTTTTTATTGTTTCTTTATCACAAATGCCATGGATAGGCATGTTTGATTTAATTAACCCTTTAACAATTAGACGGTATGAAAAAGCAGAACTCCTTATTTGCTTTTGCTCTTCTATTCTCTCTTTGGGGATTAGGGCAAACAGCAATGGCGCAAAAAATGAGAAAAGAGGTTTCTCCTGCGCGGGCAAAGACTCTGATGCTGAAACAGCAAAAGACAGAACCATCCGATCTTAGCAAATTCCGTGATGAGCCTATTCCGGGCGGTATGGCCCGTATTATCCTGGAGGCTCATGATGTGTGGGGAGACGGCTCAGGCTATCAAATGCTGATAGACGCCGATCACACAGCTTATGGTAATGAAATTCCCCCTCCCACACCACTGGGGCAGTGTTTGACCGAAGACTGCAACATCCCTGCCACTTTGTATGATCCTTTCGAATTCAAAGTACCGGCAGCAGCCGATCCCTCCTGTACACCCGAGTATCAGGTCGTAGACGGAGTGGCCAGTATCGACCTGCCGGCGGGGATATATGATTATGTAGTGGTGAATCCGTCGCCCGGTCTGTGCATCGTTATTCCCGGTATTTTCGGGCAGACGGACGATACTTACGGGGACGATTTCAGGTTCGAAGCGGGAAAGATTTATCATTTCCTTGTCGCATTTCAAAATGGAACCTCTTTCAGTACGACCGGTGACTATGTAACATTAACCGTCACCGACGGTACTCCGTTTCATCCTGTCCAGAACCTGACGGCTACGCAGGATGGGATGGATGCCGTTCTCCAATGGGCTGCTCCTGCCGGAAAGGACGAAACGGTCCTGTTGAAAGAGGGTTTCGAATCAGTGGAATATGAAGGTATTCCTGCCGGCTGGATTGCTGTCGATGCCGATGGAGACGGTAAGAATTGGGGTGTTCTCTTGCCTACCGAGCCGGCAACGGCATGGGTCAATCCGCATAACGGAGAAGCGGTGATAGGGTCGTTCTCATGGTTGGGAACGGCATTTACCCCTGACAATTATCTGATCAGTCCGAAAGTGGAAGGGGCGACAAAGGTAAAGTACTACTTTGCCGTAAATGCCAATTATCCCGCAGAGCATTATGCCGTAATGGTTTCATCAACGGGAGCGAATCCTTCCGACTTCACGCTCGTATTCGAAGAAACATCCACCGGATCCAAAATTGCGGACATAAAAAGAGACGAATATTCCGGACAGACGGAGTGGATCGAACGGACTGTGGATTTACCTGCCGGAACAAAATATGTGGCATTCCGTCATTATGACTGTACGAACCAAAACTTTATTGTCTTCGACGATATCGAGATTTCGGGTAGTAGCCCCGGCCCGGCTTATACCTATTCGATCTATCGCAACAATGTTCAGATAGCTTCCGGAGTGACTCAAACCACTTATCGGGACGTGAATCTGCTTCCGGGGACCTACACATACGGGGTAAAAGTCGTTTATCCGGAGGGCGAATCGCCGGTGGAGGAAGCGACACTGACCATTACGTCCTTACCCGAAACGGTAACGACAAGGCCGTATGCTTTGACCGTAGATGGCCATCGAATCGCAGTAACTTGCAGGGGTGAAGTTCGCATTTACGATATGAACGGACGCTCCGTCGTGACCGGATCCGATGTGGTGGAATACATGGCACAGACAGGAGTCTATGTAATCCGCATTTCCGTGGACGGCAGAACGTATGTAGAAAAGGTAGCCGTTAAATAAGAATCTCCTCTTGGCCGGACATAGCCTGTTCGGTCAAATACGAAAGTCGCCCGGACTCCCTCAGAGCCGGGCGACTTCCTTTTTATGCTGTTCGGCTATATTGCCCCGCTTCTTGTAGTCGGAAGAAGCAAGCATCCGGCTTTCGGTCAGAGTCCGCCGCCGGTAGAGCCTTGTTCGCCACCGCCGCTACTGCTGCCTCCCTCTTGCGATGGATTCGGCAGGACGGGAGGCTCGGATGGGGTGTCCGTGCTGCTTGCGGGTTTCTTCTTTTTCTTCGGCTTGGGGAGTTCGTCTTCGGGCACGTGGACGAGACGCTCCCCGTCGATGCGGTACCAGCGATCCTCCTCGTCGCCGTTCTCGGCTACGAATGTGATGAGATAGTGGCGGTTCTTGCCCGTGCCGAGGGTGCGACCGGCAAAGACGGCCGTCTTCTTCTCCTCCACGATCCGGGCGAGCAGGGGGCGGAGCATCTCGGCGATCTCGGCACGACGCTTCTCCAGGGCTGCTTCTCCGTAGGTGGCACGGCGAGCCAAGAGGGCGCGGCGATTGGCCACGAGTCGGTTGTAGAGGTCGATGAGGGCACGGATCTCCGGACTCGGCTCCATGTCGTCGATGGAGTCCATGCGGCGCACCACGGCTGCCAATGTGCGGTCGGTCTCGGCACGGAGTGCCTTCACGTCATATTTGCCTCGTTGGTCGGTGCTCAGACGGCGGAGGAAGAAGTCGGCGAAGGCCTTATTGGCCTTCTCCAGTCTGTCAACGAGTGCCGTCACGCCGAGTTTCGTTACGAAGGGGCGAATGTTCTCGCCCTTGAGATCGGTGAGGAAATTCTCTATCGCGGCCGTCTCCTTGTCATAATTCATCCGAATGACATTGCCGTAGCGAGCGGCCACGTCTTCGATTCTGGCTGCCGCGTTGCGCAGCTGGCTGTCCTCGTCGAAAGCATACGAACGCACGCGCGACATCAGCGCCTGATAGGCTCTGTCGCGTTCCTCGTCGAGGGCTATGACCTGAGGCGTCAGCTCGTTCGCGACGGGCGGATTCAGAGCCAAATCCTCCATTTCGATAGCCTTTTCCAGCTCGGGCAGTTTGGGATTCAGTTTAGCGATATTTGCCGTGCGACAGAGCGTCAGCACATTCTTGGCAAAACGGTAGTGCTCCAAATTTTGGAGCCGCTGCAGACGCAAATTTTCTACAGTCATTTGTGTTTCTTTTTTTGTTGTATTTGATTGATTATTAATCTGTTATTGGTAGCAGTGTCAAGTGACACTGCCCCCTGAAACAGCTTTTATATAAGCATTGTCAGGCGACGAAAGGTCAAAACAGCCGTGCGCGAAACGATTGTCGGCTGACAATCGTTTCCTGCATCGTGCAGGACGTGATTGTCACGTGACGACAGCTTCCTGCATCGTGCACGGAGTGATTGTCAGCTGACAACGGCTTCCTGCATCGTGCAGGGAGCAAGAAACAGCCTACAATCGTTTCTTAATTCTCTGCATGGACTGTCGCCACAGCCGAACACGAAGGTACGGATACTTCCTATATCGGGAAAGCAAAGAAATCCGAAGGTTCGGCCGTTGTTTATTCCTCCTGTTCGGCTTCAATTCGTTTATCCTGAATTTATTCGCTTTTCTTCTTATTGCTGCTACCTTTGCAGCGCATGAATCAAAAGAAATATGCGTGGTCGTCGGGTATCGGCTCGGACGGTGGATAGCGAGAAACTGTGCATCGACATTGCCTCACTGCCCATGGGCGTCTATGTGCTGCGCATCGGCAGCTACTCGGCCAAGTTCGAGAAGAGATAGCAGAAGGCAAACTGCATTATTAAGTGAGGGAGAAACAAAAAGGAAATTTTGTCTCTCCCTCTTTATTTTGTTGTCCTCATAGCCGGATTCAATGACAAAGAGGGTGTGCCGAAAGATTATTTCGACACACCCCCGATGATCGATCACCTATGACGATGCAATTAGCTTTTGGGGGATTTAATGGCACTGATCACGGCCGCTAAAAGGCCTATCGACCATAAAACGAAAAAAGATATTCCCCAATAAGAATCGAAATTGATTACCTTGAAAAGGTATAAGGCTATTCCCACAAGCAGATACAGGGAAAACCTTTTTCTGAGTTTACTTAGTTGCGATTTATCCATGATAATAAGCCCGCTAAAAAGATTTTTTGCAATTAAGTTGCTTTTCATCCTTTGATGATTACAAATGTAATGCTTTTCACCTGTGTCATCAGCAGACAAAGTGTACAGGCAGAATCCACCCTGAAGAGCAGCGCGGGCTTCTTGTCTTTCCGGCCTTTTCTTTTACTGTTTGCGGAGGGCTGCGCGTAGGACGTCGAGGCTCTCCTTGCTATAGCCGCGACTCTCGGCTGCGGCATAATCCTCGGCCGCCGCTTTCTTGTCGCCTATGGCGGCGTTGATCTCGCCTCGCAGCACGAAGAGGGAGGCGGCAGGCGGTGTGGCGTATTCGAAGGCTTTGTTGATGTCGCGCAGGGCGTAGCCTTTCATTCCTTTGTTCAGGAAGAGGCGAGCGCGCCCTTCGTAGGCTGCGGCATTTTTCGGGAGTTTGTCTATCACGTAGTTGTAGAGCCGTTCGGCTTTGTCGTATTCGCCTTTCATCGTTGCCACCAGGGCGATGCCGAGACGGGCTTTGAGCGAGGAGTCATTGACGCGCAGGATTTCCTCCAGATCCGACTCGGCATCGCCGTACATTCCTTTGGCCAGGTAGAGCATGGCTCTGCCGTAGTGGAAGATCTCGTTGTCCGGCTCTGCCCTGAGCAGTTCGTTGTAGTCGAAGATAGCTTCGTCCGTCCGTCCCATTTCGGTCAGGAGCATGGCTCTGTTCGTGCGCAGGAGCTTGTCGTCGGGGAGTTTTTGCAGGGCTGCGCTGTAGGTGAGCAGAGCTTCTTCCAGCTTGCCCTGTCTCTGCTGGATGGCACCGAGGTTGTTCATCAGGGCATAGCCGGAGGGCAAGTCGGGATAGGCTTTGATGGCCTGACGGAGAGCTTGCTCGGCCAGCTCGAGGTTGCCCTGTCCGAGGGCTTCGAAGGAGCGGTCGATGAGCCGTGTGTAGTCTGCCGGCAGGCTGTCCTGTCGGGTGGTGGTTGGCTGTCCGAAGAGTGGCGGCAGAAGGGCCGAAAAGAGCAGGCAAAGGGCCGAAAGCCGAAGGATGCGCAGGAATCTATCCGTCATAATTTCTATATTTTTGTCCGTGACAGTGCGGATAGCATGCCGGCCAACAGCGTATCGGCCGGCCTTTCCGCCTCTATTAACGACATAAAAGTAACGAATCGTATGGGTCTGAAAATCTTTTTCCCACTGCAAAATCTTCCCGTTGATACAACTAAAGTGAATAAAATAGCAGAAGTCGTTTCGCCCGAAGCGATCAAGCAACTCAAAGAGATCAAGCCTTCGCAGTGGACGGAGCTGCTCACGCAGTGGGGCGGCAAGGCACTGACTTTCGGCATTAAGGTGGTTATTGCCATTGTGGCTTTCTATCTGGGCAAGCTGCTGCTGAACGTCCTGATCAAGTGGCTCGATCGGATCATGGTTCGACGTTCGTTCGAGCCGGCAGCGCGCACCTTCCTGCGCTCCTTTGCCAATATCGGGGGCTTTGTGCTGCTGATCGTCATCATTATCTCCACATTGGGTTTCCAACCGGTCTCGCTCGCAGCCTTGCTGGCTTCGGTGGGTGTGGCTGTCGGGATGGGTCTGAGCGGTCAGCTCCAGAATCTGGCCGGCGGTCTGATCGTGCTGCTGACCAAACCGTTCAAAGTGGGCGACTACATCGTCTCCAACAATGTAGAGGGAGTGGTGGATGCCGTGACGCTTTTCCACACCACGGTGATGACGTTCGAGAACAAGTACATCTTCATCCCCAACGGTTTACTCAGCAGCAATGTGATCATCAACTACAGCCGCATGGCGGTGCGTCGGAACGAATGGATCATCGGGATCGAATACAACGAGGACTTCGATCGGGTGAAAGCACTGCTGCTGCGTCTGATCGACGAGGAACCGCGGATTATCAAAGATCCCCTCCCCACGGTCGTGGTGAAGGAATTGGCAGACAGTTCGGTGAAAGTGATGGCGCGTGCGTGGTGCGCCACGGACGACCTGTGGAATGTCTACTGGGATATGAACGAACGGATCTACCGCGAATTTAACCGAGACGGCATCCCATTCCCGTTCCCGCAGCTTACGATACACGACTCCGCACCCAAACACCCGGAGAAGCCCAAAGTGGCGGAAGCTCAATCGCCGGAGAACGTCTCCACCAATACCTCCCTGTAAGAATTGAAGATCTTGGATTTGGATACGAATCCGAGGTAGCATCCCTGCTCGTCAATGACGGGCAGGTTCCATGCTTTGGTGTCGTCGAAGATCCGCATGATGGTCTCCATGGACATCGTATTGACTATTTTGGCCGGAGGGGAAACCATGAAACGGCTGACCTTGAATCTCTCATACAGCTCCGGCCGGAACATGATATTGCGGATATTGTCCAGCAGTACCAGTCCCATCAGCAGGTTGTTCTCGTCGAGGACGGGGAAGACATTGCGATGGCTGATACCGAAGACGTGTACCACATCCCCCAGCGTCATATCGGGTCTCACCGGTTCGAAGTCCTTTTCTATCACCGCATCCAGCGTCATAAGCGTCAGCACGGCCTTGTCTTTCTGATGCGTCAGCAACTCCCCTTTCTGTGCCAAACGGAGCGAATAGATACTGTGCGGCATGAAGAGGCGGATGGTGGCGTACGAACTCGTGCTCACGAGCATGAGCGGTAGGAAAAGATTGTATCCGCCGGTCAGCTCGGCGATCAGGAAGATACCCGTCAGCGGTGCGTGCATGACGGCAGCCATCACGCCGGCCATGCCGAGGAGAGCAAAGTTTTTCTGTGGCAGATAGACGTCGATGAAGGGGAAGAAGTTCAGCGCATAGGCGAAGATGAATCCGCTCAGTGCTCCCATGAACAGACTGGGCGCGAAGAGTCCGCCGCAGCCTCCGCCCGAATTGGTGGCCACAGAGGCGAACACCTTCGTGATGATGATGAATCCGAGGAAGACGAACAGTACCCAATAGGAATTGGAGTACGGTTCGAACAGGCTGCCATCCATCAGAGAGCTGTACTGTCCGCCGAGCAGGGCATTGATCGTATCGTAGCCCTCACCGTATAGCGGAGGGAAAAGGAAGATCAGACCGCAGAGGATAAAGGCCGATATGAGGTAGCGTTGGCGATAGTGCGGGAAGCTCTTGAGTTTGCTCTCGAAGACGAACATGATCTTGGAGAAGTAGAAGGATACCAGTCCGCAGAATACACCCAGCAGCAGAGCATAGGGGATGCGATCCATCGAAAAAGGATCGTTGAGCGTAAAGCTGAACATGGCTCCCTGCCCCGTGATAATATAGGATACGGCGGCGGCACTGACCGAGCTGATCAGCAGCGGCAGCACGGACGACATGGTCAGATCCAGCAGGAGCACTTCGATGACGAATACCAACCCCGTGATCGGAGCCTTGAAGATCCCCGAAATGGCACCTGCGGCACCACACCCCACGAGGAGCATCAGCGTCTTCTGCTCCATGCGGAAGAGCCGGCCGAGGTTGGAGCCGATGGCAGCCCCCGTCAGCACGATAGGCGATTCGGCTCCGACCGATCCGCCGAAGCCGATCGTAATGGAACTGGCTGCGAGCGAGCTCCACATATTGTGCGGCTTGATGCGGCTCTTGCGCTGGGAGATCGCAAAGAGGATCTTCGTCACCCCGTGGCCGATGTCGTCCCGAACCACGTAGCGCACGAACAGCCACGTGATCAGAATACCCACGACGGGGAAAATGAGATAGAGATAGCTCGTCTCGCGAATGCGATCGAATGCGAAGTGCTGGATGATGTGTATCGTATTCTTGAGCAGAACGGCGGCAAAAGCCGAGAGGATACCGATGATGAGGCTCAAGATGATGAGAAAAAGCCTCTCGTTGATGTGCCTTTCGCGCCAAAGGAGGAAGCGCAAGAACCACCCGTAGCGACTCGTTTCCTTTTCCTTCATTTTCCCAATCCTTTAATAATCGTTTGGCAGGTATATAGCAGTACTTCGAGATCCAGCCTCAGGCTCATATTCTCGTAGTACAGAAAATCGTATTGCAGGCGTTCCAGCATCTCGTCGAGGGTAGAAGCATAGCCGTAGCGTACCATGCCCCAAGAGGTGATGCCCGGACGGACATTGTGCAGCAGGTAGTAGTAGGGCGCACGCTCCACGAGCTGCCGGATGTAGAAAGCCCGTTCGGGGCGCGGCCCCACGAAGCTCATATCGCCCCGAAGCACATTCCAGAACTGAGGCAATTCGTCCATCCGGTATTTGCGCAAGATGCGCCCGATGGGCGTGACCCGCGAATCGCCATCGAAGCTGAGGCTCGGGCCGTCCTTCTCGGCATCGAGGTACATGGTGCGGAACTTATAGATCGTAAACGGCCGGCCGTGAAGTCCGATACGCTCCTGCCCGAAGAAGACGGGGCCTCTCGACGAACGCTTGACCAGAACGGCGATCACGGCATAGACCGGAATCAGCAGAATCAGCATCAGAAGGGAGAACAGCCGGTCGGAAAACCACTTGATGCTCTTGGCGCATTCGCTCATATTGGTGGCCGTCATGTCCACCATCGGCTCTCCTTTCATCCCCTGTACATTCACTTTGGCTCCGGCGAAAAGCATGCTGCGCATCGGCACGCATACCGGCATATGGAAGGGATAGAGCCGGTACAGGAGCAGGCTGATGAAGCTGGCATCGGGGCAGTCCACGGCGAGGATGATCTGATGGGGCTTGCTCTCCTGTACTGCTTCTGAGACAAGCGAGGCGAAGGACTTGAGCGACTGCTCGAATCCCTCTCTCGTCGTCGGAGGAGCGAAGTGGAGCCGCGTGGTGGCCATGTCGCTTACGGACTGTAGCCACGAAGCCGTCTCTTCGGCTATCGTACCGCTCCCGATGAGCAGCACCCGATGATAGCCCTTTGTCCGCTTCCGCTCTTTGATGCCCCAGGTCGTCACCCACAGACGGGGGAAATACACCCACGGCAACACGGTCGCCACCATCATAAAGAAGAGCCGCAGATAGAGAGCCGTGTCGTGTACGATGTCGTCCACCACGAGCAGCAGGAAGACGATGACGGATCCGACCAGTACCGACGACACGGTCGTCAGCAGCTCGGATATTCGGCTTTTGGCTACGGGTTTGTTGTAGTACCCTGAGAGGGCGAAGAGGGAGAGCCAGAAAAGCAGATAGAGGATCCCCACCCACAGGCTCTTGGCGTTGAAGAGGTATTCGGACAGGGTGGAGTATATGTGCCCTTGCCCTTCGGTGAGGTAACGCAGCGTATTGTAGCTCAGATAGGAAGCTACGATACCGAAGACATCTGCCAGCAGATAGCGCAGGCGGTGTAGCTGCACCCGTGTCATTGGCGGATCACCTCCACTTCTCCCCTTGTGCCGAGTCGAATGATCGAAGAGGCCTGACCGGCCGGCTCTTCGCGCCGGCACTCCACTATATAGTCCACACCGTCAAGGATGGCCGGAGCGATCTCGCCGAAAGTCCGTGCCGAGGGCCGGCCGCTGATATTGGCCGATGTGGACACGACGGGGACGCGCATCAGCCTGCATAGCTCGGCAGAGAAGGCTTCGCGCGTCAGGCGAATGCCCAGCGATCCGTCCGAAGCGATGAGAGCCGGAGCCACGCCTTTGGCCTGAGGATAGATGATGGTCAGCGGTTTGGTCGTCAGCTCGATCAGATCCCAGGCCAACTCGGGCACTTCGTCCATAAGGCCTTGGAGCTTGGCTTCCGAATCGATGAGGACGAGCATGCTCTTGCTGTCCGCTCTTTCTTTGAGCCGGTAAATCCGCCGGACGGCCTCCTCGTTCGTGGCATCGCAGCCTATTCCCCAAATGGTATCTGTCGGGTAAAGGATGATGCCGCCTTTGCGCATGACTTCGGCGGCTTTCTTCGCTTCACTTCTCTGAATATCGTTGAGCATATCGATGGTATAATCTCTGTTTTTCCCGAGAGAGCCGAGTGCGCTCACTCCTTCACGGGCAAAAGTATGAATATCTGCCGTATCAATGCTTTTTGCCCTACATTTGTTATAATAATAAAATGAACGATGGCTCGGGAAACCGGCGAATCAATGGCGGTGATGGACAGGATCGAAAAATTGTACGCAGAGTGGCGCTCTCTTCTCCCGATGAGAGAAGAAGACCGGAGACGGCTGGACCGTAAGTTTATGCTGGAGTTCAACTACAACTCCAACCACATGGAGGGCAATACCCTCACTTACGGCCAGACGGAACTGCTCCTGCTATTCGGGAAAGTGGCGGAAGAGGCCGATATGAAAGACTTGGAAGAGATGAAAGCCCACAATGTGGCCCTGAAGATGATACAGGCGGAAGCCTCCTCTTCCGAACGTCCGCTGACCGAAAGGTTCATTCGGGAGCTGCACCGTACGCTCTTGAGGGAGGATTATACCAAGCACGGAGCCGGGTGTCCCTTGTTGAATACGGTGGTGATCCACGCCGGAGAGTACAAAACGCGACCCAACTCGGTGAAAACCGTGACGGGCGAACGCTTCGAATATGCCTCTCCGGAGGAAACACCGGCACTGATGGCGGAGCTCGTGGACTGGTATCGAAGCGCGGAAGAGGCAGGGGAGCTGTCGCCCATTCGCCTGGCTTCCGTATTTCATTATCGCTTCATCCGCATTCATCCGTTCGATGACGGCAACGGGCGAATCGCCCGTCTGCTGGTCAATTATATTCTTGCCAAGTATGGCTATCCGATGATAGTGGTGCGCAGCAAGGATAAGAATGCCTACTTGTCTGCCCTGAATCGTGCCGATGTGGCAGTAGGAGGAGTGCCCTCCGTGGGTGCATCTGCCGAGATATGGCAGATAGAGCCGTTCGTCGCCTATATGGAGCAGTGTATGGAAGAGGCTCTCGTCACGTGTATCCAAGCAGCCCGTGGGGAGAGCATCGAAGAAGCAGACGATTTTGACAAAGAGTTGGCCATACTCGAACGCAGGGCGAAGAAAAGAGCCGCGAATCCCATCCCCGTCTCGATGGAGGCCCGGATGGATGTGTACAACTGCTTCCATCGCGATTTTGCCAAACGACTGATAGCGGCATTGCAACCTGTCAATCGGTTTTTCGCCGAGCAAGAGATCTCTTATTTTATGCTCAAGGAAAAAGGGAATAGTATATGGGATGATGACAAAACGTTCAGCTTAGACGAATATTCCCAAGGACTAACCTCCCGTTTGCCCGAAGACAGGCTCGATATTCTGATGAATGCCCATGCTATCGTTTTTCGTATCCGTTTTTCCCGTATCCGTGTGCCGAGTAAGAGGAGCAACCTCGCTTTGGCGGTAGATGCAGGGGTGAAGTTCTCTTCGATGCACTATACTTTCCAAGGCAAGGACTATCCATACGGTTCTTTCCCGACAGAGAGCGAATTGGGAGCGCATCTGTCTGCCATCAAGCAGGATATTTTGGGTCGTATCCGAGATGTTGTAGAAGGGTAAGAGCTTAGAACCGGCTTCGGAGGTCTCGGAAGTCTCGGATTTCAATTATTCCGATCGGATTTTCTCGAACCGCAATTGCTGCGATTGTGGCGCGTGTTTTCGGGAAAAGCGGCGCGGGATTTTTTTCGCTGTGGCACGGGAAGTAAAAAATTCTCGAACCACAGCGAAAAAAATCTCGCGCCACGTTTTTCGGAGCATCGAAATAGAAAATTATGGTGCGCAAACGGCCTTGGCTCGCACACAAGCGGAAGGCTGTGATTATGCTCTTATCTTGTGCAAAACACAATATTAACCGCTCCAAAATCTAACTTGGAAAGTCCAAGTGATGATGAGTAGAGCATCAAGAGTCTTAATAGCCTTACAGACTGTGTATGTATAGTGAGGGCTACAAGGGGCAATGTCAATCCACATTTATTGAAGTCTTAATAGCCTTACGGACTGTGTATGTATAGTGAGAGCAAAAGCCGAAGTCTCAAGGTTTACTGGCATCTAGTCTTAATAGCCTTACGGACTGTGTATGTATAGTGAGAATTATTGATATGAATTGGTATGTTATGGGTTTAGCGTCTTAATAGCCTTACGGACTGTGTATGTATAGTGAGCCTTTTCCTCCGGCTCTTGGGTGGGGTCGGATGTCCGCTCATCCAAGCTGCGGTATAACAATGCTGACAGAGAGGAAGAAAAAACACCTTGTCTCTCTTAGCCGTCTGTGAGGTAACAGCCTCTACCAACTTGTCCATGGTCAGCTCTCGCAGGCTGCAGATGAATACCGATTTATTGATGCGTACACCACACTGCTCCAATATCCGAGCGACCTTGCGCCTTCGTCTGTTGGAGGATATGTCGTATGCAACCAATAGTTTTTTGTCGTTCATAGCTCTTTCCCGCTCTCGGTCTACCATTTGGGGGTATAGAATTTGATGCGCTTCACCTTGCCACAGCAAAAGGCTCTCACGTCTTTGGTTTGCAGCTTCATAATATCGGAGAAAAGCTTTTCCCCGGATCGATAGTATTCGGTAGCAAACCAGCGTTCGTTTATCTTCGTTATGATGCGGCTGCGTGTAGACATATCCAACAGCCCTTTGTTATCCTGCCCCACATCTTCCCCCTTGGCCAGTAGGGCGAGGATGCTCCTATCGACGACAAAGGCCCGGTATTGCTCCATGAGGTCGAAGCACAGGGCCGGTCTATTGTCTTGCGTGCTGTGCAGGATACCGATATTCGGGTTGAGCTGCCAAAGGTCTATTGTCTTCATCACATAGCTCCGGAGGATTGCGTAGCCATAGTTTAGCATCTGATTGACCAATCCCTCGGCTCCCTTGTGCTCTCTCCCCTCAAATTCATGTCCGGAGCGATGCACCAGCAGAGCGAATGCCCTCCAATAGACTTGTGCGCAGCGTGCTTCATGAAGCATGGCATGCTGTCGGAAGTCCGCAAGGGAGCTGCCCTCCGCTATAGGTATATCTTCCAGCTGCTTTAGCTCGGCGATAGCGTTGGAGAGAGGTTCTTTCAGCTCTTTGTCGTGGCGATAATACTTGTGGTAGTAGCGCAGGAGTTTGCCCTGATTGCGAACCTTGTTCCGGATAAGAGCGAGGATGAACTCCTGCTTCTTCTCTTCGCTCAGGCGCATCTGGGCTTCCATCACGGAGGGCAAGATGGTATTCATGCCGTCGAGAGAGGCATAGGCTTGGCCCGTTGCATTGTAGAATATGACTCTGATATTCTTCTTCCTGCAGTATTTGGTGACGTTACTGCTGAGAGAGACTCCGTCACTGATGATGCTGATCTGCTCTATCCGTGCGGCAGGTCGTTTGCAGATTGTCTTCCCATACTTCCTTACAAGCACGTGGTTGCGACTGATACCGATGAAAGCTCCGGGCTCGGTAACCACCAAGTCGAATATCTCTTCCCTCTCTTGCAAATGTCTTTTGTGCTGCTCACGCAGGATCTCGCTCTCTTTCTTTATCGGGAAAGGGTCTGCACTTGGGAGCACTGTCTGCCGCATAGCCTCTCGAAGAGTCTGTTGGGCCGTTTCCGAAGAGAGAAAGCCCAGCCGTAGCAGATTGTCCTTGGCCTTTTTCCGAGCCTCGGAGGTCGGCAGTGATGCGATGTGAGCGGCATAGACAGCGGCGGCCGCTTTGTCAATGGCCTCTATGTCTACCTTTTCGAGCAGTTTGCGGTAGTACTGCTCCATGCCCTGGATCGTCTCCGAGAGGGCTGAGAAGTTTTCGGTGTCGCGATGGAGCGCGAGTGCGATCTTGCGTTTGAGCCCCTCCGTCTTGTCCCGGCTCATACACCTTGAACCATCTGCACGGAACGTGATACCGAGGAAACTGAAAGAGCTTTTTATGCTCGATACGACAAAGTCCCTGTTCAGCTTCAGCCCTTTGCGGGACTTCAAATGTTCGCTCAGGTCTTGGAGAGCCTTCAGCGGATCCGCTCTCTCCGGCAAAAAGAGTAGCAGGTCGTCGGCATAGCGGATAAATTCGGTTGTTATATGCCCGGCAATGTAGCGATCCGTGTCTTCCAAGTAGAGGTTGGAAAGCAGAGGGGCCAGAGGGCTTCCCTGTGGGATGCCGGAGGATGCAGGAGTATATTGCTGCGTGCGGTCTACGACTCCGGATTTCATCCAGAGGCTCAACATACGGGTCAGGAGGGGATCTTCGGTCGTTCTCAGGACTTTCTGCAATAGAGAGGGGACAGGGATGGAATCGAAGAAGTTGTCTATATCGCAGCGCACCACTGTATAGTTCTCATCCAGAGAATCCAGCAGATGCTGCACTTTACGAATGGCAGCCACAGCCCCCTTTCCCTTGCGATAGGCATAGCTCTGTGCAATGGATAAAGACTCGGTGATCGGATAGAGTATGCCGGCCAGGCTTCTCTGCAAGTGTAGATCCACTGCCGAAGGGATATGTAGCTGCCGGTAAGAGCCATCCCCCTTGGGTATGTTCACCGAGTGATAAGGCTGCGGTATATAGCTGCAAACACGTAGGGCTTCCAACAAATCTTGTCGCTCCGCTTCTGCCATGGGAAGGTCACGATCCGCAGCCAAAGAAGAGAGCCACTTGCGGTACAAGGCATCGTTGACCGGAGTGCTCTCGATCTGACCATTCCCCACAATTGTATGATTGCCTATATGCACCCAATGCGCCATCGAGAGCATGAGGGCTGCTACGGGATCGTAGGGAACACGGTAGAAGAGCTGACCCAATATGCCGGACATGTCGTACTGTCTGTTTTCCTTGATAGTAGCCTTGCGTGGCATACTTATCTGGGAGTAAATCAGCCCATCGTGATCGGGGAAAACATATCGCTCCACAGAAGTCTCTCCCCTGCTCAGGTATTGGGTATATAGCTCATACAGACGTCGTGAGAGTCTATTCATCAGACGCGAGTAGGGTATTTCCGCGGACAGTATTTGATCTACCTTGATACTGGCCGGAGACAGAAAGCGCACAGCAAGGATTTCGCCCCAACGGATTGCTTGCCGAGAGAAGAAGTCTACCGTAAGTGCTGCATCCTCTACCCTCAGCCCGGACTCGTATTTCTCTGTCGTGGGATTGTACAGGCGATAGGAGTCGTACGTGAGATTATTTTCCCGAAAGAAGTTGTACGCCTGCCATTCCGGAAGGAAAGAGAGAAAGTCTCCGACCAGCAGAGGATCTCTCGTTACGACGGTAATGTACAGATCCATGGCTTCGCCTGCCTCCAGAGACTTCCGGGAGGGTTTGTCGGCTCGAATGATCAGGCGCGAGGTGTTGCCCGGTCCCTTGCTTTCGTCCGCGTCTTCCTCTTGTGGCTTGAATATCTGCCCATAGAGGTAGGCGTACTGCTTACTATTTTTGAGGGCATTGCCCAATGCAAACCGAGGCATGAAATACCATTTGCGTTCGAAGGCAATAGCACGTTCGGCTCTGAAACGAACGCTAAAATGGTAGGCGGTGAAGTCCGACAAGAAGATCGGCAACGAATCTGTGGAGAGTGGCATACAAAACTCTTTGCTGAGGAAAAACGACCCGATGGAGAGGCAACCGGCCGTAATCCTACTTCTGAGGTTTTACGAATTGCCCGTAGCCGACATTGGTCTTGGCCCCGAGACCAAAAGTGCAGATAATAGCTTCGAAGAGCTTTGTCTTAAAGTCTACCGTTAGTTTCTCTCCATGAGCTTTCAGGATAAAGCGAAACTTATAGGTTACACCCGGATTGACTCTCAAGAAACGTACAGGATTAGGGTTTTGCAGAGGATTGGGATGGTGCGTGATATAGTCCTCTCCAAAGAGTTTGTTATCTGCTTTTATCGGGATAGCATCGAGGAATATGTCTCTGTCATAAATGGAAAGCCCTTCTCCCTCAAACACAGTCTTAATAATTTCTTCACGTGTAACTCCGCTGTTGGGTTTATAATCTGCAAGGAAGTCCCACTCTTCGATGGCAGAGCGTAGCATCCCTTTGATAGAAGAACCGGGGATAACGGGCAAACCCGATGTATAATCAAAGTACATCCCAAGGTTGTAAACCTCCGGTGCGTCATCTTCCTTATCCCCCTCAACCTTCTTACCCTTTTCATCCGCAGGTTTGTTTATCTCGTGATGATAGCCCACACCACAGAGCAACCCCGGATAGCAGGTCTTTAGCTCGAAGCTCTTTATCCCCTGGATATTCACTTCTTCGTTGTAGGGAGGTAGGGGCTCCTCATTTAATTTATCATTCTTTCCTTTATTGAACGTAGAGAAGTTGGTTACAATGCCCTCACTATTGAGTTTTATCGTATTGAAATACTCTCGATAGTACCAGTATCCAAAATTCATTGTGCACCTCCTTTTTGTTGTTCTGTATTGCTTGTCTCAGGTTCTTCAGCAACAAAAGTCCTAAGCGCCAGCTTGAGAGCCACCGCATACTCAAGTATTTTGCGCTCCCACTCCTTGGCTTTGCCCTCTAACTCTTTTATAGTTTTCTCTGGCTTACTTTCATTATCCACCTCTTTTATAATTAGTTGTATAATGGCTGTGGGGTCTGTATCGTTGCTTATGACTTCCATATAGTATAGCGCTTTAAGCCATAGCTCTCGCTTATCCTTATTGTAGAATATGAGCGTAGGGAGAAGTCCCGACTGAATGATATTAGGGCCAAGAGCATTGATATATCCCTCGTGGACTTTCTCGAACTTCTTATCCTTGCCAACAATACCCACTCCCTCAATGGCCTGCATAGCCTTGGGTATCAAATCCTGTATAGTCTTCTTATTCATTTTGAGAGGAATCTTTAAGGTTAGTAATCTTGCAAAAACCATAACCAATAGAGCCATTGGCACCTATTTGGATGACTTTCTCTTGGATTATCTTGTCGAACTTCGCAAAGATCTCTTCATTATCGTAGGATACGAAGAAGACAAAACGGCTCTCGGCAGGCACGACCTCTTCGTACCATAGGTTCTCACTCTTCCCATTCTCCAATTTGTTGCGGGCTATGACCGGGAGTTGCTCGAGGGCCTCATTGGATAAATCCTTTTCAATCCCTTTAGGTAACAGAGCTTCAATATTCGATGGAGCAGAAAGAAGGTTTGCTAACTCCGTTATAGGCTCTTGCAGGGTTTTATTTGTTTTCAGGATGTAAGTGGCACCCTCTTGAGTTGTCTGAACAGGATAGGCTAATAGGTTGGCCTGGAAAAAAGTGAAGTTGCCAACGCTATGCTCTTTGGGATTCTCCTCATTACTATTATCACTCTCATTACCCTTGCTTTCGTCTTTTACATCCCTGCTCACATCAGATCCAAACACATGCTTGATGTCGGCAAAGCCTTGCTTCGAAAAGAACTGTCTCAAAGCCCCTTTGAGGCTGGAGGAGTAGATGCAGGGCATCCCTGTGGTTACATCTCGTTGTACACATTTGTCCACCACTTCGTAGGTGGCATCTCCCTTACCCACATGCATATTGGTAAGGCAACGGATCATATAAGCTGCTGTTTTCATATTCTGATTGTTGTTATTTTTTTGTTTTTGTTGGTTCGATGATGATAGCACGATTATAGCCGATGGTATAGAAGTTGGGGACTTTCTCGAGGTCCTCACAGAATTGATTTGCTTGATCTTCAGTATCGAAGTAAAACACGGAGCCTCTGGCATATAGTTCATGTTGATGACTTAGAGCCGTTTCATCTTTTTCGAGGTACTGCTCCTCTCTTTTCTTCTTCTTGTTGTAGAACTTTCGTGTCCCTACGTGAGTGAGCAAACAGGCAAAGTCTTTCACTTCCGTGCTTGCAAATTTTACCCCCTTGAGGTGATTAGGCTCAATCTTAGCATCGGATAGGAGTACCACGGTATAGTGCTTCTCATCGCTCGTAAGAGCAGAACCCTTAATGTTGAGTTGGAGATCCTCTGTCTTTTCGCTTACCTCCATAAGGAAAGGTTGTCGCTCTCCACCGAGGTAGACAATTCTCTTATCTAACCTCTTATCTAACTCTTTGTATTCGATTTCTCTCTTTATTTCTAAAATAGTGGCAAAGCAGAAGTCGTGCTCTCGCACGGGTGGTTGCTTGCGCCCTTTATTCTCTTCGTCCTCTACTACCTCTTTGAAGTTTTTGAAATGGTAGTATCTCTGACGGAAGAAGGCATCGTCGTTCGTAGTCCCTTTATAATCTTTGCGTATCCCGATGCGCTCATCTTTTATAAAAAAGTCCTCTTCGTTAAGGAGTGTAGTGCCATTGGAAGATAGCCAGCAAGATGCCAGCCCTTTCTTGGGGTCATAAGCCTCTTCTTTCTCCTTTTGAGACTCTCTACTCTCAAAGATGGGAGGGCATTCATCTTCATAGGAGAGGTGTAAGAGATTGTATGGGGCTTCTTCTTCCTTCTTTTGAAACCGTCTACCCACAGGTAGGAAGTACTCTTCCTTACCCTCATTGTTCTTCTTGTCTATGATAAAGACAGGAGAGAGCGACTGGATAATACCAAACTGCAACTTATCCTTGACGAATGGAGAGAAACTCTGTTTGCCAATCAATTCGCCAGCTTTATGTTCATCTTGGATTTTATTATCCTTGAAGATTTCCTCTCCTGCTATTTGCAACAGTTGATAGCGCAAAAGCCCCAACAAGGTGGTTTGCTGTGGAAAGTGGGAGGAGTACACGAAGTAGTTGGCATTGTCATCGCCAAAGGTTTTCTTCTGCCCAAAGAAAAACTTATCCAAAGGCGTAAGTTTAATAAGATAGGTATAGGTAGACATATTATTTCTCTTTTTTAGCCGTTACAAATTGACAGTAGCGCAAGATGCCGTGCAGGAGTTTCTTTTTGTCTTTCAACTTGCGGGGGGCATCTTCGGAGCGATGCATGGAGTGGATAAACTTCTTCAGGAGGTCGAAAAACACTTCGTTCTCCTTGTGAATCTCTTCGTCGAAAAAGTTGTCAAAGACCGCATTGATACGCTCTTGGGACTGGGTAACCTCCTCAGTGAAAAGTATCTCATACATCTCTTCTATCCAATAGATAAGACTATTGAGCATATTCCCATCGCCTTTGAAAGCTCGTACAAGCTCGACAGTCTTTCCATACAAGCTTTCCTTTCGAGCAGTCTCATCAGCACCGCTATGCTTACACGGCAGTAGGAACTCTATCTTCTGCCCACTGTGTTTCTGTATGGATATAGCTACGGCATCTTTCTTCTTTTCCTTTTCCTCTTTCTCTTCCTTTGCTTTCCTCAACATGCTATCAGCTATGTGTATTGCCTCAGACATGGGACTCTTGTAGTAAAAGATACTTACGCCGTAAGACATCGAAAGACCTGTACCTATCTTCTTTTGGATAAACAAGTCATCTATCTTCTTGATAAGGTTGAATACATCCTTTTCGGTATCGCCCTCCAATACAGGAGCAAAGAGAAAGAGATCATCCCCTCCGATATAAACAGGTATAGCCTTTGTTTTCCGTATTAACTCATTGGCCACCTCAACAGAGAACTCGAAGAACGATTTTGTAAATCTGGTTAGCTTGTTTTCCTTTTCTCCGTTTTCTTTTATTTCCTTTTCCTCGTCTACTTTGAGTTCTTTGATGTATGTCCCAAAGCCATCCCCGTCCGCCTTTATGACTGCCAAATACTTGTAGCAGTTGCGAAACCCTTCCTTTGAGGATTTTAATTCGCTGTACTCTACCTCTCCGTTTTCATCTTTGGGAGGATCTTGTTCCCATCCCGATACAGCTATCTCTGAAGTGCTTGGGAAAGCTCTTTCTTGGGAATAAGCCTTTAAGAAAGGATTATTGGGAGCCTCGATAAAGAGTTCCATATAATCCTCATCGGTGTGCGAGGAGGCTTTATTGAACAACTCCTGTGTATCTAAGTATTTATTGAGTTGCTCCAAGATGTTACAATCGGAGCTAAGCTCTACCGTTATGCAGGAGATTGAGAGGTAATTCTCTAAGTACTTGCGAATATCCTCGCCCTTCAAAGCAGCATTGCTATATCGACTTTGTATTTCTTCAAGCTCTCTCTTCCGCTTTGGGTCACTTTCCTTTGCTATCTTTTGCTCAATATCCTTTTCTTCTCTCTGAAAAGTAGATATGAATTTGCCTGCAAGTTCGCCGAAAATTTCCTCTTTTATTTCTTCGAGTTTCTTCTCTTCAAGCTCTCCTTTGGCAAAAAGCCTATCGGGGAATAAGCCCACCTTTTCAGAAATCTCTTGCAAACCGTCTTTGCCAACTTGAGCTGGAGAGATAATATCTACCCCTCTTTGGGATACCTCTTCAATTAATTCCCGCATTATCCATGAGAAGAGGTAGCTCGCAGTCCAAAGGGACTTCACGCTTCGGGCCTTGTCTAAGGTTTTACCTATCGGCCCAATGGTTATTGCTGTGTATGCGTTATTTTTTATTTCTTTCGAGTTCATCATAAATAGCTTTTATTCCGTCGAAAATATCCTTACCCTCTCCAATTGCTGTTGACTTTCTTAGCTCGAGCTTCATGTTTGAAAATATATATCCAAGAACTTCTTTCAAATCAATATCCGTTGGGACTTTCAAGGTTAGAGGCTCCTTTTTGAGAGGAGTAGCATTTTCTTTGTATAGTGCTTCCACGCAAACTTCGCTACCTAAAAAGTCGTTCCATCCAGAAGATTCCGGGAAGACATCAAAAAACACAGTAAAATTATTGCCAAAGCGAATAGGCTTGAACTGGATGGGTGACTTCAAACGAGAAAACTTTTCTTCCCCTTCATCCGTTTCTTTTTTGCAAGTCTTCTTAACCTGATGCTTTTGCCCCCATGCTTCATCGGTGGAGAACCCTAATAGATCTCTAAAATCATTTTTCTCTTTAGAAGAAATATCTTTTACTTTATATTTTATCTTTTCCTCTTCAAGTTGCTTAGGAAAGAAATACTCTTTGATGCTCTTTTTGTCCCATTGTTCTTTTAGAACGGTCGTTACGTAGTAATGCAGTGCTGACTTGAAGTAAAGGATATTTGTCTTTTTCCCTCCTTTCACCCTATACTCATTTATGCCACTTCTAAGGCTTTTATAGAAGTAGTTTATTCTATTCATAACCTCCTTGTAGTCGCTTCCTGAAACATCGAAGGAGTATTTATAGACATCTATAATCTCCTTTTTTTCATCATCCTTTATTGTGAACGAACCGTATCCTTTGGATTGTCTTGTACCAAAGTTGTGAAGTTGAAAGAACCGAACAATAGACTCCTTTATACAACCTTTCAGAACTTCATCCTTTACCAATATGATTATCTGCACACTCTCTGCCATAACCAATCGTTTGGGCTTTTTTGCTTTTATGTTTCCAAAGTACATAGGTGCACTTTTTGCATCTATGTCTTCAGTATGTACCTTATGAGCGATAATCCTCATTTTATAGTTCAAAGCTCCCTCTTGTCCGGGGATGAGACAAAGTTCCAATTTAGCATCCTTATTCCCTTTCTTCTTCTCTTCCTCGTAAACTCTACGGGCCTCTACATCTTTACTTTGAAAGTATTCTATCCCCCTTTCGATAAAGTTTTCTTCTGTTGTCGAAGCAGTTTTCTTTACAATCCTCTTGCCTATCTGCGTCAAGACAAACTTGTCGAGCTTCGGTTTGACCTCGGAGGCGCGCAGCGTTGCCCCTGCATCCCTGGCCTGGAAGTGGATGATAGGCGTATGCTGTTCCAATTCAAATTCTAACTTATACATCGTGGTCTATACTTTTTGTTTTGTATTGTCCTTACAATTATCCTTTCTTGCTCTTGTTCGACCAATCTTTGGTGACGTAACTTCTCCTTTTTGATTTTGATTAAAGATATGCCTACTGTAAGTTTCAGCTTCCATACACTTAATATTTTTTATGAGCAATCTATAAAATGATCGAATTACATCTGTGGTATAGACTTTGGAAATCTCTAACACATATATATTATTCTATCAAAATGCAATGAACATCCCGAAGGGAAGAAGCTCTCTTTGCCTCCATTTATGGGTAAATGAGGTAAAAAGATCGGTCTGATTCATTGTTTTTAGAGTTAAGGCCAAATTTAATACAAATAAGTGGACACACTTTTAATTCGATTGATAAAAATTCGTCCGTGTAAAGATCGTTATGAAGCAGACTAATATGGGGCTATCCACTAAAAGGTATTATCTCCGGTAAAAGGAGAGCAAGTTAGGCCAAATGGCATAATTTTTTTTTTGCAGACAAATCCGCCTCTCCGAAGTTCACAGACCGGAAATGCTGCGATTGTGGCGCGTGTTTTCGGGAAAAGTGGCGTGAGATTTTTTTCGCTGTGGCGCGTAAATTTTTTACTTCCCGCGCCAAAACGAAAATGTTCTCGCGCCACGTTTTTCGGAGCATGGAAACAAGAAATTATGGCGCGTAAACTCGTCTTTCTCTCCCAATACGGTGCCGAACGAAATGTTGCACCTCCATGCGAAATGAACTTTTGGGAGCTTGATTCCGAGATAAATACCGCTCATCCCCCGACCAAGCTCCATAGACGCAAAAACCGAAAGTTGCTAACTTTGTTAAGTAATCACGGCCGACACCGGTGTCGGCCACCGGTACTAAGGGAACATTCCAATGCAATTTAATTATGATGTCATCGTGGTGGGTGCGGGCCATGCCGGCTGCGAAGCGGCTGCGGCTGCGGCCAAGCTCGGTTCGCAGGTATTGCTCATCACGCCGGACATGAACAAAATAGCCCAAATGAGCTGCAATCCGGCTGTCGGAGGAATAGCTAAGGGGCAGATAGTCAGAGAGATAGACGCCTTGGGCGGACGGATGGGTATCGTCACGGATGCTACAGCCATCCAGTTTCGCATGCTCAATCGGAGCAAAGGCCCTGCCATGTGGAGTCCGCGCGCTCAGAGCGATCGCATGCGCTTCATGGAAGCATGGCGCGATATAGTGGAGCACGAGCCTAATCTGTACATGTGGCAGGACAGCGTACGCAGCCTCTCTATTCGTCAGGGTGCCGTCACGGGAGTAGCGACGGCTCTCGGGGTGGAGTTTCAGGCACGTACCGTGGTGCTGACTACAGGGACTTTCCTCGGAGGTGTCATGCACTTCGGGGAGCGTATGATCGAAGGAGGACGAATAGCCGAACCGGCTTTTCACGGCATCACGGAGCAGCTTCGTGATCTGGGCTTCAGGACCGACAGGATGAAGACGGGGACTCCGGCACGAATCGACGGCCGGAGCATCGACTTCAGTCTGACCACGGAGCAGTCGGGAGAGGAGGATCACCACCGTTTCTCCTATATGGATACGCCCCGAAGGGTACTACGCCAAAGGAGTTGCTACGCGCTCTACACCAATCCCGAGTGCCACGAGATACTGAGCAAAGGACTGGACCGCTCTCCCCTGTACAACGGACAGATCCAAAGCATCGGCCCTCGATACTGCCCCAGCATAGAGACCAAGATCGTCACCTTCGCCGACAAGGAGATGCACCAGCTGTTTCTCGAGCCGGAAGGAGAGACGAGTAACGAGTTTTACCTCAATGGCTTCTCCTCGTCTTTGCCTTTGGAGATTCAGCTCGAAGCCCTGAAAGCCATCCCGGCTCTTAGCCATGTGCATATCTATCGTCCGGGTTATGCCATCGAATACGACTTCTTCGATCCCACACAATTAAGACATACGCTTGAGACCAAACCGGTGAAAGGGCTGTTCTTCGCCGGTCAGATCAATGGCACGACCGGCTATGAGGAGGCTGCCGGACAGGGACTGATAGCCGGTATCAATGCTCACCTGCAATGCCATGGCGCAGGCGAGTTCACACTCGGACGCGACGAGGCTTACATAGGGGTGCTGATCGATGATTTGGTGAGCAAAGGCGTGGACGAGCCCTACCGCATGTTTACATCTCGAGCCGAATATCGCATCTTGCTACGTCAGGACGATGCCGACATGAGGCTCACGCCGAAGGCGGAAGCGATCGGACTGGCAGACAGCAGACGCAGCGAATTGCTCCGAGAAAAGCAAGCATTTCGCGATAAGCTGATCGACTTTACGCACAAGTTTTCCCTCAAACCGGATCTGATCAACCCGCATCTGGAGTCGGCCGGCTACCTTCCTCTCAAGCAAGGCATCAAACTGTACGACCTGCTGCTCCGTCCTCAAATAGGGATGAATGAAGTCTGTTCGATGGTGCCCTCTCTCCAAAGAATCGTTGAAGAGATTCCGGCATCCAGACGTGAGGAGATCGTGGAAGCTGCGGAGATCCTGATCAAATACGACGGCTATATCAAACGAGAAAGGGCCTTGGCGGACAAGATCAACAGGCTCGAGAGTATCCGACTTCCACAGCATGTAGATTATATGCAGATGCAGTCCCTCTCCACCGAAGCACGCCAAAAACTGACGAACATCCGGCCGGAAACCATAGCACAAGCATCGCGAATACCGGGAGTCTCACCCCACGACGTAAGTATCCTTCTCGTTCTCTGTGGCAGATAACGTTTCACGTGAAACAAAATATCGAACCGAATGATGACCCCCGACGAACTGAACATCATCCTCCCTACCCTGCCGGAAAAACCCGGTTGCTACCAGTACTTCGATGAGGACGGGAAGGTAATCTACGTAGGCAAGGCCAAAAACCTTCGCCGTAGAGTCAGTTCGTATTTTCACAAAGAGCACGCAGACAGGAAAACCCGCATACTGGTCAGACAGATCAGGAGCATCAAATACATCGTTGTGGACAGCGAAGGAGATGCCCTGCTGCTCGAAAACTCACTGATCAAGGAGTATCAACCTCGGTATAATGTCCTGCTCAAAGATGGGAAGACATACCCCAGCATAGTCATCAAACGGGAGCCTTTCCCACGTATATTCGCCACACGGGACATCAAGAAGGACGGATCCGAATACTTCGGCCCCTATCCGGGCGCACTCATTGCCAAAGGGATGCTTCGCCTTGTGAAAGAGATCTACCCGATCCGTACCTGCAAACTGGATCTCGGTGTGGAGAAGATCCGACAAGGGCGGTATCGCGTCTGCTTGCAGTACCATATCAAGAAATGCAAAGGCCCCTGCGTCGGCAATCAAACTTCGAACGAGTACGAAAGCAATGTATCGGAAATACGCGATCTGCTCCGAGGCAATCTGCACAGACTTGTACGCATGTATCGTGACAGGATGCAGGCATACAGCGAAGAACTGCGCTTCGAAGAGGCACAGATATGCAAGGAGAGAATAGAGCTTCTTGAGCGATACGAAGCCAAGCATACGGTCGTGCCACGCAATATAGACAACGTAGATGTTTTCTCTTACGACGAAGACGAGCACACGGCCTATATCAACTACATGCACATAGAGCACGGAGGGATCAATCGTGTGTACACCTTGGAGTACCGAAAGCAGATCGAGGAATCGAAAGAAGAGCTCCTTGCTGCGGCGATAACAGAGCTGAGACAACGATTCGAAAGCAACGCTCACGAAATCGTTCTGCCGTTCGACACCGGTTGGCAAACGGGAGAGAGCATCACGACTACGATCCCCCGGCGTGGAGACAAACGGAAACTGCTGGAACTATCCGAGAAGAATGTGGCTCAGTACAAACTCGACAAACTCAAACGTGCCGAGAAGCTCAATCCCGAACAACGTGCTCTACACATCGTCCACGGGATCCAAAGGGATTTGCACTTGGACCGCCCACCCAAACATATCGAATGCTTCGACAACTCGAATATACAGGGTACGAGTCCGGTGGCGGCCTGCGTTGTTTTCAAAATGGGGAAACCGAGCAAAAAAGACTACCGAAAGTTTCACGTGAAAACAGTCGAAGGGCCGAACGACTTCGCCTCCATGAAAGAAATCATCAGCCGGCGTTACTCCCACCTCACAGAGGAGGACTTACCCCTACCCGACCTGATCGTCGTAGATGGAGGCAAAGGACAGCTTAGCGCAGCCTACGAAACATTAGATAAATTGGGACTCATCGGCAAGATACCCATCATAGGATTGGCCGAACGACTGGAAGAGATTTTTTTCCCGAAGGATCCCGTTCCGCTGATTTTGGACAAGAAAAGCGAAACGCTCAAGGTCATACAGCACTTGCGCGACGAAGCGCACCGCTTCGGGATCGGGTTCCACCGCGATGTACGAAGCAAGAAACAAATCCAAAGCGAACTGGACAATATCAGAGGCATCGGCAAGAAAACGAAAGAAGATCTGCTCCGCCATTTCAAAAGCGTAAAGCGAATACGCTCGGCTGAAGTGGAAGAACTTAGTGCTCTTATCGGCCGAAACAAAGCGAAACTATTATACGAAGGACTCAGAAAGAAATAAGAAACGATGAGAGTGGTAATACAAAGAGTAACGGAGGCATCCGTCAGCATCAGAGGAGCAGTACACAGCCGTATAGGTCAGGGAGTGCTGGTTCTGGTAGGGATAGAAGACCGAGACGGAGAGAGCGACATCGAACTATTAACTTCCAAGATCTCCAACCTGCGTATCTTCGATGACAGTGACGGGGTGATGAACCTTTCCGTCAAAGACATCGATGGAGAAGCCTTGGTTGTAAGCCAGTTTACACTCATGGGATCGACCCGGAAAGGGAACAGACCCAGCTATATAAAAGCTTCGCGTCCGGAGATTGCCATCCCTCTCTACGAGAGCTTCTGCAACAGCTTGTCCGCAAAACTGGGGAAAGCCGTCGGACAAGGCGTATTCGGAGCAGATATGCAGGTAGCATTGGTGAACGATGGGCCGGTAACCATACTGATAGACACACAAAATAAGGAGTAGAGCCATGTCGGAAATCACACTAAGAGAGGCACAACAACGTGTAGATCAATGGATTAAAACGCTGGGTATCAGATATTTCAACGAGCTAACCAATATGGCTATCCTGACCGAAGAGGTGGGAGAAGTAGCACGTATCATCGCACGGCGGTACGGAGAACAAAGTGAAAAGGAAAGCGACAAGTGCAAGGATTTGGCCGACGAAATGGCTGATGTTCTGTGGGTTCTGCTCTGCCTGGCCAATCAAACCGGCGTGGATCTGACCACTGCATTCCATAAGAATATCGAGAAGAAAACCGTTAGAGACAAAGAAAGACATCAACAAAATACGAAACTACACAACAATGGCAGCAAATAAATACGAAATGGCTTTCGCTCAGTTCGATCCGGCCGAGTCAGAAGAGAGAATTTTACTGAAAACCGATCAAATAATACGGGATCACTATTCACGATTCGACACTCCGGAAACAAAAAAATTCCTGCATGGCGTCATCGATCTGACCAGCCTGAACGCCACGGATACGGAGGAGTCCATCACAAAGTTTACCGAGAGCGTCAATGACTTCGAGGACACAGATCCTACGATTCCATCCGTAGCAGCGATCTGCGTATACCCCAACTTCGTCTCCACTGTGAGAGAAACGCTCACAGCCGAAAACGTGAAAGTGGCCAGCGTCAGCGGCTGTTTCCCCGCTTCACAGAGCTTTATCGAAGTTAAGTTGGCCGAAACGGCACTGGCCGTAAGCGATGGAGCAGATGAAATAGACATCGTACTCAATATGGGTAAGTTCCTGAGTGGGGACTACGAAGCAGCGGCCACGGAAATCGAAGAGCAAATAGCAGCTGCAAAGGGAGCTACCGTCAAAGTGATCCTGGAGACAGGTGCATTGAAAACCCCGGAGAATATCCGTCGCGCTACGATTCTCGCGCTCTTCTGCGGTGCCCATTTTGTAAAGACATCCACAGGCAAAGGCTACCCCGGAGCGAGCCTTGAAGCAGCCTATACGATGTGCAAGGTATTGAAACAATACTATGACCTTTTTGGTGAAATACGTGGTATCAAACTGTCCGGAGGTATTCGCACAAGCGAAGATGCTGTGAAATACTACTGTCTGATCGATACACTTTTGGGCAAAGAATGGCTTACGCCGGCATATTTCCGCATAGGAGCCAGCAGCTTGGTGGACGCCCTCCGACAAGATATTATGGTCTAAATCGGCATCCAAACGCAGCCTAATCGAAAAAAGCAGCTATGGCTATCATCCGTAAGAGAAAGACTCAAGAAGAAAAGGAGCGGGAAAATCCGGGTACCTGCCAGACTTTCACCGATATATACTACCGCTATATCGAAGAAGTCGGACGCCACCGCGAGGAAAAGATCAATCCTCCGGCGCAAACGGAGTCGCCAAAATAGCCGTAGCGACACGACTCTCGAAAACTACACCCACAGAAAAATAAAAGCCGAGCTCCAAATCTGATAAATTGCAGCTCGGCTTTTTGGAAAAAATGAGTACAAGACTTATTATTTCGCTCTTTGTACGATAAAATCAGCCAAAGCAAGCAGCGACTGCAGAGCATCCGAGTCAGGGAAAACGGCCAACTCGGCCTTTGCTTTGTCTATAAACTCAGTCATTTTTCTTTCGGCATAAGCTATGCCACCGTGCTCTATGGCAAAGGAGGTAAGAAGCTGCAAATCCTCTTCCGAGAAAGCTTTTTGGTTCAGAATGGTGAGGCAATGATCCCGCAGTGCAGTCTGTTCGTTCTTGAGAGCGAACAGTAGCGGCAGTGTAATCTTCCCTTCGCGTATATCATTGCCCGTAGGTTTGCCTACATCATTCCGATAGTAATCGAATATGTCGTCTCTAATCTGGAAAGCATAGCCGAGCAACTCCCCTACCCTCTTCACCTTTTCCACAATCTCTACAGGAGCCTGAACGGTAATGGCACCGACCTCGGCACAGGCACTAAAGAGCATGGCCGTTTTCTGTCGGATCACTTGCATATACACGTCTTCGTCTATAATCACATTGTCAGCCGTCTCGAACTGCCTGATTTCACCCTCCGACAAGTCGCGCCCCAACTGGGATATAATCGTGATGATGCGAATATCATTCAGAGCGATGGCGCGCATCAGAGCGGAAGAAAGCACGAAGTCCCCCATCAAAACGGTCACACGATTATCGAAAAAAGCATTGAGTGTCGGTACTCCCCGACGCGTAGAAGCCATATCAATGACGTCGTCGTGGATCAGCGTAGCCGTATGGATCATTTCCAGCAGGACAGCCGCTTCGAGAGTCGTCGCATTCGTTTTGCCAGCACAGACGGTAGCGACCAATCCGGTCAGGAGCGGACGGACATGTTTACCGGTAGAGCCGTTCAAGATCTTTATCGCTTTCGTCATCCATTCCGACTGGGAATGAAGCGCGTGCTCGAACGAATGATGAAAATCCTTGACGAATTCGTTGACCGGTGCCTGTATAGCTTCGAGAGTTGTCATAATGGGAGAGGTTGTTATCAATTCAAACAAAGATAGAGATTTTCTTACCCATATTCTTCAACGAATAGACCCCTTCAATATAGATATGGCCAATGGTCCTTCATGAAAAATGAGATCGACAATACTTAGGTTAGGCAGAAATTCCTGCTTATGGGCAAAAGTGCGGTAGTATGTAGGCGGGAAAAAACTTTCATCATCGGGAGCTTGCTTGGGACGAATCGAGTAGCGAAAGTCATTGTGATAGTCCTCCACGTACTCAGAAGTAAACATAATTAACGGCGATATGTCCAGCCATTCAAGGCATACGGAAAGGAGATCCAAATTAAAGTCCCAAAGGAAGGTGTATTTATGCCGGTAAAACCACTCTATTTCAGCCATATAATGGTCAAAAAACGGTGCAGATCCGTAAGAGCTGATAAGTGCATTCAGGTGCAAATGACGCCAGTTGCCATGCTCACTGATGCGAATATCTCTAATCGGTGTCTTGGGAGAGGGAGATTTTTCGACCGGTATGGTCAGCGGCTGCATACCTTCGGGTCCGGCTATGTGGCAACGATTGCGATAGCTTTGCTTCACAAAATTTTCTGCCGTCTCCAAAAGAACACCCTCGGGATGCAACAGCTTCGTGAAGTATTGGATCGGTGGCAGGTAAGCCGTAGAGAGGACGATCGGATCGGAAGGAGAGAGAAGATTCATACGCTCTGCCACTCCCCTATTCAATTTGCGTTCATGACCACTCCCACGATACTCTCTTCGGGCACGATACCGAGATGGCGGGAATCGGGTCCACTCGCAGGATTGTCCGCCAGAATCCAGTAGTAATTGCGGCGGAAATGGAAGAAAGCCGTTTCGGCACCGTCGCGATAGAGTTTTCCTCGGCGAAAGCTGATGTTCGAACTGCACTCCTCTTCGATCGCTCTGCGGCAGGCAAGTAAAGACAGAGGAGTCAGGCGATAAGTCCTGTCATTCCTCGGAATGATAATTTTATAAGGCTCACGAGGAAGCAAAGAGGTGGGCAACTTCAGTTTTCGACTGTTCGCGACTACCCCACCCTTCGATAGAAAGAGGCTGTCACCGGGCAATCCTATCAGCCGTGCCAGATAGAGTCGCGAGTCCGCTTCGCCATCTTGTCTGTACTTTATGACCAGAACATCTCCCCTGTCCGGCGATGCGATCCGATTGATCCATAGCAGCTTTCCGGACCGGTAGGTCGGGAGCATGGCATCGCTTCGGACACGATAGGTAGTAACAAGGAAGAGACGAATGAGGATGGCCGACAACAAAACGAGTGCCGGCAAGCCTATGAAGAAAATTCTGTTCTTATGCCGCGATTTAATCTGCATTGACCGTTCGCATCATTCTACCGAAGCGGATCTTGCCTCCGAAGAGACTCTTCTTGTCCTTGTTCAGGGACAACCAAATGAATACAGGTTTACCTACGATATGATCCTCCGGTACGAATCCCCAGTAGCGACTGTCCGCGGAGTTGTGCCGATTATCCCCCATCATGAAATAATAGTCCATCTTGAAGGTGTAGGAATCGGCCGGACGATCGTTGATGAGAACCGTGCCGTCAGCTTTCTGCACCAGCTTATTTCCTTCGAAATTGCGGATACAACGGCTATACAGGGCCAGATTCAACGGTGTCAAACGAACCGTCATACCCTTGGCCGGGATCAGGATGGGGCCGTAATTGTCGCGCGTCCATCCTGTTTCATACTCCAGCGGATACAGCGGACCGATAGGAGTAGGCTCCACTACGGCCTTGACGAAAGAAGGCTCCGCACGCAACTTGTCCAGCATCCCTCCCGTTAGTGGCAAATGATAGATGATTTGAGGCTGATTCGAAGCCGAATCAATAAGATTGGAACCGGACGAAGCCGCTAACTCTTCGCTCGAAGCCGCTCGTACATCATCATAGTTGATACCCAGTTCGTCTATCAAGTCTACGCTCATCTCTCTGCTCATCCGCACCAAATAGTTCAGCTGCATATTGCGTGGATTGCGCTGCTGCTTGCCATCTATATAGATCTGATTATCCTTGATGCTCAATTCTTGCCCCGGCATACCCACACAGCGTTTCACGTAGTGGTCGCGCCTGTCCACCGGGCGGTAAACGATCTCCCCGTAGAAGTCCGGATTGCTCCAAATCTCCTCCCGTCCTACGAGTTTCTTCCACATATAATAATCCGGATTGGGCTGCTTCACGGCCACCGTATCGCCTGCAGGGAAGTTGAACACCACCAAATCTCCCTCCTTGACGTGTCCGAAGCCTTTCAGTCGCTTGTACGGCAAGAGAGGCTTGTCCGAGAACGATTTGCCACCCGTCAGCGGCATCGTATTGTGCGTCAGCGGCACACCAAGCGGCGTCATGGGCGAACGCGGCCCGTACGAGAGCTTGCTCACGAAGAGGTAGTCGCCTATAAGCAAGGTTTTCTCCAGCGAAGAAGTCGGAATGGCGAAGTTCTGAAACAGAAAAGCGAAGATAAAGGTAACGGCTACGACACAGTAGATAATGTCTGCCACCCAGCTGCAAATGATCCGAAGCGTCTTGTTTCGGATATTCTTATACCAGCCCCATTTGATAATATGGAAGAAATAGTAATCTACGATCAAAGGCAGAAAAATCAGCCAAAACGGGCCGGCCCATATACAAAAAAGGAGGTAAAGGATGGTGATGGCAACGCCTTTTATACGACGCCATGGCGTCAAATCTTTCCAGTGGAAGGTCATATCGTTATTCTGTTGTGTTATAAGCTGATTAAATCGTTCATCGTCAGAAAGCCTTTGTGCGTGGCAGCATATTCGGCAGCCAGCACGGCACCAAGGGCGAATCCCTCTCGACCGAAAGCTTCGTGGCATATCGTCAGCCGATCCACCTCGGATGTATAGGATATGCTGTGGGTACCGGGCACCTCCCCCTCTCGGATGGAAGTGATCGGCAGCTCGTTCTCCTCCGGCGTCTCCGTCAGTCGCCAAGCATCCAGCGACGGAGAATCGGCTATCAATCCTTCGGCCAGCGTAATAGCCGTTCCGCTCGGAGCGTCCAACTTATGCACATGATGGATTTCCGTCAGGTGAGGACGGTACTGATCGTGCCGGCTCATCAATCGGGCAAACGTACGACTGAGCGAGAAAAAAAGATTCACCCCGATGCTGAAGTTCGAAGCCCAGAAGAGCGTCTTTCCCTCATGTCGGCAGCGTTCTTCCAGTTCGGGCAGATGCTCCGTCCACCCCGTAGTGCCGCACACCACCGGCACGGATTTATCCATGCACTGCGAGCAATTCGCATAGGCGGCATCCGGACGGGTAAATTCGATGGCTACATCGGCCGAACGAAACGCTATCGAATCGAAACGATCTTCCTCTCCGGCATCGATCGTCAGTACCACTTCATGCCCTCGGCTGCATGCAATCCGCTCGATCACATGTCCCATCTTGCCATACCCTATCAGTACTATTTTCATAGGATTTTCTTCTTGGAAAAACGAACCGTACCCGGCCGCAAGGGCCAAAGGTACACAGATTTAGCGCAAATTCATTCCCGTGATCTTGCGGTACAGATCCAGTGCGTATATATCGGTCATGCCGGATATATAGTCCAGCGTGCACTGTATCTTGCCGTAGAGGCTCTCCTCCCGTATATTGTACTGCGTACTTACCCGACTGAGCAGCGTCCGGCTATAGGCATGATCAGGGTTGGTGAGGGCCTGCATCATCTTATCTATCAGCGCGCCGAATATCTGATGTCCGGCAAGCTCCACATCCACCACATCGCGCGCCACGTAGATCTTCGAATAGGCCATACGGGCACAGGCAGCGTAGGCCTCTTTCAGCCGTGTTTCCATAGCTCCGACAAGAGTGCCGGAGAAGGTGCCGGACAATATCTCGTCTTCATGATCCAGAAAGACCCGGGTGCATGAATCGACGAGCAGACTGATCACACGCGAACGGAGGTAAGCGATCTGTTCATTGGCATCCGTGATATGATCGAGTACGCCCCGTATATGCCGGAGTTCCTCCTCGGGGCAAAAAGCCAGAAAGAGGCTTTCCGTCTCGGCATAAGTGAGGATACGGAGCTTGTACGCATCCTCTATATCCATGATTTGGTAGCAGATGTCGTCGGCTGCCTCCACCAGATAGACCAGCGGATAGCGAGCGTATTTCACCGGATGCCGGCTTCGGCATAGCATGCCGAGCTCTTCGGCGATCATAAGGAAAGTATCCTCTTCCGTGGCGAAGAATCCGAATTTGCCGGCCTTGCCTGCCATCTCGCTGCTGTATGGATATTTGACGATCGAAGCCACCGTACTGTACGTAAGGGCAAAGCCACCCTTGCGGCGGCCTTCGAACTGATGCGTCAGCAAGCGGAAAGCGTTGGCATTGCCTTCGAAGTGCAGGAAGTCTTCCCAGCGGCCACCTTCCTTGCGGACTGCATCCTCCCATACCCTACCCTTTCCTTCGCGGAAATAGGCCGAAATGGCACGCTCGCCGCTGTGACCGAAAGGAGGATTGCCCATATCGTGAGCCAGACAGGCAGCCGACACAATGGCACTGATGGCCCCCGGCTCCCATGGCAATTCGCCATACCGCGCTTTCAGTCCGCGTGTGATATTATTGCCGAGCGAGCGTCCCACACAGCTCACTTCGAGGCTGTGCGTGAGACGATTGTGTACGAATATATTGCCTGCGAGGGGGAATACCTGCGCCTTGTTTTGCAGCCGGCGAAAAGGAGAAGAAAAGACCATGCGGTCATAATCTCGTTCGAAGTCCGTTCTCTCCCATGGCTGAGCCGATTGTTTCGGTTGGTGGTAGTGCTCCATCCCCACCCTTTTGTCGGAGAGCAATCGCTCCCACTGCATCATAGTCATTGTTTCAATCTGATTCTTATCGAGTTAAAGATAGAAAGATTCGACAGAATGCCGACACTATCCGAAAAAGGAAAGATCCGCTCGCTTCCGCGACCGGAAATACTTCCCACAGCTATATGTCCGGACGAGAGCCGACTACCCTCTCTCAGATCAGCAAAATGAAGGCAAGAGAGCCGACACTGATCAGTATCCACAGGAACAATCCCTGTAGCAGAGCACGAACGCCCACACTGGCAATCACTTCTTTGGTCAGCGATGCTCCGATGAAAAAGAGGGACAGGGTAAGGCCTTTTCGAGCCAAGGAAGCAACAAAACGCCCGACCTCGGGGAAATATGCCTCCAGCAGATAGGTATTCAGGATGATAGCCCCGATAAAAAAGAGGATGAACAGGGGTACGGGAAAGCGATTGGCTCCTTTCGTCTTATAGACAAAAGAGAATACCAGAGTAAGCGGTACGATCCACAAGGCCCTTGTCAGCTTGATAGTCGTAGCTACCCTGAGTGCCTCTTCTCCATAAGCCGATCCGGCACCCACCACCGAACTCGTATCGTGGATGGCGATGGCTGCCCAAGTGCCGAACTGCTGCTGATCCAGAGCAAGCCAGTGACCTATCGACGGAAAGATAAAGAGTGCAACGGCATTGAGCAGGAAGACGGTACCCAATGCTACAGACATTTCGTGCTCTTCGGCCTTCAATATGGGACCCACTGCCGCGATGGCACTACCGCCGCAGATAGCCGTTCCGGCACTGATCAGAGCGGAAGTATTGCGATTCATCTGTAGGATTTTCCGCCCGATGAACCATCCCAACAGAAGGGTGCCGAATACGGAAATTATCGTAAACATCATACCATCGCGACCGGATGCCAACGACTCGCCCAGATTCATACCGAAACCGAGTCCGACTACGGAGTACTGCAATAGCACTTTCGAACCCAATTTGTTCGCCCGTCGGTGCGTGGATCCGAAAATAAGGGCATAGGCCAAACCCATCAACAGGGCCACAGGAGGCGTAAGCCAGGAAGTGAAAGGATGAAATCTCTCTACCAAACTGCCCAAGAGCGTAAGGATCAAGAACACTACTATGGCAGGATACACTATTCGGGAAATATGCGGTTGCGGGTTGTTCGTATTCATGAATCGGGTATTTTACGGAGTAATTCAGGCACAAAAGTAGGTATTTTGTATCGCCGCTTGGGAAAAAATTCCTCTTCTTTTTTGACCGCTTGCCATCACCGATCGCTATGCCTTTTTAGCAGCGTTTCCTTCTCTTGGGCAAAAAATATTGTATGTGAAGTGAACCGAACGGCCTTTTCGTTTTTTAATATAGAGCAGAGCACAATCCGACCTCGGCCATTCTTTCATAAAAAGCGAACCGCAATCTCAGAAATAATGGAACGAGAATTGGAAAAATCTCACGCCACAAAGTTTTCGTTTTGGTTCGAGAATTTTTCCTTTCCGGCGCCGGAAAAAAATACTTTACGCGCGACTTTTTAAGCCCTCTCAAGTAAGGTATTTTTTTTAACATTCCTGTGCCGAATTATGCATCTGACCATGGTGTAGGATCCTCATCTGTAGGTAATTTGCACCGAACGACCGATTTGTCAGTACATTATGTCTGACAAAACGCGTAATTTTGACTTCAAATGAAAGAAAGATTGAACCGAACCGTACGCTATTTTCTGCCTATACTCTTCGCAGTATATGCCGGCTTGGTCATATCTTTCACTCACGTCCATATCATCAATGGCGTGATCATCGTCCACTCCCACGTACAGTGGGGCGACAACGAAAGCGATCCGCAGGACAATCCGCATTCGGATTCGGAATTGATACTGTACAATCAGCTTTCGGCCATATTTACGACTTATTTGGATACGCCGGCCTTAGACTTGGAAGAACCTGTGAGGGCTGTCGGCGTCGTCCCTTTCTTTTGCGACAATCTTATTGCCCTCATTTCGGAGCCAACTCCTTCCAATCATCTCAGGGCTCCTCCCGTAGCCTGATCCATTCTTACCTTATTTCTGACGATCCATTCATTCGGATGGTATCGCACGTGCTCACAATGAGATCCGCTGCATCGGCACACTTGTAGATCTGCCTCTCCACGGCTGATTTATCAAGGGGATTGAATATGCATTCGTAGCCGCGGTGCAAGGGTTTTTCATCCTTCTTAGATACCGATCTTATCGTAGGATAGGGGGTGGGGTACAGTACTGTCAGTATTTACCGCTTACTCTTCCAACCTCAAAAACCGACCGGAAAAGATCGGAACAAGGATACCGAATAGACAATAAAAAAAGACTATATCCATATCAAGCTAATCCAATCAGAAAATAAAATGAAACAACTAAACATTATCAGCTTCATCATTGCTTTCCTATTTTTAGGAATGAGCGCATCGGCTCAGCAATCGGGTGGATCCGTTACAGGTACTGTAGTGGACAAAAGCTCGAAAGAACCTATCGCATACGTACAAGTATTCGTCAAAGGGACGACCCTCGGAACTTCCACGGATGCAAACGGAAACTACTCGATCAAGGGAATCCCTTCGGGCAATCAGACCATCGTAGCCCGACTGATGGGGTACTCCACTTGCGAAGAAAAAGTACATATCGAAAAGGGTGGTTCTCGCCACATAGACCTCTATCTGACCGAAGAGGTTCTCTCTCTCGATGGGGTAGTGGTATCTGCCAATAGAAACGAGACTTTCCGCCGCCAAGCACCTTCGTTGGTAACGGTACTGTCGCCGGAACTCTTCCTCAAAACCAACTCTACCAACCTGAGCCAAGGACTTAAGTTTCAGCCCGGTCTGCGCGTAGAGGACAACTGTCAGAACTGCGGTTTCAACCAAGTTCGTATCAACGGACTCGAAGGAGCCTATTCGCAAATTCTTATAGACAGTCATCCTATCTTCAGTTCGCTTGCCGGTGTCTACGGTTTGGAGCAGATGCCTGCCAATATGATCGAACGTGTAGAAGTCATCCGCGGTGGAGGTTCGGCTCTGTTCGGCTCCAATGCCGTGGGAGGCGTTATCAACGTGATTACGAAAGAACCACTTCGCAATTCGGCCGAGATCAGCCATTCTACAATGACGTTCGACCACGCAAAAGGGTGGGGGAGCTTCCAAAATACGACCCAGTTCAACGGTTCTATGCTGACGGAAGATCGCAAAGCCGGTGTCATGGTATTCGGCCAACACAACTACCGTCCCGGACAGGATATAGACGGAGACAGCTTTACCGAACTGCCCAACCTACGCAACCGCTCGCTCGGTTTCCGCTCATACTATAAGACCGGCCTCTACAGCAAAGCGACTCTCGAATATCACAGCATGCAGGAATACCGTCGTGGTGGCGACAGACTGGACAATCCTCCTTTCGAAGCTCAGATAGCGGAATATCTCCAGCACTATATCAATGGCGGAAGTGTCAAATTCGATCAGGGTTTCAGCGGTGGCAAGGATTTCTTCAGCCTGTATGCTTCGGCACAGGACGTTCAGCGTCGTAGCTACTACGGAGGTGGCGACTATACCGAAAATCTGCTGAACGGAGCAGTTCAGAGCGGAAGCACCGAATCAGACGAATACAACGATGCTTTCACGGCTCTTACTTCCTACGGTACCACCAAGGGATTCGACTTGCAAGGAGGAGGTATGTACCGTCATACCTTCGGAGAAAACTGGGACTTCACCGGCGGACTCGAATATATCTACGGCCAACTCGATGACAGAAGTGGCTACAGACCGAACAAAATAGATCAGAACACCTCTACTTTCAGCCAGTACGACCAGCTCGAATATAAGACGGAGAAGTTGAGTGCCCTGATTGGAGCACGTATCGACTATGTTCTCCTCAATCAGGATGGTAAACGCTATATCGATCCGCTCTTCATTTTCAGCCCCAGAGCCAATGTACGATACAATCCCAATAAGAATCTCAGCTTCCGACTCTCATATAGCGAAGGATTCCGCGCTCCTCAGTATTTCGATGAGGATCTGCACGTAGAGTTGGCCGGCGGTACTCCTATCAGCCGTGTCCTTTCCTCCGATCTGAAAGAAGAACGTTCGCGAAGCATCAGTGCCTCTTTCGATTACTACCACAGAGCAGACGAATGGCAATTCAATATCATGGGAGAAGCCTTCGCCACCTTTATCAGCAATCAGTTCAAACCATCCGATAAGGTTGAAACCATGAGCGATGGCAAAGAATGGATCATTCGTACCATCTACAACGACAAGGATGGAGTATCCAAGGTATATGGCGTGAATCTGGAAGGAAGAATCGCCTACAACAAATCGTTCGACCTCCAGCTCGGCGGTACATGGCAGAGAAGCCGCTACGGCAGCATCTACACTGCAGTAGAAGCAGACGAAACGACGGGACAAGCCGAGATCTCTGTAAAAGACTATGTACGTACTCCGAATCTGTACGGCTACTTCGTCGCTACGGTACGTCCTACGGAGCACTTCGCCATCAACCTCTCCGGTACATTCACAGGCAAAATGGATGTCGTACACGAAGCCTACGAAGGCGATATTCCCGCAGAACATATAGCTCCGGACGGATCATTCGACTTCGAAATGAATGGTCAGCAATTCAAAGGTTTGGCCGAAGGTCATGCCAAGCTCGTCAAGACCCCGGCCTTCGCCGATATAGACCTCAAGCTGAGCCACGACTTCCACCTTGCTTCCACCATGACCTTGGAATTGAATGCCGGAATACAAAACATATTCAACAGCTATCAGAAGGACACGGACAAGGGACCGGGTAGAGCTTCCACCTACGTATACGGTCCTATGCAGCCCAGAAGGATTTTCATCGGCACAAAGATCAATTTCTGATCCCACAGCATAGCTACTATTCTATATCTATGAGGAGATCGGTTGCTTCACCTTTCAACAGGTGGGCAACCGGTTTTCTTTTTATTATATATTCCTTTTTGAAAAAGAAAAATATATAGGAAGAAGAATGTCGGTTGAAACTGTTGATAAGGCTCGTAATGAGCCATAGAGTAGGGTAGGGGATCAACAGATTTGGAGTAGATACCGATAGATTACTAACAGGTTATTCACTTCGTTGAATGCTGATAGCTAATGAGTTCCTATCGTAATGTGGAAAACTTTTGTTTCTACGGTCGATTCGGTCTGTTCGTTTTCGTGCCGAACTGTGGATAATCCTTGGCAAAAGTTGATGAGAATTTGCTGCTTACTTTTTTGTCTTTGCAGAAGAATAATTCTATATGAAGATTCTTTCGGATCGAGCAAGAGAATAAGCAGGTTTTTATCAGCGAATTTTCAACAGGTTTATCGACAGTCTATGTGGAAAACGATTGTTTCGGACGACTGAATAGGCGATATTTGTATCCACGTTCGGTTAGTCATGATTATAGTCAGCAGAGCGATAGTTCTTCACAATACGGCTTATAACGACAGCTATAGTATAGCCCATCTTTTCAGTAGAGAGAGTGGCAGAGTGTCCTATCTGATACCGCACTCATCCAAGCGAGGGAAAGGTGGCGGTAGTTTGCGTTTGCTTATTTCTCCTCTGAACGAACTGGAGATAACGGCCGAACACAAGCCGCACCGCGATTTGCACTTCATCAAAGAAGCCAAGCTATGCAGTTCGCGTGGCCGTATTCAGTCCGATCTGGTAAGGAATAGTATAGCACTCTTTCTGACAGAATTTCTTTATCTGATCTTACGACTGCCGGAAGCCGATACGAATCTGTATGATTTTGTGGCTTCTTCCATAGACAAGCTCGAAGAAATGGATGGGTCGATGGCCAATTTTCATTTGGCTTTCCTTTTTCGTTTGCTTGTTCCGTTGGGGCTGATACCCGATTTACAGTTCAAAGGAAGTGTTATTCCTCGTTGGTTCGATCCTGCCGATGGTCGCTTCGTATCGAATGCTCCTGCTCATGGAAGAGGAATCCCACCCCATCAATCGACATATTTACAGCTCTTTAGCCGTATTACATTCGATAATATGAAAGCTTTTCGGCTTTCGAGGGCCGAGCGAAGACAGGTTTTGGATTATCTGGTGGATTACTATCGCTTTCATCTTCCGCCTTTCCCTCTGCTGAAGACGCCCGACATTCTTTCGGCTTTGTTCGATTGACTGTTTCATTTCTAACCTGGAAACAGTACGGAAAACTTATCTTTGTGCGTATCGCAGAAACACAAAATACTTATGGAAACAGACAAATTATTGGATCAAGTGCGTGCCAAAGCCCGAATTTGGCTCGGAAAAGAATATGACGACTCCACTCGAAAATCCGTTCAGGCCATGCTGGACAATGCGGATACGACCGAACTCGTGGATGCATTTTACCGAGATTTGGAGTTTGGTACCGGCGGACTCCGCGGTATCATGGGAGCCGGAACCAATCGTATGAATCGCTATACGGTAGGTGCGGCTACTCAAGGACTCTCCAACTACCTCTTGCGGGAGTTTGCCGGCTCTTCGGACATCAATGTCGTTATCGGCTACGACTGTCGGAACAATAGTCGCTTTTTTGCCGATACGGCAGCGGCTGTATTCTCGGCCAACGGTATCGGGGTCTATCTGTTTGAGGAGCTTCGTCCTACTCCGGAAATATCCTACGCTATTCGTCGTCTGGGATGTAAGAGCGGTGTGATGATTACAGCTTCGCACAATCCTAAGGAATACAACGGCTATAAGGCTTATTGGGAAGATGGGGCACAGATCATAGCCCCACACGATCGTAATATCATTGCCGAGGTCAATCGGATTCGTTCCGTCGATGAGATCAAATTCGAAGCCAAGCCCGAACTGATTCGGATGATAGGTGAGAATATCGATTCGGCTTTTATAACCAAAATCAAGGCACTGAGTCTCTCTCCCGAAAGCATTGCCCGTCATCGGGATATGAAGATCGTATATACGCCTATCCACGGTACGGGAAGTACGATGGTACCCCGTGCTTTGCGTGAATATGGCTTTGCCAATATCATTCACGTACCCGAGCAGGATGTAGTAAGCGGAGACTTCCCTACGGTACATTCTCCCAATCCCGAAGAGCCTGCAGCTCTCGCCATGGCTATAGCCAAAGCGGAGGAGACGGGTGCCGATTTGGTTTTGGCCAGCGATCCCGATGCAGACAGAATAGGAGTTGCCGTGCGTAATAATGAGGGCAGGATGGTGCTCATCAACGGCAATGAGATCTGTTCGCTGCTTATCTATTATTCTATCATGCGTCGCAAGGAATTGGGCGATTTGCGTCCTGATGATTATATTGTCAAGACAATCGTAACCACGGAATTGATCCGCGATATAGCGAAAAAGGAACACGTGAGCATGTTCGACTGCTATACCGGTTTCAAATGGATAGCAGCCGTAATAAGAGAGAATGAAGGTCGCCGCCGCTACATAGGAGGTGGAGAGGAGAGTTATGGCTTCTTGTGGGAAGACTTTATCCGGGACAAGAGTTCGGTATCCGCTTGTGCACTCTTCTGTGAGATGGCGGCTTGGGCTTTGGATCGGGGTATGAGTGTCTATCGACTCATTCGCAGCATCTATCTGGAATACGGTCTTTACTACGAAAAGGGACTTAGTGTAGTGCGTAAAGGTAAATCCGGAGCAGAAGAGATAGAAGCCATGATGAGAAATTATCGTGAATATGCACCTGTAGAACTCGGAGGCTCCCCCGTGAAGGAAATATTGGACTATGCTTCTCTCGAAGGAAAAGACTTGACAAGTGGAGAGAATTTTTCACTCGATATGCCTACAACGAGCAATGTGCTCCAGTACAAGACCGAGGATGGCACCAAGGTTTCCATCCGTCCGTCGGGTACTGAACCAAAGATCAAATTTTACATCGGAGTTCATTTCTCTGTTGCTGACGAGCAGGAATTAGACCGAGCCTATACGATAGCGGAAGAAAAGATTGCCGCCATCCTCCACGATCTCGGTGTCTGATCCGCTTTTTCGGCTATAGATTAAGATTGAATCAAGGGCTGTGCCACAGGGGACTCTCCCCTTCGGCACAGCCCTTAGTTTATGATAAGCACTGAACATACTCGTTGGGTTCCAAAGTCATATCGGAAAGAAGTGCTGACTTTTCAGTACAAAAATAAATAGTGCTCCTATGGCAGAAGAATGTAAAGCGAATATTGAATTAAGTTCTCCTCGTGTCATTATTTTTCGATATAAATTAATCATATTGTAATTGAATTTACAGGAAAAGCGTATATATTTGCGACTGCGGTATTTTTTCCGGATTTTCTGCGGTTCTTGTCTTCCAAGAAGACTTTATAATACATAAAAACGGAAAGTATACCACGCAATAAAATCATATTTAATTTTATCAAAATGAAAAAGTTGAACAAGTTTGTTTCGATTGCTCTTTGCTCTTCCCTCTTAGGAGGAATGGCATTTGCGCAGGAGGCAGAGTTGGGACGCAATCCGAATGTGAGATTGCTCGAATCCGCTCAGCAATCGGTGACAAAGGTTCAGTTCCGTATGGACAACCTCAAGTTCACCGAAGTTCAAACTCCCAAGGGAATGGCACAAGTGCCGACCTATACCGAGGGGGTTAATCTTTCTGAAAAAGGGATGCCTACGCTTCCCATTCTATCACGCTCTTTGGCGGTTTCAGACACTCGTGAGATGAAAGTGGAGGTAATATCCTCTAAGTTCATCGAAAAGAAAAATGTCCTGATTGCTCCCTCCAAGGGAATGATTATGCGTAACGAGGACCCGAATAAAATCCCTTACGTTTATGGAAAGAGCTACTCGCAAGACAAATTCTTCCCGGGAGAGATTGCCACGCTCGATGATCCTTTTATCGTTCGTGATGTACGTGGTCAGGTAGTGACCTTTGCTCCCCTGCAGTACAATCCTGTGACAAAGACTCTCAGGATCTACACGGAAATCACTGTAGCTGTGAGCGAAACCGCTCAGCCGGGTAAGAACGCCCTGAAAGCGAAAGGGACATTTGCCGGTTTTGAAGACACATACAAACGCTTGTTCATGAACTATGAGCCGGGGCGTTATACTCCTTTGGAGGAAAAACAAGACGGCCGTATGATTGTCATCGTCCCTCAAGAGTTCAAAGATGACATCAATGACTTTGTTGCATGGAAGAACCAACGTGGTCTCCGTACCGAAGTGAAAGTGGCAGAAGAGATTGCTTCTCCCGTTACGGCTAACGCTGTAAGAGCTTTTGTCAAGGCCGAATATGAAAAACCTGGTAATGATCTGATGTATGTGCTTCTTATCGGAGATAACAAGCATATCCCGGCAGCACAAGGCGCCGGTGGAAAATCCGATCAGGTATTTGGTCAGATTGTAGGTAATGACCACTACAACGAAATATTTATCGGTCGCTTCTCTTGCGAAAGCAAAGCCGATCTGAAGACACAAATCGATCGTACGATACACTACGAGCGTGATGTCAAAGCCAACGAAGCTTGGTTGGGACGCGCATTGTGTATAGCCTCTTCAGACGGTGGATCTTTCGCAGACAATGGAGAAACTGATATCCAGCATGAGACCGTGATTGCCAATTTGCTCGAAAGCTATGGTTACACGTACATCTCAAAACGGTTTGGAGATTATAACGTTAATGCAAATCATATTATTAGCGATTTTAATAGCGGTATATGTACCACAAACTATACGGGACATGGAAGCGACACTGCTTGGGGTACTTCCGGCTTCAATACTACTCATATGAAACAGCTTGCCAACTACAACCAACTTCCGTATGTTTTTGACGTAGCTTGTGTCAATGGTAATTTCCTTGCTTCCGCTCCTTGTTTCGCAGAAGGATTGATGCGCGCACAAAAAGATAACAAGCCTACCGGGGCTATTGCAATCATCGCATCTACCATCAACCAGCCTTGGAACCCACCCATGCGTGGACAAGATGAAATGAACGAAATACTTTGCGAGAAGCACACAAATAACATCAAGCGGACATTCGGCGGTATTACAACTAATGGTATCTTCGGTATGCTTGAAAAATACAAAGCTTCAGCATTTGCTACAGCAGACACTTGGACCGTATTCGGAGATCCTTCATTGCTTGTTCGCACTCTTACTCCCAAGACCATGACCGTTACAGCTCCTGCTCAAATCAATCTGACAGATGCTTCAGTCAATGTTTCTTGCGATTTCAATGGTGCTATTGCTACGATTTCAGCCAATGGGAAGATGTTCGGTTCTGCAGTTGTCGAAAATGGAACAGCTACGATCAACCTTGCAGGATTGACAAATGAAAGCACTGTTACCCTTACAGTGGTCGGTTACAACAAAGAGACCGTTGTTAAGGCTATCAGCACTAATGGTGAGCCCAGCCCCTACCAGCCAGTATCGAACTTGTCTGCAACTGTAGAAGGACAGAAAGTGACACTCAAATGGGAAGCTCCTGCTGCCGGCAATCGTGCAGAAGTAGTGAACGAAGGCTTCGAGAGCGGCATACCTTCCGCATGGAAGACTATCGATGCCGACGGCGACGGTAACAACTGGACGACTACACCTCCTCCCGGAGGGTCTTCTTTCTCCGGTCATAATGGTGGTTCCTGTGTCTCTTCGGCTTCCTATATTAACTATCAGGGAGCTCAGACGCCTGACAACTATCTGGTAACGCCGGAGCTTTCTCTTGCTAATGGAGGGACGCTTACTTTCTGGGTATGTGCACAGGATGCCAATTATGC
>NZ_KB899150.1:9436-104282 GCF_000378065.1 Porphyromonas gulae DSM 15663 | reverse complement strand
CGAAAACGTTTTATATATAGATCGTCAGCCATTCGATGGGGGAAAGAAGCCGAAGACGTCTTTCATGGAAGCATAAAAAAGCAAAGCACCCGCCAAAGTTCCTGTCGAACTCCGAGCGGGTGCTTTGCTTTTTGTCGTGTGGGAGAGGTTCCCTTGTCAGCTTTATTCTTTTATTCTACCGATGTAGGAGCCGTCGCGGGTATCCACTTCGATGAGCTCTCCCTCCTGAATGAAGAGGGGTACGCGTACTTCTGCTCCCGTCTCCACGGTAGCGGGCTTCAGCGTGTTGGTGGCGGTGTCGCCCTTGAGTCCCGGCTCGGTGTAGGTCACGCGCAGCTTAACGTGCGGAGGCAGTTCGCAGGTGAGTACCGTTTCGCTGGCGGCATGTACCATGGCTTCGACCATATCGCCGTCTTTGAGGAACTGAACGCCGTCGATGCTTGCACCGGGTATGGTGATCTGCTCGAAGGTTTCGGGGTGCATGAAGTTGTATCCCATCTCATCCTGATAGAGGTACTGATAAGGGCGTCGTTCTATTCTGACTTCTTCGACCTTAACGCCGCTGTTCCAAGTCTTATCGAGGATACGTCCTGTAGCCACGTTTTTGAGTTTGGTACGGACGAAAGCCGGGCCTTTGCCGGGCTTGACGTGTAGGAATTCGACGATGAAGTAGTACTGTCCCTCTATTTCGAGACACATGCCGTTGCGAAAGTCTGCAGTTGTAGCCATTTGGGTATAATCGTTTTTTATTGATGACGAAAGGATTAGGGGATAGCTATCGAAATGCTGTCGATCCTTCAAGACGCAGCTAAGTCCCCCTCTTGCGGATGCAAAAGTAAGAAAAATTGTGGGCGTGGCAGAAAGGCCATCGCCCTCGAAAAGAGATATTAAAGCAGGAAGGAATAATGTAACTGTTTGAATACGGATGAGTTGCATGCACATCCGGATCACCGGCTTTGCAAAGCGGTTAGCGGTCTTCCGCAATTAGAAGATAGGCCAGGAAGCGACTCGACCGATCGGTAATGGTAAGGGGGAGATAGCCTGCACGGAGCCTGCCGTCCATGATAAGGGGAGGATGACTGCGTTGCATCATCAAATTCCATTTGTGCGCTTCGCCCTCTGATCGAAAACTCTTAACCTCGAATAGGCCTTTTCGTCCGCTTTCTACCCTCAGGTCATAGAGCAGGATAGCAGCAACGCCCATCGTGTAGCGTACGTTGATCTCGATACAGGGGTGCAGAAACAGGCTGTCTCTCTCGGCATATACGGCCATGTCTACTCCGATATAGCCGGTGTACAATGAGGCGAAGCGTTCCCGTAGATAATCTTTCACAGATGCAGCAGCCTCTTCATGTGCTTGTGTTCCGACTGCTTCGGTCAGTTCGGCTGTCAAATCGGTTTGCGTGGCGAGCCGATTGCCCTGATAGGCTCCTCGCTTGTTGGTGTCGAAACGAGACCATCCAACGAAGTAAAGCTCGCCTTTTCCATCCGAATAAAACTCGGCTGCCCAGTCCTGACGGACATCCAATACCGGCTCCACGCTGAATGAGCCGGCGCGTCGGAGGGCCTTGGCCAGCAGGTCGATTTCATTGTCGGTAGGGGAGGAACTCAGCCAAATCAGTCCCCGTCCGGATGAGCTGGAAGGTAATTTGACCAATAGGGCCGAATCAGGAGGGAAGCATCGCTGCCTTTGTTCCAGGAAATCATCGACGGATGTGAACCAACGGGCAGCTATTTCGCTGTGTCCGATCGCTTCGAGACAGCGTGTTGCTTCACGCCGATGGCTATGCTCATAAAGTTCTTGCGGATAGGGTGGGGATGAGATAGTGGTGAGCCAAGGATAGCGATGCTGAAGAGCGGCCAACCAGACAGGTGACTGTCCCCACATATCCAAGGTATAATCATTCGAGAGGTGGGCAGTGTCGGGGATTTGGAGCAACCGGGCTTCAGGTTTGAGTGGATGCGTGTCGGGGATGGGGAGGGTTTCCTCCGGACAGAATACAAAGTCCTGCCGGCTCTTTGTCAGCCAAGCCGGCAGGAGACCCAAATCGCGCATCATAGTTCGTACTACGGATGGTGGTACGTAGGGCTTCTTCCCAATGATCTCCGGTACCATCTCGTGGCCGGGGTTGAAGAGCAAGAGGCGCGGATGCTTTATTTCCGTCCGAAGTCGGCCGGTATCTCCATCCAGTCGACAGTATTCCATTTATATATAGGGTTGGTAATCCGGTGGGTAGAGAGCCAATGCTCTGCACGCTCTATGAGGTCGAAGATCGCTGCGTTCTTATCTGTGCGAGCAAGAAGGGTTTTGCATTTTTTCTTTCGAACCCAGCCGATAGCCGTCATGCTATCCGAATAGATAGGGTAGTGAGGTCTCTTCATTTTCTCCAAAAGAGCCAAGGCATGAACAATGGCCAGAAACTCTCCGATATTGTTCGTGCCTCCTTCCAGTGGGCCTACGCGAAAGACTTCGGCTTTGGATGCTGTCAGTACCCCTCGATACTCCATCGGGCCGGGATTGCCACTACAGGCTGCATCCACGGAAAGGCTCTCCCAGATAGGCCCCGATTGTGCTACAGTATCTGTATCGGGATACTTATCGGCACCGTGCGTCCCGGTGGATCCATAGGCTTTGCGGTAGAACTCTTCTGCCCCGTCTTCATAGGCCCTTAAAGCATCACTTTCGGTAGTGAAGCTCTTGTAGCGAGCTTTGTTGAATCCTTCCGTTTGTGCTCGGCATTCATCCCAGTTATCATAGACCCCGGGTGTATGCCCTGCCCATACCACATACCACTTCTTTGCCATCAAGGTTGGGTGTTTATCCGCCGGCTACTAATAGAGGTTGCCCTTGTACAGGTCATTGAAATTAACCGCTTCGCTTTCTGCCTCGACTTCCGGCAGCTTGGCACGCCATTCGTCCGCTTCTTTTGTCTGTCCCTGATTCTCCAGTATCTCAACGAGCATCAAGGTCAGGCTGCGCTGCTCCGGCATTTCCTCGATGGCTTCGCGCAAGAACCTTTCGGCTTCGGCTGATCGGCCTTCTTCGATCATGAGCGATGCAATACCACGGTGACCCTCTTCGTTGAAAGGATCCAGGCTCAGCAGTTCCTCATATGCCTGCATGGCATTTTGTGGCTTCCCTTCGAGCATAAAAATACGGGCACGAAGCATGGGCACTTGTTCTTCTTCGGCATCGGATGCTGCTACCAGATCCAGATCTTGTGAAGCTTCGTCGTAACGCTCCAAATCTATGAGCATACGTGCCCGAAGCAATCTGGCCTGAAGAAAGGATTCGTTTTTTTCGATAGCTTGTTTGAGCAGGCAAAGGGCATCTTGAGGGTTCTGCATGTCTCTCATGGCAGAGGCTCCATAGTAGAGGAAGAGGGCCTGCTCTTCGACCTCGGATGTGGATTCAATGCCGGCGCGACAGTCTTCGAGAGCACCCGATGGATTGTTTTGTTCGAGTCTCAGCTTCGCACGGTTCAGCAAGGTCGCCGTATGTGAGGGTACCTCCTCAAGGAGTGAGTCCATCTGAGCCAATGCTTCGTTCAGCAGATGGCGCCGAACTAATACTTCCGTCAAGTAATAACGGGTCTCAAACTCGGGGCGTAGCTCCAAAGCCTTGCGCAAGGCTTCCGTAGCAAAGACCAGTTCTCCCATATTCATGGCTCTGATGGCATCGAACTTGAGCGTGTCGGCTTGGCGTACGGCATGCTCCGGCTCCTCGGCGTGGTGGCTATTTTCGATATTTACCACAGTCGGTTCATTCACATCCGTATCGGAAGATACAGTTGCTTTTTCCTTTTTAGAGTCAGTGCCAAAGAGGCTTTTCAAAAATTTCATTATAGACAATCAAAAACTAAGGAGTATCTTTTTCAGGTGATTCGTCTTTGAACCATGAGGCATACATGCGGTAGTTGTGAGCAATGCGGAAATTCATTTCACGGCTCTGCTCGGGGTCGACTTTCTTGACAAAACGTGCAGGAGCACCGGCATAAATGCTGTTCGGCTCAATCTGCGTTCCCGTAAGCACTACCGAACCGGCAGCAATGATGGCTCCTTCTCCTACGACTACATGATCCAGCACTACGGCACCCATGCCGATAAGGGCATAGTCGCATATCTTGGCTCCGTGGATGACTACATTGTGCCCGACAGATACGTTGTTACCGATTTCGATAGTAGATTTTTGATAGAGCGTATGCAGGACGGAGCCATCCTGGATATTGACATTGTCACCGATCCGAATGGAATTGACATCGCCTCGCAATACGGCATTGAACCATACACTACAGCCTTTGCCCATGACCACATCGCCTACAATAGTGGCATTTTCGGCGAGGAATGTATCCTCGCCGATTATAGGGGTAAAGCCCCTAACACTCTGTATTAATGCCATTTTTTGTGGTTAGATAGTCTGCGTTTTCTCTTTGAGCCAAGCACTTTCCTCGGCAGTCAGTTCGGGAGCAAGCGTCTTGTACACCCACTGCTGGTAGTCATTGTACCACTTCAATTCATCTGCCGTGAGCAAGCTCTTTTCGATGAGTTCGTTGTCGAAATAGAAAGCTGTCAGCGTTTCGAATCCGAAGAATCGGCCGAATTCTGTCTCTACGTTCAACTTGGTCACTACGAGGTTTTCGATTCGGATACCGTATTTACCTGAACGATAAAGCCCCGGTTCATTGCTCGTAATCATTCCGATTTTCATTTCGGTAGGATTCTCATCCATGCGAATGTTCTGCGGCCCTTCATGGACGTTGAGGAAACAACCCACACCATGTCCCGTGCCATGAGCATAGTTCATTCCATTGTCCCAAAGGGCTTTGCGTGCCAGTACATCGATCTGACTACCGCGCGTACCCTCCAGATACTGTGCCGTGGCAATAGCGATATGCCCTTTCATTACAAGGGTATAATCCCGTTTGAGCTCGGACGATGGTGTGCTCAGAGCGACTGTACGTGTGATGTCTGTAGTGCCGTCTTGATACTGTGCTCCGCTATCGAGGAGGAGTACTCCTTCTCGTTTGACCACGTGGGCAGATTCGGGTGTGGCGCGGTAATGAATGATAGCACCATGATCCTGATAGCCGCATATCGTATCGAAACTATCTCCGAAATAGAGGGGCTGAGCAGCACGGAATGCTGTGAGCTTTTCGCCCAATACCACTTCGTCATGGTTGCGACCGGCTTCCCACTCCTGCTCCAACCACATAAAGAATCGGGTAAGGGCAACACCATCACGTACCATAGCGGCACGAACACCGGATAGCTCTTGCTCGTTCTTGATGGCTTTCAAAGCAGTAATTGTGCTGACGCCGTCTATTTTGCGACAAGCAGCAGGAATAAGGTCGTAAAGTGCGCGAGTAATGCGTTTCTTGTCGATAAGCAGCCTTTCTCCGGCAGGCAGTGCAGGGATATATTCATATATGGCTTCGTAGGGCATAATTTTGACTCCGCCTTCTTCCATGGCTGAGCGAACTTCCTTCGTAATCTTCTCCGGGAAAGCAAAGAGGACAGATTCTCGAGCCGATACATAACCGAAAGCAACTCCTACGGGGTTACACTCCACATCTCTACCACGAAGATTGAATATCCAAGCCAATTCGTCCAACATGGTGATAATCGTGGCATTGGCACCTTGTGCAGCCAGTTCTTTATTGACACGTGCGATCTTGTCTTTCACGCTTTCTCCTGTATACTTCACGGGCTGCACGAAAAGCTCTCCTCGAGGGATTTCGGGACGATCTTGCCATGCTTCATCGAAAAGATCCTTATCGGTCCTTAATTTGATGCCGTATATATCCAAAGCTGATTCGGTTGCAAAGGCAGCACCTGCCGGAAAGCAACGTCCATCTATACCCACTGTTTGGCCGGCTTTCAGCTCGGCGGCAAGAAACTGTTCGATGGAGGGAGTTCCGGGGATACCTTCCTTGTAGAGGTCGATAGAGGTACCTTCGAGCTGTTGGCCTGCTTGGAGGAAGTAGCGTCCGTCCGTCCATAGGCCGGCCTTATCTGCTGTGACCACTACAGTACCGGCCGATCCGGTGAAACCGGAAATCCAACGGCGACCTTTCCAGTGTTCGGGTGTATATTCACTTAGGTGGGCATCCGAACTCGGGATGATATAAGCATCGATATGCTCATGACTCATGACTTTGCGCAAAGACGCGAGACGCTGCAAAATATCGTTTGTCATTGTTGTTTAAAAGGTTTTTGGGGAATTGTTTATTATGGGTTGATTATTTTAGTTCTGACAGGGTTGGTGCTCAGGCCGCAAGAGGTCATTGACCGTCTTGACCGGAGCAAATGTACTGATAGGTACTTCTATGAATATCGTATTCCAGTCGTCCATGGCCCCGTTCCACAGCCCCGGTCGTTCAAGGGCGAGCAGCTTACGCCCGTCTTTGCTCTTTTCGGATATGAAGGCCGTTTTGGGATTGACGAACGATTCGAGGTTGAACGGTTCCCCTTTGTAGTCGCGCAAAGAGCAAACCAAATCCACAGGATTGAAGTAGGAGCCTTGTTCGAACATGGCTCTCTTTTGGGGATCGGACATGTCGATCTGAGTACTTTCCAGTATCTGCAAGGAAGAACTGCCGTCCGCTTCGCGAATGATAAAAGGCCCCCCACCGGGTTCACCCTGATTGCGCACCATACCGCAGACACGTATCGGACGGTCTAATTTGCGACGAAGCAGTTCCAAGAGGTCTTTGTCCTCCATCAGGTCTATATTCGAGATCTCGATGCAGAAATTGTCCCGAAGGAAATCGACGATCTCCATCAGTTGGGCATGAACGACCTTGGGCTTTTCCAGTAGTTGGAGATAGTTGAATATATGCTCTCTGGCCTTTACCAGCACGCCGGCGATGAGCTTCTTATATATAATGGTGTCGCACTTGAGAAAGTCGGGGACTACATTGTCGATATTCTTGATGAAAACGATGTCAGCATTTGTCTCCTGAAGATTACGAATGAGTGCTCCGTGGCCACCCGGGCGGAAAAGAAGCTCTCCGTTTTCGAGGCGGAATAGCTCGCCCTCCGGAGTTAGTGCCAATGTATCGGTAGATGAATCTTGTACACTGAACGAAACTTCGTAGCGGATACAGTATTCGTCCTCCAAAAAACGCTGGCGTTTATCTATGTTGTTTTTGAATTCTTCGATGTGCTCGGGCGAAACGGTAAAATGTACCTTGACCTGTCTTGTGCCGCTGCGCTCATAGAGTGCTCCTTCGGCCAAATGCTCTTCGGTGGGAGTTCTGGCTTCTTTTCCATAGCGGTGAAAGAGGAGCAAACCTTTCGGGAGATTGCCATAGTTAAGCCCTTTGGGATAGAGCAGATTCTCCACCACAGTCTTGTATTCTTTGGAAGCTATGAGCTTGGGTACAGTGCGCCAAGCATTGCGCAGGCATGTCTCGTTAAGGGAGTCATAGAACGCAAATCGAGTAAGGTGTGCAAAGAATGCTTTCTCTGCATCCGTAGTCGGCTCATTGTAATCGGCATCGAGGAAGTTGTACAAATCCTTGAACATGCGCGAAGCGGCACCGGATGCCGGTACAAACTTGACAACGTTGCAGTTCGGACTATTCAAATATCTGTCCCATTCCAGTAGATAGGCGGATTTGTCATCCTCATCCAAACGCATGATTCCATTCTCTAATGAAGCAGGTGCAATGATATTAGGATACGGGAATCCATATCTGAGGGCTTCCACCTGACGCATTGCTTCTTCCGGTGTGATACCTTTAGATTCCAGTTGGTTCAGATCATCGTTGTTGAAGAGGGAAGTAGTCATCAAAATTTGCTTTCTATTTTCTTTACGTGTAAAGGTAGGGATATTCTCGCAAATCTTGAATGTAAAAAACAGCTCGTATATTTTCGGATAACCGTTCTCAACGTGAGTTCGATCCAAGCACAGCAGGTCAAAGAGAGCTTATGGACGATTTCGGGATCCGATCCGGACACCTCGCGAGGAGCGATGATTCAGGATACCGAACTCTTGATATGGCAGGGTCAAAACGGAGTGGAATCCTAATGACCGATCGGTTTACGCGCGAAAATTTTCCCGTTTGCTACTCTCCAAAACGTGGCGCGCAAACTTTTTGATTTTGGTGCGGCAAGCAAAAAATTTACGCGCCACAACGAAAAAATTCTCGCGCCACCTGTTTCAGGAAATACAGACCGCAGTTACGGCATTTTTGGAGCGTATTGCTAAGGCTGCGATAGATCGAAGTCGCACGTTCTCGAGCCTCCGGTGTAGCGAAATCATTCGTTTTTATGATTTGCATTGCTGTTTATTGCCCGAATGGATACGACTCAATGTTGCCAATGAAGTCCATGTCAGTCAAATCCCAATATCAGTATTTTCGCAAGTAGAAGAAGCAAATCGGGGAATCGGCAAGGCTCTCTAAATCGGATAAGATGGTTTTCTGTACTGACAAATCGCGATTATTCATGACTTGCGAATATGCTTTTCAGTACTTTTGTTCCGTTAATCAAAATAATCTCAAAATATTATGATCAAATTAGCGTCTGCAGCCTTGAAGGCAGATCTCCGAATACGCCAAGAGCGCGTACGTATAGCAATGGAAGAAGAAGGATATGATGCTTTGCTGGTGACAAGTAATGTCAATTTGCTTTATCTCTCCGGATCCATATATGGAGGAGCAGCCTATTTGCCGGCAGAGGGAGAACCGATCTTTTTCGTTCGTCGTCCACAAGTAATTGAGGAGGGAAATATTTGTCCCATACGTAAACTCGAAGACATTCCCGCATTAATTCAGCATAGAGGAGGCGTTTTGCCTCGACGTATCATGCTTGAAAACGATGAATCTTCCTATAGCGATATCAAGCGCCAACGCAGTATCTTTCCGGATGCCGAATACGGTAATGCTACGGCTTTGTTGCGCCGTTTACGAATGATCAAGACACTGGGTGAAATAGAACTGTTTCGTCGGACTGCAGCCGTGCATGGTGAAGTTTATACACGTATTCCCTCTCTTTATAAGCCGGGTATGACCGATAAAGAGTTTCAGATCGCAATCGAACATTTGATGCGTAGTTATGGTTCCGAAGGTATATTCAGAACATATGGTTCTGCAATGGAAATCTATATGGGCAATGTGATCGTAGGAGATAATGCCGAGTCGCCGTCTCCTTATGATTTCGCGATGGGTGGAGGTGGCACAGATGCTTTGCCGTTGGGCGCAAACGGATCGCCCATGGAGGAAGGTATGTGCGTTATGGTGGATATGGCCGGTAACTATTCCGCATATATATCCGATATGACTCGCAGCTACGCTATCGGAAAAGTATCGGACGAAGCCCTGCGATTGCATGACCTTAGTCGGGAAATTCAGGCGAAGGTAATGGAGAGTGCCGAACCCGGGATGTCGTGTGCCGATCTATACAATCGCTCTGTGGAGATGGTGGAAGCGGCGGGAGCTTCCGATAAATTCATGGGGACGAAGCAACAAGCTAAATTTGTGGGACATGGCATAGGTCTACAGATCAATGAAATGCCTGTGCTAATGGCTCGTAGCAAAGAGGTGCTAACGCCGGGGATGGTAATAGCGTTCGAACCCAAATTCGTTCTTCCCGGTATTGGGGCCGTAGGTAATGAGAATAGTTTTCTGGTTACGGAATCCGGCGTAGAGAAACTAACGATTTGTTCTGAAGAGCTGATAGATCTATCAGCTGTCGCGAAATAATAGAACATTAAATCAATCATTTAACAGATTAACAAACAATGAAACGAATCAAACAAACTCTTAGTACGATTCTTCTTTTTATTATCGTACTCTCTCCGGCTCTATATGCCGGTCAGCCACGGGAGGTCAAGCCTGTTCGGAACGTCATTCTGATGATTCCCGATGGTACTTCTCTCTCAGCAGTTTCTCTGGCTCGTTGGTATCAGCGATACCTGAATCCCGAACGCCAGCACTTGGCTATTGATCCGTATATATGCGGCACTGTGCTGACCTATTCGTCCGATGCTCCTATTGGAGACTCTGCTCCTACTACTTCGTGCTATATGACGGGTATGCCATCTAATACGGGTTTTGTATCGACTTATCCTGTCAGTTCGGGTGATGCTGATCTGATTCCGGTGGATAAGGCTCGTGCTTATTCGCCCTTGGCTACTTTTCTGGAGGCAGCTAAAATTATGAAGGGAAAGAAAACGGGTCTTGTGGTAACTTGTCACTTCCCTCATGCTACTCCTGCCGATTGCTCTGCGCATTCTTATTCTCGTAAGAAATACGATTGGATTGCAGCGCAGATGGTACACCAAAACCTGGATGTTGTGCTCGGAGGTGGAACGCGTTTCCTCCATCCGGAGCTACAATCCGTGCTCAATAGCCGTGGCTATGGACTCTTCTTGGATGATATAAAAGGCATGCGAAGTTTCCAAGGTGATAGGATGTGGGCTTTATTCGGAGAGCGTGAGATGCCCTACGATTTGGATCGGGATACGGCCAAAATCCCTTCATTGGAAGAAATGACTCGTTTGGCTATCGACAAGCTGAACAAATCTGAAGAAGGCTTTTTCCTTATGGTGGAGGGTAGTAAAGTGGATTGGGCTGCACATGCCAACGATCCTGTGGGGATCGCTACCGAATACCTTGCTTTCGATCGCGCTTGTGCTGCAGCATTCGACTTTGCACGTCGAGATGGTGAAACAGCCGTTATCATCGTGTCGGATCATGGCAATAGTGGCGTAAGTATAGGCAAACAAAGTGTCAAAGACTATGATAAGCGTACGGCAAAAGATCTTTTCGATCAGCTCTGTCGTTTCCGTATGACAGCCGACGGACTTGCAGACCGCTTGATGAATACTCCTGTGGACAAGGTCCAGAGTCTGGTGAAGGAGGTCTGTGGTTTCGAGCTGAATGCCCAAGAGCTGGAAGCTCTTTACAACTGTCCTGACTACATCCATAGCCCTATACCCGAAGAACAGCGAAAACTGACTACGGAGTCGCTCTACAGCGGTTCGCTCAGTACTTTTATCGCATCGCTTTACACTGAACATACTTCTATCGGTTTCACCACTCGTGGACATACCGGCGAAGAAGTGCTACTGGCAGCATATCATCCCCAGGATACACGTCCGATGGGAATGGTCATAAACTATGAACTGAATGACTACCTATGCCGTCTGTTTGATTTAGGAGGCCAATTGCCCGTCCTTACTGATAAGATATTTGCTCCCCATACGGAGGTGTTCCAAGGTATGAGCTACAGTATCAAAGGCGGAGAGAAGGAAGGGGAACTACCTGTTCTTGAAGTGAAAAAAGGCAGCCGTCGCTTACTGGTAGCACCTTTCTCCAATACAGTTATTTTCAATAAGAAAGCTGTTGATCTGTCTTCCGTAGTAGTCTATGTAGACAAGACCAATACTTTCTATTTGCCTCGTGAATTGCGTTCTTTATTCGGAGAGTAAGCCCGCTTGATGTGTGTCGGAAACGCATCGAAAGATCAGATCCGATTGTACACATCCCATGAGATGTTGTAGATGGATCCGAATGTTTTTCTCTGATAGAGATAACAAGAATAACTAAAGCGTAGATAGCCCCGAAAGTTTTTGTACAACTTTCGGGGTTTTATTTTCTTATTCGTGTCCGACGGAAAGTGTATTCTCGCTCATGTCTATTGTCTTTTTGATCTGCAATAATGATAAGACAAGGATTCAGTCCTTATTGTAAGCGCTCTTGTCTGTTACTAATACGTCAAACTGACTTACATATTGTTATCAACGACAAGGGTGAAGTCATCAACTATCAAATCACACCGGGCAATTGTGATGACAGAGAACCTCTGAAAGACGGAACATTCACCAAGAATCTTTTTGGCAAACTCATTGCCGACAGAGGCTACATTTCCCAAAACCTTTGACGAAGCGAGAGCGGTCAAGGAGTGTTGCCCCATCGGGCAGAAGCGTCTTCTCTTCATTTAGCTCCTCATAGCCACCAAGGGCAGAGATGCCGAGGTAGGTAAAGATATTCTTCCCTCTGTCTGAGAGGATAGGTTGCATATAACCCACTTGTAAGAGCATATCACGCATCGGCACTTGATGCGAGCGATAAGGCAAGCTCTGCTCTTCGTAGTCTGCCGAAAGGAAGGCATAGTTCTCTCGCTTGAGATACTTGGTGAGCGAAACGCTCACCCCAAATTGACCATTTATAAAGAGCCTTTCGCCCTTGATAAGTGGTACGGATGCCGTGACCTCAATGCCTTTTTGTTTCGGGATGAATCGTTGTACCTCTGCGGAGATGAGTCCACACAGGGCACAAGCGATGAGTAAACAAAACTTCTTCATAGGATTTACCATTTGAGTTTGAGGTTGTCGATCTTCTTAGCCAGTAAGAGGTCTTCCTGCTCAAGGTAGAAAGAGAGCATACGTCCTCCGTTTTTTTCGTAGAGGGTAACTTCGAGTTCCTTATCCTCTGAGAGAGCGAGTTGCTCAAGAGCAAAGACGGTACGTTCACTATCTTCGGCACGCACCTGCATCACTTGATGGTATGCTCGCAAGGGTTGCAGAACTCGCTCCTGAATAGCAGTACACTTGGCAACCTTCTTATCCACCACCTTGAAAGAGAGGTCTATAGGTCAAATTGCAGGCTGTTATTTTAGGTGTAGGTTGGGCTATCATCGTCTGGCGGTCTTCCGATTGTGATAACTTTCCTTCCGATTAGACTCGGTACCGGCAGAAGTTTTTCCTTCCATTTGTAACAAATGGGGCCTTTTTGCATCTTCATATATACAGGGGCATTCTTGCGGATGCCTGCCCTCTACACAAGAGAACGGACTGAGTACGACGTGAATACTATCGCTTTCAAGGAGATTTTTCTTCCGATTCGCCCCTCCATTCGGGCTGTTTGCCACGCGTTTTTGCGCGACGGGGAGGAGGCTGAGGATGCCACCCAAGAGGTCTATCTGCGTTTGTGGGAAGCACGAATGCGGCTGGACGGACTGGACAATCCGAGGGCATATGCCATCCGAATAGCTCGGAACTACTGCCTGAGCCTGATACGAAAGGCAAGCAACAGCCCTTATCCGACTTCCTTGGAGGCTGCCGAGGTGCAGGAATTGTCCGAGGCTCACGGTGGTGAGGCCGATCTACTGCTCTCGGAGCAAATCGGGAGGCTACGGCAGTGGTTGAGGGGTGTGTCCGAATTGCATCGAACGGTCTTTGCCATGAGCCACTTCCGGCGGCTTTCGAATGGCGAGATTGCCGAGCGGTTGGGTCTGACGGAGGGCAATGTGAGGGTGATACTGTGCAGACTGCGTAGAGAAGCTAAGGAGGTGATGAAAGATGATGCGTGAAGAGAGAAATAAAATCGGCTGGCTACTGGAAAGTTTTTATGCCGGTACCACTTCTCCGGAGGAGGAGTTGGAGCTGTATTGCTTGCTGGAGGGATTGCCCGATCCGGCTCCCTACGATTCGGACTTGCAGCTTTTGCGAGCATTGATCGGTCTTCCTGAGCGTGAGACGGCCATGGAGGATGATTCGGATAAGGCTCTCTTGGAAAAGATAGCGAGTTGGGAAGATCGTGTCCGGCATCCTTCAAGGCGGTTATCGCTTCGGTGGGTACGCTACGGGGCTGTAGCCTGTGTGGCTTTGGCACTGGCCATAGGCGTGGCGGTGGAGCTGAATACGGTGGGGCAGCTTTCGTCCAACAGGAACGGGATCGCTCTCGATCGGGACGAAGCCGTTAGGGAAACGGCCTATGCCATGGAGCTATTGGAGTATTGTCTCGATCGCGGGGCTGATGCGGAAGGGGAGTTTGTGGAGATGCTCGGATGGGAAGAGGAAGCCTTGTACACGGAGACAGCTATGTCCGAAGAGGAATATGATAGAAACACAATAGAATAAAAAAGGAGAATAGAGATGAAAGCAAAAATGATCGTAGCCCTGATCGTGGCTGTATGTATGCTGTCCCCGATAGCCAATGCCCAGCGTATAAAAGTGGAAGAACTCAGGAAAGATAACGGCATCGAATCCGTCTATCTCTCCAAGTCGATGCTCAAAATGGCTTCGAAGTACCTGAAACGGAAGACGGATATTAGCATCAATATGTCGTTGCTGGATGGGATGTACATTTTTTCGACCGATATGAATCGCTCTTCGTCCGCGGCTCTGATTCGCAGGACCTTTTCACCGATTATGAGTGGAAGCCGTAAGGACTATGAGGAGCTGATGTCTGTACAGGATGGCAGCGAGCGAATCGGTCTCTATGCCGAGAAGAGCAAGAAGAATACGTTTCGGACACTTGTCCTGTACACGGAGGACACGGAGGAAATACGTGCACTCGTCATGGAAGGGACATTCACGCGAGAGCAGCTCAATCAAATGATTTATCCCAATGGCCGTTCGCGTTATTTCCGCAAGGAGTGGAACGTTTTGAAGCCTGACAACTCGGAGGCTATGCGAAAATATCGCAAGCAAAAGGAGAAATACTACCAAGAGTATCTCAAGGCTCAGAAAAAGCAAAATCAAGAATGGCGCAAGGAACGGGAAAAGTTCCGCCAAGAGATGGAGAAAGCTCGCAAACAATACCGCGAAGAAATGAAAAAGGCCCGGGAAGAACTCCGAAAGGCAGGAGCAGAATCCTATCTGATTTTTCCCGATTCTACCTGGAAGATAGATATGGCCGATCTGGATTGAGCTTTTTCGTTTCAGGGAAACAAGCATCGGTGTCGGATAAATGCGTACTTTTGCCTACGGTTACAGCAGCCTGCTGAGAGCTGCAATGCCGCTTGTATCAAACTATATTAGTAAACGACCTGATGAGAACAATCCTGCACTCCGATTCCCAACTTGTCCTCTGTCCAAGGACTATGACTAACTATGGCCATATCTTTTGTTTATACCTGTGTCATATACCGGATTGAATGAGATATGCAGCTATGGAATGAGGCGGAATAAAGAATAGATACCGTCTCCCCAAAATATAAGGCACCCACACGGTTCGGCTACGAATCATGTGGGTGCCTCTGTTTTATAGCCCAGTGAAAAGGCCTTTTTCGGCCTTCGATTTATATAGAAATGAGTTTCGATCTATATATAAATTGAAAACGATTTATATACAAATCGAAAACGATCTATATATTTATCGAAAACGATTTGTATATAGATCGTTATCCTATCTCTCAAAAGCCCTGTTTCGATCCGAAAAAGTCCACCTCCACACCTTTTGGCCTTCAAAATCCACTTCTTATTAACCTCTTATTTGGAATCATTCCAAACTCATCTTCGTTGTTGAAAACTTTTTTGGCGCGTGTTTTTAGTGCAAGTGTTACGCTAAGGAGAAGGTAGTTTCTTTATTTATCATCAGAGTCGAGAACAGGCTATTCGGCTACTTGGATTTCTCTTTTTTATCATCGGTGCCATATTTTGCCCTTTTTAGGCCGAATATCCCCTTCAAGGCTATTGAGGTAGTGAGAGGTCATCGAAAATTTTTAGAAGCCTTCTGAGCCATGTTTTTTAAGCCACTTAATTTGTTGATACCGCCATTTTGTCAGTTTAGAGGATCCATCTTTATTGCGTTACATTTGTGCAGTCACAAATGGGGATAAATTACACTTCGAAACTCGTTTTCAGTTTACAATCTTGATTCGGTCAGGATGTAATCAAATTGAACCGATCTTAATATACATGTGTATTGCAGCGATTTACACTTGAAAACAAACCGAGCTATACAGCTTTATACACCTTTATATTAAATGTATAATACAATAGTTATCAGGTTATTATATTATATTATATGAAGTATTTGTATCGAAATAGAGTGGGGGAGTGGCGTTGTTGATTCTTAATGGCCTTATAAGTTCTAATGTGATATATTATATTACTTATAACCATTATATTATAGGATAAATCTAAACTGATGGTAGATGTTGATAACTCCAAGCTTATTGACAATCCAAGTGTAATCGCACAAATGTGCGATACATTTGTAATTAGTTTGGGTTGTACATTGCTGTTACCCCGTTTGTGGATGTAAATTCGAATTTGTAAATTTGCTTCTGTGGATATGATTTGCTCAAAAAGGTGACAAAAAGACAGTATTATGATCGATGCAGATGCAATTAAGATGCGTATTCTTTCCATGATGGAGCAGTTGGGAATGACTCCTTCTGCTTTCGCTGATCAAGCCGGAATTTCCCGTTCCGCTCTGACGCACATTACCTCCGGCAGAAATAAAGTGACCTTGGACATGATCAACAAGATCGTGCAGGGATTCGATGAATGGAGTGCGGAGTGGATTATCTTTGGCAAAGGGCCTCAACAATCGGATAAAATGCCTTTTGAGAATGATCTTTTCTCTTATTCTTCCATGCCGGAGCAGGAGTTGCATACAAGGACTAAAGATAATTCTGGCATACAGAGCTCATCGGGCAGACCGGAGCCGGAAATCAAGATCGTTCAAATGCCTGCGAAGCAAATCGAGAGAATTACGGTTTTCTATTCGGATGGCAGCTATCAAGAGTTTCGCTCAAACAAAGAGTAAGCCTCTCTTTTTTCGTAATTTTGCACTCGAATACTGCAACTCGGTTTCTCGATGAAATACAACCATAAACTGCGTGTAGCAGCCAATACGAAGCTAAACGACAGCTATTTCCTTCTTACACTTGTACCGGAGCATAATGAAGCCCGATTATCTCTGCCGGAAATAAAACCCGGACAGTTTGTTCAGGTACTGACTGATGCCCAAGGGGCTTTTTTGCGTCGGCCTATCTCTGTTTGTGATGTCGATTACGAACGGCAGGAACTATTGCTTCTGGTTCAAAAAGCAGGCAAGGGCACACATGCTTTAGCTTTATTGCAAGTATCCGATTCGTTGGATCTTTTATATCCGCTTGGACAGGGCTTTACGCTTAACGATCAGCCGGATGGAGAGTACCGTCCTCTTCTCGTGGGTGGCGGTGTAGGCACGGCTCCTATGCTCTATTTGGCCCGTTGTATCAGAGAGATGGGGATCGTGCCGGATGTTCTGCTTGGTGCGCGTTCTGCCGATCTGATCGTTATGCAGGACAGATTTTCCCGCTTTGCCAACCTGCATTGCACCACAGAGGACGGTTCGTTGGGGGTGAAGGGCTTTGTCACGAACCACCCGACCCTTCGGGAAGCTGATTTTTCTCATATATATGTGTGTGGCCCAAAAGCAATGATGGTGGCTGTAGCATCCCTGGCACGTCAACGAAATGTCCCGTGTGAGGTCTCTCTGGAGAATACCATGGCTTGTGGTATCGGGGCTTGTTTGTGTTGTGTGGAAAATACAAAAGAAGGCAATCTTTGCGTCTGTACGGAAGGACCGGTCTTCAATACAGATAGATTACAATGGTTCGAACAGAAGTAGAAATCGGTAGGGGATTAACTATTAAAAATCCCGTAATGACTGCCAGCGGCACCTATGGCTATGGTACCGAATACAAAGATTTTATCGATATAGACCGGTTGGGTGCCATAGTTGTCAAAGGAACCACGCTCCATCATCGGGAAGGGAATGCGTATCCACGCATGGCCGAGACTCCATCGGGGATGCTGAATGCCGTGGGCTTGCAAAATAAGGGTGTTCACTACTTTGTAGAGCATATATATCCGGTTATCAAGGATTATCGGACGGAGATGATCGTCAATGTAAGTGGCTCCACCTTGGACGATTATGCAGAGACTTCCCGAATAATAAATGAGCTGGAGCATATCCGGGCTATAGAATTGAATATATCTTGTCCCAATGTCAAGCAGGGAGGTATGGCTTATGGCGTTACCTGCGAGGGGGCGGCGTCCGTCGTTAAAGCTGTGCGCCGAGCTTATGACAAGACATTGATCGTAAAACTTTCTCCCAATGTGACTGACATCACAGAGATAGCTCGTGCGGTAGAGGCTGAGGGTGCCGATGCCATTTCGATGGTCAATACGTTTCTTGGTATGGCTATTGATGCGGAAAAACGCCGTCCCATCCTTTCGACCATTACAGGAGGCCTTTCCGGGCCATGTATCAAGCCCATTGCTCTACGTATGGTATGGCAAACCGCCAAGGTGGTACAAGTGCCTATAATCGGTATGGGAGGGATCGCATCTGCGGCTGATGCCATCGAGTTTTTATTGGCCGGAGCCACGGCTGTGCAGGTGGGCTGCTACAACTTCGTAGATCCTGCTGCAGCTTCTCATATAGTCGATGCCATAGAGGATTATCTCCGAAGGCATGGAATCAGTGATGTAAAAGAGCTGATCGGCTCACTCGTAATTGAACATAATTAGAAGGCGTGCAAGGCAATCAATAATCTGTATTATGTTTACTTGTATGTATGTTTATCCTTTGAATGAACTCTTTATGAAACAGCTAATCCCCGACTAATGCTTAGCCATAAGCCTCGGCTCTACTGTTATTTTTGCAACTCCCAAATTGGCACTATCTTTGGTGCGCAATTATATCAACCGAAATAAGTTGATACATACAGATTTGTCACGAAAAGAGAAGGAAATAGAATTCTCAACAAAATAAAAAACAGAAAAAACCATGAATAAAGCGATTTCGGCTGAAAAGTTGTCCGCCTTGTTTAAGGACGGTATGACTATCATGGTGGGTGGCTTTTTAGCGAATGGTACCCCCGAAAGGATTATCGACGAACTAGTAAAGAGCGGTGTCAAGGATCTCACCCTTATTGCCAACGACACGTCCTATCCGGATCGTGGTTGTGGTCGGCTCATTGCAAACCATCAGGTGAAGAAGTTGATAGCTTCTCACATCGGTACGAACCCCATGACCGGTGATCAAATGAATACAGGCGAGTTGATAATCGAATTTAGTCCTCAGGGCACTCTTGCAGAGAGAGTACGAGCAGGAGGAGCCGGCTTGGGAGGAGTATTGACTCCTACAGGGCTTGGGACTGTAATCGAAGAAGGCAAACAGAAGATCGAGATTGATGGCGAGGTTTTTTTGCTCGAAAAACCTATCCGTGCTGACTTTGCCTTTATTAAAGGAAGCGTTGGCGATGAATTCGGGAATCTCATCTATAAAGGTACAACACAGAACTTCCAGCCGCTGATGGCTATGGCAGCAGACTGTGTAGTAGCAGAAATCGAAGAAATCCGCCCTACCGGACAGATCCCCATGGAACAAATCCACACCAGTGGCATATTCGTGGATTATATCCTTCAATAAGCAGTAATCTCTGCTCACAGACCAATCAACTACTCACAATAACTCCAATACGACTATGACAAAGACATCAATGATCCGTCTTCGGATGAGTGCACATGATGCTCATTACGGAGGTAACTTAGTAGATGGGGCTCGCATGCTCCAGCTCTTCGGAGACGTTGCCACAGAACTCCTTATCATGCAAGACGGTGATGAAGGCCTCTTCTGTGCTTATGACAATGTGGAATTTTTGGCTCCGGTATTTGCAGGAGACTATATAGAGGCTGTAGGCGAAATCACTCATGTGGGAAATACCAGTCGAAAGATGAAATTCGAAGCCCGTAAGGTGATTCGTCCTCGTACTGATATTTCGGATTCGGCAGCAGATGTACTTGACGAACCTATAGTGGTATGCCGTGCTACGGGCACATGTGTAGTGCCGGCTAACTGTCAGCGCAACAAATAAGTAAAACCATTATACCGACTGTAATTATGGAAAAATTGATCATTACGGCAGCCATCTGCGGTGCAGAGGTTCTGAAAGAGCATAATCCGGCCGTTCCCTATACGGTAGAAGAGTGTGTACGTGAAGCCAAATCGGCCTATGATGCAGGTGCCAGCATCATTCATCTCCATGTGAGATACGATGATGGTACCCCTACTCAAGATAAAAATCGCTTCAAACAAGTCATGGATGCCATCAAGGCAGTATGTCCCGATGTAATCATCCAGCCTTCGACGGGAGGTGCTGTGGGCATGACGAATGATGAACGTCTGCAACCGACAGAGCTTTCTCCCGAAATGGCCACTTTGGATTGTGGCACCCTTAACTTCGGTGGTGATGAAGTGTTCACCAATACGGAAAACACGATCAAATATTTCGGGGAGAAAATGATCGAGCGTGGTATCAAACCCGAACTCGAAGTCTTCGACAAGAGTATGATCGACATGGCTCTTCGTCTTCACCGCAAAGGTTATATCCAATCCCCTATGCACTTCGACTTCGTAATGGGTGTAAATGGCGGTATCAGCGGAGAAATGCGTGATTTCGTTTTCCTTCGCGAAAGTATCCCCGCAGATGCCACATATACTGTAGCAGGTGTGGGACGCTATGAATTTCCCCTCGCAGCATTGGCTATCATTGATGGAGGACATGTGCGTGTAGGTTTCGAAGACAATGTATATATATCCAAAGGAGTTTTAGCTCGCTCTAATGGAGAATTGGTAGAAAAAGTGGTACGTATGGCCAAGGAAATGGGTCGTGAGATAGCCACTCCGGCAGAAGCCCGTCGGATATTGGGGCTTAGCAAATAAAGGCTCTAAAACTCACAAAATTCACTCAATACGTTTCGACAATGCAAAAGAAAGGAAACAAATACGGCACACACCGTGTATTAGCCCCTCAGGGCGTTCTACCTCAGCCCGCTGAAAAAGTGGACAACAACATGGATGAAATCTACGACAATGAGATTCTCATCGATGTTAAGACTTTGAATATAGACTCTGCAAGTTTCACGCAGATCCATGAACAGGCCGGTGGAGATAAGGCCAAAATCGCCGAAATCATGCTTGGCATTGTAGCCAAACAAGGTAAACATCGCAACCCTGTAACAGGCTCAGGCGGGATGCTTCTCGGTGTAGTTGAAAAGATCGGCGATGCTCTCAAAGACAAAATCGACTTGAAGGTAGGCGATAAGATTGCCACGCTCGTGTCGCTTTCTCTAACGCCGCTCCGCATCGACAAAATCAAGGAAATTCGTCCGGATGTAGATCAAGTGGACATCGAAGGAAAGGCTATTCTCTTCGAAAGCGGTATCTATGCGAAGATTCCTAACGATTTGCCTGAAAAGTTGGCTCTGTCGGCTCTTGATGTGGCAGGTGCTCCTGCTCAGACAGCCAAATTGGTGAAGCCGGGAGATACGGTACTTATTATCGGCGCAGGTGGCAAGAGCGGTATGCTCTGCTGCTACGAAGCCAAGAAACGTGCCGGTGTAACCGGTAAGGTAATCGGTCTTTGCCACTCACAGAAGAGTACGGATCGCTTGAAAGCTCTCGGTTTCTGTGATCATGTATTCTCTGCCGATGCAACGAAGCCGGTACCCGTAATGGAAGAGATCGAAAAGCTTACGAACGGAGAGATGTGTGATGTTACGATCAACAACGTAAACATCACCGATACGGAAATGACGAGCATCCTCTGTACGAAGAATGATGGTATCGTCTATTTCTTCTCTATGGCTACAAGCTTCACCAAAGCCGCTTTGGGGGCTGAGGGCGTAGGCAGTGACGTGACTATGATCGTTGGTAATGGCTATACTAAGGGTCATGCCGAAATCACACTGCAGGAGCTTCGGGAATGTGAGGCTTTGCGTAAAGTTTTCACAGAATTGTACGCTTAATTCGTAAGAAATAAGCTGCTACGGAGAGATGATAAGCCGGTTCGGAATCATTGTCTCCGTAGTATTCTTTTTTAGATAATCAGCCAAAGCTCACAATAACCATGGCAGAAAGTCGTAGAAAGTATTATTTCCCTGATGTCACCGATGAGCAATGGAACGACTGGCATTGGCAGGTCCTCAATCGAATTGAGACGCTCGACCAGCTGAAAAAGTACGTTACACTCACCGCTGAAGAAGAAGAGGGAGTAAAAGAATCGCTCAAAGTGCTCCGAATGGCTATCACACCTTATTATTTGAGTTTGATAGACCCCGAGAATCCTAATTGTCCGATTCGTAAACAAGCTATTCCTACTCATCAGGAATTGGTACGTGCTCCTGAAGATCAGGTAGACCCACTTAGTGAAGATGAAGATTCGCCCGTACCCGGACTGACTCATCGTTATCCGGATCGTGTATTGTTCCTTATCACGGACAAATGCTCGATGTACTGTCGTCATTGTACTCGCCGTCGCTTCGCAGGACAGAAAGATGCTTCTTCTCCTTCTGAGCGTATCGATCGATGCATTGACTATATAGCCAATACACCGACAGTCCGCGATGTTTTGCTCTCGGGAGGCGATGCCCTCCTTGTCAGCGACGATCGCTTGGAATACATATTGAAGCGTCTGCGCGAAATACCTCATGTGGAGATCGTTCGTATAGGAAGCCGTACGCCGGTAGTCCTTCCTCAGCGCATAACGCCTCAATTGGTGGATATGCTCAAAAAGTATCATCCCGTGTGGCTGAACACCCACTTCAACCACCCGAATGAGATTACGGAAGAAGCTGTAGAGGCCTGTGAAAGAATGGCCAATGCAGGTATTCCGTTGGGTAACCAAACGGTTTTATTGCGTGGAATCAATGATTGTACGCATGTGATGAAGAGATTGGTGCATTTGCTTGTAAAGATGCGTGTACGTCCTTACTATATCTATGTATGCGATCTCTCGCTTGGTATAGGTCATTTCCGCACACCGGTATCCAAAGGCATCGAGATTATCGAGAACCTGCGTGGACACACCTCGGGCTATGCTGTCCCCACCTTTGTGGTAGACGCTCCGGGGGGTGGTGGTAAGATACCTGTAATGCCGAACTATGTTGTATCTCAGTCCCCACGACATGTGGTTCTTCGCAACTATGAAGGTGTTATCACGACCTATACGGAACCGGAGAATTATCATGAGGAGTGTGATTGTGAGGACTGTCGAGCCGGTAAGCATAAAGAGGGTGTAGCCGCACTTTCCGGAGGCCAGCAGTTGGCTATCGAGCCTTCCGACTTAGCTCGCAAAAAACGCAAGTTCGATAAGAACTAATTGATTGAAAATAAGCTCCCTCCCCTTTGCAAAGCCATTGGGGAGAGAGCTTGCTTAAAGAGAGAAAGAGAGAAAAAAATTGCCTTTTGTAGAAAAGATCATGCAGAGCCGGAGCATATCCATTTTCGGAATGGAGAAGAACACCGGCAAAACGGAAACGCTCAACTATATCATCAGGCGACTCGATGCCTATCGGCATAGGGTTGCCCTTACTTCTATAGGCATAGATGGAGAAAAGAGTGACCAGGTAACTCAGACGGCCAAGCCGGAAATAGTGGTGCCTAAAGGGATGATATTCGTTACCTCCGAGTTGCATTATCTACAGAAAGAAGTGATTGCAGAGATTATTGATGTCAGCGAAGATCGGACTGCATTGGGACGGCTCATCACGGCCTGCTCTTTGGAACCCGGTAAGATATTGCTCTCAGGGCCTTCCACGACGGGTGGGTTAAGAAAAATGATAACTACCCTATCGAATTCCGGAGTGCAAACTACTATTGTAGATGGAGCTCTTTCTCGCAAGTGTCTGGCATCTCCTGTCGTTACCGATGCTATGATTTTAGCTACCGGAGCTGCTTTGTCCATCAATATACCTCAGTTGGTCCGTAAAACGGCTGCCGTGTATCGATTGATCTCTTTACCTACAGTGGAAGCCGAATTGGCAGAGAGATTAGACCCCATCGAACAAGGCATATGGGGGATAGATGAGTCGGGCAACGTTCACGACTTGGGGATTCGTTCGGCACTGATGCTGAATGCATCTAACAGAAATGACCTGACTCGCTTCGGCAACAGAATTTATGTATCCGGAGCCGTTAGTGATAACTTATTGGAACAGCTTCGCCTCTCTGATGATAAAATCTGTCTCATTATCAGAGATTTTACACGTATGTTTGCTTTGCCGGAAGCAGTAGATCGTTTTCTACAGAGCAAACATGAGATCAAATCTCTGTATGGAGGTAAGCTATTGGCCGTGACAATCAATCCGGTAGCACCCAGCGGGTACAAGCTGAAATCCGAAGTGCTGCGCAGAGAAATGGAAAAAGCCCTCGGCATTCCGGTCTACGATGTAAGAGGGCTAAACTCGCTTGAATGTTGATGAAACTACGGGAACAGATCAATAGCATTAGCGGCCTTCGCTATGTAATAGATGAGTTGTGCATACATTCATCTGTAGGGCGGCGTTGTCTGTTGGAGCAAGAGTTTCTGACCGAGGCTTCCGATATTGAAGAGCTTCTTTCTCGTGTAGAAATAGCCATCTCATACCAAGCAGACCAACGAAAAGAAAGAGGTCTGGATGAGATCGCACACAAATTAATGCAGCTGCGTGACATCCAAGGAACGATATATTCTGTTTCACACCACGTAGTTTGCACGGATATTGATTTTTTCGAGATCAAATTCTTGGCAATTTTAAGTGAAGATATTCGGGATTTGATCCGTTTTTACAAGTTAGATGATCTCACCTCTCCCCTACCCGATTTGTCGCATATTGTTTCCGTTTTGGATCCGGAGGAAAAGAAAATTCCTCATTTCTATATATATGATGCATATTCGGAGACATTGAGAGAGTTGAGAGACAAGCTCAAAAAGGAAACAAACGAAGACGCCAAGATCGAAATTCGCAATGAAAGTTTGCAAGAAGAAGACATCGTCCGAAAGCAACTTTCTCGCCAGCTGTCTCCTTATGCTGCTGGATTGGCTACAACTCTGGAATTGTTGGGAGCGATAGACCTGTTATTAGCAAAGGTCAAGCTATTCCTTCAGCTTGGATGGAGCAAACCGGTTTCCGGTCATAGTGTTACGAACTATACGGGACTGGTACATCCACATGTTCTTAGCCTCCTGGAAGAAAAAGGAGAAAAATTCCAGCCGGTAGATATAGCCCTACCCTCTCTGCCAACCTTAATTACCGGTGCTAACATGGCAGGAAAAAGTGTGCTGCTGCAAGGAGTCGCATTAGCTCAGATCCTCTATCAATATGGCTTTTATGTGCCGGCACAAAAGGCAGAGATATGCCCTGTGGAAAAAGTGATGCTTTCGCTTGGAGATGCGCAAGATATTAGACAGGGGCTTTCCTCTTTCGGGGCGGAAATGATGTGTCTTTCGTCCATTGCCGATGAGGCCGGACAGGGAAAGCAACTACTCGTTTTAGTCGATGAACCTGCAAGGACAACGAATCCTGTAGAAGGACAAGCCATTGTCAGTGGGTTATTGGCTATATTGAGCAGGTATAAGATCCGATCTCTCGTCACTACACATTATGGCAGTATAGACATTCCATGTCGCCGCTTGAAAGTGCGTGGTTTTAGAGAAGACAAAGTGAACCTGCCTCTACAAGTAAACTCCCTCACCAAATGTGTGGACTATACGCTCGAAGAAGTGAGCGGAAACGATGTCCCACACGAAGCAATACGCATAGCAGAGATCCTTGGGGTTAATGAGGCTCTAATGACAGAATGTAAACAGTTTTTGAACAACACGAAATAGCATAAAGCAAGAATACATATCATAAGTATGCAAAAAAGTAAAGTCGGAATTGATTTCTCCAAGGTAGAATATGCCAGAAGCATTGCCGGAGAAATAGCCGGTAACGTACAGACATTCGTCGAACAATACACGACTGTAGCCGTGGAACGCACCCTCTGTCGCCTAATCGGGGTTGATGGAGTGGATGGCAATGCTGTTCCACTACCCAATGTATTGGTCGACCATCTGAAAGACCGGAATGTTTTGGGGCATGGTGCTCTGTTCTTTTTAGCAAATGGAATAGTTGCTACAGGGAAATCTCCTCAGGAAATTGCCGAAGGTGTGGCTGTCGGCGAAATAGATCTTACCTCTTATCCCTTCTGTCCTGCCAACGTCATTGCAGACACATTGGCACCGCTCATAACAGCAGGGATGCAAAAAATAGCTGCCAACAGAAAGAGAAGAGAGGACTATATCGAGACTCTCGGAGAAGGGCCAAGACCTTATCTATACGTTATTGTTGCTACCGGCAATATATATGAAGACGTCGTTCAAGCACAAGCAGCTGCTCGCCAAGGAGCCGATATTATTGCCGTAATACGTACTACGGGACAGAGTTTGCTCGACTATGTCCCTTACGGAGCTACGACAGAAGGATTCGGGGGAACTTTTGCTACACAGGAAAACTTCCGTATCATGCGAAAAGCCTTGGATGAGGTTGGAGAAGAGGTCGGTCGGTACATCAGGCTCTGCAACTATTGTTCGGGTCTTTGCATGCCGGAAATAGCCGTAATGGGAGCACTCGAAGGCTTGGACGTAATGCTCAATGATGCTCTCTATGGAATTCTTTTCCGAGACATCAATATGCAACGTACTCTGGTGGATCAGTACATGAGTCGTGTCATCAACGGATTTGCCGGTGTTATCATCAATACCGGCGAGGATAACTATCTGACCACAGCTGATGCCGTAGAAGAAGCACATACCGTACTTGCCTCGGATTTGATCAATGAGCAGCTGGCTCTTACAGCCGGATTGCCTTCAGAACAGATGGGGCTTGGACATGCATTTGAAATGGATCCCATGCTCGAAAATGGATTCCTTTTCGAGTTGGCCCAAGCACAAATGACCAGAGAAATTTTCCCCAAAGCTCCGCTTAAATACATGCCTCCTACGAAGTTCATGACCGGCAACATTTTCCGTGGTCATTTGCAGGATGCCCTTTTCAATATAATCGGTGTGTGGACCTCTCAGGGTATCCAGCTGCTCGGTATGCCTACCGAAGCTATCCATACTCCTTTTATGAGCGACCGCTATCTTTCGATCGAAAATGCCAAATATATTTTCTCCAATATGAAGAATATCGGATCGGAGGTTGAGTTCAAGGAGGGTGGTATCGTACAGAGCCGAGCACGTGAAGTGCTTGACAAGACCGTCAATTTGCTTGAAAGATTGAAGGAAGAAGGTCTCTTCTCTGCTTTGGAAAAAGGTATTTTTGGTGATGTAAAACGCCCGATGAACGGAGGAAAGGGTTTAAGCGGTGTTGCCAAGAAGGAAGCACACTACTACAACCCGACAATCGAGCTGATGAAAAACTTTAATATGAGTGGTAAGTTATGAGCGGTGGACTATATTCGACAGAAGGAAGAGATTTCGATCAGACATTAGATCTATCGCGCATCAAGCCCTATGGCGATACGATGAATGACGGTAAAGTGCAGCTTAGTTTTACCTTACCTGTTCCGGCTGGAGATGAAGCCATCGAAGCAGCCAAGCAGCTCATCAAGAAAATGGGGATGCAGAATCCTCAAGTAGTATTCTTCCGCGAACTGACAGAAGGTTTTACTTTTTTCAACTGTTATGGAAGCTGCGAACATACAGTAGACTATAGCTCTATCTATGTTCCGAAAGTAGAATCTACGAAATGGGATATGGCTGAAACAGACGACTTTATCCGTGAGAATATCGGCCGAAAGATAGTAGTGGTTGGAGCCAGTACAGGCACTGATGCCCATACGGTAGGCATTGATGCCATCATGAATATGAAAGGCTTTGCCGGTCATTATGGTTTGGAACGCTACGAAATGATCGAAGCATACAATCTTGGCAGTCAGGTTCCGAATGAAGAGTTTATTGCCAAGGGAATCGAGCTCAATGCTGATGCTCTTTTGGTATCTCAAACAGTAACACAGAAAGATGTGCATATCAAGAATCTGATAGAGCTGGTCGAACTCATGGAGGCAGAAGGTCTGAGAGATAAGATGATCTTGGCCTGTGGAGGGCCTCGTATCACTTATGAATTGGCCAAAGAGCTTGGCTATGATGCAGGATTCGGTGCCAATACATATGCGGATGATGTTGCTTCATTCATCGCTCAGGAGTTTCATAAGAGAATGAATAACAAATAGAAATCGATAAAATATTTTTCATCATGGAAAAAGATCAAATCAGAGAAGTGATCGCCAAGCGCGTTGCCCTCGAATTGAAAGATGGTGATGTGGTCAACCTCGGTATAGGTCTGCCGACGATGGTGCCCAATTACCTAAAACCCGGAGTACAAGTATATTTGCAGTCTGAAAATGGCATGATTGGGATGGGCCCTGCTCCGGAAACAGGCAAAGAAGATCCTTATCTGATCAATGCCGGGGGAGGTTCCATTACGGCTATTCCGGGTGCTGCCTCATTTGACAGTGCTACCTCATTTGCCATCATTCGTGGTGGACATGTGGATGTCAGTGTACTCGGAGCATTGCAAGTAGACGAAAATGGGGACTTGGCCAACTGGCTTATTCCCGGCAAGAAAGCACCCGGTATGGGAGGAGCCATGGATTTGCTGGTAGGAACTCGCAAGGTAATTTTGGCCATGGAGCATACAGCCAAGGGTAGCCCCAAAATCATGAAGAAATGCTCTTTGCCGCTTACGGCAAAAGGACAAGTAAACCTGATTATCACAGAAATGTGTGTGATCGAAGTGTGCCCGGAAAAAGGCCTTGTCGTAACAGAAATACATCCGGATTTTACAGCAGAACAAGTACAAGCTGCGACTGAAGCTTCATTGACTTTTGCTTCTGAGATCATCCCGATGCAACAATAAAAAGAGTTTTTAGTATCACTACAAACCAAATAAACTTCAAGAATTATGAACTTTTCTCAGACACCCCAAGAACAATTGTTTCTTGAGATGATCCGCAGTTTCGCCGAGAAAGAAGTAAAACCTCTGGCGGCAGAAATTGACGAGCAGGAACGTTTCCCCATCGAAACAGTAAAGAAGATGGGCGAAATCGGACTGATGGGCATCCCTTTCCCCGTTGAGTACGGTGGTGCCGGCGGTACAAACGTAATGTATTCGATGGCAGTGGAGGAACTAAGCCGTGTATGTGCTACCACTGGCGTGGTTCTTTCTGCACACACATCTTTGTGCGCAGCTCCCATCTACGAAAATGGAACAGAAGAACAAAAGATGAAGTATTTGCCGAAACTCTGTTCCGGCGAATGGATCGGTGCATTTGGACTTACCGAACCCAATGCAGGTACGGATGCTGCTGCTCAGCAAACTTTTGCTGAAGAGAAGGAAGATCATTTCATACTTAACGGTAACAAGATTTTTATCACCAATGCCGAATATGCTCACGTATATGTGGTATTTGCCATGACAGACAAGAGCCAGGGCACACGTGGTATCACAGCATTCATTGTTGAAAAAGGAACTCCCGGCTTCTCTATAGGAAAGAAAGAGCTGAAGATGGGTATCCGTGGTTCGGCTACATGCGAACTTATTTTTGAAAACTGCATCGTCCCCAAAGAGAATCTTCTCGGTCGCGTAGGCGGTGGCTTCAAAATCGCCATGAAAACCCTTGATGGCGGACGTATCGGTATCGCATCTCAGGCCCTCGGTATTGCACAGGGAGCCATGGACGAGACGGTGAAGTACACCAAAGAGCGTAAGCAATTCGGTCGCAGCATCGCTCAATTCCAGAACACACAATTCCAACTTGCCGACCTGCAATGCCGCATTCAGGCATCTCGTTTGTTGGTTCGTTTGGCAAGCTGGAAGAAGGATATGAAGATGCCTTATACGATGGAATCGGCTCAGGCCAAACTCTACTGCGCAGAAACGGCTATGGATATGACTACGAAAGCGGTTCAGTTCCACGGAGGATATGGCTATACTCGTGAGTATCCGGTAGAGCGTATGATGCGCGATGCTAAGATCACTGAGATTTACGAAGGTACCAGCGAAGTTCAACGCTTGGTAATCGCATCCAACTTATTAAAATAATCAAGCATTAGACTATGAATATCGTTGTTTGTATCAAACAGGTACCCGATACTACCGAAATCAAATTGGATCCTGTAAAAGGCACGCTCATTCGTGACGGTGTGCCCAGTATCATGAACCCCGATGACAAGGGAGCTTTGGAACAAGCTCTTCGCTTCAAGGACACCCACAATGCACACGTAACTGTGATCACGATGGGACCGCCACAGGCAGAAGCTATCCTGCGCGAAGCATATGCCATGGGTGCAGATCATGCCATCCTTGTCAGCGATCGTAAGTTCGGTGGAGCCGACACATTGGCCACGAGCTACACCCTCTCTCAAGCGTTGCGAAAGATAGATCATGACCTGATTATCGCTGGCCGTCAAGCTATCGACGGTGATACGGCTCAGGTAGGACCTCAGATTGCCGAGCAGCTTGATCTCCCACAGATCACATACGTGGAAGAAGCCACATTCGATGGCAAGCAAACTCTGACTGTTCGCAAGAGCACGGAAGAAGGACATGAGATTTTGGAAGTAGAGCTTCCTTGTATGCTTACCTTGTTGGCTACGGCTAATAAGCCTCGCTACATGCGCGTTCGTGGCATTATGGAAACCTTCGACAGACCCATTGAATGCTGGGGAGCAAGCGACATTGATGTCGATCCGGAAAGAATCGGTTTGGCCGGTTCTCCCACGAGCGTGAAGAAGTCATTCACCAAGGGAGCCAAGGCCATGGGAGCACTGCATGAAGATATCACTCCCGAAGAAGCTGCTGACATTATCTTCAACAAACTGAAAGAGAAATTCATCATCTGAACAACAAGCAACTATGGATAAGGAATTATATAAAGGTGTTTTCGTCTTCGCAGAACAACGCGAAGGAGTGATTCAGAACGTAGCCTTCGAACTCATCGGAAAGGCTCGTGAACTGGCAGACACCATCGGAGAAAAAGTAACGGCAATTCTTTGCGGCTACAAGGTTGCTGACTTGCCTAAGGAACTTATCGCTGCCGGTGCCGATACGGTGCTTGTCGTAGACGATGAGAAGCTCGAGAACTACCTTACCGAGCCTTACGCTCAGGCCATTACCCAGATTCTTCAGGACAAGAAGCCTGAGATCGTACTCCTCGGTGCTACGACTATCGGTCGCGACCTCGGCCCCCGTCTTTCTTCTCGCTTGCGTACAGGTCTTACAGCAGACTGCACATCGCTTGAGATCGGTGACGAGCGCAACCTGCTGATGACACGTCCGGCTTTCGGTGGTAACCTTATGGCTACGATTATCAGTAAGGTGCATCGTCCTCAGATGTCTACGGTTCGTCCCGGCGTTATGCGTCGTAAGGCTATGGACTACAACCGTCAGGGTACGGTTGAAAACGTAACTATCACATTTGACACAGCCAAGTTCCGTGTTCGCCTGATCAAGAAAGAGCGTGAAGACAAGAATATGGTGGACATCACGGAAGCTCACATCCTTGTCAGTGGTGGTCGTGGCGTTGGTTCACAAGATGGCTTCAGCAAGCTGGCCGAACTGGCCCAGCAGATCCATGCAGAAGTTTCTTCTTCTCGTGCTATGGTTGATGCCGGTCTTATCGGTCACGAACGTCAGGTAGGACAAACGGGTAAGACCGTTCGCCCCGATATCTATATGGCCATTGGTATCTCAGGTGCTATCCAGCACTTGGCCGGTATGGAGGAGAGCGATTATATCATTGCCATCAACAAGGACAAATTCGCTCCCATCTTCCAGGTAGCCGATCTCGGTGTAGTCGGCGACTTGCACAAGATTGTACCCATTCTGACGGCCAAGCTACGTTCTGCCATGCAGGACAAGTAAGAGTCTGAGAGAATCTTAGTATAACAAACCTTGCAAAGGAGCCGATGAGGCGAAGGGCTTTTGTAGCTCGTCGCATTCATTCGGCTCCTTTTTCATTCATCGAAGAGAGTTATGGAATTTCACAATCTGATTATCCAGTCGCAAGATGGCATCACGACGCTGACCATCAACAAACCGGAGACACTGAACGCCCTCTCCTCTGAAGTCCTTTCCGAATTGAAATCGGCCATTGCCGTTATCGCTACAGAAAAGCCTCGAGTGCTGATCATTACCGGAAGTGGCAAAGCATTTGTCGCAGGAGCAGACATAGCCGAGATGCAACATCTGAGTGCAGCCGAGGGAAAAGCCTTTGGAGGGCTTGGAGCAGAAGTATTCCGAAGTATAGAAGAATTGCCTTTCCCCGTTATTGCAGCCATCAATGGCTTTGCATTGGGAGGTGGATGCGAATTGGCCATGGCTTGTGACATCCGCATAGCTTCGGCTAAAGCCAAGTTTGGTCAGCCCGAAGTCGGATTGGGCATCACCCCCGGATTCTCCGGCACACAGCGATTGCCACGCCTTGTCGCTCCGGGTATAGCCAAAGAACTCATCTACACGGGTCGTATCATCGATGCAGAAGAAGCACTTCGTATCGGTCTTGTCAATCGAGTAACAACTCCGGAGGAATTATTACCTGCCACGATGGAAACGGCTCAACTCATTGCATCGCGTTCGGCTTCTGCCGTATCAGCGTCCAAGGAGGCTATCAATCGTGGTACGCAGATGCATATTGCCGAAGGTATTGCCTTGGAACAGAACCTCTTCGGTCTGTGCTTTGCCACAGCCGACCAGAAGGAAGGCATGGCAGCTTTCCTCGAAAAACGTAAACCGGCTTTCAGCTGAGAGCCAAAAAGAACAGTTATTCACATACACTTTTAATCTCCAACAAAATGAAAATAGCAGTAGTAGGTACCGGAGCCATGGGCAGTGGTATCGTTCAATGTATCGCCCAAAACGGTCTGGATGTCCTGATGAAAGGGCGAAGCGAGACTTCTATCAACAAATCGCTCAAAGGAATCGAAAAAAATCTCAACCGTCTGGTTGAAAAGGGCAAGATGTCTGCCGATGAGCAGCAAGCCATTGTGGCTCGCATCCGTACGACGATGGACTTCAATGACCTGAAAGATGCCGATGTCGTGATCGAAGCGATTGCCGAAGAGATGGAAATAAAGAAACAGGCCCTCAGTGCTGTGGCGGAAGTGGTAAGCGAGCAATGTATCATCGCGACCAATACATCTTCATTGAGCATCACAGCTTTGGCAACCGAACTCCCTACCCCATCTCGTGTGATCGGAATGCACTTCTTCAACCCCGTTCCCGTGATGAAACTGGTAGAAGTTATCAGTGCCCAGCAAACTTCGGACGAAGTGATGAAGCAGGTACTGGACTTGTGTGAAAAGCTCAAGAAAACAGCTGTACGCGTGAACGAAGCTCCGGGTTTCGTCGTAAACCGTCTTCTCATACCGATGATCAACGAAGGTATCGGAGCCTATGCCGACGGTGTGGCCAGCATAGAGGAAATAGATCAGGCCATGATGCTCGGTGCCAATCACCCGATGGGGCCTTTGGCTTTGGGCGATTTTATCGGTTTGGATGTCTGTCTGGCTATCATGGAGGTGCTGTTTACCGAATTCGGTGATGCCAAATATCGTCCTCATCCTTTGCTTCGCAAGATGGTACGTGCAGGACAACTCGGCCGCAAGACCGGCAAAGGCTTCTACGACTACAGCAAATAAGTCGTTTTTCTCACCTATCGGATTTGTCCGAAAATAATTGAGGGTGTGCTGAATTTGCTTTTTCAGCACACCTTCATTGTTTTTTTGTCCTTCTCTTCGAGGGCCTTTTCCTTGACTCTTTCATCAAAAAGTTTGGAGAAATCATCCACGATACAAAAAACATCAACTATTATGGCAACTACCGACTCAAAAATCATGCGCCAAAAAAGTTTTCAACAACGAAGACGAGTTTGGAATGATTCCAAATAAGCAGGTGAAAGGAAGTGGATCTTGAAGTCGAAAAGTTGAGGAAGCGGACTTTCTCAAGTCGAAATATGATTTTTGGAAGAGAAGATAACGATCTATATATAAATTGTTTACAATAAATATATAGATCGTTTTCGTTTTATATATAAATCGTTTTCAATTTATATACAGATCGAAAGTCATTTCTATATAAATCGCAGGCTGAAAAAGGCCTTTTCAAGAGGCTATAAAACAGAGGCACCCGCACGATTCGTAGCAGAACCATGCGGGTGCCTTGTATTTTGGTGAAACGGTAGTAAAGTGCTATTCCACTCCTGTCCTCATTGCTGCATGCTTTCCTTTAGTCCGATAGGGGTATAAACAGGATACGGGCGTAGGAGTCATACACCCCGTAGTACAGCATATAGGTCGGGAATCGTAGTACAGGATTATTCTCATCAGATAGTTTAATAACGCGGTTTTATACAAGCAGTAATATCTCTAATACACAGTGGTTTATCCCTATTTGGGATTCTTTGTGAGCAGGCAAATATAGCAAAAAGGAGCAATTCGGATGAATCGTAATCCACACAACCCAAAGCATCGAGCAAACACCTGCCCACAGGAAAGAAAAAGATTTGCCCACTATTCTTTTTGCTGATTACTCGGTATATTTTCGCAATAAATCAAGTATATTTACGCTCTTAACCCAAGGAAGAAACTCTATCATTTCAGGGGTAGTAAACAACAATAGACCACCGTATGAAAATTAAAACTCACAATATCGACAATACAAAAGTAGCTGAAATTATAACAGACAAAATAATCTTAAGATCTACAGAAGACGGATTAGAATTGTTGGGGAATTTGTATTATCAAGGATTTGATAAAATCATTATTCATGAAAAGAATATCACACCTGATTTTTTTGAATTAAAAACTAAAATAGCAGGGGATATACTTCAAAAATTCTCACAATACCAAATGTCGTTGATAATTATTGGCGATTTTTCCAAATATAAGAGCAAGAGCCTGAACGACCTTATTTTTGAATGCAACAAAGGTAAACAAATCAATTTTTTCAAAGATTTAAGCAATGTATTGTAAAGCATGTAAACATAGAATTTTATGCTAACAATGAACTCAGAACAGAGAAACTTCCCGATTATCTGATAAAGGTATGGGAGGGGCTGTTCGAGCAACTCATCATTTTCTGACGGAGCAAAATATTCGACATCTTATTCCTCATGGTCGTAGAGCACTGAAATTGGTTGATTTATTCATTGTAAATGACGACAAACGCCCTATCGCATTTAGGGATATTGCGGAAGACAAGACAGATTACCCCTTCTATGCAAACCATAGAGATATGGTGCAAATCTCCCTCATTTCCATTTACTTACCTTCAATCCTCTTCCTAATACCCTTTCCTCTAATAGTTGCAAGTATCCTTTTCGTAATCCGCACTTCGTTTCAAGGGGTTTTCTGCCGTGATATTACTACCTTTGCGACACTGAAAAATATCTGAATATACTATCATTGAAAAAATGGCAAAAGAACTGAAAGAGCTGACACCGCGGAGCGAAAGCTATTCGCAGTGGTATCAAGACTTGGTTATCAAAGCCGATTTGGCAGAAAATTCGGCCGTACGTGGCTGTATGGTTATCAAGCCTTATGGCTATGCTATATGGGAGAAAATGCAAAGGCAGTTGGACGATATGTTCAAAGAAACGGGACACGTCAATGCCTACTTCCCACTTTTCATCCCGAAGAGCTTCCTGAGCCGTGAAGCAGAACATGTGGAAGGCTTTGCCAAGGAATGCGCCGTGGTAACTCACTATCGACTCAAAGCCAATCCCGATGGAGACGGCGTAGTAGTGGATCCGCAGGCCAAGTTGGAAGAGGAGCTGATCGTTCGTCCGACATCGGAGACCATCATTTGGAATACATATAAGAACTGGATACAAAGCCACCGCGATCTGCCCATCCTCTGCAATCAGTGGGCCAATGTGGTTCGATGGGAAATGCGTACACGCCTTTTCCTCCGGACTGCCGAATTCCTTTGGCAGGAAGGTCATACGGCTCATGCTACAAAAGAGGAAGCCGAAGAAGAAGCCAGACGGATGCTGGAGGTTTATGCCACTTTTGCCGAAGAATACATGGCCATGCCTGTAGTCAAGGGTGTCAAGTCTGCCAACGAACGTTTTGCCGGTGCTGTGGACACCTATACGATAGAGGCGTTGATGCAGGATGGCAAGGCATTGCAGAGTGGTACATCCCACTTCCTCGGGCAGAATTTTGCCAAGGCTTTCAATGTGACTTTTGCCGATAAGGATGGCAATCGCGATTTCGTCTGGGCTACGTCATGGGGCGTATCTACCCGTCTGATGGGTGCTCTTATCATGTCCCATTCGGACGACAACGGTTTGGTACTTCCTCCGAAATTGGCACCTTATCAGGTGGTTATCGTACCGATATACCGCAATGAGGAGCAGCTGGCTCAGATCGACGAGAAGGCCCATCTGATTATTCAGGCTCTGCGAGCCAAAGGCATATCGGTGAAATACGACAACAGCGACAATAAGAAGCCGGGGTGGAAGTTTGCCGAATACGAGCTGAAAGGCGTACCCGTTCGCTTGGCTATGGGGGCACGCGACTTGGAAAACAACACGATCGAAATAGCCCGTCGCGATACTCTGACGAAGGAGACAGTCGGACTGGATGGTATAGAAGAAACAGTCGCTACCCTACTCGATGATATTCAGAAAAATATCTTCCAAAAGGCTCTGAACTATCGCAAAGAAAATACAATCACGGTGGACAGCTACGAAGAGTTCAAAGAAAAGATCGAAGATGGCGGATTTATCCTTGCTCACTGGGATGGGACCTCCGAAACGGAAGAACGAATCAAAGCCGAAACGAAAGCTACCATTCGCTGCATCCCGATGGATGGGGACATGACTCCGGGCAAATGTATGGTGACGGGTAAGCCCTCGCCCCAACGTGTGCTCTTCGCCCGTGCCTATTGATCCGTCAGGGGCCGGACATCAGTAAACAAAGAATCCACTAAAAAACAGAAATACCTATGGCAGAAGAAATCCAAATGTACGACGATGCGGCATCCGTGGCTTTTATTCGCAATTTCATTCCACAGGAATTGAAAGAAAAACTGACCGATGACGACATTGTTTACATCGTCGATCTGATTTACGATTTCTACGAGAGTCGCGGCTTCATGGATATGGCCGAGGACAGCGAGGAAACAGTGGAGGTGGACGAAGACGAACTCGTGGAGTACGTTGTCAAGAATGCCGCACGGGATGAGGTAGGCCACTTCTCTGCCGATGAGATACGCTTTGTCGTACAGGGCGAACTCGAATACTGCGAGAGTATCAATCTCTTCGAAGAGGACTGATACTCTACATTGGGCATGAGTAAGAACAAGCTGGCCAAATTTGCCGACATGGAGACGTTCCCTCACGTCTTCCAGTATCCTTTTGCCGTCTTGCAGCAACAGGAGGGTGGTTTTCCGCTAAAAGGGCGTTGGCACACGGATTTTTTCCACAACGATCACCCTATTGTCTTGGAGCTGGGCTGCGGTAGAGGAGAATATACGGTAGGTCTGGGCAAACGGTATGCGGAGAAAAACTTTATCGGCATCGACATCAAAGGTGCCCGCATGTGGGCCGGTGCCAAAGAGTCTCTTCAAGAAGGGATGCCCAACGTAGCTTTCCTTCGGACGGATATAGAGCTTTTGGATCGGTTCTTTGCCGAGGAAGAGGTGGCCGAAATATGGATCACCTTCCCCGATCCGCAGATGAAGAAAGTAAGCAAGCGACTGACAGGAACACGGTTCCTCTCGCTTTATGACAAGGTACTCGAAAGGGGGGGACGTATCCATCTGAAAACGGATAGCCCTTTCCTCTATACCTATACGAAGGCGTTGGTAGAGCTCAACGGCCTGCCCGTACACGAGATAACGGATGATCTGTACGGCAAAGGATGCGTAGAGAATGAAATCCTCGGTATCCGAACTTATTACGAACAACAGTGGCTGGAACGAGGTCTGACGATCAAGTACATCAGCTTTGGCTTGGGAGAGCCTGACTGCGAGTATCGGGAACCCGATATTGAAATCGAGCCTGACAGCTACCGCAGCTACAATCGCTCCAGAAGAAGTCAGGCACTTCCTTCCGAATAAATAAACCTATTCAGAATATGGCATACGTAACATTATATCCCAATCTTATCCTCGAAGCCCTTGGCAAAGTTCGCTATCCGGGGACAGGAAAAGATTTGGTTTCGGCCGGAATGGTCGAGGACGATATAAGGATCGATGGCAATAAGGTATCGTTTTCGCTCATATTCGACAAAGCGAACGATCCATTCATCAAATCCGTGGTCAAAGCTGCTGAGTCAGCCATCCTGACGTATATCAGCGAAGACGTCGACATCAAAGGCAATATCTCTGTCAAGAGCAAACAGGCAATACCTGCTCCTCCGGCCAAACTTCTGCCCGGGGTGAAGAACATCATTGCCGTATTTTCGGGCAAAGGCGGTGTCGGAAAGAGTACCGTTACGGCTAATCTGGCCGTCTCTCTGGCCAAAGCCGGCTATCGGGTAGGACTTTTGGATGCCGACATATTCGGCCCGTCTATGCCTAAGATGTTCCATTGCGAAGAGGCACGTCCCGTACTCGAAGAAGTGGATGGGCGCGAATTGATCGTTCCCGAAGAGGTGATGGGCGTGAAGATCCTCTCTATCGGATTCTTCGTGGATCCGAACGATGCTGTTCTCTGGCGCGGAAGTATGGCAGGCAATGCCCTGACGCAGCTTATCCGCGACGCTAATTGGGGTGAATTGGACTACTTCCTCATTGACATGCCCCCGGGGACGAGCGACATACACCTGACACTGGTGCAGACACTGGCTATTACCGGAGCCGTTGTCGTGACGACACCGCAGGACGTAGCCTTGGCAGATGCTCGGAAAGGAATCAGTATGTTTGTGGGAGAGAAGATCAATGTGCCGGTACTCGGTTTGGTGGAAAACATGTCGTGGTTCACACCGGCCGAACTGCCACAGAACAGATACTACATCTTCGGGCGTGATGGCGGTAAGAATTTGGCTGAGGAGCTGAACATTCCTTTGCTCGGACAGATTCCGCTGGTGCAGGGTATATGCCAAAGTGGAGACGAAGGTATACCCGTTGCTGTTCGGGACGATTCGATGACGGGAATCGCTTTCCGCGAATTGGCTGCCCGAGTGGTGGAGCAAGTGCACTATCGCAATGAACATCTCGATCCGACTAAGGTCGTAGAGGTGGCACACAGATAAGATATAGAAGACGAAAGAAAAGATAAGCAGCAGATCGGTCTGTCGCTCACTCTTTCGAGAGTGGGAGGAACGTCCGGGCAACGCAGAGCACCGTCCTTCCTAACAGGAAGCTACTCGTGAGGGTAGAGGTACGTAGAAGAGAATGACCGCCATCTTTCTGCTATCGGTTTGTGCTTCGGCACCGACTGGGCAGAGAGGGTAAGGGTGAGAAGGTTGGGGTAAGAGCCCACCGGGTGCAGCGGTGACGCTGCATGCCGTACGTCTGACGGGTTGTAAGATCATGTATACCGGCGCATGTAGGGTAGCTCGCCCGATGCCGGGGGGTAGATCGCTGGAGCCATGCGGTGACGCACGGCCAAGATAAATGACAGACGCTCCGGCTACGTGTGGCCGTGAGTACAGAACCCGGCTTACAGATCTGCTGCTTTTTCTCCCTCTCTCTTCCAATCCGGCACCGAATCGGAAGATTCGGCCTACCAGTATGGATTTACCAAGAATGGATTCAACCCGTTATTTATTATGAAAGAGAGCATTGACGAAAAAGAGAAAAAAAACGATAAGGGATTTTTCAAGCGGTGGTCTATCCGGATAAACCGAATGATTCTTTTTGTCACCAGAGATATGTGGCGCATTACGGACGAAGAGGTATCGGGGCCAAGTCGCTTGATGATCAATTCTTTCAAATCCGTTTTCCTCACAGTCCGTTACTTTATCCAGAATGATCTGGCTACACAGGCGTCTGCTCTCACCTATCGTACGATTCTTTCTATCGTCCCGATGCTTGCCGTCCTGATCGGTATTGCCAAGGGTTTTGGCATTCAGCAGGTAGTACATGATTGGCTCAAAGAATATCTGCCCGGTCATGGACAGGAATTGGATCAGGCTTTGGGTTATGTGGACAACTATCTGGCGCAAGTGCAAGGTGGCGTCTTCGTCGGTATAGGTCTTATCGTGCTGCTCTACACGGTCTTTTCATTGATAGCCACAGTGGAAGATACCTTTACCGATATTTGGCAAACCAATAAAAGACGTACATGGAAGCGAAGGGTAATCGATTATATGGGAGCTTTTTTCCTGTTGCCAATCCTGATCACGGCATCCAGTGGTCTTACTCTAATGATGACTACAATCAAGGGAACATACTTCAGCGAATACATCCTATTCGGCCCTATGCTGGAGTTGATCCTGAATTTGATACCTTACGTGATTATCGTTCTACTTTTTACCGGTACGTATATCGTATTACCCACAGTGAACGTCCGGTTTTGGCCGGCATTTATTTCGGGAGTGCTGGCCGGTATCGTTTTCCAGATATTCCAAGCTCTTTATATCAGCGGCATCCTTTGGATCTCGAAGTATAATGCCATATACGGTAGCTTCGCAGCAGTACCTCTTTTGCTTCTTTGGATACAGCTCTCTTGGACCATTGTTTTGTTTGGTGCACAGCTCAGCTTCTCTATTCAGAATGTTCGGAAATTTGCTTTTGAGCGGGATACGACCAATGTTTCACGCCGCTACATCGACTTCCTGACTATCGTCGTAGCTACACTGATCGTGAAGCGATTCTTGTCGGACGAGCGTCGCCCCCATACTGCGGACTCGCTTGCAGAAGAGAGCAAGGCCCCGATTCGGCTTGTATCCGAAGCCATACACCGCTTGCTCTCCATCGGAGCTATAATGGAGGTGAATTATATGCACGACCCCAAGGCGGAGTTCTTCAGTCCGGCGGTGGATCCGGAAAAGATAACTGTGGGCTTCATCCTCGATCGTATAGATCGCTATGGGAGCGAACACTTCAAGGTAGACAATAAGGTTCGATTCGCGCCCGAATGGCAAGCGGTAGAAGATTCCCGTCAGAGCCTGCACATCCCCCCTGCGGACACGCTACTAAAGAATTTGTAGGAGCTTATTCTCTGAGTACTCAGAGTATTCTGATTACTCAGAGTACTCGGATTGCTCGGACTCGAAGAGAGCTGAGATCCGGCCGTAGTCGGCTTGTATTTGTTGGCGAAGAGCTTCCAGGCTATCGAGCTTCATATCTCCTCTGATGAAGGTCACGAACTCCACTCGAATCTGGGAGCCGTAGATGGTTTTATCAAAGTCGAAGAGATTGACTTCGATCGTTCGCTGGTCGCCGTTGTTTAGCGTAGGCCTGCGGCCTATATACAGCATACCATTGTATCGCTCACCGCTTACAATGGCTCTGACGGCATAGACCCCATCGCAGGGGATCAGCTTGTGGCTGTCGCTTACGGTCAGATTAGCCGTCGGAAAGCCCAGTTCGCGCCCGATCCTAAAGCCATGCTCCACTTTCCCTGTCAGTATGTAGTCATATCCCAATAGCTGATTGGCCAAAGCAAGATTATTGTCCATCAGGGCTTGGCGCACGGCACTCGAACTGGCCGGCACTCCACCTATCTGGGCCTGTGAAGCCTTCTTTACCGTAATGCCCAATGGTGTAGCTATCCGCTTGTATTCTTCCAGACCGGATATGCGTCCATGTCCGAATCGGTGGTCATAGCCGACGAGCAGGGCTTTTACATGGAGTCGTTTGTGCAGGACAGTTGTAATGAAAGTGTCGGCTGTCATCGCCACTAATTCGGGTGTAAAAGGCAGTACCACCGTATAGTCCACTCCTTCCGCTTTGAGTCTGAGGAGTTTTTCGCCTATTGTCGTCAGCTTCTGGTAGGGAGTTCCCGGGCGAACCACTGATATGGGGGGGACATCGAAGGTTATTACCATAGTAGGCAGATGCTTCTCTGTCGCCATCTTTTTGAGCTGATCGAGAAGAAAGCGATGCCCGAAGTGTACACCATCGAATGTGCCGATCGTAGCAGCTACTTTCGGGATCCAAGGAAGATCTCGGAATGGGGCATTATAGTCGTTGGGAATAGCTATCGTAACCATAGTCTTGGGTTTTGTTTGCTGCGTTCTTTCCAGATTTCGAAGTGGATAATAGTCTGGTTGTTGGAGGGATCTGTATAGGCACGTCCGAGAGCCTGACCCGTTTTTACGCGAGTGCCGGCACTTACGTATACCTTACTCAGATTGGCATAAACCGTGATATAGTTACCATGACGTACCATTACTGCCGAATTATAACCGGGTATCACGAATACGCTGGATACCACACCATCGAATACGCTGGTGGCATCGGATCCTGTTGCTACAGCGATGTCAATACCGCCGTTATTAACCTGAACTTTTTTCAGTTCGCTGTGCTGATGCACTCCGAAGTCGCTTACGATTCGGTATTTACCGCGAACGGGGCCGGGCAGGCGACCTTTGTTCTGAGCAAAGCTGCCTGAGAGCGCGCGTTCGGAGGCATCCATGGCATAGCCGCCTTTGGTTTCAGCCTTTCGTTCCGGTTCGGCTGGAACTGGCTTACCCTTGGCTTTGGCTTCGCGAGCCAATCGCTCACGCTCCTCACGTGCACGGCGTTCGGCAGCTTCTATCTCCTTAGCAATCTGTTTCTCGATCTTCCTGTTCAGAGCTTCAGCCTGCTTCTTTTGCTTTCTTAGCTGGGATTCCAAATCTTTTTGTTTGGCACCCAAGGCCTGCACCTGCCGGCGTTGCTCTGCTTGCTGTCCTTCGAGCTTCTTTTTTTCCTCTTCTCTGATCACCAAGAGACGTCCTTTTTCCTTCTTGGCCTCTTCTACGGTCGCACGTTCGGACTCCAGCTTGCTGCGTGTATCGCGAAGACGGACAGAGGCTTGCTTGTATGCGGAAGCGTATTGCTCCAGAAAACGCATTCGTCGCATTCCCTCATCGAAGCTTTTGGCAGATGAGATGAAAAGAATACGATCCAACGAGCGTTTCCGCTTTTGCATAGACTGTAGAGCATGGGCATATTCATCGGATCGGGCCTTCTCCTCCACGGAAAGCCGATGGCATACACCTGTCATAGAGTCTATATCCGACTGTAGCCCTTTTACCTCGCTATCCAAGAGTTGCACTACCTGCTTGCGCTGCGCAACCTGTTTGTTCAGGAGGTTAAGGTGTTTTTGTTTGTCTTGCTTGTCTTTCTTGGTCGTTTGCAGTTCGCGATCGGTTTTTTCGATGGCTTTCAGTGTTTCTTTTCGTTGTTTTTCAAGTTGCTGTACCTGCTTGGATTTCTGTCCGAAAACAGGCAAGAGAAATGCACTGAAGAGAAAGGTGCTACAGAGAAAAAAGCGGATTGAAGACTTCATGTGTAAATGGATTAGAAAAGCTCGGACAGATCTTCCAGCGTCATCCTGCCATAAGTGGATGTGTTGACGCGAGGGATTACATCTGTTTCATCGATATCTGTGAATCTCATTTTAGGCAGGTCGAGAGCAAGAGAGCCTTTGACCTGTCCCAAATGAAGCACTTGCAAAAGGAGGTTTGCAGGCAGGTTCTTCTCGGCACCATACTCTCGGAAAGATGAATAGGTAGTAATAAGTCGGTAGAGGGTGGACGGGTCGTATATACTCATGGAGAGGGGGCGTCCGTTGTTGCCGATCTCGGATATGTATTCCATCCGTCGGTGGTCTTGATAGGAGAGCAATTGCCCTTTTTGAGCACCGGTCGAAAGCAAAAGATCGGATGCCACTACGGATGTGCCATCAGCCTTGAAGAGCTGTGCGAGGAAAAGCGATTCGAAGGCACGATAAGAAAGCTCTATACCGGTAAGTTCGCTAAGCTGCGAATAGGAGGCCGTCACGTAACGTTTGTTAATGGCATCCGTTACGGTCAGTCCTTCGGGCGTGATCCACGCTCGTCCGGCTACAACCAACGGAAAAGGCATAGCGACAAGGCGGATACCGCGATTGCGAACGAGAGTAAACTCGATACGTGTATTCACCTCCTTTTGATCGAATCGGAGAACAGCTTTACCCGTCGCACTGAATCTGTCCTGCCGCGGATAGTGCTCCTGTATGTTAGCAAAAAGAGCGGCAGGACTACTGACTTCCATATCGCTGCCGGCACCGGATATAGAGCCGAATGTGTGGGCGGAACTGCACCCTGCGATAAGCAACGACACAAAAAAGACAACAACGATAAATGCAAGCCCAACGGGGCCAAACTTCTTCCTGAGCATCATTTCTTCTTTTCAGGGATATATATTCCTTGTTCTATTTTCTTGTCCAGCATAGGACTGCCTCCTCCACCGATCTCTTTAGCCCGCTTCCATTCCTGCAAAGCTTCCTCCTTCTCTCCGAGCATATAGAGGACATCGCCATGGTGCTCTACGACATCGGCATCGGGGTTGTCTGCGGTCAGTCCTAAGGCTTTTTCTATGTAGAGTTTGGCCAACGTATAATTTTCTCTTAGAAAGAATACCCAACCGTAAGTGTCGAGTGAGACCGCATTGTCCGGCACCAGCTTGACGCATTGGGCTGCCATTCTTTCGGCTTTAGCCAGATCACCGCCTTCTTTGGCCAAGAAATACGCATAGTTATTGAGTACTCCCACATTGCGTGGGTTCAACTCCAACGCTTTTTCGTAGTTTGCAAAGGCTTCTTCGGGCTTTTTTTCTTCATAGGCCAGATCGCCTAATTGGCTATAAATATCCGATAGACCGTTGGGATCCTTCTCTGCATCGATATGCTCCAGTGCTTCTTGCAGTATGCGCTTGGCTTCCGAACTTTTTTTCTCTATATAGTAGGAAATGGCATCGTAGAGGTAAAATAGCGACACACCCGGCAAATACTGTCGCGCTTGTTCGGATATGCTGTGGACTTCGGTATGGTTCTGGCCGGTAACAGCTCTGCCCAGCATGAATTTCCATGCCCGTTCTTCTTTAGGAGCAAATTCCGTGATAGGTCGGCAAACCTCCATGGCATGGATAGAATCGCCCTGCATTTCCAAGAGTTCGGCATAGAAAAGGCGTGCATCCACTTCTGTGGGATGGCTGGCAAGTATCTTTTCGAGCAGGATATTGTACTCTTTTTTCGGTGCATCCTCTTCGTCTGTGTCAGTGCCGATAAAACGCAGGATGATCGGTAGCTTCTGCTCCGGTGCCACATCCTTGTCTGCGGCTACTTTGATCATTTCGTTGATGGCTGCTTCTTTTTCGTTTGTTCCCAAGTAATAGCTGGCCATAGCAAAATGATACAAGCCACTTGTCGAATCCGTCCGAGCTATCAGTTGCAGTTGCTCGTAGGCTTCGTCGTACTTCTCACTGTCGAGCAGAGTACCGGCATACTTCAGCCTAAACTCATTTACTTCCGGAAAGCGATTGCATAGACGGCGAAGTTCGTTCAGAGCCTTGTTGGTCTGACCGGTCATCAGGTAGAGACGTGCCCGAATCTCAGCATAGTTGGAGGCATCTGCTGCACTGACAGCATTTTGCTCCTCCATACGGTTGTATATGGATATGGCCTTGTCTATCTCTCCGGCTTGTACATACATATTGGCCAGTTTGAACCGAAGTTCATCTTCGGAAGGGAATTGTTCGGACATCTCCTCGTAAAGCCTGACGGCATCATCGGCACGTCCTTGGCGTTCGTATACGGCACCCAATATATTGCCGTAGTTCTTGTTGTCGGGATAGAGCTGATAGGCTTGCTCCAAATAACGCGTTCCTTCCTCCTGACGCCCGATGGCAAAATAGAGTTTTCCCAACTCCGATAACAGAGCTGCATCGTTGGGATTCAACCGATGACAATAACGAAAGATGTCGAAGGCTGCAGCATAATTCTCCTGTTCTCGTAGCCGGATACCCTCATAGAAATATCGGTCTAATTTAGATGCCGTACTGTCTGCAGTGGATGTGCTTCCGGCTACAGGAGAAATAGCCAAAAGAAACAGCAGGAGGATGATAGAATGGATCCGCATCTGTGGTAGTTGAAGGGAGAGATTGATAATTATTCTTTACCTGTATGACCAAAGCCGCCTGCGCCTCGTTCCGTATCGGCCAATTCGTCTGTAAGTACCCATTCGGCCTGTTCATGTCTGGCGATAACAAGCTGGCAAATCCGTTCGCCATCTGCTATGGTAAAAGGAGTATTCGAGAGATTGATCATAATGATCCCTATCTCGCCACGATAATCGGCATCGATGGTACCGGGGCTATTGACCAGCGTAATACCGTGTCGGAGAGCCAGTCCGCTTCGAGGGCGGATCTGTGCTTCGTATCCTACCGGAAGTTCGATGAAGAGGCCTGTTGGGATGAGACGGCGTTCCAGTGGCAACAGCGTAATAGGTTCTTCGATGGATGCACGCAGATCCATACCGGCAGATGCCGAAGTCGCGTATGCCGGCAGGGGATGATGCGAGCGATTGATGATTTTGATTTTCATTGCTTGGGTCTCTTGAGAGGAAAGTGATCGACTGAGAAAAATAGTCCTTCCCAAAAACTAACGCTCTTTCCAGTCTCCGTTTTCTTTGATGAGTTCGATAAGCTGTTGTACGGCCTGCTCCTGAGGAATACCACGACGAACGCACATCTTCTGCTTGTACAGATCGATTCGTCCCGGGCCTGCCCCTACATAGCCATAGTCGGCATCCGCCATTTCACCCGGCCCATTGACGATACAGCCCATAATGCCGATCTTCAATTCTTTCAAATGAGCTGTTGCAGCTTTTATTCGGGCTACGGTTTCTTGCAAATTGTACAATGTACGGCCACAGCCCGGGCAGCTGATATATTCCGTCCGACTCATGCGTAGCCTTGTAGCCTGCAAAATACCGAAAGCCAGGCGATCCACAGCGGCCGAAGGCAGCTTGTCGGCAGTAATCATAATCCCATTGCCTCGCCCTTCGAGGAGTATGGTCCCCATATCGGCCGATGCTTGAATCTGGAGATCTTCCAAGTCGGTGCAGTCATACCTGCGGTGCAGGATAACGGGGCATCGACATCCTGCCAGCTCCAAACGATGAAGCATTGCACGCCATTCGGCTACGGGATTGATACCTACGGATTCAAGCAAGATAACTGTATCAGGATTTGCGTCAATGGTTTGTACACATTCGTCCGTTATATCATCCGGCCGGATGGAACGAAAAACGATATTTTCCGGCAACATATCCCCACGATAATACTGACCGTTAGCTCGGAGTACGATGTCAGGCAAGAGTTCGGTATCGAAATGATCATCTCCATGCCTGCGGTCCGATATGACAATCGGAATATGCTTACTCCCGATAAAGCCCCCGACTGCATGTGTTTCTTGGCGTCGGAGTTTGTCCCGGTCGTAACGATCCGGTTGAGGAACGGCTATCGACGGGTGGCCGTTACGCTTCTCTATATAGGCAACCAGTTTGCGAGCTACCGGAATCTCACACTCCGGATCCTCACTCAGTGACACACGAATGGTATCGCCTATGCCATCAGCCAAAAGCGAACCTATGCCGACAGCACTCTTGATTCGCCCATCCTCACCATCGCCTGCCTCGGTGACACCGATGTGAAGCGGATAGTGCATACCTGCGGTATCCATTCGTTCCACAAGAAGGCGTACAGCCGCTGTCATAACCAAAGTATTCGATGCTTTCATCGAGATCACCACATCGTCGAACTCATGTTCGCGGCATACATCGAGGTACTCCATGCAGCTTTGTACCATGCCTTCGGCTGTATCGCCATAGCGCGTAAGCATACGTTCGGACAGAGAGCCGTGATTGACTCCGATGCGGATAGCTCGCCCTAATCGTTTGGCATCTTCCACGAAAGAGCCGAAACGTTCTCTCACAGCCTTATGTCCCAGATCGAAAGCTTCCTCTTCGGTCAGATTGCTCCCGGACTTCATCTCCACGAAATTGCCCGGATTGATGCGCACCTTCTCCACATGCAGCAGAGCTTCTTCCGCAGCTTTAGGATTAAAGTGAATATCTGCCACCAATGGTGTGTGATAGCCCAAACGGCATAGCCCGGCATGGATATGCCGAAGATTGGCCGCTTCGCGTACACCCTGAGCCGTAAAGCGGACATAATCAGCCCCTGCATCTATGATTCGGGCAGTCTGATCGACAGATGCCTGCGTGTCCATGGTGGACACATTGGCCATGGACTGTATGCGAATGGGAAAATCTCCACCGAGAGGCGTATCACCTATTCGGGCTACGGAGGTCTTGCGTCTTTTATATCCGAACAGATCGGGCATAGTCTTGCTATATTCTTGGGGTTGTCGATTCGATCGGGAACGACACCCCTACTTCGAAAAGATGATAGAGAAAAAAGAAAGGCAGACTACAGCCGATAGCGGCTCATAAATAAGCCACGGCTATAGACTGCCGATCTCTTTTTTGTGTCGAAGACCGACGGGGCAGGACAGGGCTTTAATTCGTTTTGAAGTTATACTTCACCTCTGCCAGCTCGCGATTGGCCTTTACGACTTTTTCTTTGAGCGACTCCTTATAGGCCTCCAGTCGGGCATAGAGAGCTTCATCGCCGGTAGCCATCATCTGGACGGCCAGAAGAGCTGCATTCTGAGCGGCATTGATTCCCACTGTAGCAACGGGGATGCCCGGAGGCATCTGAACGATAGCCAACAGAGCATCCATTCCATCGAGAGTGGCATTGATGGGCACACCTATTACCGGAATAGACGTCATGGAAGCAATCACGCCACACAAATGAGCAGCCATGCCGGCAGCAGCGATAATTACCTTGATACCGCGAGCCTTGGCTCCGTGAGCGAAAGCCTCTACTTCAGCCGGAGTGCGATGGGCCGAAAGTGCCAACATCTCGAATGGAATCTGCATTTCATCGAGCATTTTGGCGGCTTTCTCCATAATGGGCAGATCGGAAGTACTGCCCATGATGATGCTTACCAAAGGCTGCATTTATTGAGCTATCAGCTTTTCGTATTCGGCAGCACTCAGAAGGTTATCGAAGTCGGCAGCATTGGCAGCCTTGACCTTGATAATCCAACCGGCACCGTAGGGATCGCTGTTTACGAGTTCGGGTTGCTCTTCCAGATCAGGGTTCACTTCCAATACCTCGCCGGCGATAGGCATCATCAGGTCGGAAACAGTCTTCACAGCTTCGATCGATCCGAAAACCTCATCAGCCTCGAGCGTTTCGCCTTCGGTAGTAACGTCCACATAGACGATTTCGCCCAATTCGCCCTGAGCATAGTCGGTGATACCGATGAAGACAACGTCGCCTTCTTGGCGAGCCCACTCATGATCCTTAGAATACTTCAGTTCTGCAGGAGTTTTCATTTCTAATTTTCTTGTTGATTATGTTTTGAAAAAATGCTTTTGCAAAGTTAGTCAAAGTTTACGTTCGTACAGCGAACTGCGGTTCGTAGTTTTTGCAACTTTTGGTTCGAGAAAAAGCGAAGCTCTCAAAGCCTCGGTCGGATGTAGAGAAGTTTTCGTATCGGAAGCCTCGGCTTCTTCCACAACCTCGATTTTGTAACCGATCTTTTCGAGTTTGGCAGCCAATTTTTCGAGGGAGGTTTTGTCTTGATCGAATACCAACAGGATGACATTCTTCTCGATGTCGAATCGGATGTCTTTCATTCCCTTTTCGAATTGTAGGGCTTTGCGGATTTTCTTTTCGCACGATTCGCAGTGCATGCGAGGTGTGGGAGATACGTAAACGCTGACTACGTCTTTGGCCAATGCCGCTCCTGCATATGCAAGGAAAAGCAGGAGAGTGAAAACAAAGTGTCTCATACTGATTGAATTTTATGTGTGAATACTGATAGTCCGAGATTAGTCATCAAAGAGATCGAACCGAATACCCATATATACCATGACCCCCTCGGTCGGCCCCCATATCATGGTAGAGTCAAACTCTTTGCTCCATGGATTGTGGGCACTGATAATAGGGTTGGGTTGGCGGTAGTCGGTCAGATTCTCACCACCGAGATATATCGACCATCGGGGAAAGAATCGTGTGATCTGTGCGCTGAGCATCGGGTAGGATGGGAAAGTTTTGTCCCAAGAAAGCGTCCCATCGGCAAGAGTGTACGGATCGGGCATGCGTCCGTCTCCGTTGAGGGAAAGAGTGACATCGCCCTGCCAAAGTCGCAGAGGAGTCTTGTAGGATGCAGTAAGCAGTCCTTTGTAACGTGAGGTAAGCGGCTCCGTAACCAATTTGTCCCCGATGGTATTCCGCACATCCGTGTATCTGAAAGCAGCCATCAGATCCAATCCACGCAACAGTGTGTATGAAGCGTCGAACTGAAATGTATGGGAGAAAGAGCGTCCGGAGAGCGGATAAAAATGGAGTTCGTGGGGATGCCTGTCCATATCTATGACTACACGCTTGTCGAAATCCGTATAGTAGTATTCGGCATTCAGCTCCAATTTCTTGCCATCGGAGATTGGAATATCGAATCCGGCACTGAGACCGTAATTCCACGACTCCTCCTGCAGATTGTCGGTTTCGGGGTGAATGACCATCTTCCTTCCTGAAGCGAGGAGGTGGTTGTTCTCCGTGAGGATGCCATGAGTGCGATAGCCTTTGCCTGCGGACAAACGTATGGAAACAGCCGACACGGGACTGTAACGGATATGGAAGCGCGGTGTCACGAAAAGGCCATGCATACTGCTGTAATCGGCTCTGACACCACCCATCAGCACCAGTTTATCGACGGGTGTATAGGTGTACTGCACATAAGCACCGGGGACGGATTCGAAATGCTTGTCTTGGGTCGGTACCATGTTCGGAAGCTGCTCCGTTTGGGAAGAAAGGCGATAACGATCGTATTGCCAGCTCAGCCCCGATGAAAAGGTGTGTCGAGGATCGAATTGCGTTTCGAACAGGAGCGAGGCATACAGATTGTCCTGCCTTACATCGAGTATCTTCAGACCATAGTTTGCGTCCAACTGTTGCCCTGAGGCATTCATGATCAGAGCAACGTTGGTACCATGCTCCCGCTCCAATATATAAGCCACCTTGCCGAATGCTTCTCCTCGGTGCGTCTTGATCCCTATCCGATAGGGATAGGAGAGGGCATCGGCATGGTGTCCGTACTGGCCTGAGCGTCGATTCTCGTACAAATAGAGGAGTCCGCTTTGGATGATAAGCCGATCGGACTTGTAAGTCCATCGGTTCATGAAGTTGTACTGCCGCTGCTTCGGCATGTCGATGAACGAATCACCATTGCCATCGTGAGCCAGGGAGCGGTCTTCCACATGGGCAAGAAGAGCCGTACTCCAACGATCTCCTATATGAGAGTTCGCCAAGAGGTTCAGCTCACCTCGCAATCCCTGATCCAGATAGGCATTACCCTCGAAGTAGCGATCCGTGTTCGGTTTCTTGTACTCCACGTTGATCTGGCCGGTCATGGACTCAAACCCGTTCTTCACCGAGGCTGCACCTTTGGACACCTGTATGCTTTCTATCCATGTACCCGGTATATAACCCAAAGAGAAAGGTGCGGATATACCTCGAAAGTTGGGATAGTTCTCCGTCTGCATCTGTACGTATTTGCCACTCAGTCCGAGAAGTCTGATTTGTTTCGTGCCGGTGGCTGCATCCGTTGTGGAGACATCCACGGACGGATTGGTGGTAAAACTTTCCCCCAAATTGCAGCAGGCCGCACGGATCAGTTCGCCGGCATTGATCTGTTCTTTGTTCTCTATGCTGAGTCGGGGTCTGGATCGTCCTTTCCGATAGCCCAATACTTTGACGTCATCCATGACTATGGATCGGAGCATCACTGCCACCTCTTTTGCTTCGGGAGCAATGTCCAAAGTATCCGGCACGAAGCCGACACAGCTCACGACCAGACGGTTGGAGAGCTTGGAGCGATGAATGGAAAATCCGCCATCGTCCCCCGTGGCAGTATGTGTATCCGTTCCTAACCAAAAGACAGAGGCAAATGTGACGGGTTCGTTCATATCGTCCACTACTCGTCCGGTGAGTTTGGAATTCTCCTGTGCTCCTACTCCGATAGCAAAGAGGAGCAAAAGAGGAAGGAAGAAAAAGAATCTTCTGATATACTTTTTGTTCATTGAGATTGATTTCGTTTGGGAGACCACTTACATAATTGCAATGATAATATGGTAGTCTCGGTGTTAGAAAAACTGTATGTCGCGTTTGACCTGTTTTAGACGTTTTTTCGAAAGGGCTGAAATTTGATTCAACAGCTACGGTGTTCGGCAGCAATCGGATATGGTAGTGCGGGCGCAACCGTATAGCAGCGTGCGATCGATCAGCCTGTCGTGACCTTGGCAATACGTCCCAAAAATTCTGTGATTGCGGTCTGAGTTTCCTGAAAGAAGTGGAGCCGGAATTTTTTCGTTGCGGCGCGTAATTTTTTTGCTTCTCGCGCCACAATCAAAAAGTTTTCGCGCCACGTTTTTGGGAGTACCAAACAGGAAAATTCCGGTGCGCAAACGGATCGGTCATCAGGAATGCAAAAGGGGTATGACAAGATCTGTCCGGCAGCCGAAAGAGCCGGATGGAAATCAAATAATAAGAATGCAGGAGTTCCCTAACGTAGCACGCCCGTCTTTGGCCGGAAGCGGTGGCGAACAGCCTGATAGCAACGGAGCAGAGGTTGCTTCGATCGGAACAGGGAGAAAGGAGCACAAGGCTGAAATAGAATATGTGGCCACGAATACCGGTGGGAGACTATGCCGCACAGCCGGTGTGTATCGGTCTAAACAGTGGTGGACGATCGTGGGAGTGCAGCCGCCCTCGGACTCGGACTTATCAGCATGGGAATCGCAGCATTCACATGCCGTCCGGCAGCAATCCGATGCGGATTCGGACTCCGTATGCTCCATGCATCCCTGATCGGACAAATATATGGTCGGCACTTGACAAAAAGACCTGCAGCAGGCTTCTATCGTTTCGAAGCCCGCCCCGAAAAGAACTATAAGCATGGATAAGAAAGATGCTACAATTCTTCGGCCTGATCTCATGTGCAGCATACGCATAACTGCCGGAAAATCATTTAATCCCTACAAATATATAAAACTAATGTGCAATACGTCTGTTACTGTTTTCCGGATTCGTATCGGTAGGATATTGGCAAAAGGAAAAAGGTCTTAATCCCCGACCGCAGGATCAATGGAAGATGAAATGGAGTAGCTCCCGAAGCAAATCGCCGCTACCGGCAAACGTGGCGGTCGTATCCACCCCCTTGCTGCGAGCATCTGTCATCCGAATCTCGTGTATAATGTCGAAAACCTTCCTCGTCGAATACATCTTCAGCCCTGTCATATAGTCGCGCACTTGGAAATTGCGTATCGACAATGCTTTCATGACGGCATCGGGATTTTTCTGTGGCAGGTAGCAAGCGATCATCAGGTTGCTGAAATAGTTGAAGAGTACGGGCAGAGTGGCCTGTATGGGGTGTTCCTTTTCATTCCGGGCAAAGTAGTGGGCGATACGAAAGGCTTTGCCCGTTTCGCGATTGACTATGGCACGAAGCAGTTCGAAGTTGTTGAAGGATTTGCTCACTCCGATATGCTGCTCCACGATCTCGGGCGTGACCACTCCCCTACTGTCTTGTGTTATGAGAACGAGCTTGTCCAACTCATTCATCAGCTTCTCCAGATCATTGCCGAGGTAATCGGCCAGCATATGTGCCACTTCGGGCGATACGGTCAGCTTCTTGCCGGCAGCAGCCGACAGGATGAAGTCCGGCATCTTATAGTCCGGTATGGTCTCGGAGACGAATACTTGGCCCACCTTTTCAGCCTTGGAGTAGAAAGCCTTTCGCTTATCCGGTTTCTTCTTATAGGCGATGACCAGAACCGTAGTATCGGGGAAGGTGCCATAATGCGCTTCGAGGGAGTCGATATTGTCCACTAACTGCGCCTCCCGGACGACGATCAACTGCCTCTGTCCCATCATCGGGAAACGGCGCGCTTCGTTCGCTATATCGGCTACGGAAGTTTTGTCGCCATAGAGGATAACCCTGTTGAAGTCCCACTCATCAGCCGGCACCACGTGTGTCTCCAGCAGAGTGGTCAGCTCGTCTATATAGAAGGGTTCTTCGCCGGCCAGCAGATAGAGGGGCGAGAAGTGACGCTTGCGTACGGAATCGACAATATCGGAATAGGAGGCCATGGAGAGGAAGGGGGAAGTGTTACCAGTTGAAGCGAATATGCTTGATGGAAGATTTGTTCTCCCGAATGATTTCGAGAGCATCGATACCGAGCATCAGATGCTCTTCGGCGAAGTTGTCCGTCACGAGCCGATCGCTCTCTTCCGTCTTGACACCTTCGGGAAACATAGGTCTGTCGGAAATCAGAAGCAAGGCTCCCATCGGAATCTTGTTGGCAAATCCTACGGTCATGAGCGTAGCCGTCTCCATATCCACGCCGCTTGCATGCGTACTGCGCAGATAGTCCTTGAACTTCTCATCGTGCTCCCACACCCGCCGGTTCGTGGTATAGACCGTACCTGTCCAGTAGTCCTTGCCTTTGTTCTGAATGGCTGACGAAATGGCTCGCAGTACGGAAAAGGATGGCAGAGAGGGCACCTCCTCGGGCAAATAGTCGTTGGACGTACCCTCGCCGCGTATGGCGGCTATGGGCAGGAGGTAATCGCCCAAAGCATTTTCCAGTTTCAGGCCTCCGCATTTGCCGAGAAAAATCACAGCCTTGGGGTGTATAGCCCAGAGCAAGTCCATGATGGTAGCCGCATTGGCACTGCCCATGCCGAAGTTGATGAGGGTGACACCTTCGGCCGAAGCATTCGGCATGGAGGTATGTTCTCCGACGATAGGTACCCCGTAGTGCTCGGCGAAGACATGCAGATAGTGCGAAAAGTTCGTCAGCAGGATGTACGGTTCGAAATCGGCGAGCTGCCTCTGCGTATATCGCGGCAACCAGTTCTCAACTATCTCTTGCTTCGTTTTCATAAAAACAGACCTATATTTGTAACGCTCGTTCCGAAAATTCTAAGATTCCCGAGCGAAACAAAGATAGGATGATTCAGCTAAACCTCCCCCCTTACGAACATCGTATTCGCCAAGAAGATGAGTCCATGCTCATTTTCGACAGTATTCGGCGTCGCTATGTGGCTCTGACGCCGGAGGAGTGGGTGCGCCAGCACTTCGTCCACTATCTGACCGATGTGCTGGGATACCCGGCCGATCTGATCCGCAACGAAGCACAGCTACGAATAGACCGGCGGAGGAAACGCTGCGATACGGTCATCTACGATACGAATCTGCGGCCGATCGTTCTCTGCGAATACAAGGCTCCGATGGTGTCGCTGACTCAGAAGACGATGGATCAAATCCTCTGTTACAACTTCATCTTCCGCGTACCGCTCTTGCTGCTGAGCAACGGATTGCAGCATGCAGCCTGTCTGGTGGATTACGAACAGAGCGGCTACGTATTCCTGCCCGAAATTCCTTCTTACGAAGAACTGACAACTATCATTCAATCAAACCAATAATTATGCCATTTTTAGAAGCCAATCATATTCGCAAGCGGTATGCAGCCCATACTGCGCTGGACGATGTGAGCATAAGCGTCCGGAAGGGGCGCGTATTCGGTCTGCTCGGTCCTAACGGTGCCGGCAAGACCAGTCTGATACGTATCATCAACCGCATCACCGCTCCCGACGAGGGCGAAGTGATCTTCGACGGCCGTCCCATGCAGGCGGAGGACGTTCGCCGCATCGGCTATCTGCCCGAAGAGCGAGGGCTGTACCCCAAGATGAAAGTGGGCGAGCAGGCCATCTATCTGGCGCAACTCAAAGGAGTGAACAAGCACGAAGCGCGCAAGCGACTCACCGACTGGTTCGAGAAGTTCGACATCATGCCCTGGTGGAACAAAAAAGTGGAAGAGCTGTCCAAGGGGATGCAGCAGAAAGTGCAGTTCGTGTGCACCGTCATTCACGAACCGGAACTACTCATATTCGACGAACCGTTCAGCGGATTCGACCCCGTCAATGCCGACCTGCTGAAGCGTGAGATACTGGAGCTGGCCGGCAAGGAGCGTACGGTCATCTTCTCGACGCACAATATGCAGTCGGTGGAAGAAGTATGCGACGACTTCGCGCTGATCAACAAATCGCGCGTAGTGCTCCACGGAGCCGTGCGCGAGGTGCGCAGGGAGAACAGCCTCGGCATCATCCGCATGGTAGTCGAAGGTGAGCTGCCGGCAGACTACCTCGGCCGAATCCAGATACTGGAGAAGACGGAGCTGCCGGGTTCCATGACGGAGCTGAGAGTGCGCAAGGAAACCTCGGCGCACAACCGCGATCTCGTGCGCGACCTGCCCGAGTCGGTACGGCTCGTGTCCTTCTACGAAGAGATCCCGAGCATGCACGACATATTCATTAAGACCGTAGGCCACGGCATAGAGGAAGAGAATCCGATCCAAGCACAACAAGAAACCGATACACACTGACATTATGAACAACATTAGCACTATCATACAACGCGAATACATGATTCGCGTCCGGAAGAAATCCTTCCTCGTGATGACGATCCTGATGCCCATCCTGTTCGTGGGGATGGTGTCTTTGCCGATCGTATTGGCACAGCTCGGAGGCGACATGAAGACCATCGCCATTGCCGACCGCACGGGTGAATACGAGCAGCTATTCAAGGACAACGACGAATTCCGATTCATCCATGCCGAGAAGACTGCCGAGGAATACAGGAAAATGGGAGCCGACGAATCGGGCATCGACGCCGTCCTCGAAATCCGTCAGGATTTGCTCGAGGATCCCAACGCCGTGGCCATATACGGCTACAAGCAACTGCCGGCATCCGTAAGCAATCATATCTCAGGGATCCTGTCCGACTATCTCTCCGACAAAAAGATAGCATCCTACAACATCCCCAACATCAAACAGATCCTCGCCGACAGCAAGATAGAGCTATCGGTGCACACCTATAAATGGGGCGAAGACGGCACCAACGAACGCACATCGGGCGAATTGGCTTCGGGCATCAGCATGATGATGATGTTCGTCATCTTCTTCCTGATCATGACTTTGGCGGCTATGGTGCAGGCCGGCGTGCTGGAAGAGAAGAAGAACCGGATCATGGAAGTGATGGTGTCCTCTACTCGGCCGTTCGACCTGATGATGGGCAAAATCATCGGCATAGGCCTCGTAGGCCTCACGCAGCTCATCTGCTGGGGAGTGCTCACGGCACTGCTGCTGACGGTAGCACAATTCGCCTTCCTCGGCAATCTGTACAGCCCTGAGGCATTGAGTCAGATGCAGGCTTCCGACATAACGGGTATGGCTTCATCCATGAACGCAGAGGACTTTGCCGAGATGAAGGAAGTGATGAACATCATCGGCGGCATCAACTTCGGAGAGCTGTTCGTCATGTTCCTCATCTTCTTCATTGGTGGCTACCTGCTCTACTCCTCCATCTTCGCCGTCATCGGCTCGATGGTATCGAACGACGAAGACACCAGCCAGTTCATGATGCCCGTGATGATCCTCCTGATGTTCGGTTTCTATGCCGCCTACGGCAGTATGAACAATCCCGAAGGATCGCTCGCATTCTGGTGTTCGCTGATCCCCTTCACCTCCCCCCTTGTGATGATGGTGCGGTTGCCCTATGACGTTCCGCTGTGGCAGGAGTTGCTAAGCATCGGCCTGCTGTACGGATGCTTCGTATTGATGACGTGGATCGGAGCAAAGATCTACCGCGTGGGCGTGCTCATGTACGGCAAGAAGCCATCGATCAAAGAGATCATCCGCTGGATAAACTACAAATAAGGCTCTGCCGACAGGAAGGGGGAAAGGGATTCCTCCTGTAACAGAGAACCGAGTATAAACATCGAACCCCAAACGGCCGCCCGAAAGGTCGTTTGGGGTTTGTTCTTGTATAAATCCGGCCAAAGGCGCAAAAAGGAGAGATACGAACGATGGTTTCGGCCGCGGAAATGCCATTGTTCGGTGGGGAATCTGCATCTTGGGGCGAAAATGTAGAATTCCCGCCGGACAATCTGCATTTCGGACACGAAATTCGCCCCCGCAAGTTGCGGGATGACAAATTCGCACCGAAATAGCTTGCCGCAACTTGCGGGGCGACATCGTTGCACCAAAAAAGCTTGCCGCAACTTGCGGGACGACATTGTCGTGCCAAAAAGGCTTCCCGCAAGTTGCGGCGGGGTTTTCCGGTGACGAGATGCAGATTTCCCGCCGAACAGCCCTTTCCCCACTCGACAAACAACCATTTTCATTTGCGATCGGGAGTGAAAATCCGAATGAAAGCTCCCGGAGGTCGGTTCCTGATCCTACGGTTCCGCTCGGCCATCGTCCGCAAACGCAAGCAATCGTGCTAAAGAAAAAGTACATTTGTCTCCGATTATCGCACTCTGCGTTTCGCGTCATACGAGTCAAGAAAAACTTTTTACACAACACCTATGAATATGCCCACCGAGGAAACCCACAAGGCCACCCTCTCTTCCTCCTCGCATCAGGGACTGTCCGATGCCGAAGTCTTACACAGCCGAGCCACCCACGGCACGAACGAACTGACTCCCCCCGAGCGCGAATCGCTCTGGAGCAAGTTTTTCGAGAAGTTCAAAGATCCCATCATCATCATCCTGCTCGTGGCCATGGTGCTTTCGTTTGCCGTGGCTTGTTACCACTACTTCACGGGCGGAGAGGGCGTCTCCGTCTTTTTGGAGCCGGCAGGGGTGTTGCTCGCCGTCGTATTGGCCACGGGAGTTGCCTTTTTCTTCGAGATGAAATCCGAAAAAGAGTTCGAGATCCTGAATCAGGTCAATGAAGACATATTATATAAGGTATATCGCAACGGCATGATCTGTCAGGTGCTCAAAAAAGAAATCGTCGTAGGCGATCTGGTCGTTCTGGAAACGGGAGAGCAAATCCCGGCCGATGGGCAACTCATCGAAGCCATCTCCCTACAGATCGACGAATCCAGCCTGACGGGCGAACCCGTCGTAAACAAAACCACCGACCGGCAGGACTTCGACACGGAAGCCACCTACCCCTCCGATTACATCTGCCGAGGCACGACCATTCTGGACGGCCACTGCACTTTCAGGGTGGAAAAGGTGGGCGACTCCACAGAATACGGACGGGTGTTCGAGGGTGCCCAACTGGACGACAGCGTACAGACGCCTCTGAACAGACAGCTCGACCATTTGGCCGGCCTGATCACGAAGGTCAGCTACAGCATAGCAGCCTTGGTGCTCATCGGCAGCATCGTCATGTACGCTGCCAACGGCGGATTCAGCCCCTTCGACTGGGCGCATGCCCTCTCCTTCTTCCTCAATAAGATCATGATAGCCGTCACGGTCATCGTCGTAGCCGTTCCCGAAGGATTGCCCATGAGCGTGACGCTGAGTCTGGCCTACAGCATGCGCAGTATGATGAAGACCAACAATCTGGTACGAAAGATGCATGCCTGCGAGACCATGGGGGCTGCTACCGTCATCTGCACGGACAAGACGGGAACCCTGACGCAGAACCGCATGACCGTGGCAGACACATACTTCGATCCGGAGCATGAGGCCGACTCTTCGCTCTTGGCCGAAGCCATGGCCGCCAACTCCACAGCCTATCTGGACTGCTCGGACGAAAAGGCGATACGTCCCCTCGGCAACCCCACCGAAGGAGCCTTGCTACTATGGCTCCGAGAGAAGGGAATAAACTATCTGACCGTTCGCGAGGCCTGCCCCGTGCTCCTGCAACTGACCTTCTCTACCGAACGCAAATACATGGCCACGGTAGTCCGATCGGCTTCCCTCGGCAAGCCCGTGCTCTGGGTCAAAGGCGCACCGGAGATCGTGCTCGGCTTCTGCTCCTTGCCCGATGGAGAAAAAGCCGACTCCTATGCCCGAAAACTCGCCGAATATCAGAGCAAGGCGATGCGTACGATCGGATTTGCATACAAGGAGCTGTCCTCCGACGAGGAGCAGGTATTTGCCAATGGGCGTCTCCACGTGCATGACCTCTGCTTCATGGGTATAGTCGGCATAGCCGATCCCATTCGCTCCGACGTTCCCGAAGCGATCAGCGACTGTATGAAGGCCGGCATTCAGGTGAAAATAGTAACGGGCGACACACCGGGTACCGCCCGGGAGATCGGTCGCCAAATAGGACTGTGGGACGAAAGCTGTACGGAGCGGAATATGATCACCGGTTCGGATTTCGCAGCCCTCACCGACGAGGAACTACGCCCCCGGATAGGCGAACTGCGCGTCATGTCCCGCGCCCGTCCGATGGATAAGGAGAGGCTCGTACGCCTGCTACAGGAAGCCGGCGAAGTGGTGGCCGTGACGGGCGACGGTACGAACGATGCTCCTGCACTCAACCGCGCACAGGTGGGTCTCTCGATGGGCGATGGCACTGCCGTAGCCAAAGAGGCAAGCGACATTACCATTCTGGACAATTCCTTCAGCAGCATCGCCAAGGCCGTTATGTGGGGACGATCGCTCTACCGGAATATCCGCCGTTTCATCCTCTTTCAGATGACCATCAACGTAGTGGCCTGTATCATCGTTCTGATCGGTGCATTTCTGGGCACGGAGTCGCCCCTTACCGTGACGCAAATGCTGTGGGTCAATCTCATCATGGATACTTTCGCCGCCTTGGCCTTGGCTTCGCTCCCTCCCGACAAGGGGGTGATGAAGGAGCAACCCCGCCGGCAGGATGATGCCATTATCAACCCGCCAATGGCTCGACGAATATTCGGACTTGGCGGAGGATTCGTCCTGCTGCTATTCAGCCTGATCCAATACTTCAAACATGCCGAACTCAATAGCATGCCGGACTTCCATCTCGGTGCGTGGGCTGCTGCCCTCTTCGACTTCCGGTCTGTGGAGAATGCCCTTTCCGACTTCGAGCTGAGTGCATTCTTCTCCATATTCGTTTTCCTCCAGTTCTGGAATATGTTCAACGCCAAAGCATTTATGACAGGACGGAGTGCCCTGCACCGACTGTGGAAATGTCGCAACTTCGTTCTCATCGCCCTGCTGATTCTTATAGGACAAATCATCATCACGACTTTTGGCGGAGGCATGTTCCGCGTAGTGCCCCTTGCTCCGATGGACTGGATTCTCATCATCCTCGCGACGAGTCTGATCCTCTGGTTTCGCGAATTGGACCAATTCTTATTCCGCCGATGATCCGACACCATCTTCTTCTCTCCGGGAAGTCTTTTCCCGGAGTGGCTCAACCCGTCTTTTCGTTTGGGCATATTGCCTACTTTTGCAAATCATCTCATTCATAATCCACTAATAATGAAAAAAGCTATTCTTTCCGGAGCTGCCTTGCTCCTCGGCCTGTGTGCCAACGCGCAAAACGTACAGTTGCACTACGATTTCGGTCATTCCATCTACGACGAACTGGATGGACGTCCTAAACTGACTACCACAGTGGAAAACTTCACACCCGACAAATGGGGAAGCACCTTCTTCTTCATCGACATGGATTACACGGGCAAGGGTATCCAGTCGGCCTATTGGGAGATTTCGCGCGAACTGAAGTTTTGGCAAGCTCCCGTCTCCATTCATTTGGAGTATAACGGAGGCCTCTCCTCAAGCTTTACTTTCGGACACGATGCACTGATCGGTGCCACCTACACTTACAACAATCCCTCCTTTACACGTGGATTTACGATCACACCCATGTACAAGCATCTGGGTGCGCACGACTTCCATACCTATCAGATCACCGGCACTTGGTATATGCACTTTCTGGATGGTCTGCTTACCTTCAACGGCTTCCTCGATCTCTGGGGCTTCCCCCAAAGGGAACTGATCGGAGGCCCTGTCCTCAAAGAAGGAGATAAGTTCGTATTCCTGTCCGAACCGCAGTTCTGGCTCAACCTCAATCGCATCAAAGGCATCGACAAGGATTTCAACCTCAGCATAGGAACAGAGATGGAAATCAGCAGGAATTTCGCTCGCATGGACAAATTCACCTGCATCCCTACCCTTGCCGTGAAATGGACTTTCAACTGAACGGAACACTTCAGTAAAAGATGAAAACATGGCAATCCATTCTCGGGTTCAATCCCGAGAAACACTCCGTCCGAACGGAGTTTATTGCAGGGGTGACCACTTTCCTGACCATGAGCTACATCTTGGCAGTGAACCCCGATATTCTTGCCGCAGCCGGGATGGACAAAGGTGCCGTATTCACAGCCACGGCACTTTCTTCGGCTGTGGCTACGCTGCTGATTGCGTTCTTGGCCAAGCTGCCCTTCGCTCAAGCTCCGAGCATGGGGATCAACGCGTTCTTCGCTTTCACTTTGGTTCAAGGCATGGGCTATTCTTGGCAGACTGCACTGGCCGCCGTCTTTGTGGAGGGGATCGTCTTCATCCTGCTGACGGCATTCAATATACGCGAGAAGATCGTCAATTGTATTCCCTATAATCTGCGCTATGCCATCTCCGCCGGTATTGGCATGTTTATCGCTTTCATCGGACTGAAGAACGCTGGCATTATCGTAGCCCACCCGGCTACACTGGTCGCTCTCGGAGCTTTCACTCCGATATTCCTGCTGGCCATCCTCGGTATCATCCTCAGCGCAGCTCTGGTCGTTCGTAAGGTGCGAGGAGCTTTGTTCTACAGTATCGCCATTTGTACGATCGTCGGTATTCCGTTGGGAGTGACGGCCATTCCCGAAGGATTTGCCCCTATCTCCTCTCCGCAGAGCCTGAGCCCCACTTTCCTGCAAATGGATTTCGCCCCTCTCCTTTCGTTCGATATGGCTATGACGATATTCGCTCTCGTATTCATGGATATTTTCAATACGATTGGCACACTGATCGGAGCAGCTGCCAAGACCGAAATGATGGACGAAAAAGGCAATGTCAAGAATATCAAGCAGGCCATGATGGCCGATGCCATCGGTACAAGCCTCGGTGCCATATTAGGCACCTCCACGGTAACTACCTATGTGGAGAGCGGATCGGGCATTGCCGAAGGAGGGCGGACGGGTTTGACGGCATTAGTTACGGGTAGCCTTTTCCTGTTGGCACTTTTTCTGTCGCCCCTGTTTCTCCTTGTCCCGGGTGCAGCGACGACCGGTGCTCTTGTGATGGTAGGAGTATTTATGCTCGGATCCATTTCGATGATCGACTTGTCCGACCTGTCCGAGACTTTCCCTGTCTTCATCACGCTGCTGACAATGGTACTCACCTACTCTATCGCTGAAGGAATGGCCTTGGGAATGCTGGCATTCGTCTTTGTCAAACTCTTGTCCGGACAATACCGTAGCATATCCCTCCCACTTTACATCCTGACTGTTCTTTTCATCCTGCGCTATGCCTTTGCATGACGAATAATCGATTTCAAATAGTCGAGCCATGATCGTTTTTCCCAATGCCAAAATCAACCTCGGCTTGCAGGTTGTAGCCAAGCGAGCGGACGGGTACCACAATATCGAGACAGTCTTCTATCCGATCCCGCTGATCGATGCCTTAGAGATCGAAGCGCGAGAGGATACTTGCGACTGTCTTTCCGTCCATGGCGTTCCTATCGACGCCGTAGCGGAGGACAATTTGGTCATGAAAGCGGTCATGGCTCTTCGCCAAAAATTCGATTTTCCCCCACTGACTATCGAGCTTATCAAGCACATTCCATCAGGAGCGGGCTTGGGAGGAGGCTCTTCGGATGCGTCTTTCATGCTCAAGCTCGTGAGGGACTATTTCTCTCTGCCGATCGATGACGAAGAATTGGCGGCAATAGCACTGACGATCGGTGCCGATTGTCCTTTTTTCATAGGAAATCGACCGGTATTGGCCACTGACCTCGGCCAAGTCTTTACGCCACTGCCCGGTTTCTCTCTGTCCGGTCTCCATATCGCTATAGTAAAACCACCCATCCATATCAGCACAGCAGCTGCATACAAAGGGCTCAAGCATGTAGGTAAACGAGAGACAATGCCGGATGAGATTGTTCACATGCCCGTAGAGGAATGGAGAGGAAAATTGGTGAATGATTTCGAAGAAAGCCTTTTCCCTGCACATCCTCGACTTGCCGAACTAAAAGAAATGCTCTATCGATCGGGGGCTTTGTATGCTGCTATGTCCGGTTCCGGATCAGCACTGTTCGGTCTTTTCCGGGAAAAGCCTCAGCTCGATAAGGCTGCTATCACCGACTGCTTCCAATGGCAAAGCATCATACCCTGACAGATTGGTTGCCCACCTCCAAAAAAGAAATGGAGGCCAGAGGATGGGATGAAGCAGATGTCATTCTCTTTAGCGGAGATGCCTATGTGGATCACCCGTCCTTCGGTGCTGCCGTAGTCGGAAGGATTTTAGAAGCCGAAGGCCTTCGTGTGGCTATCGTTCCCCAACCGAACTGGCGCGACGATCTCCGGGACTTCCGCAAACTGGGGCGTCCTCGCTTGTTTTTCGGAGTTTCGGCCGGAGCGATGGATTCGATGGTGAATAAATACACAGCCAATCGCCGTCTCCGCAGCGAAGACGCTTACACACCGGACAGACGTTCGGATATGCGCCCCGACTACCCGACCATCGTTTACACTCGCATCCTGAAAGAGCTATTTCCGGATGTACCGGTCATTGTCGGAGGGATCGAGGCTTCCCTCCGCCGGCTGACGCATTACGACTATTGGCAGGACAAATTGCTCCCCGGTATACTCTACCAATCAGGAGCCGACCTCCTGATCTACGGCATGGGAGAACTTCCTTTGCACGAGATAGCACAGCGATTGATAGCCGGCGAACCGTTCGATAGTTTGAAGAACATTCGGCAGATAGCCTATCTTGTCCCGAAAGGAAAGACACCTGCGCCCTGCGAAAACGATCGGCACCTCTTCTCCCATGAAGAATGTTTGTCGGACAAACGCAAGCAGGCACAAAACTTCCGGGAGATAGAGATACAGAGCAATCGCTACGAAGCAGACCGCATACTTCAGGCCGTCGGAGGTTCTACCATCGTGGTCAATCCCCCTTTCCCTCCCATGAGTACGGCACAAATAGATCAGTCATTCGACCTACCCTACACGCGCCTGCCTCATCCCCGTTATAAGGGGAAGATTATTTCGGCCTATGAGATGATCAAGCACTCGGTCAATGTTCATCGTGGCTGTTTCGGTGGTTGTGCTTTCTGTACCATTTCGGCCCATCAAGGAAAATTTATAGCCTCGCGCAGCGAAGCATCCGTACTCCGCGAAGTGAAAGAGATCACTGAAATGGAGGATTTCAAGGGGTATCTGAGCGATGTCGGAGGCCCTTCGGCCAATATGTACAAGATGCAGGGCTATGACCTCTCGATCTGCAAACGCTGCAAAAAGCCGAGCTGCATTCATCCGGATGTATGCCCCAATCTGAATGCCGATCACCGTCCTCTACTGGATTTATTGAGAAGGATCGATAAGAATCCCAAGATCAAGAAGAGCTTTATCGGCAGTGGTGTAAGAATGGATCTCCTCCTTCATGATTATAAAGACAAGGCTCTGAAGAAAGCTGCGGACGAATATACGGAAGACCTCATCGTAAAGCATGTATCGGGACGCCTGAAAGTAGCTCCCGAACACAGCTCGGATCGCGTCCTCAACCTGATGCGCAAGCCCCCTTTCCGGCAGTTTGCCGAATTCACCAAACGTTTCCAACATATCAACGAAGCGCACGGGCTGCGTCAGCAACTCATCCCCTATTTTATATCCAGCCACCCGGGTTGCACCGAAGAGGATATGGCCGAACTGGCGATACTGACAAAAAAGCTCGACTTCAAGCTGGAGCAGATACAGGACTTCACTCCTACACCTATGACCTTAGCGACGGAAATGTACTACACCGGCTACCATCCCTATACGCTCCAGCCCGTATATACAGCCATCAAGAAAGAAGAAAAGATGCGCCAGCACATGTTTTTCTTTTGGTACAAACGGGAAGAAGCCGACAAGATCCGTCGCGAGCTACACCGAATCGGACGACCGGATCTCATTGCCAAGCTATTCGACCGCCCTACTCCCTCTCGCAACGATCGCCATACATCTCCATCCGCGCAGTCTCGCAAAGGCAAAAGCAAAAAACGCCATTCTTAACGAAAAAGATTGCTCCTAAAGCCGGAAAATCTTGACGAAAGGCGAAGAGCTTTTGAGTGGTAAAAGGCAGAGACGAAACGAAAGCAATCCTCAAATATCCAGTCGGAGAAAAACTGCATGAGAAAGAGGCTGTGCCAATGGTCGGCGCAGCCTCTTTGATTTAGTTGGTAATAGATCGAAGTGCAGAGACTATGCTTCGTCCTTGGTCTGCTCTTCGTATTCTTTCAGCAGACGCTCCTGTACATCGGCAGGAACCAATTCATAGGAGGCAAACTTCATCGTGAAGGATGCACGTCCGCCGGTGATGGAGCTGAGCGAAGTGGAATAGTTGGAAAGCTCTTTCAGAGGCACTTTCGCCAAAAGCTGCTCATACCCCTTGCGGCTGTTCATACCCATGATGATGGCACGACGTCCCTGCATATCGCTCATGACATCACCCAGATAATCGGCAGGAACCGATACTTCTACATCATAGACAGGCTCCAGAATCTTCGGGCCGGCTTCTTTGAAAGCCGTGCTGAAAGCATTCCGACCGGCCAGCATAAACGATACTTCGTTGCTGTCCACCGGGTGCATCTTACCATCGTAGACCACTACGCGAACGTCGCGGGCATACGAACCGGTCAGCGGGCCCTGCTCCATGCGCGACATGATACCTTTCAGGATGGCAGGCATGAAGCGTGTATCGATGGCACCACCCACTACGCTATTGACGAAGACAAGCTTACCGCCCCATTCCAATTCCACTACCTGCGTGTCGCGCGGAGTGATGCGGAATTCCTGTCCGCCGAATTTGAACGATTCAGGCAGCGGTTTGTCGTCGCTGTACGGCTCCACGATCAGGTGTACCTCGCCGAACTGGCCGGCACCGCCCGACTGCTTTTTGTGACGATAGTCCGCACGAGCAGCCTTCGTAATGGTCTCGCGATAGGGGATACGAGGCTCTATATATTCTATCTCGATCTTTTCGTTGTGTTCCAATCTCCATTTGAGCGTACGCAGGTGGAATTCCCCCTGTCCGCTGACGATGGTCTGACGCAGCTCTTTGCTCTGCTCCACGATCCATGTCGGATCCTCTTCGCGCATCTCATTCAGAGCTGCATTCATCTTTTCCGTATCGGATTCGTTGGCAGCCTTGATGGCACGACGGTACTTGGGTTCGGGGAATTTGACCAGATCGAAACGATGCTCCACGCCCTTTTCGTTTAGCGTATTGCCACGGCGTACCTCTTTGAGCTTCACGGTAGCTCCTATATCGCCGGCACACATCTGATCCACCTTGATGCGTTGCTGTCCGGCCGGCACGAATATCTGACTGATGCGCTCCTTGGAGCCTCGGTCAGCATTGAGCAGGTCTACTCCCTCGGTGAGGGTACCGCTCATTACTTTGAAATATGATACTTCACCAATATGCGGTTCTATCGTTGTCTTGAAGAAATGGACGCAAAGGGGAGCCGAAGCATCGGGCTTCACTTCCTCTCCGCTCACTGCCACAGGAGCCGGCAGCTTGTTTACACCGGGAACCACGTTGCCGAGGAACTCCAGCGTACGGCGCACGCACATATCCTTCTCCGCACTGACGCAGAACACAGGGTACATACCCTGCAAGATCAGACCGGCACGGATACCATCGCGCATCTCCTCTTCAGAGAGACTTCCCTGATCGAAGAATTTTTCCATCAGGCTTTCATCGTTTTCGGCCGCAGCCTCTACCAGAGCCTGGTGCATTTCTTTCGCTTTGTCTTGCTCCTCGGCCGGAATCTCCAGCACCTCGGGCACACCTCCTTCAGGTTTCCAGCGATACATTTTCATCTTCAGCACATCGACCACGGCATTGAACCCTGCTCCCGCATTTACGGGATACTGTACGGGCACGATTTTGGAGCCATATCGCTCCCGAAGCTGTGATACAGCAGAGTCGAAGTCGGCCTTGTCCTGATCCAACTGGTTGATGATGAAGATGGCGGGCTTGTGCAACTGCTCCACATAACGGAATTGATTGATAAGCCCTACTTCCACGCCATACTGCGCATTCACGACTACGAGGGCACAGTCCGTGACGTTCAGAGCCGAGACGGTACCGCCGATAAAGTCGTCCGCTCCCGGGCAGTCGATGAAATTCAGCTTTTTATCCTGCCACTCTACAGAGAAAACCGTAGAGAATACAGAATATCCATACTCCTTCTCTACGGGAAAATAGTCGCAGACCGTATTGCCTGCATCTATGCTTCCTCTACGTTTTATCACTCCACCCTCGAAGAGCATCGCTTCTGCAAGGGTGGTTTTTCCGGCGCCGGAGCTACCCAAAATGGAGATGTTTTTCACCTCATTTGTCTTGTACACTTTCATGGTGAAGTCGTTGTTATTAGTGTTTTTAACAATCCGGATTAGAATCGCCGCTTCGAGAGGCTGTACAGACCTCAGGAAGCGGTGCCAATCATCTTTGCCCGCAATGTAGAAATAATATCCGAAAAAAGCAATAAGAGCCTCGAGCGGATGTGAAAAAGCGACAAAAATACACTGAAAAGGAGATACGATCAGGGCGTACCCCATCTGTGCACAAGCCGTAGGATGAAGGGAAGGCAGGGTTGCTTATTTGAGGCCTTTGGCACGAAGGGCAGGAGTGAGAGCGGCTGTAAGGCGGAGGAAGAGATCGAAAAAAATCATCCGACCGCTTCCGTTCTGACGAATATGGCGGATAGCCAGTTCCACCTCCTCCATCACCGGTCGGATATTCTGTCCCGTAATGCCTCCGCTGAGCATATTGGCGAAGGACTCCTCCTCGGGAGAGAGATAGTTCAGCTTTGCAACGCCTACTCTGCTTATATACAGCTCACGAAAGAGTCGCAAACAATAAGTAAGGAATCCGATTTGGCTGACGCGTCCGAGAGCGGCTAACTCATCTGCCACGGGACGCATCTTGGAGGGATCTCCCTTGATGATACTGCCCATCATTCGCCCCATAAGCACAAAGTTGTCGCGATCCGCCCATTCGCCCCGATAGAGATTCATGGCTCGCCGATAGTTGCCCTCTGCCAAATGTGCTATGCGGATGATGTCGGCCGTATTTCCCTTATTGTTACGAGACAGGGCCTCCACTATTTCGATTTCGTGCAGCAGGCGCACATTGATCAGCTGCGTACGGCTCCTGATCGTACCCAACACCTTGTCCGCCTCGCTGCTGATCATAAAGAAAAGCGTATGCTCGGGTGGCTCCTCTATCAGCTTCAGCAGTTTGTTTGCCATGGCTTCGTTCATCCGCTCCGGTTGCCAAATCATCACTACACGATACGCAGCTTCATAGATGCGGAAGCTGAGTTTCTGCTCCACGGCTTCGGCTTCCTTGCTGTAGATGATAGGTTGGCTGTTGCCGGCCTTGATGTATTCGAGCCAGTCGGCAGGGGTAAAATACGTTTCCGATCCGAGCATCTCGCGCCACTGACGGATGTAGTCATCGCTCGGTGTAGGCGAAGAGGAGGCATTTACGACAGGATAGACAAAAAACAGGTCGGGGTGTGCCAGTGCATCGTATTTCAGACACGATGGGCAATGGCCACAAGCATCCGTATCGGTCGGCGTCTGACAGTTGAGATAGCGTGCGTAGGCCAGAGCCAGAGGGAAAGCCCCTCCGCCCTCTTCTCCGGCGAAGAGCTGGGCATGGGCTATCTGCCCCGTCTGAGCCGTTCGCCTCAGATAGGTTTTCAGGTCTTCAAGTCCGGCAACGTCGCGAAAATACATGGGGCGATGACTGTGTGCTGATTGCCCTGCAAATATACGCAGAAGGGGAGACAAGGGAGTTTCCCTACGCAGTTTTTTCGATCCATAAAGGCTGACTCGGTGCGCAGTCCGTCCGTTCTCGCCGAATACTTGTGGCTATCCGGGCTGTCGCCAAGCAAAAAAGCAGTTCGAATCAATCTTTTCTTCACGAAGCAATATGGTATTACCTGCCTGCTTTTTGTCGGAATAACAAAAGAGAGTTACAAGAAACACATTTGTGATTCTACAAAACTTCCCGTGAGATTCTAAAGAATTGCCATATAGATTCCGGCAATAAGTATTATCTTTGTATCTTGATCAATAGGACTCAAAGCTCTGTTTTTCTTATGTTTCACTCTTAGGTCAGTGCAAAATAGGCACTGCTCCGGTGAGCTGAGGACAGACAGATGCTGACAAGTCTGTATCGAAAACGGAACAACCCTACCCTATCTCGCTTATGTCGATCCTGTATAATTTCCGCAAGATGCCACGACGTCCCGACCAAAATGAATCCGAAGAGGCGGATGAACGGCTTTTTGCCCAAGCTATCATCCGACAGCAGTGCACCACCGAGGACCTTTGTCGGGACATCTCGGATAGGTCGTCCTTCAGCACCGGTGACATCATGGGGCTGATGACAGCCATGGAGGAGTTGATATTCGAATATTTGGCTTCGGGTTATAGCTTCCGGCTGGGCAATATCGGCACGTTCTCGGCCAAAGTAAAGTCCCGCGGTGTAAGTGACAAAAAGGAAATCCGATCCGGTTCCGTCCAAGCCGTGGACATCAATTTCCGCTCCACACCGCAAGCCAAACGACGAATGCGCAGCATGAGTGTGAAGCGCGGTCCGAGCTTCGGCCAATCCCGCCCCAAAGCGGAGGAGGAAGAACGCTATCGCTTGGCGGCAGGGCACATCCGCCACAGAGGATACATTCGGATAGCCGAGTACAGCACACTATCCGGCCTGCTCAAACACAGTGCTACAAGGGAACTGAACCGCTGGGTACAAGAAGGTAAATTGGCGACACGCGGACTCTGCTCGCACAAGGTATACGTCCTGCCTGAACCCACATCGCAAAACAATGAATCGATAGATTAGGCAAACAATGAACCGGCGAAAGCAGCAAGGGCGGAGGCAGCCACCGGGAGAAAGGAGACCGAGTCGCAAGCGAATGGTCTGGGGAGCAATCGTCGTCCTCCTCAACTGCGTCCTCCTCTTTCGCTTGTGCAGTGCCGACAAAGAACCGGACAGCGGAGCGAAAGCGGCGAAAGAGCAGTATTGGCTCAACTACGATCCCGATCGCCCTGTAACGGACATACTGAATTACGACTACGACAATCGCATGATCATCTATCGCGACACAGGCCGACTCTCCGACACCCCCTCTCCCACACCGGATGAAGGCGAGAAAAAAGCGGATCAAGACGATGAGCGCGAACCCCTCAATGACTACGAAGACTACTACGAAGAGCTGTACGACTACTTTCACGATTAGAGAATGTACAACTCTAAAAGAATTATTAGCAAACTAAAAATTAAAGAGTATCTAAAAAATGAGACCCCAGAACAGCAACAAAGGCGCAAAAAACGATGAAGAAAAAGTAGTATCGATTGACAGCGTAGATACTATCTACAACAAATGTATTTTGAACTTGAAAGGCAAAACACTAACAAATACGCAAGGAACAAATAAAATAATTGAGGTCAATCAAGATGAAGTAAAAAGAATTACCATAAATAATAAAGTAAACCGGATTAAATCCCAAACGATCAAAGAAGCTTTAAGAATAGTAATAGAAAAGAAATCTGTGACACGAAAAGAAATATATGACACATTTCTTCGAAGAAACTCTTCAGGAATAGTACTAATCCTTGCAGAAATCCCCTTTATAAGAAAAATCGACCAACCTAATATCACTCTTGAACTTATTGAAGAGGAATACGAAAAGTTTATTTCTAACTTCAAGCAACATTAAACCTGCCACTTCCGTTATACCCTATACTAAATAGAGAAGAACATAATTATGGAGAAAAACATGAGACCGTATACCGTACTATGGGCCGATGATGAGATCGACCTGCTCAAACCGCACATTCTATTTCTCGAACAGAAAGGGTATCAGGTAACACCCGTACTTAGTGGCAACGATGCCATAGAAGCCTTGCAAAATAACGACTTCGACATCGTATTTCTCGATGAGAATATGCCCGGCATCGGCGGACTGGATGCTTTGCAGAAGATCAAAGAACTGAAACCCTACACACCCGTCGTCATGATAACGAAAAGCGAAGAGGAGCATATCATGACACAAGCCATCGGGGGCAAGATAGCGGACTACCTCATCAAACCGGTGAATCCGAATCAGCTCCTCCTGTCGCTGAAGAAAAACCTGCAGCAGCACAGTATCATCAGCGAAACCACGAACATGAACTACCGGCAAGAGTTCGTTCAGCTTGGCGCGCAGATGAGCGGCAAGCTCTCCTTCGAAGAATGGAAAGAACTGTACCGCCGGATCGTATTCTGGGAGATAGAGCTGGAACAAGCCGACAGGCAGATGGGCGAACTCCTCGAAATGCAGAAACAGGAAGCCAACCGTCTCTTTGCCCGATTCGTCACACAGAACTATCGGGAATGGATCGCCAAGCCGGATACACGTCCAACGATGAGTCCGGATCTTTTCAAACAGAAGGTATTCCCCCTACTCGACAATGGCGAAAAGGTATTCTTCATCCTCATAGACAACTTTCGGCAGGATCAGTGGGAAAGCGTGAAATCCATGCTCAGCGAGTTTTACACCTTCGAAGAAGATATGTACCTGTCCATCCTGCCGACAGCGACCCAATATGCACGCAATGCCATCTTCTCCGGCCTGATGCCGTTGCAGATAGAAAAGATGTTTCCCGACCTCTGGGTGGACGAAGAGAGCGAAGAGGGTAAGAACCTGAACGAAGAACCTATGATCCGGACGCTGATCGAACGCTACCGCAAGCACTACAGCTTCTCCTACAATAAGGTATATGAGACCAAATTCGGCGAACGGCTGCTGGGACAAATCCGGTCACTGTCGCAGAATCAGCTCAATGTGATAGTCCTGAACTTCGTGGACATGATGTCCCATGCCCGTACGGACAGCAAGATGATCCGAGAGCTGGCATCCAACGAAGCGGCCTATCGCTCGCTGACGAAGAGCTGGTTCAAGCATTCGACCACCTACAACCTTTTCCGCAGCATTGCCGAAATGGGTTATAAAGTGGTATTGACCACCGATCATGGAACTATTCAGGTGAAGAATCCCGTCAAAGTGGTCGGAGACAGAAGTACCAATACCAACCTCAGATACAAAATAGGCAAGAACCTCGATTACAACCCGAAAGAAGTATTCGAGATCAAAGATCCTGCAAGTGTAGGGCTGCCCCATAACAACCTCTCGGACAAATTCATCTTCACGAAAGAGGATGATTTCTTCGCCTACCCGAATAACTACAACTACTACGTACAATACTATCGCAATACGTTCCAGCACGGAGGCATATCGCTCGAAGAGATGCTTGTACCCGTAATCACGATGCAACCCAAGTAAATACTTCATACATGAATACGATCACTATCGACAGTACGTCCGACCTCGGCCGCGCAGCACGCGACTTCATTGCCCTGATGGGCGACAATACCGTTTTTGCCTTTTACGCCCCGATGGGTACGGGCAAGACCACTTTCATCAAAGCCGTATGCGAGGAGCTGGGCGTATCGGACGTTATCAATAGCCCCACCTTTTCGATTATCAACGAGTACCGCTCGGATCAGACGGGCGAACTGATCTATCACTTCGACTGCTACCGGCTCAACAAGATAGAAGACGCCCTGAATCTGGGTGTAGAAGACTATTTCGATAGCGGTAGTCTCTGCTTCATCGAATGGCCGGAGCTTCTGGAGCCGATACTGCCGAACGATACGGTTCATGTCCGAATCGAAGAGCTGGAAGACGGCAAGCGCAGGCTTACATTCTAATGCCTGCTCCGATGTCGTTCGTCATTCGGGACTTCTATCTCATCCTCTTTGCCTTAGTCGGCCTGGTTTCGCTGCTGACTGCACTGCTTTGTCCGGATTGGCTACTGAGCAGCAGAGGAGCACGCATATGGATCAATGCCTTCGGCAAGCGAGGCGCACGTATCTTCTATATTATAATAGGAGTGGCTCTGCTGAGTGCCGCGGCTTTCGGACTGATCAAGCTCTGAAAAGTATCTTGCAGTAGAATCGTCATCATAAAAAAGCACCCCCCTGCTCAGTCTCATTTTCGTATATTCCTTATAACCTCTTCAAGGGGAAACCTCTACCTTTACGGTCGGAATCAAATTCAGACCGATGGATTACGAAATAGAGAACAACCATGCCGACAATATTCGCAGGGGAAGTATCGAAGTGATATGCGGCTCCATGTTCAGTGGTAAGACAGAAGAGCTGCTACGCCGTCTGCGGAGGGCTAAGATAGCGCGACAGACAGTGGAGATATTCAAGCCGACCATCGACATGCGCTACGACGAAACGGATGTCGTTTCGCACGACAGGAATGCTATCGCTTCTACTCCCGTGGACAATTCGGCCAATATACTGCTGCTATCCTCCCAAGTGGATGTGGTGGGGATAGACGAAGCCCAGTTCTTTGATGAGGGTCTTGTGGAAGTAGCCCAACGATTGGCCGATCAGGGTGTTCGCGTTGTGATCGCCGGATTGGATATGGACTTTCGGCGTCAGCCTTTCGGGCCTATGCCGGGCTTATGTGCCATAGCAGACTCCGTAACCAAAGTTCATGCCGTGTGTGTGGAATGTGGCCGTCTGGCCAGCTATTCTTTCCGTCGTGTCCAAGGCGATCAGCAAGTGATGCTGGGCGAACTGAACGAATACAGCCCCCTGTGTAGAACCTGCTATCGGAAATGCAGTTCTCTCCCTCAAACAGAAGAAATCCATTCGACAATATGATCAGCAGACATCTGACAGTCACAATCATTGCCGGCCTCTCCCTCTTTGTACTGACATTGGGCAGCTGCTCTGTAACCAAACAGGATCCGCAGTGGACTCTCGGCGGAAAGCTCTTTACTTCGGCCTGGATACAACGTTCGGCCGAATATCAAGCTCTCTGCATTCAGGCATACAACATCGCCACAGAAAGAGTGGACGCTCTACCGGCAGAACACAAACAAGGGGCCAAACCTTATGCCATCGTAACAGACATAGACGAGACCATTTTGGACAATACGCCTAACTCCGTGTATCAGGCTCTCAGGGGCAAAGATTATGATGAAGAGACTTGGGGAGAATGGTGTGCACAGGCCGATGCCGACACGCTGGCAGGTGCTTTGTCTTTCTTTCTCCATACAGCGAACAAGGGGATCGAGGTCTTTTACGTCACCAACCGCAGAGACAATCTGCGCGAAGCAATTCTTCAGAACCTTCAGCACTACGGATTTCCCTTTGCCGATGAAGAACATCTGCTTACGACCCATGGGCCATCCGACAAAGAACCTCGTCGGCTGAAAATACAGGAACGGTATGAAATAGTATTGCTCATAGGCGACAACCTGGGCGACTTCCACCACTTCTTCAATACCAAAGAAGAGTCCGGACGCAAACAGGCTCTGGGCCTGACAGCCGGGGAGTTTGGCCGGCGATTCATCATGCTGCCCAATCCCAACTACGGATCTTGGGAACCGGCATGGTACGGCGGAAAGTATCCGCCGCTACCCGAAAGAGACAAAGCACTCAAACGACTGCGCTCACAGAGCAGCAGATAGCCCCCATAAGCAAACACATCGAATAGACAGACTCACACTATGGACAACAAACGACTAAGCAAAATAGAAAGACTGCTTCAGAAAGAACTCAGCGAAATTTTCCTGCGAGATGCCAAATCCCTGCCGGGCGTAATAGTTTCGGTAACGAACGTACGTGTAAGCCCCGACCTCAGCATCGCACGTATACACCTGAGTATATTCCCATCCGAGAAGAGCAGCGAGATTCTTGAGAGCATCAAACACAATACAAAGACGATCCGTTATGACCTCGGGCAGCAAGTTCGTACCCAACTGCGCAAGATACCGGATTTGACATTCTACATAGATGACTCTCTGGATTATCTGGAGAATATAGACCGTCTGCTGAATAAATAAGAAACGGTCGCCCGATCAAAGACGCTGTGCACTTTCCTTTTTTCATAGCCCGCCGCTACCTGTTCTCCCGCAAAAGATTCAGTGCGGTCAATGTGGTTTCGCTCGTTTCAGCGATAGCTGTCTGCGTGGTCTCTTCGGCCTTGGTTTGTATCCTCTCTATTTTCAATGGGTACGAAGCTTTGATCATGACGCATTCGGCTGTAACGGATCCCCCTCTTATGATTCGTTCGGCAGACAATTCGCTGATAAAGGCAGATGATAAAACTTTGCTCACAGCTCTCGAAACGGAAGGGATCGGTTCGTACAGCTTTATCCTCACCGGAGAAGGTCTTGTAAAGACGAAGTATCGACAGCAGGCCGTTTCTCTCATGGGTGTGGACGATCGCTACGCCCAAACCGTCAGGATAGACTCCATCATCTTTGCAGGCACATTCGCTACGAATACGTTATCCGGAGCTACGGCTCTGAATATCGGCGCAGCCATCGCAACCGAAATGCAGCTCGGCGCAGGCTTTGTAGACGACGTAGAGATAATTGTTCCCCGTCGTATCGGGCTGATCAATCCGCTTGTTCCGGCCGGTGCATTCAAGGTGCTCCAAGGACGGGTAGGCTCGGTATTTGCATCCGGCCTGCAACTCGAGGACAATTCCATCATCCTCTCCATAGACAGTCTGCGCAAACTCCTCGATTATTCGGAGCATGAAGCAGAAGCCGTGGCCATACAGCTACAAATGGGTAGCGATGCAGTGCAAACGGCTCTCCGCCTAAAAGAGACACTTGGGAGCGGCTACCAAGTACTCGATTTGGCCGGACAGCATCCCGAAATCACTCACTTGGTAGCGATGGAGAAGTGGATGAGCTACCTGATCCTCCTGTTTATCCTTGTGCTTGCTACATTTAATATAGTCAGCAGCCTCTCCATGCTCCTTATAGAAAAGAAAGAAGACGTCTATACGCTTCACTCAATGGGAGCAACATCCCAAACCATCTCTCGTATCTTTCGGATAGAAGGACTGCTCGTCTCCATGACGGGGGCAGCCATCGGCATTCTGATCGGTATAGGCTTGTGTGTGCTACAGCAGCAGTATGGCCTGATCACCCTGCAAATGGGCTTGGGATCGGTGGCATATCCGGTCAGAATGGATGCAGTGGATCTGGTCATCATATTCCTGACTATATTCACACTCAGCTACTTAGCTGCCTATTATCCTGTCCACTATTTCATCAATCGCAGGCTGAAAAACAGCTGACGAAAGGCCTCATTCGGGAACGAGGACAATGTGCAAAAGCTTTGGAATAAGGTGTTTGCGTATATCAAAGTTCGTATCTTTGTGGCAAAGGAGTGCCGGCTATGCCGATTAGATGTTCAGCAAACGAACTCGGAGAAAGTACACGATGACAGACAGTATAGTTATTATCCCTACCTACAATGAGCGGGAGAACGTGGCCAAAATGATAGAAACGGTCTTCGCTCTACCCAAAACTTTCGATATTCTGATAATCGACGACGGATCGCCCGACGGAACGGCTGCGATCGTCAAAGAGAAACAGGTCATCTATCCTGAAAGACTTCATCTGATCGAGAGACAAGGCAAATTGGGTTTGGGTACGGCCTATATAGCCGGATTCAAATGGAGCATCGCACGAGGGTATGACTATATATTCGAGATGGACTGTGATTTCAGCCATCCGGTAGACAAGCTGATCGGTCTATACAATGCCTGTGCCACAGGAGAAGCCGATGTAGCGATCGGCTCGCGCTATGTATCGGGCGGAGGCGTCAAGGACTGGCCTAAAAGTCGTGTATGGATGAGCTACTATGCATCCGTATATGTGCGTCTCGTAACCCTGATGAATATATGCGACACGACTGCCGGATTTGTTTGCTACCGCCGCGAAGTTCTCGAAGCCATCGATCTTGATTCGGTACATTTCAAGGGCTACGCTTTCCAAATCGAGATGAAATACACGGCCCACTGTCTCGGATTTCGTCTGAAAGAGATTCCCATCACCTTCGTCAATCGTGTTTTGGGAACGTCGAAAATGAACTCCTCCATTTTCGGTGAAGCTTTCACAGGCGTAATCAAGTTACGCTACTGGCACTTATTCAAAGGATTTCCCAAAAGAAAATAGTACGAAAGAGATGAAAATTCTTCTTCGCAATGCACTTATCACCAACGAGGGAAGGACCTTCCTCGGTTCGGTGATGATCGATGGCGCATTTATCTCCCGTATTATCGAAGGAGAGCTACCTGCGGATGACAATCTCTCTGCCGATGAAGTCGTAGAGTGTAGCGGTCTGAGGCTATTCCCCGGATGTATAGACGACCAAGTTCATTTCCGCGAGCCGGGACTGACGCACAAAGCTACCATCGCCTCTGAAAGCCGGGCAGCAGTAGCAGGGGGAGTCACTTCGTTTATGGATATGCCCAATACGAATCCTCCTACCACTACGTGGGAGCGACTGTTGGAGAAAAGGCAGATCGGTGCAGATACGGCATGGGCCAACTACGGCTTTTTCTTCGGTGGCACGAATGACAACATCGATGAGATCAAACGGGTGGACAAGCATTTGGTGCCCGGTCTGAAGCTATTCCTCGGTTCATCTACCGGCAATATGCTTGTGGACAATAAGGATACGCTGGAGAAAATATTCGGAGAATGCGACCTGCTCATCGCCACGCACTGCGAAAAAGAGGAAATCATCCGAGCCAACAAAGAGCACTACAAAGCCAAATACGGGAATGATTTGGACATACATTTCCACCCCCTCATCCGTAGCGAAGAGGCTTGTTACCGCTCATCGGCAGAAGCGGTGGAGCTGGCCGATAGGATGAATGCCCGTCTGCATATCCTGCATCTCTCGACAGAGAAAGAGCTGAGTCTCTTCCGCAACGATATACCCGCAGCACAAAAGCGAATCACGTCGGAAGTCTGCGTACACCATTTGTGGTTCAGCGATGCCGACTACAACAGACTTGGCAACAAGATCAAATGGAATCCGGCCATCAAAAAAGAATCGGACAGGGAGGCTCTTCGTGCAGCCGTACGCAATGGAGGCATCGATATTATAGCTACGGATCATGCCCCGCATCTGCTAAGAGAAAAAGAAGGCAGTTGCTTGCAGGCTGCATCCGGCGGACCACTCGTGCAGCACTCCTTGCTCGCCTTGCTCGAACTCTGCCATCAAGGCATATTCAGCATCGAAGAAATAGTAAGCAAGACTTCTCACATACCAGCCACTCTCTTCGCCATAGAGAAGAGGGGCTACATTCGTCCGGGCTACTATGCCGATCTGGTACTTGTGGATCCGTCATCTCCTCTCACCGTATCTGCCGATAATATACTTAGCCTCTGCGGATGGTCTCCTTTCGAGGGCTTCACCTTCAGTCACAGCGTCGCATACACTTTTGTCAATGGATGCCTGGCTTATGCAAAAGGGTGCTTGGCCGAAAGCCGGCCCACGGTACATCCGCTACTCTTCAACAGATAGAAGAATCGTATTCTTCTCTTGTCGTACCGTTTTGTTTTGCATATTGTCTAATCTTTGCCTATCATTGCTCACGCCGGACAGTTGATGTATCGAATATGGCGATCAAGTCCATAAGCATCTTCTAAACAGGTTACGGCTACAGTATAACATTCGCCCCTCAATCCTCATGGAAGAAGAAAGACAGCAATCACCGCTCGAAGGCCTGTCGGAAGAAGCTCTCAAACACGTCCATCAGCTTGATGAGCCTATACCGATAGAATTGCAAGCCTCTTATTTCCGTTTGTCGGCAGAGATGCGCAGACGTGGCATACAGCTTAGCGAGAACGAAGTCCAAGATGCAGAGCAGCTATTGTTCGATCCTATACTTTCGGACGACATCAAGAAAATGACTCTGCTCCGCCTTGCCATCACAGGCAATATCACAGTATTCAGGATTATCGAACGCTATCTCGAATCCGCTCCCGACTCAATGAGGCCTTGGGCTTTGATGGCCCAGCTGGAAGCTCGCATAGGTATCCTGTCCGATCTGGTAGATGAGAAGCAACTGGTCATAACTAGTGGTCTGGGCGGCCATGATGGCATGATGCGCTTCATGGCCTTTCTCCATACGGACAAATTGCAAGACTTCGAACGCTATCAGGAAGAACTGATAGAGAAGGAGTTGCTATATCGTATCGGCAAAGCATCCGGAGAAATAGAACGACTGGAGATGCACAGCAACTATCTGCTCCTGACCTTCCTTGTCCCGATCAACTATGATCTGAGAAACTTCTTCTCATCCTTCATCGCCGAGTGCAATCAGTTCGGCCACTTTCTGTCCACCACATTTATCATCACCAATACCCAACTGCTTACCCCACAGGGTGCCCAAGTAGCTCTGAAGAAATATGCCGAAGAAAACGACCTTCCTGCAACTAATTAAATATGGTATCGTAGGCGTATCCAATACGCTCATTTCCATGATTGTAATCTTCCTGCTGCTCAAGGTAGCCGGCATGAAAGACGGGCCGGCCAACCTCATCGGTTATATAGCAGGACTCATCAATAGCTTCATTTGGAATCGTAAATGGACATTCCGGAGCCGGACCTCTTGGAGGCAGACATTCGTACCCTTCATCCTTATGTTCGTAATATGCTATGCACTCCAATACGGACTTTTGATGTGGCTCAACGAATACTCCACCTCCTACGACAAGTATTACAACCACCTGATAGGAATGGCCTTTTTCACCATTATCAATTTCCTTGCCAATAAGTTCATTACATTCGGCAAAGAACGGTAGTGCGATATTTGGTCAATAGAGAAAACTCCTTATCTTTGCAGCGCAATAAACCAATGGGGTATTAGCTCATCTGGCTAGAGCGCGACACTGGCAGTGTCGAGGTGAGCGGTTCGAGTCCGCTATACTCCACCAAAAAAGAAGGTGCAAACCGGCAGTCGATGCAGTTTGCACCTTTTTCTTTTGTCCTCATCGGATATTTTTCCTCCTGTCCCTATCCCGACAATCTTCCCAAATAAAAGCCGAGAGCCAATGATCCCTATCAGCATAATTACGAAAGACAGAAGTGATTGTGTTAGAAGTGTTTAGGAAGAAATTGCATCGTTTCCCCAACTCCCTTTTGGACATTGCCACAGAGGCTGAAAACCATGGCCAAACCAAAGTATATAGTTTGGCTTTATCAAAGTATATAGTTTGGTTCGACCAAAGTATATAGTTCGGTTGCACCAAACTATATAGTTTAGTTTCACCAAAGTATATAGTTTAGTTTGACCAAACTATATAGTTTGCTTCAGGAGTATTTTGAGCTTTCTTTGGTCAATAAACAAAGTGCTATGAATCAACCACTTATTTCATATTTTCTGTAGGATGTCATTTTTGACTGTGACATACATTTTTGCCTTCTACCATCTTCCCACAAAAGAAATCGTACCGGAGGGTGATTTTTCCCGGAAACTCTATAAATTCGCAATGCGTATCTCCAATACGCTCTCTCTCCATTAGCCTCTTCTGGCTTTTCGTGAATGCTAAATCTTCCTGGAATATTACATACTCTACCAACAGGACGAGAACGATGTTTAAGCTTATGACGACAATGCTTATAGAGGCAGCCTTTGTTGTCCTTATCTGCACGAATCTACTTGTATATCATTTCGTGAGAGAGCCTTTTACCCTCTAGATTGAAGAATCCTGAGATTTGCATAGGAGACCATTACTTCTCCTTTAGAAGGGTTAGAGTCCTCCTCTTCAGGTGCTCCGGGACACGCTTCTTGTGGCGCACTTGGTCTTTGTGCCCATCGGCTAGCTCTTGGGCAAAGCATGGATTGTAGACTTTGCGAGACGCTGTTCTGTTACGCTTAATCTCTCGAGTAATGGTACTGACTGACAAGCTCAATTCGCGTGCGTACATATTCAAGTATCAAGTGCAATATACCTTTGATGCTAAATACTTGGACCTGAAATTTAGGATGCATGGTTCTGGATTGATCGAATGATTATCTTTGCCGCATCAATGTCTGCATAGTCTTTTTAGCTTTTTCATCCATAAAATATCACAGATAATGAGTAACTATTTTTACTTACAGCTTCAGTTAGATGTCAATAAGCCTGAGTTTGTCGCTCAAGTTGAGGAATATGCGACTACCAACAAGGCTCTGATATATGTGCTGGATAGACCCTTGGCGGAACAAAAGAAATATGATAATTATCCAAAGGGGATGGCCTTAATTGTTCTCAGGCCCAAGCATCGCATTGCGATTCTCAAGATTCCTGAAGCAGAGTCAGAGCAATTCAATGAGCATGTGGAAGATATTATCGAGGATATCGGATATATTTCAGATAGATACGATTATAAGGGGGCTTTGGGAAGGCCCAGAGTTTGGAAGGATCGTCTAATTTCTGTACATGAAGCCCCTATAACGGATGTGATTCAATTTTGGGATGACCTTTCTTTGAAAGATCCATCTGATATAAAAGATGTTGACCTCCTGATTTCTCTTTTGATCGGTAGTATCAATGATATTGAAAGAGTTAAAAGTAATGTGCCTGAGACAACCTTAGACAAGGTTAAACAAAAGATACAATTATTTGATGCAGATCAAACGAGATTCATATATGAAACTCCAAAGAAAAAAACGATTCGGATACAAGGATTATCAGGGACAGGAAAAACAGAATTGCTTCTTCACAAACTAAAAGAACTTTATACCGAAGACGAGAATGCTAAAATTTGTTTCACATGTCATAACAAGATTCTTGCAACAGAAATAAGTACAAGGATTCCTCAGTTTTTCAACTTCATGAAGGTTGAACAACAGATAGAATGGAGGAAGCGGCTATGGTGTGTCAATGCTTGGGGGAGTGCTCGTGATGAAAACTCGGGAGCATATCGATACATATGTGAATTTTATGGCCTTCCATTTTATTCGCTTAGATCAATGTCTTTTGAGAGTGCTTGTAAATTGGCGAAAGAACAAATCACACAAAAAGAGGAGCAGCTTTATGCCTTTACTTACATGTTTGTAGATGAGAGTCAAGATTTTCCCTCTCAGTTTATAGAACTTTGTGAGACCGTTACAGAGAAGACCGTGTATGTGGCAGGAGATATATTTCAAAGCATATTCGATGAAAATATATCAAGAGATATTACTCCAGACTTCTTACTTGGAAAGTGCTATCGAACAGACCCTAAAACTCTAATGTTTGCCCATGCATTAGGAATGGGATTGTTTGAGCAACACAAGCTTAGATGGTTAGAAAAGAAAGAATGGGAGGATTGTGGCTATGAAGTCTCTGTAGTTAATGGTGAGTATCATCTTACAAGAGAGCCGATTAGGAGATTCGAAGATTTGGATAATTCTTTTGAGAGTGTCCGTATGAAACAAGTGGATACAGCTCCTTCTTTAGCTATTGTAGATATTATTTCTTTAGCTATTGTAGATATTATTAAAGAGATTAAAGAAGAACACCCAACTGTACTTCCAGAGGACATAGGAATAATATTTCTCGATACGGAGCAGTACATCTATGAACTGGCATCTTCTATAGAAGCTGAAGTTTATGAATCCTTTCAGTGGGAGGTAAATAAGGCTTATGAGTCCAAACAAAGAGAGCCTCACAAACTTTTGATAAGTAATCGAAATAATGTTAAGGGGTTAGAATTTCCTTTCGTCATCTGCGTTACTAGAGAAATAAGAAACAGCATTATTTATCGTAATGCTTTATATACGATGCTCACTAGATCATTTATACAATCTTATCTCATTACCCAAACAGCACTCTGCTCAGAGATGAAAGAAGGATGGGATCAGATACATCTTGATAAAGAGATGGTCATCAAAGAGCCAAGTAGTGCAGAGAAGGAGCAAATACAGACTCGATTTAGAGATAGTATCCGTCTTCTGTCCTTGGATGATCGACTAAAAACAATATTTGATCGATGTGAGATACCTGATTCGGCACAAGAAAATCTGAGACAGATGCTTCGTCAGCTCCCAAGAGTCGAAGGATGGGAAGACGATAAGCTAGAAGAATGGGTTGATGCCAATAAAAAGTATGTGTGATGAAGTCTTTCAGCAGTGGAATTCCTGGATATATGAAAGAGAGGCTATTAGAAAGGCCTATTCGCTCTCAAATAGACTATATTCATCTAATCGTTGAAGTGACAGAATGTCTTTTAGGGGGGAATCCTTGTATTCATGACAAACCATATGTGCATGTGGTTATCGACAAAATGGCCCGTCTCTTCGTATTCTATAATTCCAATAAATATGCGAGCGTTTTCTATCCCTTCCATATTGAAGAGAGAGAAGAAGCATCTGTTTCAATTTATAATAGAAAGGGAGAAGAGATAAGTTATAAAGAGCTCTCGGCTGTAAGGGAAATCCTTAATGATAACTCGGTTAAACAAAATAGATGGATATCGTTCAGTGACTTATGGTATGACTATATAACTGAGGAAGAACCCTTTCGAAGCAGTGAACAACAAGAAATCGGTGTAACTTTGATAGAAGAGATTCTTCAGTATGAGCCAGCATATGTGCGCTATGATCATGATCCACAAAATGCAAATGGCAATCTACATCCCAGATATCATATTGACATAAACTATTCTCAAGGTGGAACATTTAAACTTGGTTTACAAAACTTAATGACGCAAGATCAGTTCAAAGACCTACATGATCTAAAAACAGACTGCCTCTATCTCAATCTTTAAAAGACATCTTAGTATTTTCAGAAACAATCCCTTGCAGTCCAATCTGAGTAAATAGTTATCTCTTAAAAACGCCAGTTCGATGTAAGAAAAGGCCAATGAATTTGTTTTCTGATTAGTGGTAAACGCCCAAAGAACGTGGATATTATGCTTGAAAAGCAGCGAATTATTTATTTCTTAACAGTTGACAATCAATAAGATATGAACAAACAAAACGCTACTTTATGAAAACAAAATAACAATGTATAGTGCTACACTATCATAGAAAAGAATTTGATTAGCGACTATCCCCTATTTTAATAAGAGCAATATATGAAATTAAAAATCAGTTTCTTGCTGTTGTTTTTCACAATATCACAACAGCTGTCGGCACAAGAAATGGTCAAAGTAACAAGCCATTATGGAATTGGAAATGAAGAGATTCAAGATATAATCGACTTTGAAAACATTTATGTCGAAAAGCTGACCTTTCAAGGAAAACTACTGAAAGGAAAATCTTATATAATAGATTTGGAAGAATACAAAGAAGGGAAACGGGTGAATACCTCTACCCTGTTTGACGGTACTGAAACAGACTATTTCCGGATCAAATCCGAGCATGAATCGATCAAGTTTTTCTTCAAAATCAATGAAGGGAAACTAAAAACTTATATTAGAGGAGCAAAATTTGCAAGCCAAAAGTTCTACTCCACCTTGCCCTATGATCCGGACAAATATGCTGTAAAAGATTTTTTCGGTGAAGAAAAAGAATTAACGGTCGATCTCGATAAACGAAATACCATTTTCGCCATTATCACTCCCACAATTCATGAAGACGGCTCCGGATCATACTGCGAAGTGGTGCAATCGGGTATTGCACCCGAAAAGTTAGGAGAACACTTTAGCATCCCCCATTACTATCTCGTCACAATACGATTCGAATAGATTAAATATTGGATCTCAATCCCTTTCAATATCACCTTATCGGGCTTATCATCTGCTTTCCCACAGGTGTTTATCAGGAATGAGTCCAAACCGATATTCCTTACTGAAGACTTCTTCGATATATGTGTCCGTAAGAAAGGAATAGGATTTATCAAACATCAATTTTTCGAGTAGCTCGTTTTACGATCTACTGCGTATGCTGGTTCTGTGAGGCCCTCCATCTATTTATAATAGGTTTTACCGCTTCCCTATTCACTTTCAGCCAATCCGTGAGGTGGTTGGCCACTGATTTTTTGACGAACAAAATCTCGTCCTCTTTCAAAAGCTCTAATATTTGGAAGACCGGTTCGGGATTGTTGATGAAAGTGTCCAATTTGGTTGCCCAAGGCAACTTGGGACGCAGGCCCTCACTTGCCAGTCTCCTTAGATGAAAATTAGGAGACACAGCCCATCGCTGCATCTTCTTCAGGGTTTCGGCCGGATACTTCCGAATGTAGGGACGAATAGCATATTCACCTGTATTTCTTTTGGTTACCTCTTCGATTGCATTGATGGAAAGCTCAAAGTGGTCGAGACCGTATTCTTGGACAAATTTCCCGATAGGCATGATCCAATAGTAATGGGTAAACATTCCCGTTTCGTTGGGATTTTCTTCTCCCAAAATACCTGTCAAAACGGATAAAGCCCTCTCATAATCTTCCGGAAGATGCTCTTTCAACAGTGAGGCGAAGATGGAGATTCGCCGGGTATATGTTTTCCCGACGACATGATTTTCAACACTTTGGACGAAGCTATCCCGATCGAAATCGGGATATACAATCATAATCTTATCTGATAATAATTCGGCCAAATTCCGGCCGAACATTTCGGTAATACTATACGTCGTTGCCATTTTGTTCGATATTGAATTCAGAATCTGCAACATTGGATGCACTCCAAAGAAGATCGAGATTCTGACGTCTATTTTCCCTAATCGGTTCCCCCTTTTATACAAACAAATATAAATATCATTTGCTCCTTGACAACTCCGGCTACCGACTTATTCAGCACGTACCGGTAGCTATAGAGTAAATAGAATTTCCCCTGTCGGCACCTTTGTCAAATTCAAAAAGGGCTGTAGCGAAAGTTCATTGCGGCACAGCCCACTGTCGTTCGTATTCGATCTATTCGGCCCTAACATATTATAGTACCGAACATCCCATACAACGAGGCAAGACCACCTGCACTCACCATGATGTCTTTGATTATGAGGCGTCCTACACCGGAGATTGAAGGAAATCCATGATGATGAATTGCAAAGGGATTTCTCCCCAAGCCGGCTACTCAAGCCCCGGGATTTACAATGAATAAATTTATTCAACAAAAAATTGCTTTTCACATTATTTTTTATCAGATTTGCGTAAAAGGAACCGATATTAGCAAGCTTATGGACAAATTAAGTTGTAGATTTTGTCTTATCCGGTATCATTTGCTACTGATGGTGATAATCATTGCCTGATTCACTTCGGATACAGCCACTGCTCTGAAAATTATTTTGACATCTTCCTAAACGAAATTTTTCATTCAGAATTCGATAACTATTATTAATCAACTAAACGGAATAGGATATGAACAAAAAGAACATTACCATCGGATCAATCATCGCAGTACTCGCCATACTGCTTATCACTTCTTTCTTGTGGAATAGAAATGTACGTAACAAGCTGCGGATCGCTCAGCACAATGTGGAAGCAGCATTGGACTCCATTCGTTACCTCAAAGATGCCAATGGAAATCTCTATGCGGAAAAGAAATCGTTTATCGCCACTATCAGCGAATTGAGAGAACTGAACAATGAGATGTATGAGAATATCCGGTCATTGCAAAAGAAACTGCAAAAGAAAATTCTGACTGGTTCCGATATAGGCGTAGTCGTGACGGACACCATTTATCAGGACAAGATCATCGAATACACGTTAGACAGTCTGGTAAACATCCCCTTCTCCGATCAGACCATCAATGCCAACAGCCTCGTTCGTATACATCGGGACAATATCCGTCTGCAACAATTCACATACAACTTGGACATTCCGCTCGAAGTCTATTTCACAAAAGACTATCAGATCATCGCTCGCAGCAAGAATGAAAACGTGACATTCAGCAAGCTCAACAGCTTTATCGATCCCTCCATTACGAAGTATCGCAATCGCAAAAGATGGGGATTCGGTATTCAGGCCGGTATCGGCTTTATGCCGGGCTACGACCTCGTAAGCAAAGACATTGTACCTGCTGTAGGCCCCTACCTCGGCGTGGGCATCAGCTACCACATCCTACAGTGGTAAGAGAGACCGGAAACCTCTTTAAAACAAGACTAAAAAAACAGGGCAACGCTAATTGATAGACGTCTGCCCTGTTTTTTCATTAGTAGAGACCATTGCACGGCACTTTGCGTCTTTTAGGGGTTGTGGTTGTTGTATATCACTGATAAATAGCATATTTACACATAATTAACTGTATCAACATGGCAACTAAACCAACCGAACCGGCTCCCGGCTTCCTACAAGTATATACTCAGGTTCGTCGCGACCGGATGAAGCACTCCTTTCTACGCCAAATCAATGCTTGTGTTGATTGGCGAGGTATCCGCACCCTACTGAACAAGAAGTACACCAAGACTCAGAATGCCGTAGGCAACCCTGCCTACGGTTTCGATATACTTATTTCATAACCCAATTAGGAGCCTAATCAAAAAGCTACTAAAAAGAAAAAAGAAAATACCTGACAGAGGTTCAACATGATAAAAGAAACGCCCCGAAATGCTGTATTTCGGGGCGTTTTCGTGTACACTTTCGTGTACTTGGTTTGTAGGTCCTTGGTTTTCAGGATTTATTGTGGTGCCACCAGGAATCGAACCGGGGACACAAGGATTTTCAGTCCTTTGCTCTACCAACTGAGCTATGGCACCTTGTCTCTTGATGGGTGCAAAGATGAGCGTTTTATTTGATACCACCAAATTTTATCGCTGTTTTTTTCTTTCCCGATGCGGTATCAAGCATGATGTTGCGATAAATTTAGGATTAAGACTACGAAAGGGATTCCGAAGTTCCGGTTTCTTACGAGTGTACGATTCCGGTCGGATCCGATTTTCTCGGTCTGAATTGCTTCAAATCGGATCAACGATCCAATTTTACACAACTCGGTTCTACATGAAAGTAGAATTACAGAGTGAATGTGCATTCGAGGCCGAAGCGCAGCGGTTTGGCTTGCTGCTTGAACTTATTGCCCAAAGATTCGAAATAAAAGACGGTGTAGTCCGTATCCGTCAAATTGCGTCCCCAAAACGAAAGGGTAGCCATGCCCATGCCGATACCGATGCGTCCGTTCAGTGTCAGATAGGGCGGTTGGCGCACGGTATTGTCCTCTTTCCAATAGATGGAGCCGGCTCCATTGAGATCCACCGTACAGAAGAGACGATCGATAAGCGAACCGGAGAAGGCCCTATCGTAATGGAGCACCAAGGCATAGGTGTGCAAGGGGATGAAAGGGACGCGTTTGCCTTTGTAATCGAACGAAACCACTTGTCCGCCTATTTTCTTTTCCACGGTGTAATCGACAAATTCGGCACGGGCAAAGCCGTAATTGGCCGTAACGGTCAGTCCCCGCATGATGAGGGCTTGGAGCGAAGCCTCCAGGCCGATACTGCGCGAGCGTCCGGCATTGACGATCATGCGCCCCGTACCGTTGTCCACGAATCTGGTGAGCTGGAGGTCCCGCGTGTCGGTAAGGAAGAGGGCGGCATCGAGGGCAAGTCTCCGCTTCTGCGGCTTCCAGTGCAAGCCGAGTTCGTAACTGTGGCTGTATTCGGGTTTGAAGGAGATCGTCTGCTCCACGTTGTCCACCACGGGTTTGAACGGTTGGTTCATGACGGCGGACATGAGATCGCTTTGTTGCTGTTGCATGATGAGGTCGGCAAAGACCTGCTCGTTGTATCCTCCGGCTTTGTAACCTTTTGCCATCGAAAAGTAAGTAGTCAGGTCAGCCGACGGAGCGTATTTGAGCGAGAATTTGGGTAGTAGTTCCCACGTGGCCTTCGACTCCCTGCCCTCCATCACACTCGGCACACTGAGGGGATAGGTTTGGCCGGTGGCTTTCACCGTAACGAATATCGGAAAGGAAGCAGATTCGTAGTAGTCGAATCGCTGGTATTCGTAGTCCAACCTGAGTCCGATGGTGGCAGAAAGTCCGCGAACGAACAGGTCGTCTATCGTGGACTGGTGGAAGAGGGCGGCTCCGAGCGTAGGCCGGTCGAAGTGTCCGGGAAGGGTGAGATCGCTCGACATATCCGCCGTGAGGATGACAGGGATTTGAGGCATGGCATTGAGTTTGTCGAACTGCGTCTGCAACATGGTGCGGATGCCATCTTTCTTGAAGAGGATAGGAACGTCGAGCGAATTGTAATCATAGAATCCGAACAGGCCGGCACTCCAATGATAGCGACCCGAAGAATTGTCCCGCAGGGCAAATTCCTGCGTCAGGCTATGGTTCTTTTGTCGCTGTGTAATGGCAAACAAATCGAGCCGGGTATAGTCCTGATCCATATTCATCTCATCGTTCAAGAGCTGGAAGCCCGTGGCGGAACTGATGGTGAAGGGGACAAACTTTTTATTCAGCAGGAATCGCGACGTCAGTATATGCCGGCGGTAGTGTCCTTCGTCATTATAGTCTACGGGGTGTAGCACACCGGTGGTTTCATCGTATTTGCGATAAGGGAATGCAGCCTGATCGCCGAAGTCATAATCCGCGCCAAGCGACATTTGCAGGGTTTCGTCCGGGTGCATTTCCAACTTCAGACGTCCGCCGATATTGCTCTCCCCGTCAGCCCATTTGCCGGTGAAGTCGTTACGATTGTAGCCGTCCGCTTTGTCCGCATAGGCGGCATAAGCCAAGGCCATACGTTCCGAGATGTGCAGATTGCCTTTGGCCTTGAAGTTGTAGAAGCCATTCCTCCCTGCACCGCCTGTCAGCTCCGTTCGCTTGGGTGCAAACGGGGATCGGGTATGGACGTTGATCACGCCGGCCATGGCATTTCTGCCGTAGAGAGTACCCTGAGGACCACGAAGGATCTGCACTCCCTGCACGTCGGCCAACTCGAAGTTGAAGGAACTTCTATTCAAATACGGCACTCCATCCACATATATACCGATGGTCTGTCCGCTACTGCGAGCCCCTACCCCTCTTAAATACATGGCTGACGACATTTTGGAGCCGTATTCGGGTATATAAAGATTGGGCACATAGCTCGTCAATACAGGAATGGACGTGATGCGGGACTGCTCCAGAAGACGGGTGTTCAGGATGGAATATGCCCCCGGTAGCTTCATCAGGGCGTTGGTCTCCTTGATGAATGTACCGGTAGAGAGGACAACTACTTTGTCCAAGATGTGTGAGTACAAACTATCCGTTTCTTTTTCGATCGCTTCGGTATGAACCGTGGAAGCCTGCATACAGGGCAGAAAACCGATCAAAGAGAGGCAAATGGCAAACAGCTTTTTCTTCATAAGGGAATAATCTATTGGAATTTGTCGGCCTGAAAATAGAGATTCGCCTCCTACACCAATTCGTTCGCAGCAAAGAGCGCGGAGAAAAGAGAATGGGTTGGCATGGCTTTGTATCAATAGGGTAAAATATCCGCTATCTTTGGTCTAATGATGACAGCTCCAAGCCAAGGATACAGAGAGTTCGGCGACTACCTCCGGCAGGTATTTCCACACTATAAGGTACAGAAGATTACCCTCAACGCAGGCTTCACCTGTCCCAACCGAGACGGACTGAAAGGATGGGGTGGCTGCACCTATTGTAACAATCAGACCTTCAGTCCTGCCTTCGCCATGAGACACCACTCCGTGTCGGAACAGCTAAGAGACGGGATAGCTTTCTTCGCTCGGAAGTATCCTCAGATGAAATACCTGGCCTATTTCCAAGCCTATACCAATACTTATGGAGAGCAAGCCGAGATCATCCGCAAGTACGAAGAAGCCCTGAACTACCCCAATGTAGTAGGCATTATTATAGGTACCCGACCGGATTGCATGCCGGATTCTCTTTTGTCCTACTTGAAGGATTTGTCGGAAAGAGTATTTGTTCTCGTGGAATATGGTGTAGAGAGTACGCTGGACAGCACTCTCCGGCGAGTGAATCGCGGACACCTCTGGTCGGATAGTATGGCAGCTATCGAGCGAACGGCTAAGGCGGGATTGCCGGTAGGTGTGCATCTGATCCTCGGACTACCGGGGGAAAGCAGGGTGGATATACTCAGGCACGCTGACGAGGTATCGGCATTGCCCGTGACCACGCTGAAGTTGCATCAACTGCAAATCATCCGAGGTACGGCCATGGCCAAAGAATACGCAGAGAATCCCTCAGACTTTCATTTTTACTCCGAGGAGGAATATATCGACCTGTGTCTTGATTTCATCGAACGCCTGCGTCCTGATATTGTGCTTGAACGTTTCGTATCACAGTCTCCGGCCGAACTTCTCCTGATGCCGAAATGGGGATTGAAGAATCATGAGTTCACACACCTGATCCGTCGTCGCATTCAAGAACGCAATATCATACAGGGACGGCACTGGAAAGGATAATTTCCCTCCGCTATTTCTACAGGAAGAATCGGTGCGTTTGCCAAAGGCTGATTAACGGGGGCAATTATAGACCGTTCCATACAACAGTTTCGTTGCACTCTTCGCGTCAATCTCTCCATTATTATAAGCCATCAAATACAGCGGCACTCCCCTACCGTCCTCTTCATACGGAGGCTGTGTATAGTCGGTATCAATAATTTCGAATCCGGCTCTTTCATAAAAGCCGATTCGTCGTCTGGCAATCTCCGTCAGGGGAGGCTCAGCTTCCAGCAGTACACATGAATCCGAGGACAGAGCCAATGCTGTCATCATTTCTATGGCAGTCTGCCCTATATTACGATTTCTCCATTCGGGAGCGATGGCAAAATGCTCGATAAAAGACAATTCGGGCGACAAAGTCCAGCTAATGATAAAACCTTTGGCCTCTTCCGCTACATCACGCTCCCCGATCAGAAAGAGGCTGCAAGATGGGTCTGAAAGAACCGTACGTAAGAAATTGTCATACGAGCGTCTCTCCTCTGCAGGAAACGAAGTCGTGTACAGCTCCCATACATATCGGATAACTGCAGATCGATCTGCATCGGAGAAAGACTTTAAGTCAGAAAATCGAAGCATTGTTTTTAGTACTATATAATATGTATCAGGAATAGATAAGGCTGCACAGCAGGATACTGCACAGCCTCATTCTCTTTCCAGACGGAGAGGGGGCGGAAAGTTGCTCTTTAGACCTCTTTGATCAGCTCCTCTTGTAACTCCTTCTCTTTGAGCGGAGTCACCAGCTTATAGCCCTTTCCGTGAATATTCTTGATCTCGATTTGAGAATCACCTTTCAAGAGCTTGCGCAACTTCGTGACATAAACATCCATGCTTCTTGCATTGAAATAGTTGTCATCCGCCCATATCGTCTTCAGGGCATAGTTGCGCTCAAGGGTTTCATTAGCATTGGCACAAAGCAAGGCCAACAGCTCGTTTTCTTTGGTAGTCAATCGAGTCACCTGATCATCGATCGCGATGGTTTGCTTCTGAGTATCGAACAAGTACTTACCGATACGGTAGTAGAGCATATACTTGTTCGAACGTGCACCAGAGCGTCGCAGTACGGCTTCGATACGCATAGCCAACTCTTCCATACTGAAAGGTTTGGTGACATAATCGTCAGCTCCGATTTTGAATCCTTCGATAATATCTTCTTTCTTCGCTTTAGCACTAAGGAAAATAATGGGCATATCCGGATCGATCAACCGTATATCCTGTGCCAACGTGATGCCATCCTTACGCGGCATCATGATGTCGAGCACACAAATGTCATACGAATTCTTGACGTAGTTGGAATAACCCTCTTCTCCATCACCATAAAGATCGACGATGTAATCTTTCGTCTCGAGAAATTCTTTCAAGAGCGGTCCGATATTACTATCGTCCTCGCAGAGAAAGATTCTTGTTTTTTCTTCCATCTTCTTCTCCTCCAAAAAATAGTTGTTTTTATATTAATGGGCTACAAAAGAAGCTCCAGTTTACTGGAGATTGGTGGTGCGCATGCTCTTTTTTCGCCTCAAATGTTCTATTCTGTTATATCCCCACTCTATAAGAACGAAAATTTACGTTTAATTGTTCTGTCCAAAGAAAAAAATAAAACAATATATACTCTATAGACGGCTCTATCTTCATAAAGCAAAAAGACAGAATACTCTCTTCAGGACTGATCGCATAATGTTTTTATAACAAGTTGCAAAATAAACGCTTTCTTGTGAATAATCTTGCTTTTAGAAACAAATTCGACGAAAAACAATCTGAAAAATCTCCTCCATGAATGAGACCTTTGAAAAATAAGGAGATGTATGAAAGAGGCATTCTTCGGATAAAAGGAGCGAAGAATTTGGGAGGAAGCAAGGGATAAAAGGGCTTGTAAATCACCCTTGCGGAGCTACATGAACGAGCTCCGCAAGGGTAATTATGTCTTATCCTACACATGAGGACATAATTATCCCGGGTGTTCTGTATAGGTTAAAGGCGATGCTCTCAAGAATGTTTTGGGTATGGGTCTTTGCAAGCCCTCGGTAGCGACATCGTCCGCCATGAAACCACCGACGAATACTGCCAAAGGTGCGTTCGATAGTAGTCCGTATCGGACTGATTGCTTTGTTTCGTTGCTTCTCTTTCTCGGTCAATGCCCTGTTGCGTTGTGCCTTGTGCATAATCCCGTCTTGAAGGTGATGTGTTTGCAGGTACGAACGATTTTCTCGAGAAGCATATCCTTTGTCCGCCAGGATGGCTGTGCCTTGTGGAATGTTTATACTCTCCAATAGCGGAATAAGCTCCTTCGTATCACTGCGGTTTGCTGCAGTCGTTATCACCCTTTGAACAATGCCTTGAACATTGGTCAAACAATGCTTTTTGTATCCGTAGTGATAACACTTTTGTTTGTACACCCAACGGGCTTCTTCATCCGTCCCTTTACGCTGACGGACAACCTGTTTTTGATAATCCTCCTCCGCCTCTTTTTCCTGCTCGCTCCGATTGTCTTCCCTGTCGTCTGCGACTTCAATCGTAATGCTTCCATTGGGTTTATATGGCGTCTCCACGAGGCTTGCATCGACAAGCACCCCTTCCCTTATCGAAATGTGATGCAGGGAAAGTTGCTTATTAAACTGCACCAAAAGTTTGTCCATCAGGCCCGGTTCGGTCAGTGCCGAACGAAATCGACTGATGGTGCTGTGGTCGGGAGAAACCTCTTCCATTTTCAACCCCAAGAATCGGGAAAAAGTGATTGAATCATTGATACGCTCCTCCAGAGCACAATCACTGAGGTTGTACCATATCTCCGGAAGCAACATCTTGAATAAGAGAATCACGTCATAAGCCGGGGCACCGATGGCATTTTGTCGCTTCGTGTATTTCTTGTTGATCAGCGTCCGAATCGGACGCCAATCAATAAGCCTGTCAATCTGATTGAGGAAGTCGTTTTGTGCTTTGCGATAACGCTTTGAAAGGAGTGCGTCTGCAAATGTTACATGCTCAT
>NZ_KB899150.1:0-7526 GCF_000378065.1 Porphyromonas gulae DSM 15663 | reverse complement strand
CTTGTTTTGCCCGAATCGGTAGAGAAGTCAGAGTTGTCATTAGGGGTAAGTGTATTAGCAGACAAGGGCTACTGTAGCAAAAAGAATTCGGAGTACTTGGCTCGTCGGGGCTTGGTTGATGGCATCATGCTCAAGTCTAGTCGGAGGCAAGTCCTTAGCGAGAGTCAGAAGTTATTCAATCGTATGATAAGTAAGACAAGGTGCTTCATAGAACGCACCTTTGGCAGTATTCGTCGGTGGTTCTTGGGCGGACGATGTCGCTACCGAGGGTTAGCCAAGACACATACACAGAATATCCTTGAAGCTATGGCCTACAATCTCAAGCGTATGCCGGGGCTGCTTGTGCTTCAAGCAGCCAGATAGGCAAAAAAAATCCCCGACCCTGTGGGAAATAACCCACAAGGTCGGGGTAAGGGGGAAGAAGAATACCACCGCGGAGAAACACTGCCTCAATAGGCAAAAATGACTTGAAAGAACATAGTGATATAACCATGGCATTGCGCAATGGACTCTAATGACAATTCTGGGATAATGCCATCTTGAAGGTGATGAGTTTGCAGGTACGAACGATTTTCCCCGGAAGCATATCCTTTGTCCACCAAGACGGCTGTGCCTTGAGGTATGTTTGCGCCCTCCAATAGCGGAATAAACTCCTTCGTGTCAATGCGGTTCGCTGCAGTCGTTATCACCCTTTGAACAATGCCTTGAACATTGGTCAAAAAATGCTTTTTGTATCCGTAGTGATAATGCTTTTGCTTGTACACCCAACGGGCTTCTTCATCCGTCCCTTTACGCTGACGGACAACCTGTTTTTGATAATCCTCCTCTGCCTCTTTTTCCTCCTCGCTCCGATTGTCTTCCCTGTCGTCTGCGACTTCAATCGTAATGCTTCCATTGGGTTTATATGGCGTCTCCACAAGGCTTGCATCGACAAGCACCCTTTCCCTTACCGAAATGTGATGGCGGGAAAGTTGTTTGTTAAACTGCACCAATAGTTTGTCCATCAGGCCCGGTTCGGTCAGTGCCGAACGAAATCGACTGATGGTGCTGTGGTCGGGAGATCCTTCTTCCATCTTCAGCCCCAAGAATCGGGAAAAGGTCATTGAATCATTGATGCGCTCCTCCGGAGCACAATCACTGAGGTTGTACCATGTCTCCGGAAGCAACATCTTGAATAAGAGAATCACGTCATAAGCCGGGTCACCGATGGCATTGTGTCGCTTCCTGTATTTCTTGTTGATCAGCGTCCGAATCGGACGCCAATCAATAAGCCTGTCAATCTGACTGAGGAAGTCGTTTTGTGCTTTGCGATAACGCTTTGAAAAGAGTGCGTCTGCAAATGTTACATGCTCATCGGTGTTCTTAGATTGGTATGCCATGGGAAGAATATTATTCTGTTTTTGATACTCAAATACACAAAAAACTTCCTATTACACAATGAATTAATAAATAAAATGCAGGCCAATTGCCGTGCAAAGGTCTCATTATACCGTCGTAAGGACTTTATTGTATGTCATTAATGGTGCAAGAGCAGAGCTTTTTTATTTTCTTTGTGTAGATATCAATTCAGAATACACGCTAAAAAACGATCGATTATGGACATTATTCTCTCAATTCTTCCCATCGTTCTTCTTATCGTTTTGATGCTCGGACTCAGAATGGCAGGCCACAAGAGTGCTGTCCTGGCTCTCGTCTGTGCAGCTCTGGTAGCCTTGTTCGCTGCTCCGGCGTTGGAATTCGCTCCTGCAGATTTTACCCGTGCCGGTGTCGGTTGGGCTTTTGTGGAAGGAGCCCTCAAAGCTATCTTCCCCATTTTGATTATCATCTTGATGGCTATCTACAGCTACAATGTGCTGCTGGAATCGGGTAGAATCGAGATTATCAAGAAGCAGTTTACCGGTATCAGCCGGGATAAGAGTATCCAAGTCTTATTGCTTGTATGGGGATTCGGTGGGTTGCTCGAAGGAATGGCCGGTTTTGGAACAGCAGTAGCGATACCGGCTGCTATCCTTATCAGTCTGGGATTCAAACCGGGATTCTCCGCATTGGTCAGTCTGATAGCCAATAGCGTGGCTACCGGCTTCGGTGCGGTAGGAGTACCTGTAACCACGCTGGCCAATGAGGTCGCAGCCAACGGTGTGGCGACAGCGGGAGAGATTCAGATCATCAGTGCGCATGTGGTCCTCCAGCTTTCGGTGTTGATGTTCATTATCCCGTATATCATTCTTTTCCTGACGGACAGGAGTGCTAAGAGTCAGCCCAAAAACATTATTCTTGCCTTGCTGGTCGGAGGTGTTTCATTGGCCGTACAGTATGCTTCGGCTCGTTATCTGGGAGCAGAAACGCCGGCCATATTCGGTAGTATTGCAGCCATTATCGTCATTATCGCTTTTGCAAAATTGACTGCCAAGAAAGATGATGAAGCAGCTGCAACTTCTCATGAGAAATATAGCCGCAAACAGATTTTCGAAGCATGGAGTGTCTATCTCTTCATCCTTTTCTTTATTGTGCTGGCCAGTCCGGTAAGTGGTCCCATAAGCGACTTCCTTAAGTCCAATCTGGTATCCAAAATAGCTTTGCCCATCTACCACGAAGGCAAGACGTTCAATTTCGGCTGGCTTAGCAATGCCGGTCTTATGCTCTTCCTCGGAGCCTTTATCGGAGGTTTGGTGCAGGGCGTTTCGGCCCGAAAGTTATTTAGCATTTTGGGAAAGACTGTTGTCGGCCTGAGAAAAAGCGGTGTCACCATTATCAGTCTTGTCGCTATGAGCGCGATCATGACTTATAGCGGCATGATACTGGTTATCGCTACGGCATTGGCCGAGGCTACCGGTACGCTGTACCCTCTATTCGCTCCCCTCATAGGTGCTGTAGGTACATTTGTTACGGGTAGCGATACTTCGTCCAATATCCTGTTCGGTAAGTTGCAGGCAGGAGTAGCCAATCAGATAGGCGTGGATACACAGTGGTTAGCTGCGGCCAATACTGCAGGAGCCACTGGAGGAAAGATTATTTCTCCGCAGAGTATCGCCATTGCTACTGCTTCTTGTAACCAACAGGGCGAGGAAGGCAGCATCCTGCGCTCTGCCATCCCCTATGCTCTCTTCTATGTAGTGGTGGTAGGACTGATGGTTTACTTTCTGGCGTGAGGCTATAATTGTTCGTATAATCGGCGATTTGCAGTGGGTATTTGCATGAGGTCTCTCGATTGGTCTCTTCTTGCCGGCTGCTGATCGTCGATTCCTTTTCTCCGCTTTTCCGCTGATCGGGTAGAACGATGTCTATGACCTCATTTATATTGGTCGTATATCTGCGTGAACGATGCTTGACCGAAGAGATGCATGCTATGGCTTCTGCTTCCTGAGTGGCAATGGTCAGGCTCTCTTTCCCGAAGCGTCGGCGAATGGTATCCACAGAAGTCAGAAAACGCTCCTGCCGTATGCGATCGATTGGGTCGAAAAGATTGAGTTGATAAGCATCCGTGACCAAGTCGGACAAGATTACGCCCGCCTGTTTATAGGGTGTATTCGGCCGATAAATCTCTTGCAGTAGGGTGCGAATCTTCGGGAGTAGCTCTGATGGGTCGGCCGTAGCTACGGGGAGGAGCATTTCATTTTGGGCCGAATAATCGTTCTTCTGATCGAATCGGCTACAACTTATGAAGATGCTCAATCGGCGTGCTCGACTCTTCTCTTCGCGCATCTTCATACAGCAGCTATCGGCGAAGACAACCAAGTGTTTAAGAAGAGAGTCGAAATCTCGGCATGGTTGCCCGAAAGAGCGCGTGGTGCAGATACTTTGGCGGGGTTGAGGCAGTTTCATCTCTATACAGGCTTCGCCTCTAAGTTCCTGCCATGTCCTAACGCCCGGAGTGCCGGCCAAGCGATACACCTGACCTTCTCTCATCGAGGCAAAGTCTGCTGCCGTATTGATGCCATAATAGTATAGCTTGCGTGATAGTCTACGCCCAATTCCCCATACATCGCTTACGTCGAATGCTTGCAGAGCCTTTGCCCTCTTCTCTTCCGAATCTATGGCGCATACACCTCTGTAGCCTGCATACTTCTTGGCGTATTTGTCAGCTACTTTGGACAGGGTCATCGTATTGGCTACACCTATGCTCACCGGTATGCCCGTACATTGGTGGGCCCTATCCGCTATGGTGTGGCATAGGGACATATAATCCTCCACCCCGTTTAGATCCATGAAGCACTCATCTATCGAATAGATAGACATCCGAGGTACAAGCTCCGATACAAGCGACATGATGCGTCGGGACATATCGCCGTAGAGAATGAAATTCGAGCTGAAGAAAGCCACATTGTGCCGACGAATCAAGTCCTGTACCTTGAAAAGAGGTTGTCCCATACCTATCCCCAAAGCTTTGGCTTCATTGCTGCGAGCTATGATACAGCCGTCATTATTGGAGAGGACGACTACCGGCCTGTTTCGGAGCGAGGGGTCGAATACCCTTTCGCAACTGACGAAGAAGTTGTTGCAGTCTAAGAGAGCATACACAACGGGGGGCTGATTATCTTCTTGTTTTATGGATACAGTAGGTTACGATCCCCCAGATAACGAAGTCGTTGTCTGCTGATACATGTATGGTAGGGTAGTCGGGATTGGCCGGTTCGAGGAGGATCTCCTCCGATTTGATGCGAATAGTTTTCAGTGTAAACTCGCCATCCAGAAAGCATACGGCCATATCGCCGTCTCGTGGTGCAAGCGACTTGTCTATGACGAGAATATCGCCATCGAATACATGCGCATCTTCCATCGAATTGCCCTTTACCCTTCCGTAGAACGTGCTGTATGGGTGCGTGATCAGTTCATGGTTCAGGTCTATGGCAATATCCATATAGTCCTGTGCGGGCGAAGGAAAGCCTGCGCGAATACCTTCGTCCGCAAATGGCAGAAGCAGAGAAGATCCGGTATCGGTTTGGAATAAATCAATCATCTATGAGCAAAGATAGCACAGAATATCTTTTCCCTTTTATCACGATACTGACAGCTTTGCACAGAGCTGTTTCCCTACGATTGGAGACGAAGGGAAAAAACTTTTGTGTGTCAGCTTAGAGGAATGAAAAAAACAGGAGACTATTAATTGAAAGAAAGGATCGTAATGAAAAAAGCAGCTAATCAGCTGCTTTCTTATCAGGATTGGGACGGTAGCCCTCCAGCAATTCGTCATTTTCCATCAGGAAAGGCGATGCTGTAGGTTGTCCCCATTCTACATCGTATAGCCTCATCAGGTAATCGTTCAGCTCAGTGCGATTACTGAACCGGATAGCCTGATAGGGTGCTTGAAACGTCAGCTTCTCGACGAAAAGTAGTTGGTCGCCCATCGGGATCAGTACACCCACATGTCCGACGAAGAGATAGCTCTCATCCGGTGTGATCGCCGAGTGCATCATCACGGAAATCAGCGATGCTTTGGCCTTGTCATCTTTGTGGATGAAACGGATACCGTGGCTCTGCCAATAGGCTTTCACGTTTTGCAGATGCTTGTCGATGTCCTTATCGTAAGGTGTCGGTATCGGAGCATAAAGGGTTCGGAATCCTGTCGCTCTATCGGGGAGAAAAGGGTGCGACCGCAGTTGTCGAGCGTTTCCTCGTCAAAGTTCAATATGGTCGAACGTTCATCGATCGGTTGGTCTATGGCGATAAAGTCGTGCAATAGATCGTAAGAGGTGATACGGCAATTGTATCCGAAGAAATTCGGATATTTCTTTTCCCACCGTGCTTCGATGGCCAGTTTGTCATAATGCGGCAGTATGGTATCCAGCACTACGAACCCCCTTTCTACAAGGCTTTGGCCTTCGATGGCTTCGTTGAACTGGTTCACGTTTTGCAGAAAAGAAGCAATGTTTTCCGGGGATATACCGGCGTCGATCATTGCTTTTTCCACTTCTTCCTGCGTCGGCTTGTCCAGCAGGTTCGAATAGGTAATTGTGTGGGTGGGTTGCGTAATTTCCGAGGCGTTGTTTTTTTGCTTGTCGCTTCGGCATCCCGAACTTACTGCCATTACAATCGCTATGGCAGCAGCTACGATACTCGTGCGAAAATATGTGTAGCGCATAATCTTATAAGATAATGTGAGTACTACTTGACGATCTCAATTTCCTTCCGTTGCAATAATTCTTTCAAATTATCATTGGTAAATCCCTTGAAATGAGGTCTATGGGTCAAATTGCAGGCTGCGCCCCCTCTCAAAACCTTTGTATATAAGGGCTAGAAGGCAATTGAACGGATTCAATACAAAATCGGCGATTGAAAAGTCTCTATAGGTCAAATTGCAGGCTGTAATATACTTACAAGGCCGATAAACACTTACCTTGAGGGCATTTCAAAAGCGATAAAGAGCCCTTACAATGAATAAAAAAGTGCCCCTGCTGTCAGTCTCTACAGACAAAGCGTAACGGCATCCGCCATGGTCGCCAACTCTACAAATGCACTCACTGTGGCTATCAATTTCGTACGACAAACAGAATCTCTCTTGACGAACTATGGGAGCGTTATTTGGAACACAAGCAAACAATCTCAGAGCTTGCAGCTTACTACCAAGTCAGTGCATCTACTATTAAACGACGCCTATCAGAAGTGCAGCAAGTTTGGGAACAGCCGCTTCTGGAGCAAGCAGGATTTGTGCATATCGATGCTACGTATTGGGGACGCGGTGCAGGTATTCTCTTAGCGATAGATCACCACACAGCTCGCCCTTTGTATCTTGAGTTCATCCGCAACGAGTGTGCTCAAGACTATAGACGAGCTTTAGAAAGTATCTCCCGACGAGGTTATATTATTCGCGGTGTTGTGGTCGATGGCACCCGTACGCTCTTCTCTCTTTCGCTGAATATCCCTGTGCAGATGTGCCAGTATCATATGCGGCAGATTATTTCTCGCCACTTAACCAAACGCCCAAAGTTTTGGCTTCAAGGGACTTACTGCTACTTATAGACAGCCTATCCAACCAAACATACGAAGGGTTTAACCAAGCCTTTCAAGCATGGAAGAGCAAGTGGCATGACACCATTATGAGACGTTCCTTGCTCAAATCAGGCAAAAGTCGTTACCGACATCGTAAGCTGCGCTCCGCTATACATAGTATTGAGTTTTATCTCCCATACCTCTTCACTTACCAACAATCACAATGCATAGGGATGCCCAATACCAACAACAAAATAGAGGGGACGTTCTCCGCTCTCAAACGCAAGATAAACTGCCATAGTGGTATGTCTGCAGCTAATCGACAGCGGTTGATTTGTGGGTTTTTCTTGGCATGGAAAGCCTCTCTATGCAATGTAAAACAGGAGCCATAGCATTGCTCCTGACTCCTGTTGCGACATTGCATCTCATCCCTTGTGGTCTATTCCTCATCGAGTTGCTCACCGGCAGTGATCGACCATGCTTCGAACAATCTTATAAAGATAGGAAGATAGCCCAACATACACCTAAAACAGTAGCCTGCAATTTGACCCATAGAACCACAACATGAAAATAATAGCCTGCAATTTGACCCATAGACC
>NZ_KB899149.1 GCF_000378065.1 Porphyromonas gulae DSM 15663 | reverse complement strand
TTCTTACACTTATGGAGTAAAGGTTGTTTACCCGAACGGGGAATCAGCTATCGAAACAACTACGTTGAATATCACTTCTCTGGCAGACGTAACGGTTCAGAAGCCTTACACGCTTACGGTTGTAGGCAAGACGATCACTGTAAGTTGCCAGGGCGAAGCCATGATCTACGACATGAACGGTCGTCGTCTGGCAGCGGGTCGCAACACGGTTGTTTACACGGCTCAGGGCGGCTCCTATGCAGTTATGGTGGTTGTTGATGGCAAGTCTTACGTAGAGAAACTCGCTATCAAGTAATAAACGCTCTCTAAGCTCGGAGACATTCTGCAGAGAAGCTTTTAAGATGAATCTGTAACTGTCTCGGAGTACGAATCGGTCGCCCGACTTCCTTTTTAGGAGGTCGGGCGACTTCGTTTTGACTCATTATCCGATGCACCTACGCAATAATTTACCACACAAAAGTTGTACGGAAAGATTATCTTATTATCTTTGCACTGCAAAAAGGGAGTTTCCTGAGGTTTTTCCCTGAGTAGTACAGTAAGAACGGTGTGGTAGTTCAGCTGGTTAGAATACCTGCCTGTCACGCAGGGGGTCGCGGGTTCGAGTCCCGTCCATACCGCTAAAACGAGGAGTTGTGTTGAAATAGTTTTTCGGCACAACTCCATTTTTTGTATGTTATCGTAGCATCGGAAAATATAATTGCCGAATGAAATCTTTCTACATCGAAGAAAGAGGCAGTGCTTCAGTTTTTTCAGATCAAAGAAAAGACGCCCGGCGGATCCATAACGATCCGCCGGGCGACCTTGTAATTGTGGAGAGTTCAGACTTTGTCGTCTTTTTCAATAGAAAGGCTGCCGTCTTTAATCACCAATGTGAAGAGGCTTATTGAAAGAGCATGTCAGCCGAGATCGGCTTGAACTTTTCTTCTCCCTTGAGCCGTATCATTACCCTGCTGTAGTTCCAATAGGTGGGCCAGCCCCCTTGTATAGCTCCGACCCAGATCGTCTTGATCGGATGGTAGCCTTTCTGAAGGGCACGACTGCTATTGCGACGAGACGTTTTCTTCACTTCGCCCACATTGTCGATCAGCTTCACATTATCGATCCAAAACTCGTTGTTTTCCGTGGAGAACTCATAGACGCCATCCTCCGGAATAAATACATAGCCGGTAGCCTCCACAGCTCTGCGCACCAGTACCGCCGGATCGGTTATCTTCTCTTTCCCGTGCATGATTTCTTCCAAAGAGCTAACAGTGCCTACTTCCCAAGAAGCGACCTGCTGCAGGTCGGGCACATCATAGAAGTCGCCGTAAGCAGTACGAAGCGTGAGCCCGGGTTTGGGTGCCGGTACCTCCACTGACATATGGAAAGGCTGTTTCTCTACACGAATGCTGCGTACAGGGCTCATCTTTCCACCGGCAGTGACGGTACGAATCTTCAGAAGACCCGTTTGTGCAAATTCAAGAGGAACCGTGTAAGGGGTCGATGTCAGGGTCGGTTCGGTTTCGTCCAGCGTATAGACCATTTTCATCGGACGTGATGTCGTGAAAGTCAGCTTAGCCTTGTCTGTAAAGGCTATAAAGTCGGACGAACCACCCGGTTGTTCGGGCAATGGAATGTGATAATTGATACCGTGCATATCGAGACGGACGCAGGCATTGTCCAAACGGCGACAGAAATCGGCAAAATCTTTCTTGGCCAGCGGTGTCCACGTAAGCTCTGCCAGAGCCAGCAGCCTTGGATAGGCCTGGTACTCGTATTGCTCGGAAGTATAGAGGTATTCTGCCCACAGATTGGCCTGCGCTCCAAGTACGTACTTGTGCTTATCGGCCGGCAATTCCTTCGGCAAAGGATTGTAGGCATACACATGCTCCAATGGCGCATAACCTCCGATAGCCAAAGGCTCCACACCGGCACTTCCCTGGTAGTGATCCAAGTAGAGACCACCGCTACCCGGCGTCATGATCACATCGTGGTTCATATTGGCCGCCGCGATGCCACCATCCTCTCCACGCCAACTCATCACTGTAGCGGTGGGAGCCAGTCCGCCTTCGAGGATTTCGTCCCAACCGATGAGTCTCTTACCGTGCTTCTGCAGAATCTTTTCAGCCCGTTTGATGAAATAGCTTTGCAGCTCGTGTTCGTCTTTCAGTCCGTTTTCGCGGATGCGCTTCTGACAGAGCGGGCAAGCCTTCCAGCGATCTTTGGGACATTCGTCCCCTCCGATATGGAAGTATGTACCGGGGAAGAGAGGTGCCACTTCGTCGATAATATCAGAGATAAAACTGAAGACGCTATCCTTGCCGGCACAATAAACATCCTGCTCCACTCCCCAAATGATTCGGGGCTTAAACTCGCGCGGGAAGCAAGCCAACTGCGGATAAGCCGCAAGGGCAGCCATGGCATGTCCGGGCATTTCGATCTCCGGAATCACCGTAATGAAACGATCCGATGCGTATTGTACAATATCCCGTACCTGCTCCTGCGTATAGAAGCCCGAGTACTGCGTACCGTCCCCTTCCGTTCTTGTAGACCCTACTTCGGTCAGTCGGGGGTATTTCTTGATTTCGATACGCCATGCCTGATCCTCTGTCAGGTGCCAATGGAAACGATTGATCTTGAACATGGCCATAATGTCGATATGCTTTTTGATGTCCTCCACCGAAAGGAAATGACGGCATACGTCCAACATAAAGCCACGGTAGCCGAATGCCGGTTCGTCCTTGATCTCGACGCCGGGCACCGTCATGGGGAGCAGTACCTCCTTCGAAGATTCCACTTCGGCAGGGAGGAGCTGGAGCAAAGTCTGCATACCGTAGAAAGCACCATGAGCAGATTTGCCGATGATACTGACACCACGCTTATCGGATCGGAGCGTATAGCCCTCTTCTTTGAGGGGGAGAGCCGCATCGATGCCGATGTAGATAGCGTTTTCGGAAGGCTCCTCGCCTACCTCTATATCGAGAGAAAGATCGGCAGAGGCCTTCAGCTTGTCGGCAAGAAATTTGGCGATGGGCTTCAGCTCCTCGTTAGAGACGCGGATCGTAGTCTTATTATCGACCGTAAAGCTGTCGTCCGATTCGGTCAGCTCCATCGGCAAGGGAATGATGTTTATACCCTTGTCATATTCGGGGATTTCCACCTGCTTGGCTTTCTGCGAGCAGGCCAGAAGGGAAAGGAGGCAGCAAATGCATGCTCCGATAGTCAGTCGTTTCATTGTCAGGTATGAATTAGTAATCAAACAATAAAAGCACGTAAGTGAGAGCGCGCCGGTTACTACCGACACCACACACACTTGCGTGCTTTCCAGAATATCAGAAAGAACTATCGCCTATCCTCTTATGAGGAGGACAGGCAGATAGCACTCTTGGGATTTCTTACCAAGCAAAGAGAGGATAATCGGCCATCATTCGGTTGACTTCGGCACGAACCGATGCAATTACCGCTTCGTCCTCCGGTGCAGAGAGCACTCGGTCGATCAGCTCCACGATATAGCCCATCTTGTCTTCTTTTACGCCACGAGTGGTGATGGCCGGAGTACCCACGCGGAAGCCCGATGTCTGGAATGCAGAGCGAGAATCGAACGGCACCATGTTCTTATTCACGGTAATATCCGCTGCCACGAGGGCCTTCTCTGCCACCTTACCCGTCAGTTCGGGGAACTTCGGACGAAGATCGATCAGCATACTGTGGTTGTCCGTACCACCGGAAATCACTTTATAGCCCTTGTCCATGAAAGCCTGTGCCAGGATGGCAGCATTCTTTTTCACCTGCGTCTGGTATTCCTTGAACGAAGGATCCAGTGCTTCTCCGAAAGCTACAGCCTTAGCAGCGATAACGTGCTCGAGCGGACCGCCCTGTACACCGGGGAATACGGCAGAGTCGAGGAGTGCACTCATCTTCTTGATCTCGCCCTTCGGAGTTTTCTTGCCCCAAGGATTGTCGAAGTCCTTGCCCATGAGGATGATACCGCCACGAGGGCCTCGCAGTGTCTTGTGAGTCGTAGAAGTAACGATATGAGCATACTTCACGGGGTTCTCCAGCAGACCGGCAGCGATCAGACCGGCAGGGTGTGCCATGTCGATCATCAGCAGGGCACCTACCTTGTCAGCGATCTCACGCATACGCTTGTAGTCCCACTCACGAGAGTAGGCCGAACCGCCACCGATGATCAGTTTGGGCTTGTGCTCGATGGCCATTTTCTCCATGTGGTCGTAGTCCACCATTCCCGTCTCCTCGCTCAGGTTGTAGCCGATGGGACGGTAGAGGATACCGGAGCTATTGACGAGTGAGCCGTGCGACAGGTGGCCGCCGTGTTCGAGGTTTAGCCCCATGAACGTATCGCCTGCTTCGAGGCAAGCCAGCAGAACGGCCATATTGGCCTGTGCTCCGGAGTGGGGCTGTACGTTGGCCCATTCGGCTCCGTAGAGTTGTTTGATACGGTCGATGGCGATTTGCTCGCTTTGGTCTACCACTTCGCAACCTCCGTAGTAGCGTTTGCCGGGATAACCTTCGGCATACTTATTGGTCATGCAGCTACCCATAGCCTGCATAACTTGTTCGCTTACGAAGTTTTCCGATGCGATCAGCTCGATGCCTTTGAGCTGGCGCTGGTGTTCTTTTTCGATCAGGTCGAAAATAACGCTGTCTTTTTTCATTTCTTATTTTGAAGATATTAATGTCCGAGGTTCAGGCTTAGTTATGCTGTGTTTTCACACATCGGCACAAAGGTAACTATAATGTTCAATGACAAAAAGGTACGGGATAATATGACGAGATCGTCCCAAAGGCTTTTGAGACTCTCGAGAAGAAAAGCCCTGCAAGGGTCTGTCATCACCTTGCAGGGCCTTATGTATGATCTGACTATTCATCACCGAAGTCATTCACAGTCGGCGCAGACTGCTACGGTATGCTCACTTTGCCGGTATGGCGGTTGCCGGAAGCATCGTCTGCACAATAGAGGTAAATGCCGGTGGGAATGGAACTTTTCGGCTCGACGGAGTTCATCCCGACCGTTTCGGCCCGAAAGACACAGCGAGCCTGCATATCGTACAGCAGAATACGCGAGAAAATCGCTTTATCCCATACAAGCCTGCCGTTTTCGAATCGAACGGATATGCTCCCATCCGAAACAATCTCATCGATCGAGAAGGGAAAGAAATCGGCCGGGAAGCAGTTCTCAGAGCCGGCAAAAGGTATATTGAAATCCGTACAGTGATACAGCTGTTTTCCATCTTGGAAGAAACACAGCAGGTTCAGATCCCAAATCATGTAATCTCCTAAAGCTACAGGGGCACTGTTGTAGCCGAATCCTCTGTCGCATCCGATACCTTCTATCCAACGCATATCCAGAGGGAAAGAATCAAAATAAAAAACACGTCTCCACCGCTCGCCTATCCATTCGTAGTCGGTACGGAGAAATTTAACACCCAATTGGCCCAAAGCTGCACCCATAGGAACCTGAGGGTTTTGGTCGAAAAAAGCACCATAATACTCATCGGGATTCTCCGGAATATTGAAATCACAATAAACAAATTCGTCATAGCTAACCTGTGGTAAATCGGGATCATAGAAATCACAGAACATCGGGATTACATGGTGGGGGCCTTTGTAGGTTTCAGATAGCCGGAAATAAATCTTTTTATCCTCTTCCCTGAGTCCTCCCCAGAAGTTCTCGGGGCTGTAATCCGGCGTATCGCCTTTGCAGAGATACAGCTTGCGATAAACCTTATAGTCGTACCAGAGCGTATCGCCCTTCATAAAGATGGTACTGAATGTATTCTTAGGCTCTTGAGGAGTCCAGATATTGTCATAGCGGCGATTGCTCCAAATGGCCTCACCCGTCGGGAAAGGAATGTACTCATAGGTCTCATCCGTCGGTTTGGGAGGAATCTCTTTGAGTCGCTGTGCCGAAAGAGGCATAAAAGCAATCCAAATTAAGATAAAAATCGTCCCCAATAATTTCGTTTTCATTTTCTCGTTTTTTTAAGTTTTAGTATAGAGCCTTTTTTTGATCGAAATCCCTTGGCAAGCAAAAATGATTTTGCTTCTATATTTACATTACCATTCGTGCCGATAACCACATCGCCTGACTGACCTTCACTTGTAACATTACTACCGATGAAAACGCGATAGCCGGTCCGAGAAAACTCGTCATCGATATTAATATTCCGGATATAAATATCCTCAGGGAAATAATATGGATAATATCCGGGACAGGTGATCATAATCCGGTAACTCGCAGGGACAGAAGTAAAGGAGACTGAATTGAGAGGCGAAATATAATGTTTTCTCTTTCAAAAATCAAACAGAATAGAACTTTTTTGTGTTTGAGCCAAGCATCGTGGGGCGTTTTATTTTTTTGTTGCACTTACAACCGGGAACAACAGTAGTCGTATCGAATCTTTTGCAGGTCTTTCGTCACACGCCATTTTTTTCTCTATTCACACGCCCAAAAGACGTGGTGCCAAAACTTTTTCGTTTTGGTTCGGGAAATAAAAAATTCTCGCGCCAAAACGAAAAAATTCTCGCGCCGTTTTTCCCCGATTTTGGAACCGCAATCGGGGCGTTTTTGGCTCGTATTTTTCGAGATTGTTATTTGCAGATGTTGGCCTATCGGCTCAAAGGTGTAGTCTTAATGCCTTGATGGCGGAAGGTCGGTTCTATCAGAGGTACACGACTTCGGCAGACACAGGATTCAGGCCGGAGTATGCCTGAGTTTTTTTGTTGAATCGGATTTTTCATGCATTCCCCTCCTTTTGCCCCGTTCGTATTCGACGGGATGCGCAGCAGGGGTACCGGAGCGGTCTACGACTTGGTGTCGCGATGCTTCGTATTGCGATATAATTCGTAGAGGAACAGCCCGAAGAGGAGGACCACGGACAGGAAGATCAGAGGTGCTCCGGCTATATCGTTGCCCAAACCGGCGAAGGGATTGCGGAAAGGTCGGTCTTGAACCAAGCTATCAAAATCGAGACCGCTAAACAATCCCTTGGAACCTAATACCACGAAGACAACCACCGCGAGGACACATACTCCCGCCATGGCGATGCCGAACAGACGATGGGCACGCCGTTCGCGCCGAGCGGCTTCCTCTCGGACGGCACGCATCACATCGAAGCGTTGTTTGAGTCCGGCCGGTTGTTTGGGCAACTGCCGGAACAGTTCTTTGAGCTTTTTGTCTTCTATATTCTGTTTCATTTTCTCATCATTTTATAGAGTTTGGCGCGAAGCCGATGGAGCTTGACCTTCACGTTGGACTCCGACATGCCGGTCACTTCCGCTATATCCCGTACCGACAGGTCGTCCGAATAGAACATGAGCAGCAAGGCTTTGTCAGCGGCCGGCAGCGAGTCCAATGCCTGCTGCAGCAGCTCCGGATCCTCTCCGGACGTTTCGAGATCTTCGTCCGGCACATCGGGCAGCTCCTCCACCCGATCGGTTACATAGGCCTTGCGGCGACGAAGATGGTCTATCGCCTCATTGTAGGCGATTCGGTAGATCCATGTGGAGAACGAACTCCGGCCGTCGAATCGGCCGATATGCCTGAAAGCCTTTACGAAGGTGTCTTGCAACAGATCGGCCGCATCCTCTTCGTCCTGTAGCAGCCGACAGAGGAGAGCATACAGCATGTCGCTGTATCGCTCCACCAAAGGGGCGAAACTTTCGGTGTCGCCCGCCTGCACGGCACTGATATAGTAGCTGTCGGATTGCTTCTCCATCTCATCGCTTAGACGCAGATTTGTCGATTCGGTTACAGTCCCGGGTGAGATCTTTCGCCAAACTTACACGAAAACATCTATTCCGAGGCCTCATTCTCCCCTTTCTATCCTGATGAACTACGATGCTCGGATCGTCCTTTTTCTCCACATCCTGACGGCTATTATCATATACAGACCACACGGACATACCACCTGCGAGAAAAATTTTTCGGCCTTGGTATTGCAGATTCCAAAACTATGGCATACTTTTGCGGTGTACTATTTGGCTAATACGCATATATACGGACGAGAAATTTGTCCGTTATAGTGCAAGCATAAGATAAGAGAGTAAGAGACAAAAGAAGAGAACGAAGCAGGTTTGATGGCAGAGTGGCTTTCTTTTTAAGAGAGTATCCGGCGATACAGAGGTGTAACCTTTTCGAGCACTGTCCGTCAAAGAGGCAAACAAACCCAAAGTAATAACCCTCAAACTAAAAAGAAACGATTATGAACTTAGAATCAATTTTGGTACCTGCGGTAGTGTTCTACTTCATCTTCAAGATTTTCGAACTCTACGTACGCCGTGGCGAACGACTTCGCCTGATCGAGAAGCTCGACTCCCTGCCTTCTCCCGAAAGAAATGCAGACTTGACCCGATTGACCTCCTCCTTTAGCACTCGAGACAATCAAGGACTCGGTATCAAAGTAGGTTTCATGATGGTAGGCATGGGCATCGGGCTGCTGCTGGCTTTCATCCTTACTTTCTTTTTCCAACAAGCGGTGAATAGTCAGTTCAACTGGTCTTTCGGCCACACATTCGAAACCCTTTCGGGAATCTGTCTGCTGATTTTTGGCGGCCTCGGACTTCTGATCCCTTCCATCATCATGCGCAAGGGGGAGCAAGGCAAACAATAAAAGAACAATCGCAATAAAATGATCGACATCAAAGGCATCCACAAAACTTATCCGGGAGCACAACCCCTACACGTGCTCAAGGGTATAGATCTGCACATCGCCAAAGGAGAGATGGTCTCTATCATGGGAGCATCCGGATCGGGCAAGAGTACGCTGCTGAACATCCTCGGCGTACTCGACACCTACGACGAAGGTGAGTATCGCCTGCATGGCGAACTCATCCGCAATCTCTCCGAGAACCGAGCGGCGGAGATACGAGGCAGACTGATCGGATTCGTATTCCAGAGCTTCAATCTGATCTCATTCAAAAATGCGGTGGAGAACGTCGCCCTACCCCTGTATTATCAGGGCATAAGCCGTCGCAAGCGCAATGAGATGGCCATGGAATACCTCCGGCGCGTGGGGCTGGAAGATTGGGCCGATCATCTGCCCAACGAACTTTCGGGCGGACAGAAACAGCGCGTTGCCATAGCACGCGCTCTGGCAGCCAAGCCACAGGTTATCCTCGCAGACGAGCCTACGGGAGCACTCGACAGCGTTACGACGGTAGAGGTGATGGAGCTGCTGCGCAGTGTCAATCGCGATGGGATCACCATGGTGATCGTCACGCACGAACAGTCGGTAGCCGACAGTACGGATCGGATTATCCATATCAAAGACGGCATCATCGGAGCCTAAGACCTTAAAAAGAGCGATAGACAGTATGTTCGATTTAGACAATCTGCATGAATTAGGAGCCACCCTGCGCAAGAATATGCTACGTACGGCTCTCACCGGCTTTGCCGTAGCCTGGGGCGTACTGCTACTGGTACTGCTGCTGAGTGCCGGCCGCGGATTCCAGCATGGCATCCGGCACAATGTGGAGCAGTTCGGTATGGGTACGAGTGCCATCAGCTTCTCCACGTGGCGCACCGGCAAGGAGTATGGAGGCTATCCCAAGGACAGGTATATAGAGCTGACACCTGCTGACTGCGACTATCTGGTCAAGCTCAATCCCGATCTGATCGAAGGTGCGGCATACTATACCAACCAGTGGAGCTACGACGTACAGTATGAGGATCGGACACACTCCACTCCTACGAAAGCCGTATCCGGAGAATACGGCAATATGGTCAAGACGCATCTGCTCCAAGGACGTTTCCTCTCCACATCGGACGATGCCATGAAGAGAAAAGTAATAGTCCTGTGCGAACAGACGGCCAATGTCTTATTCGGGGAAGGTGTTTCACCCATAGGGAAATACGTAAATCTGTCCCAAATCCCTTGCCTCGTGGTAGGCGTCTGCAAAGGCGAACAGGGGCAATTCAGCCCCAACTACATTCCTTTCGCCACCTATTCAGGTGTTTTTGGCAAGGGATTCGGTCTGGACTGTACGCTATTCATGAACTGCCCGACGGTGCGAACCGAGGCGGATGTGGAGAGACTGAAAGTGCGACTCAATCGGCAACTGGCCTTCCGCAAGGGCTATGATCCTACCGATATGGAAGTGCCCTATGTCGATGCACCGGTGACGGACATGAAAATGATGGACAAGATATTCAACGGCATGGATGTTTTTCTCTGGATTATCGGGCTGAGCACCCTTGTCATCGGGATTATCGGAGTGGCCAATATCATGCAAGTGACCGTCAATGAAAGACAGCGCGAAATAGGCATTCGCAAAGCATTGGGAGCCAAGCCAAGGGCTATCATCCATATGATTCTGACAGAGGCGGTAGTGGTCACACTGCTTTCCGGACTGATCGGCTTGGTGGCCGGCGTTGGTCTGATGGAGTTCGTATCGCACTGGGTACAGACTACCGGTGTGGGAAGCAGACAGGTAGAGGGAATAACGCTGACGCTCTTCCGAGATCCGAGCATCGATCTGAGCACTGCCCTGTTAGCTCTGATAGTCATGGTAGTAAGCGGTGCCATAGCAGGATACCAGCCTGCCCGCAAAGCCGTACGAATCCCCGCGGTGGAGGCGATGAGAAACTAAACGAAGGAGGAGAGAGAAGAGACTATGAGATTTTTCGATAGAGATCGCTGGATAGAGATCTGGCATACGATCTACAGCAATCGCAGACGCAGTCTGGCCACAGCCTTCGGTGTATTCTGGGGTATCTTCATGCTCGTCGTACTGACCAGCGTGGGGGCCGGCTTCAGCAATGGTATTCTGCGCGAAGTGTCAGGCATTGCCTCTAATTCTGCTTTCTACTGGACCAACCTGACGTCAAAACCTTATATGGGTTTCCGCAGCGGTAGGAGCTGGAGTATGACCTCCGGCGATATACGGACGGTTCGCAGCCAAGTTCCCGAAGTGGAGTTCATCAGTCCGATCATGTGGGGCGCGAGATCGAACAAAAACGTCGTATTCGGAGACAAGTCCGAGACATACTCGATAGTAGGAGCAGAGCCTGATTTTTTCGAGATCAGCCGCGTCAATATCCTGCAAGGCAGAATGCTCAATACCGTGGACGATAAGCTGCGCAGGAAAGTGTGCATGATCGGAAAAGAAGTAAGAGAAAAACTATTCGGGACTACCGACCCTATCGGTCAGGTGCTGCGCGTAAACGGACTTTATTATAGAGTGATAGGTGTGGTGGAAGCGAAAAGCAACAACGTCACCATTGGATCATCGCCCAAAAGGAGCGTTTACCTCCCCTATAGCGTGCTACAACAAATATCCAATAGCGGCAATCGTGTGGAGAACTTCGCTGTCAGCGCCCATCCTTCGGCCGACATGAAACAAATGTTCAGGAAGATCGAAACCATCATCCGTAGCCGCAATCAGATAGCACCGGACGATGATAAAGCTCTTTCCAAATTCGATATTTCGGCTCAGTTCCAGCTGATGAATATGATTTTCACCGGTATCAATCTGCTCGTTTGGATCGTCGGTATCGGCACGCTGCTCACAGGTATCGTAGGTGTCTCCAACATCATGCTTGTCACCGTCCGCGAACGAACGCGAGAGATCGGTGTTCGGCGAGCACTCGGAGCCAAGCCGCGTACGATCATCGGACAGATCCTGAGCGAATCCCTTGTGCTGACAGCTTTGGCCGGACTGCTGGGTTTGGTATTCGGTGTGGGATTGATGAGTATGGTCGATATGGCTTTTTCCCAAAGCTCGTCCGGCAATTTCCCTTTCTACAATCCTCTGATACCATTCGGTACTGCCTTGCTCTCTCTTTTTATCATCATAGCCGGCGGTATCCTCGGAGGGCTGCTCCCTGCCTATCGGGCTATTCAGATCAAAGCGATCGATGCCATCAGGGATGAATAACAGCCTTGACATTAGATTATTGCCCCTTCATAATTCAAATAAAGAAAAACAAATAAGATAAGAACCAAGATGAAAAAGTATTTCAAGATCTTCCTTTGGGTGCTGTTGGCCGTTGCAGTGATCGGCACCTTCATGTTCCTCTGGCAAAAATCCAAAGCCAAACCCAAAGAGTACCAAATCGAAACGGTAACCAAGCAAGACACGATCGAGAGCAAGACGGTGATCACCGGTACGGTGGAGCCGCGGGATGAGGTGCTCATCAAGCCACAGATGAACGGTATCGTAGCCGAACTGCTGCACGAAGCCGGCGATGTGGTACAGAGCGGTGACGTGATCGCTCGCCTCACAGTCGTTCCGGAAATGATCCAGCTCAGTCAGGCCGAGAGCCGTGTCCGTATGGCGGAGATTTCATACGAGCAAGGCAAAGAATCCTATACTCGCAGCAAAGATCTTTTCGACAAGTCGGTCATCGCCCGCGAAGAGTTCGAGGCAGCCGAAGCGAATTTCGCCAAAATCAAAGAAGAGCTGTCCAATGCGCGTGAAGCCATGGAGATCGTAAAGAAAGGTGCCAGCAGCCGTACAGCCAAGCAGAGCAATACGCTTGTGCGCAGCACGGTAACGGGTAAGATCTTGAATGTCCCCGTCAAGGTGGGTAATTCGGTCATTCAGGCCAATACGTTCAACGAGGGAACGACCATCGCTTCGATAGCGGATATGAACGATCTGATTTTTGTCGGGAAGATAGACGAGACGGAAGTAGGTCGTATTCGACTGGGTTCTCCCATGCGCATTTCGGTGGGAGCATTGGGGAAAGAAAGTTTTCCTGCCACAGTGGAATACCTTGCGCCCAAGGGCAGCATCGTGAACGGAGCTGTGCTATTCGAAGTGAAAGCCTCGGTACATATTCCAAGCGATAGAGTGATCCGCGCCGGCTATAGTGCCAATGCTGAGATCGTACTCGAAGGAGCCTATGGCGTACCGGCCGTACCCGAAGCTTGTATAGAGTTCAGTGGCGATAGCACTTTTGTGCAGGTGGTAAAAGCAGAGAAGCCGCTACAGACCGAACGCCGTCAGGTGAAAACCGGCGTGTCGAACGGTTCGAATATTGAAATCAAAAGCGGACTTAAAGTCGGTGAAAAGGTGCGTGGAATAGAAAAAACCGAAGAGAAGAAATGAGACGGACAATCCTTCTGACGGCACTGACCGTCCTATCTTCGCTCTCCTTGCTTCGTGCACAGAATGAATCCGGAGTATCGGCCAATCCGGTGTCAGATCTCTCTCTGGAAGACTGTATCCGGATAGCCAAGGAGCGCAACCTGAATCTGCGCAGACAGGAGATCGAACAAGAAAGCCGAATCATCGGTCTCGATGCAGCACGACACAGCTTCCTGCCCACGGTCAATGCCGGCATCGGACACAATTACAGTTTCGGACGCTCGAAAGACAAAACGGGAGTAACCGTAGATCGCTCCTCGATGAATACCAATCTCAGCATCGGAGCGTCGGTGGAAGTATTCAGCGGCACGCGCCGTCTGCACGATCTCAAGCAGCAGAAGTACAACGTCGAGGACGGCATAGCCCGACTTCAAAAAGCGCGTGAAGACCTCAGCCTGCAAATCGCGGCCCTCTATATCAATCTGCTCTTCCGTCAGGAAATGACTCGGACGGCAGAAACACAATTGGCACTCATCCGTGAGCAACGCAATCGCACGGCCGAAATGGTTCGCGTAGGTAAATGGGCAGAGGGTAGACTCCTCGACATAGATGCCCAGATGGCCAAGGACGAACAGCTCCTCGTACAATATCGATCCGAGGAGGAGCTGGCTCGTCTGGACTTGGGGCAAGCCCTCGAACTGGAGCATCCCCAAAGCATTACTGTCAAGGCTCCCGACACAGATGCTCTCGTAGCAGAAAGGTTGGGATCTCTCCTTGCTCCCGAAGAAATCTATCGTACGGCTCTCGGTTTGAAGCCGGTACTGCGTTCGAGCGAGCTGCAAATAGCTTCGGCACGCGAAGGTCTGGCTTCGGCTCGTGCAGCATACTTCCCGACGCTCAGCCTCTCCGCCGGATACAGCAACGGTTACTTCCGCGACCTCGGCAAGGAGTATGCCGCCCTCACCCCCTCCTTCTCCGAACAATGGAAGAACAACGGCAGCTACAGCATCGGACTCTCTTTGAATATCCCCATCTTCTCTGCCATGCAAACGCAAGACCGCATTCGAAGCAGTTGCCTGCAAGTGCGGTCAAGCGAACTCCGACTGGCTGAAGAGAAGAAAGCCCTCTATAAAGAGATCAGGCAAGCATACAGCAATGCAGTGGCAGCCGACAAAGCCATCGCAGCAGCCGAAAACAGCAAGGCAGCTACGCTCAAGGCATACGAATATGCCCGGGACAGCTTCGAGGCCGGTCGCTTGTCTGCTTACGAATATGCCGAAGCCAAAACGAAATACGCCCTCAGCCAAGTGGAAGAACTTCGTGCCAAGTATGACTTCATATACAAAGCCAAGGTTCTGGACTTCTATCGGGGCATAGACTTCTAAAAGATTCCTAAGAAAACTATCTTTGAACCCTCAGTGAGGTGTTCATCAGATCCATCAGGATCCCGACATCGTAGCGGACTCTTCCTTCTCAAGAAGGAGGTGTCCGCTGCAATAATTCTTGTACAGCTATGATGACAAAAACGAAACGTGTCTTGCTCTTTGCTCTGCTGGCATTGCTTATCGTCACGCCCTCTTTATCCGAAGTACGAGTCTATGATGTGTCCCACTACGGACTGAAAGCCGGCACGAAGCAGAACGCATCGCCCATATTGCGCAAACTGCTTGCCCGAATACGAACCGAATGCCGGTCTGGAGACAGTATCGTGCTGCGTTTCTCTTCAGGCACATATCATTTCCATGAGGAGGGAGCCGAAACGCGTACCTATTACATATCCAATCACGATCAGACCAATCCGAAGCGAGTGGGCATGGCCTTGGAGGGATTCCAACGCTTTACACTGGACGGACAAGGGGCACAATTCGTCTTTCACGGACGAATGTTGCCCCTTTCTCTTTTGAACTCCACGGACTGCACCTTACGCGACTTCAGTATCGACTTCGAGAATCCGCATATCGGACAGGTAAAGATATTGAAGAGCGACAGCCTGCAAGGAATGCTCTTCCAAGTAGCTCCATGGGTCAAGTACCGCATCGACAAAGACGGTTTCTTCGAGACCTACGGCGAAGGATGGACAGCTCGTCCGATTTCGGGGATTGCTTTTGAGCCGGGCAGCAAGCATCTGGTCTATAGAACCGGCGACCTCGGTTATTCCACACAGGGAGTAGAAGAACTTGGCACCCGTACCCTTCGTGCTCCCCTCTGGAAAGATACACGCCTCACACCGGGAACTGTGGTAGCCATGCGCACATACTCTCGTCCCGCTCCGGGTATCTTCATGGCGGGCAATCGGAATACCCTCTTACAAAATATCCGCATACACTATGCCGAGGGAATGGGCTTGCTGGCACAGCTATGCGAAAATATCAATCTCTCATCCTTCAACGTCTGCCTGAAAGGGGAGGATGATCCACGCTACTTCACCACACAGGCCGATGCCACCCACTTCTCCGCTTGTAAGGGGAGAATCGTCTCAACGGGTGGACTCTACGAAAATATGATGGACGATGCCATCAATGTCCACGGCACCTACCTCAAAGTCGTCCGCCGTATAGACGACCACACCCTCATCGGACGCTATATGCACCCTCAATCGTGGGGATTCGACTGGGGACAAGTGGGCGACAGCGTGCAATTCATTCGTTCGGCAACAATGGATTTGATCGGCGAAAAGAATCGGTTAGTGGCCATCCGCCCCCATGATAGCGAATCGATACAGGGTGTACGCGAGTTCGTCCTCTCCTTTAGCGAGCCGATCCATCCCGATATAAACGAGAGAGAGGGATTCGGTGTGGAAAACCTTTCATGGACTCCCGAAGTCATCTTCTCCGACAACATCATCCGCAACAATCGCGCTCGCGGCACACTGTTCAGCACACCTCGTCCTGTTTTGGTGGAAAACAATCTCTTCGATCACACATCGGGAACCGCCATCCTGCTCTGCGGCGATTGCAACGGCTGGTACGAAACGGGAGCCTGCCGTCGGGTAGTCATCCGTCGCAATCGCTTCGTCAATGCGCTGACCAATCTGTTCCAGTTCACCAATGCCATTATCTCCATCTACCCCGAAATACCTCGACTCGATGCCCAGCAAGGATTCTTCCACGGAGGAGAGGAGGAAAGCATCCTGATCGAAGACAATGTATTCGACACGTTCGACCTCCCCATCCTGTACGCCAAGTCGGTGGACGGACTGGTCTTCAGGAACAACCGCATAGAGGTAAATACCCGATACCGACCCTTCCACCCCAATCGCAGTCGCTTCCTGCTCGAACGGACCAACAGGGTGAGGATTACCGAATAGAAAGAACCGTCATACTTGCATACATCATGGCAAAACGCTTTGTCCTCTTATCCTTCCTCTTGCTTACATCAGCCCTTGTAAGGGCCTCCGATTATAGGAGAGGTCTCATCATCCGGTTCGATACGCCTAATACCCTGCAAGGGCGTGCCGTTTGGTACGGGGGCCGCCCCGAAATGTGGAGCGGGGACAACAAACCCGAAACGGCAGGCGACACCGCTCAAAATCCCGACCGGGAATGGGAGTCCTGCTCCCTTCCTATCGGCAATGGAAGTATCGGTGCCAACATCATGGGATCGGTGAAGACCGAACGTATCACTTTCAACGAAAAGACACTGTGGAGAGGAGGCCCCAATACGGCTAAAGGAGCCGGTTACTATTGGAATGTGAACAAACAGTCGGCCCACCTCCTGCCTGCCATACGAAAAGCATTTGCAGAAGGGAAAAAAGATGTGGCAGAACGGCTTACTCGAGAGAATTTCAACAGCGAGATTCCCTACGAAGCTTCGCGCGAAAAACCTTTTCGATTCGGCAACTTCACCACGATGGGCGAGTTTTATGTGGAAACCGATCTGAACGAAGACGATCCCGACTCATACCGGCGTATTCTGTCGATAGATTCGGCTCTGGCCGTGGTGCAATTCAGTATGGCCGGCACGGACTATCGACGCTCCTTCTTTATCTCTTATCCCGCCAATGTCATGGTTATGCGGTTCTCCGCCAATCGCGCCAAGAGACAAAACCTCGTTTTCAGCTACGCTCCCAACCCCCTTTCTACGGGACGAATGGCATCCGCCGGGGACGACGGACTCATCTACACGGGCACGCTGGATAACAACGGGATGCAATTCGTCGTCCGCATACGGGTTGCCACACGAGGAGGTACCGTATCGAATGCAGACGGTAAGCTCTCCGTTCGGGATGCCGACGAAGTTGTATTCTATGTAACGGCCGATACGGACTATCGTATCAACTTCGATCCGGACTTCTCCGATCCGAAGACCTATGTCGGTACGGATCCTGTGCAAACGACCCGTACGTGGATAGACCGGGCCTTATCCAAAGGATATGAAGCTCTGTGGCAGGAACATTATGCTGACTACGCATCGCTATTCGATCGTGTCAGATTGAGCCTGAACCCGACGGCGGCATCTCCCGATCTGCCCACCCCCCAACGACTCAAAGAGTATCGCGCCGACAAACCCGACTACGGCTTGGAGGAGCTTTATTATCAATTCGGCCGATACCTGCTCATTGCCTCCTCTCGTCCGGGGAATCTGCCGGCCAATCTGCAAGGGATGTGGCACAACAATGTGGACGGCCCTTGGCGAGTGGACTACCACAACAACATCAATCTTCAGATGAACTATTGGCCGGCTTGCCCTGCCAACCTAAGCGAATGCGTACACCCCCTCATCGATTTTATCCGCACACTGGTCAAGCCCGGCGAACGGACTGCACAAGCTTATTACGGAGCACGAGGTTGGACAGCTTCCATATCCGGCAATATATTCGGCTTCACCTCTCCGCTGGAAAGCACGGACATGTCTTGGAACTTCAATCCCATGGCCGGCCCGTGGCTGGCCACGCATGTATGGGACTACTATGACTATACGCGCGACATCCGATTTCTGCGTGAGACCGGGTACGAACTCCTCAAGAGCAGTGCCCGTTTCGCAGTGGATTATCTATGGAAAAAGCCTGACGGCTCCTACACCGCTGCACCCTCTACATCGCCCGAACATGGGCCGGTGGACGAGGGGGCGACCTTTGTCCATGCAGTCATTCGGGAAGTGCTGGCCGATGCCATCGAAGCCGCCGAGGTATTGGGTGTAGACGAGCAGGAGCGCAAGCAGTGGGAGTCTGTATTGAAAAAGCTTGCCCCCTATCGAATCGGTCGCTATGGACAGCTCATGGAATGGTCGGAGGATATAGACGATCCGGAAAGCCGCCACCGCCACGTCAACCATCTCTTCGGCCTGCACCCGGGCAGTACGATCTCTCCGATCACTACCCCGAAGTTGGCCGAAGCCTCACGCATCGTACTCGAACACCGAGGCGATGGGGCTCCGGGATGGAGTATGGGTTGGAAGCTGAACCAGTGGGCGCGCCTGCACGATGGCAACCATGCTTATATGCTCTTCGGCAATCTGCTGAAAAACGGCACATTGGACAACCTCTGGGATACGCATCCGCCCTTCCAGATAGATGGCAATTTCGGCGGCACGGCAGGTGTCACCGAGATGTTGCTCCAGAGCCATCTCGGCTTCATCCACTTGCTGCCCGCTCTGCCTGATGCATGGGCTGACGGGAGTGTGAGCGGACTTTGTGCCAGAGGCAACTTCGAGATCGCCCTTGAATGGGCGGACGGGAAACTCACCCGAGCGACCATCCTCTCCAAAAGCGGCTCCCCCTGCACGCTGCGCTACGGCTCCCTTACCAAGACATTCCAAACCGTTGCAGGCCGGGAGTATATCCTCGATGGAAATTTGATGATGAATTGACCTGATCGTCACGTCTTCGCACTTCGTCAGCAGTCTGCCTCGAAGAAGAACGAACGGACGTTTTCGGCAATACGAAATACGAGCCGAAAACGCTCCGATTGTGGCGCGTGAATCCTGAAGAAACGGCGCGAGATTTTTTTCGTTTTGGCGCGAGAATTTTTTACTTCTCGAACCAAAACGAAAACTTTCTCGCGCCACATTTTTTGGCAGGTTAATAGAGAAAAAAATGGTGCGTAGACGCTGCAATACAGATGACAGCCCCATGTCTTTCAAATCGGTTCGTACAGGACGCTCCGGCCACTCGTCGGACCTCCTATGGAGAACTCGCCCTATTGACCTCTTCGGTTCGCTTATGATGGGGGAGTGGTATTGGGGTGGGAAGCTTTTGGCAGGCTTTTATGCTTTTGTTCGTGCTATCTAAAGTAAAGCTGCGCTAAAAACTGGGATAGATTTGTTTATCTTCGTTTATTCTTTTGGGACGAAAATATATAAGACATTCGTTGGGCAATGCTGCTAAAATACTTTTTCAAAGGAGAAGCCTCCGGCTTCCGATCATTATTCTTCTCTCTTCTTTTTATTGCTATCCACGCATCGACTATCGAAGCACAGTCGCCTATGCCCGATGATGAACGGGTGGCATGGGAATACGCCCGGCGGCTATATCCGGAGAGAGAGACGCTCAGCCTTTCCAGAGCAGCCCTCCCTGCCGGCATTCCGGCTTCCGCCTTCAACATAGGCGATCGGGAAGGGTTTGTCCTCGTATCCTCCGGGACAAGTGCTCCTACACAGATACTCGGCTATAGCCGAGAAGGGCGGTTCGATTACGAGCCGGCACCTCCGGCTCTCAAAGCACTGCTTTCGATCCATTCGGATGCCTCCGATGATGGCACACGCGGAAGCAGCTACAACCCGACAGGACCTTTGCTAAGCACGAAGTGGGGACAGAATGCCCCTTTCAACTTGCTTACGCCCCTCGTCAATGGAAGCCAGTCCCCCACCGGTTGCGGAGCTACATCGATGGCGCAGGTAGTGGCTCATTATCGTTACCCCGAGAAAGCTACAGGACAGATCGACTACACGACTTCCAACAGCCAGATAGCGATTTCAATGAGCCTCGACACCATTCCCTTGGATTGGGACAATATGATAGACACTTACGAAGAGGGAGCATACAGCACCCTCGAAGCCAAAGCCGTTGCCAATCTGATGCTGGCTTGCGGTGTGGGGATGCAGATGAATTACGGTGCCGGTGGCAGCAGTGCATACATCCACAAACTGGACTTCTGCCTCCGCCGCTACTTCGGCTATGAATCTTTTTCACGCAATCAGGTGGTGCATCAGGTTCCGCAGGACGAATGGCATGCTTATATCGCAGCGGATATGGAGCGAGGGCTTCCGATCATATATCTGGCCAATACCAACGGATACGGCGGACATATATTCGTGCTGGACGGAATAGATGCGGAAGGGCGTATCCATATCAACTGGGGATGGAAAGGCTATGCCGATGGCTACTATTCGCTCGGCTTCTTCAATCCGCAAAGCCAAAAGCGTGGCTACAACGACAATGCCATTATGATCACAAACATCCGTCCGGCAATAGAGGAGATAGACGAGAATATCCTTTCGTGGAGTACCAAGCCTTTTCTCTACATGGGCGAGAATAAAAAGATGGAATATGCCGTAGCCCATCTTTATACGGCTACAGATCTGCTTCCTCATGGGGGAAAAAGCATCGAAAGCATCGAAATTTTCCCCGGCGAGGAGCAGTGCTCGTATCGCCTCTGCATATGGGGCGATGCGTCTCGGCAGGAGCTGCTGTTCGAGCAGGAGGTGACGGGATTCAAGGCCGGGGATCCTTTCCGCGTACAACTCTCTACGCCTTTTGTCATCCCATCGGGCAAAGATCTGTACATAGGCTACACGGCCGATGCCTCAAAAGGCTATCCCATGGGTATCGATGCCGGTCCGGCCATGCTTGGCAAGGGCGATTTGTACGTCATGAATCCATCGGAAGGTGCTCCTTTCGCCTCCATCAACAGAAGGGATACGAAGTTGGATCTCAATTTCTACCTGCGCGCCTATCTGAAAGGGTCTAATGCCATCGGACCGATCGGCTCAGGGTATAGGGTTTATCCCAATCCTGCATCGGATCATATTACCGTAGAATATCCGCAGAGTCTGCCGGAGGGGCGGACGATATACCTGTTCGACAATGAAGGCCGAGTAGTGGCCAAAGCCCGGACATCCGCTACGACTGTGCGCATGGACCTGCATCACCTTCCGGCAGGGGTCTACTTCCTTCACGACGGCACCATGGCCGAAAAGATAGTCAAACGTTAGTACCACACATCCTCCAGGCATCAGAACAAAGATGAAAAGAAGGCTTCTATCGCTGCTACTACTGTACATACTCTCTTCCATCGGACTTTCCGCTCAGCGGTTTCCTATGGCACAAGGGCTTGAATTGCGTACCGACTCGCTTTCGACACTGTCCAAACGTCCTTGGCGCGCCATCGGCAAAACGATAGGTGTGAATCTGGCTGTATGGGGCTTCGATCACTACATCATGAACGAAGACTTTGCAGACATCAGCTGGCAGACGATCAAGAACAACTTCCAGACAGGCTTCGGCTGGGACAATGACAAGTTCGTCACCAACCTCTTCGCACATCCTTATCACGGATCCCTCTACTTCAATGCAGCGAGGTCGAACGGTCTGAGCTTCAGGCACTCTGCTCCCTTTGCCTTCTTCGGCAGTCTGATGTGGGAGCTGCTCATGGAGACCGAACCGCCCAGCATCAACGACCTCTTTGCCACGACCATAGGCGGTGTAGCCTTGGGAGAGATGGGGCATAGACTGTCCGATCTGCTCATAGACAATCGAACCACAGGATGGGAACGTACGGGGCGTGAGGTAGCTGCAGCACTGATCAATCCGATGCGCTTTCTCAACCGCTTGACAGCCGGAGAGGTCACTTCCGTGGGAAGTAGGAGTGGCCGCGTGTTCCAATCTGTCCCTATAAATATCATCGTCGATGCAGGCTTTCGGTTTTTGGCGGACAAGCGGCATGCCCGAACCGGTGCCACGGCTCTGACCCTGAATCTGAGATTCGACTACGGCGATCCATTCCGAAGCGAAACTTTCTCTCCATACGATTTCTTCCAATTCAAAGCCGGATTGAGCTTCTCCGAATCGCAACCTCTGCTGAGCCAGATCAATCTGATCGGGATCCTGAGCGGACTCCAGCTGCTCGCACGCGAACGAACGGTTTTGGTGGGAGGTCTCTTTCAGCACTTCGACTACTACAATTCGGAAAAACGCATAAGCAAGAATTCGGAAGAGATACTCGTCACCCCTTACCGTATCTCGCAAGTGGCGGCTTTGGGTGGCGGCCTTATCTTCCGGCATCGTGGGAGACTGAGGCATAGGCCTCTGCATCTGTATGCCGAAACCTACCTGAATGCCGTACCGATGGGTGCCAGTCTCTCGGATCACTACAACGTGGACAATCGGGACTATAACCTCGGCACCGGATTCAGCGGCAAGGCATTTCTGGGAGCTACATACAACGATCTCTGGAGTTTGCTCATCGGTTTAGAGACCTACCACCTATATACATGGATCGGACACGAAGAACCTGAACAGGGAAAGAGCGACGTCAGCTCTTTTCTGGTGCAGGGCGACGAAAGCAAAGCGTGCCTGCTGGTGACGAGTTCGGAGTTTGCATTCCATCCGGGGCCTTGGCATGTAGCCATCGTGGGGCGTCGATTCATCCGCAAAACAGCCTACAAATTCTACCCAAACGTGTCATTCGATACCGGCGACATACAGCTGCGTGTCGGATTTCATTTCTAATCCCCAATCTTTAATAATGAATCCCTTCTTACAACCCTTCGATACGCCTTTCGGCAGTTACCCCTTCGACAAAATTTCGATAGCGGACTTCAAGGAAGCATTCGCGTATGCCTTAGCAGAAAAACGGGCAGAAGCAGATGCCATCATCAACAGTACCGAACCGCCGACTTTCGCCAATACGATCTTAGCACTGGAGCTGTGTGGCGAAAAGCTGGAGCTTGTCTGTGGAGCTTTCTTCAATCTCCTGCATGCCGACAGCAACGACGAACTGATGAATCTCTCCCAAGAGATAATGCCCGAACTGACCCGTCTCAGTACGGATATAGCCCTGAGCGAACCCTTGTTCGGGCGCATCCGGACTGTATGGGAGAGCGATGAGAAAGAAAAGCTATCGGAGGAAGAAAAACGCCTTCTGTACAATTGCTATCGGGGCTTTGTCGATAGTGGAGCACTCCTTCCTACTGAGAAAAAAGACCGGCTGCGTACCCTGTCCGAAGAGATGAGTATGGCGTCCTTGACCTTCGGACAGAATGTGCTCAAGGACGAGAAACGCTACAAACTCCACCTCAGCGATCCGGCAGCTGTGGCGGGGATGCCCGAGACGGCTCTTGCACTCGCTTCGGAGAAAGCCCGGCGAGAGGGCTATACGTACGGTTGGCTTTTCGACCTTTCTGCTCCGAGCTATTTTGCTTTTATGAAGCACTGTCCCGATGGGAACCTGCGCCGGCAGATGTATGAAGCGAAAATGTGTGTGGGCTTCGTAGACAATGAGTATAACAATGAGGCTCTGGTCCGTAGAATGGTGAACGGCCGTCTCGAAGAGGCCCGGCTCTTGGGCTACGACACCTTTGCCCACTTTGCCCTTCATGACAGAATGGCCAAGAACCCCAAAGCAGTCCAAGAGCTGCTGGACAAACTACTGGATGCGTACAAACCCAAAGCGACAGAAGAGTTGGAGATGATCCGCCAATGGGCTGCCAACAAGACATCCGAGGCCGATAACTTCACGATACAACCATGGGATTGGGCATACTTCTCAGAACAGTACAAACAGGCCCACTACGATCTGGACGATGAGATGATGCGCCCATACTTCGAATTAGGGCGCGTCACACGTGGTATCTTCGGCTTGGCCAACCGACTGTACGGGCTTCATTTCTCCGAACGGACGGATGTGCCGGTCTATCATCCGGATGTAAAGGTGTACGAAGTGTCGGATGAGGACGGCTCTTATATCGGTCTGCTCTACACGGATTTCTTCCCACGCGAAGGCAAGCAAAACGGAGCATGGATGAACAACCTCCGAGATCAGTCCGAGCATCAGCATCCGCACATTATCATCGTGATGAACTTCACCCCTCCTTCGGCGGACAAGCCTTCGCTCCTGACGGCAGGTGAGGTGGAGACTTTCCTGCACGAGTTCGGTCATGCCCTGCATGGCATGCTGTCCAAATGCCGCTTCAGCTCCTTGTCCGGCACCTCAGTAGCCCGTGACTTCGTGGAGCTTCCCAGCCAAATAATGGAAAACTGGCTGACGGAGAAGGAGTTCCTCGACACCTTTGCCCGCCATTATATAACGGATGAACCTATGCCTCGGGAATTGGTGGAGAAACTCCTCTCGGCACGGAATTACCTCGCAGCAAGCGGCGCATGCCGTCAGCTCAGCTTCGGCTATCTCGACATGGCATGGCACGGATTATCTGCTCCGGTGGATGACAAATTGGACATCAAGGCTTTTGAAGAGGCCGCTTGGTCGAAAGCTCTTATCCTGCCCCCTTCACCCCCGAATGCCGTGATGAGCACGGCCTTCGGTCATATATTCTCGGGAGGCTATGCAGCCGGATACTATGGTTACAAATGGGCGGAAGTGCTGGATGCCGATGCTTTCGCAGCTTTCAAGGAAGTGGGCATTTTCGATCGCGAGGTAGCCGGTCGTTTCCGTCGTGAGATATTGGAGAGAGGCGATACGGCTGATGCCATGGAACTGTATGTAGCTTTCCGCGGACATGAGCCGGACATTGCTCCCTTGCTGAAGCGTACCGGCTTGGCTTAGCTCCCATTCACACAGTCTCAGTACCACGCAAAACGTAAGCCCGAAAGCGACGTATCACTTTCGGGCTTACTGTCTTTGTCCTGTTTTGGGTACCTGCTTCTAAGATAGCAGGGGATATGATTTACTGGCGAATGCCGAGCTTCTTGGCGATGGCTGCAGGGATAGCCTTCTTGTGCACGATGATATTCATCGTCTTACCGGCTACGAAGTTGTAAGAAGCATACCAGATGCCCTTGTACTTACCGGTTTCGCCCCATGAGTTCTTCACCATGAAGAACTTACGTCCGTTCTGGTTCTTGGCGATACCATAGATAACCATACCGTGGTCATCGGTGAGGGTGTACTCATCGTAACCTTTCTGACGGAACTCCTGTGTGGGGTTGATTTCGGGACAATCGGCACTATTAACCGTGCGAACGATCTCTGCCTGCTTTTCGGCACGGCTCAATCCTACCCAACGATCCTGATCCGATCCTTTGGCTTCGATGCCTTCCACGTCGGCCAATACGCCGATACCATCACGCGTAAAGCCCACTTCGCTTACGTCCGAACCCCATGCGATGGAATAGCCGTTGTTGATGGCATACTCCATCGTCTCCATCAGCTCGTTGATGGGCATGTTATAGGAGAGAGAGCCGCGCCAGTTGTCTTCGATTTCGAGAGCAAACTGTGTGTAGAAAGGATGATGTGTGTAAGAAGTCAGCGATACATAGTCGTCGGCATTAAGGCCGAGATACTGAGCAAAGCTCTTCGGCGTGTAGGTCTTACCTTCATAAGTGAAAGTTTCAGGACATGTGCCGAGGTAGCTGTCGATGATCCCGTCATAGGCTTTTTTCCATGCAGGAGTGAGCTTGCCGTTAGGGTTCGTCACGATAGCTTTGAGGTAAGCCAGAGCACCGTCGGCCAATTCGCTGTGTGCATTCTTCTTCGTACCATAGTTCAGGCCTTCCATGACTGACTGCGGAACGACGCCGTAGTGCTTCACCACATAAAGAACATCGTAGAAAGAGCCGCCCTGTCCGAAGTTCAGCTTACCGTGCAGACGCACATACTTCTCACCCTTGTCCTTGTAGGACTGAGCTACGGAGTGCATTTCGGCCAAGTCCACTGCAGGTTTTCCCATACGGAGGATTTCGCTTTCGAGGAATCCTAATGCAGAGTATGACCAGCATGTACCTGAATTGGCCTGATCTTTCACCGGCGTAATGGGCACTTCTTTAATAGTAGTGAACCGATTCTCTACAACGTCAGCACTCTTCTGTTGAGCTTGTACGACGAAACCGCTGCAAACAACTGCCGCAGCGAGCAAAAGCGTTTTCTTCATTCTATGTTTTTGATTTTTAATGGTGAGTGATTTTCTCATATAGTCGCAAATATAAGAATATCTACCCATTCGATTCCTAAATACCGACCGTCCGAACAAGAGGGAATATCCCATACAGCGGCTTAGGTATAAAGAAAGAGGCTGTGGCGAAGGAAAAAATTCCTTTCGCCACAGCCTCTCGTCATGAGGTGGAAGGAGATCTAAGATCAGTCTTTGATCGCTATGATCTCTATTTCCACCAATCCGTTCTTCGGCAGCGTCTTAACGGCAACAGCAGAACGAGCAGGGAAGTCGCCGGTAAATTGCTTCTCGTAAACGGCATTCATCGCTGCAAAATCACTCATATCGGCCAAAAAACAAGTGGTCTTTACCACATTGGCAATTGTGAGTCCCGCTTCTTCGAGGATAGCTCGAATGTTCTTGAATACTTGTTCGGTCTGCTCTGTTACTCCGCCGGGAACAAAATTCCCCGTGGCGGGATCGAGACCTAATTGTCCGGAAGCATAGAGCATATTACCTACTAGAATAGCCTGACTGTATGGCCCGATTGCGGCCGGTGCATTCTTTGTGTTGATTACCTTTTTCATTGCGTACTGTTTTTTATTTGGATTATGAATTTGATGATTGCAGTCTTTGCTGTCGCACTACCTCGTAAATAACGATACCGGCCGCAACGGAGACGTTCAACGAGCCTATGGCCCCCATCTGCGGAATAGCCACTATGGCGTCAGCCATCCTAAGCGTATCGGGCGATGGCCCGACATCCTCCGCACCCATGACTATACCCAAAGGCAGCTGCATGGGCACATCGGTATATAGATCTGCTGCCTTTTCCGAAGCAGCGACTATGCGTATACCGTATTCTTGCAGGCTACGGATGGCTCCCGGAATAGAAGTCACGCGACAAACCGGAATACGATGCAAGGCTCCGGCAGAAGTCTTGATGGCATCTCCACCCACCGAAACGCTACCTCTTTCGGGAATAATGATGGCATCCACCCCTGCACACTCTGCTGTACGAGCAATAGCCCCGAAGTTTCGCACATCGGTGATACCATCGAGTAGCAAGAGGAAGGGTGTCTTACCCTCTTCATAGAGCATCGGTATGAGTTGATCCAAACGAGTATATTCGATGGCAGAAAGAATGGCTACTACCCCTTGGTGATTCTTGGAGGTAAGCCTGTCCAACTTCTCTGTCGGCACATGCATCACCGGCACGAACCGCTCTGCGGCCTCTCGAATGATTGCATCGATCTGCTCTGTCTTGAGCCCCCGACGAATAAAGATCTTGTCGATCTCTTTGCCTGCTTCGAAGGCCTCCGATATGGAGTGCAGGCCGAATATCATTTTGTCATTCTTCATCTTGCTAAAAGCTCTTTGGCTGCGGCCAGGGCCACATCCGTCAGGTTGTTTCCGCTCTGCATGCGGGCTATCTCTCGTATCCGTTCCTCGGAGGTCAATTCCCGAATGAAAGTGCGCGCCCGTTCGCCTGTTTCATCTTTATAGACAAAGTAGTGCCGCTCCCCACGAGCTGCTATTTGGGGCAGATGCGTGATGGCGAGCACTTGCATACCTCGCCCCATGTGAGCCATAATCTCTCCCATGAGGTCAGCCACTTCACCCGATACGCCGGTATCTATCTCATCGAAAACGATGGCCGGCAAAGAACGTTTGTCCGCAATGAGAGCTTTCAGGCATAGCATCAGGCGAGCGATCTCTCCTCCTGAAGCAATCTCCGATACCGGCTCCGGCTCCATCTGCTTATTCGCCGAAAACAAAAAAACGACCTTGTCTGCTCCGTGAGGGCCATATTCTGTCGAGCGAATATCAACGACAAAACGAACATGAGGCATATTGAGTTTGCGCAAGGATTCGCACAAAGAGGTTTCCAAAGCAGAAGCCGCCCGAATACGTTCTTCGGTCAACATCGATGCCTTGGCCTCAATCTCCTTATAAAGGATTAGGACTTCTTGCTCAAGTCGGCTTATCTCTTCTTCATCGGTGCTGATCCTTGAGAGGCGTTCGGTCAGATCGTCTCGTATGGCAATAAGAGCATCGCTGCTATCGGCATTGTAACGATGCAGGAGCGAGTGAATTTCATCCAGCCTACCCGTCACAGCATTCAATCTTTCCGGTTCGTAGGAGACATCGTCCGAACGCCGCCCCAAATCCGATGCAATATCGGCCAACTCTATTCGAACATCGCGTACTCGCTGTCGGTAAGAAACCGAGTCGGGATAATAGCTCTCTATGGAGACCAAAGCATCCTCCACTTTGTTCAGCCCCGACAGTAGTCCTCCCTCATCGTCGGAGAGAAGGCTATAGGAACGCCCCAGCTCTCTTTTAATGTCCAAGGCATGCGTCAGCATGGACTGCTCTTCTTGCAAACGAGTTTCTTCTCCCGATTCGAGACCGGCCTTATCCAATTGCTCGAAACGAAACTGCCAATAGTCATACTCCGATGCTGTCGCGGTGGCTGCCTTACGAAGGTCTTCCAGCTTTTGTTTTTTTTCGGCATACACCCGATAGGCCTTCCTGTAGCCGGTATATAAATCGGGTTTTCCGCTATAAGCATCCAGTACGTTGAGCTGGAATAAGCTGTCACCGAGCAGGAGGTTTTTGTGCTGAGAATGGATGTCGATCAGGAAGTCAGCCAACTCACGAAGAGCCGTCAATGGAGCAGGCGTATCATTTACGAAAGCGCGACTTTTGCCTTTGGAGGATATTTCGCGGCGGATAGTGCATTCGTCCGGATCGAAGTCCAAGTCGTAGCGATCCAATACGGTTTTCATCTCCGGAACGAATCCAGTAAAACGCCCTTCTACTATGCAGCGATCTGTACCGGGTGCAATAGCCGAAGTATCGGCACGCCCCCCGACAAGCAGCCCCAAAGCACCTAAGAGAATACTTTTTCCTGCACCGGTTTCTCCTGTGATCACAGAAAAATGAGGGGCAAAATCAATATCAAGCCGGTCGATCAGAACGTAGTTGGCAATATGCAAAGAGGCTAACATCCCGAAAAAGAGGATTATTTTTTGAGCGGATTCAGCTTGTTTCCCTCAGTCGGGAATACCTTGTTCAGTATTTTATATGCATCCTGCTTTTCCGAAGCATTGGCTTTCGACAATATATTCACGATCTCATCCAGCTTCACAGCCGCAAAGATGGAAAGCAGTGGCGACATGGGACGTACCTTGTAAACAGCTTCCAGCTGAGGCAACAGCTCTAATACCGTAGTGCGTCCGCGATTGGGATTGCCGACCATTTCGTCCAATGCCCGTCGGTGATAATCATACCAAAACTTGCGCAAAGTCTCCAATTCGGCATCATTCATAGCCTCGGCAAGGGCATAGCGATTCTTGGTACTCTCGAAAGCTTTCCAGCCGCTCCAGTCTTGTTTGGCCTGTGCTCTGGCTACGATCTGACGCATCATAGAACGGGCCGAATTGCCTCCCAAAGGACTGAAGCTGTCAAAATCCATCGCCAATATGAAGTAGGCATAGAATACGACGGAGGCTACCAGATTACTTTGCAGATCCGTCTCATTATATTCGATGGGATCGAACTGGTTGTATTCGAAGTTCAGTTCCTGATCCCGCCAGATAAGCTGAGGAGAAAAATAGGAGGAGTTGTAAACAGGGCGACGAGAAGTAACGAAGAGTTCGGCCTTGTATTGACTTTCGTCTTTCACCTGGGTAAGGTTGATGGAAAAGGTGCAGTCGATACGCTCAGCAAAACTGAATGTGGCCGTTGTCCATCGGGTCAGGTTGAGGAGATCTGTGAGCTGACGCTCCAGCGTCTTGAACGCCTCCGCATTGGCATTACTGCCAAGACGTTCGCTATTGATGGTTACCTTGGCATTCAGCTCCTGACTTACAGCAGAGGCCGTACAGAAAAACAGGCAGATCCACAGCCCCCACCACAATCTCATTCTCATCCCAATCCGATTATATAGTCCACAATATCTTCGGCCACCTCGGCCTTGCTCTTGAGCGGATATTCCGATGGTCGGCCGTCACTGCCGAATACGGTGATCTTATTCGTACCCACTCCAAATCCGGCTCCCTCATCGGAAAGCGAATTCAGTACTATTGCATCCAAGTTCTTGGCTTTCATCTTGCGCATAGCCTCTTGCTCCCCACTGTCCGTCTCCAGAGCAAAACCCACCAACCGCTGTCCTGCACGTTTGAGTGCTCCGAGCGTAGCCGCTATATCCGGATTTGCGGTTAGGCGGAGGTCGAAGTCGCCCTTGGTCTCTCGTTTCATCTTTTTCTCTGCCTGCTCTGCCGGACGATAGTCAGCTACAGCTGCGGACAAGACGGTTATGTCGGCCTTTTCAAAAGGTTTCCGACAGGCTTCGAGCATCTCCACGGCACTCTCCACATCGATACGGTTTATCCCTTCCATGGCTGTCTGCATCGCAGTAGGGCCGGCGACAAGCGTAACCGAAGCCCCCAATTCGGCCAAACGTTCGGCTATGCAGAAGCCCATCTTTCCGGAAGAGTAGTTGCCGATAAAACGTACGGGATCGAGTTTCTCGTATGTAGGGCCGGCTGTAACCAATGCGTTCTTTCCAAGGAGCGGTTTGCGATCGCTCCCATCGAAGAAAGCCTCCAGTATCTCCACAATGCGCTCCGGCTCTTCCATCCGCCCCTTTCCTACAAGATGGCTGGCCAATTCGCCCTCGCCCGGCTCGATGATATGATTGCCATAAGAGCGCAGTATCTCGATATTGCGTTGCGTACTCGGATGTCGGAACATATCCAAATCCATAGCCGGAGCCACGAACACGGGAGCCTTGGCGGAAAGGTAAGTGGTTACCAACATATTGTCGGCGATCCCATGTGCCATCTTGCCTATCGTAGAGGCTGTGGCCGGAGCGATGAGCATAGCATCCGCCCAGAGACCGAGATCCACATGGCTGTTCCATGTGCCATCCCGTCCGGAGAAAAATTCGCTGATGACAGGCTTGGATGTCAGAGCCGAGAGAGTGATGGGAGTAATGAACTCCTTGCCGGCAGGAGTAATGACTATTTGCACTTCAGCCCCCTTCTTGATGAGCAGGCGGGTCAGAACGGCAGCCTTATAGGCTGCGATACTCCCCGTGATACCGAGGACGATGTGCTTGCCGGCCAAAGATGATTTCATCTGTACGAGGTTCTCTTATGCTTGTTTATTTGGTCCCGGGATTGTTCAGAGACATACGCAAGCGGGTAAATTCCTGCTTCGTATTCAGTGTAAAGTCCGCGTCCATGATCCAGCCGTAGTAGCCAGAATCCGTACGCAATACATCCAGAGCTTTACGGCCACGATACTTACCGAAATTAATGATGACGTTGTCATTATCGTCATAAACCAATCGGCCAGCAAAGTCTACGTTGCGAGACTGGCGAGAGAAGTCGGCCAAGAAAGCCATATCGTTCTCCAATGTTCCCTCGTAACGATCCAACTGAGCCTTGAATACATCGTAGGTAGCGCGTGTATCGGCTTCGGCCGAATGTGCATTTTCCAAAGTCCTGTTGCAATAGAAACGAGTGGCCGCCTCCAATGTGCGAGGTTCCATCTTATGAAAAATCGTCTGAACGTCTATGAGCTTTCTCCGGCGAAGGTCAATGTCCACTCCGGCACGGAGAAACTCCTCCACCAGTATCGGCACATCGAATCGCGTCGAATTGAAGCCGGCCAAGTCACAGCCTTCTATCCATTGCGCCAGACTTTTGGCCACCGAACGGAATGGAGGGCAGTCCTTCACATCCTCATCCGTGATGCCGTGAATAGCTGTCGATTCGGGAGGGATAGGACGTTCGGGATTGATACGCCTTGTTTTGCTCTCTTCACTCTCATCAGGCATAACTTTCAGAATAGAAATTTCGACGATTCTGTCACGTACCAAGTCCACGCCCGTTGTTTCGAGGTCGAAGAAGACCAGTGGATTTTTCAGATTCAATTTCATTCGATTGTGTTGTTATTCGCCGATCAACTTCATCGGCAAAAGCAAATTGCAGAGGCTGATACCCGGTGCATTCTCTGCCGGTAGGATGAGACCGGCACGGGTCTGATCTGCCAGAGTCATGATCACCTCTTCCGATGACATTCCTTGCAGAATGGTCTGAAAGACATCCGACTTGAATCCGATACGCATATTGATATCGGCCGGACATTCTGCCGGCACATGTTCTTCGGCTGCCACAGAGAAGTCTATATCATTGGCCGACAAGCGGATGCCGGCAGGTGTAAACTCCATCCGCAGCATACTCGTAGCCGGATTGGAGAAGATGGATACACGCTTGGCTCCCGATAGCAGCTGGAGACGATCCACTTTCACGGAGAAAGGATTGCTCGTGGGTATTACACTATTATAATTCGGATAACGACCTTCCAGCAGGCGTGCCCTGAGCGTATAATTGCCAAGCTCTATATGGAGATAGTTGCTATCGTAAGTGAGCGTCACATCGCCCTCCAGTCGGGGCAGGACATTGCGCAGCAGAAGACAGGCCTTCCTCGGCAGACAGAAAGCACTGCGCTGACGGCTTTGTACATTGGCATCCTCCTGCTTCACCAAGATCTGTCCATCCGAGCCTACGAAAACCAATTTGTCTTCGAAGAAATCCAGATAGACTCCTGTCATGATCGGCCGGCGTTCGTCCTGACTGGTAGCAAAAAGGGTCGCCGAAAGGCCGCTGAGCAAGGCTTCGGCCTTCACGATAGAAACGATGGCTTCAGGAGACAAAGAAGCTGCCACCGGATAGGTCGAAGCATCCTGTACCACAAAACTGTAATGCCCGTTGCTGTATGCGATCTCAGCCGCTTTGCTTTCCATATTTATCTCAAAAGAGATAGGCTGATCGGGCAGTTCTTTCAACGGTTCAAGTAAGATTCGTTCGGGAACGGCGAAAGAACCGTTTTCGCCCCCTACGTTGTTCACGGTAAGTTCCGTACTCATCCGATTAGCCATATCGGCCGCGGTAAGACGTAATTGATCCCCCTCCAGCTCGAAAAGGACAGACTCCAAAATTGGAAGTGTACTGCGTGAAGCTATGACGCGGGCAATCAATTGCAAGTGTTGCAACAACACGTTGCTGGCTACTTCAAACTTCATTGTGTATATATTTATTGGTTTCTTACAAAAGTAGGGCTTTTCGTATAACCGACAAGCTACCCTCGGAAGGCTGTCAGGGCAATCGCATTTGAACTGTTAACGCACTTATAAACCTAACGATTGCTAAAACAAGTACGCATTAATGTACTAAAGTCCCAAATTATAGAAGAAAGAGGCCAAGGATACAGTATAAACCTTCAAATGCGATAGCCCTGGAAGGCTGTAGCAAGACAGACCAAAACAGGATATGATTCCATCCGAGCGTCCGGCCTAAGAATCCCCTGAGAGGGCTGTTTTCCCGAAGACATTCACCCTTTAGGGGCAGATACAAAGGTGAAGGGAAGGAAGAAACGGTTAGAGAAGGAGTGTTTCGCTGTCGGTGATCACACCCTCCATCGGACGATCCCATGGATCGGTAGGCAAGTCAGCCAATAGACGATACGAGAAAGTGACACCGATAAGCCGAGCTTGTGTAGCGGGCAGGAAGCGGTCGTAATAGCCTTTACCTCGCCCCATGCGACTGCCTTTGCGATCGAAAGCGACACCGGGCACCAGCAGCAGATCCAACGAAGAGGGAGGAACGGCTGTAGCAGCATCGGCCGTAGGCTCGGCGATACCATAAGCCCCCGCAGCATCAAGATCAGCCTCGCCGGTATAGGCATAGAAAGCGATGTCGTCCCCCTCCACTCTGGGGATAAAAAGCTGTTTGGTATGGGCGTACTCCTGTAGCAAGCCGGCCAAATCCGGCTCGTCCGGCAAAGCATGATAGAGCCCTATACGTTTGGCATCGGCAAAAACGTCGAGTCGGCAGATCCGCTCCACGATTGCCTGTGACCAAGCCTCACGGTTTTCCGCCGTGAGCAACTCTCGATTACGTAGCCGGATCTGCGCTCTTAATACCTTTTTAGTCATGCTTCAACGGAAAGGTTTTGCCCTCTTTGATGAGGGAAACTGCTTGGTATATAAACGGATCGTCACGCAGTATCAGTTGATAATATCCCTGTAGATCGAAGAAGTTCATCGCGATGTAAGCATTGATGTGCCGTTTCATGCGATTGCGGGCTTCGTTGATCAAAGATGTACGCATCGGGACACCGTATCGCTGGGCGAAAGAAGCAAAGTCGAAGATCAGATAAGTACGATCCAAATAAGCTCCCAACTCCTCGATAGTCTTAAAACGACTTAGAAAAGCCCTGTTGGCATCGCTGTACAGGAACGCATAGCGAGGGATCAAATCCGAATCCTCCACCTTCATCATATAGGAGTTAAGTCCTGCCGTATCGAGCGGAATGAAAATATCCGGTATGATACCGCCACCGCCATAGACCTCACGGCCTCCGGCAGTCTTGAATTTCTTGCCTCCCAGCAAGGGTATGCTATCAGCCGAGTAAAGCTCCCCGTGATTGAAACGATTCCTCAGATCCTGATAGTAGTTTTCATCTACGCCTGAAGAATAAGGCTTCTGGATAGAACGTCCCGATGGCGTATAATAACGAGCTACGGTCAGGCGGATGGCAGAGCCATCGGCCAAATCGAACGGAAGCTGTACCAACCCTTTGCCAAAGGTCCGGCGGCCGATGATTTGAGCACGGTCATGATCCTGCATGGCTCCGGTAAACACTTCGCTGCTACTGGCCGAGAACTCATCCACCAGCACCACCAGCGGGATCTGTTGTAAGATACCCTTGCCATCGGATGCGATCTCTTCACGCGGATAAGCTTTGCCCTCGATCTGAAGGATAGGAAGATTCTTGCCCAAAAACTCATTGGCCATTGCAATAGCCGGCTCCAACAGGCCGCCCCTGTTTTCCCGCAGGTCGATGATGAGGCTCGCTGCCCCTTTCTTGCGCAGACGGCCAAAGGCTTCTATAAACTCCGCATGCGTGGTACCCGTCCACGAATCGATCCGCACATAGGCGATCGAAGACTCTATCAGATAATAGGCATTGAGTGAAGGTAGAGGCACATCATCACGCACCACCCGGTGCACGGATTCTTTCCCATTTCGACGCACCAGAATATTTAGCACCGAACCCTTTTCCCCTCGCAGTACTGCTTCGACATTGTTCATATCGACGCCCTTACCATAGAGCTTTTGCGATCCGGACTGAAGCAAACGGTCGCCGGCTCGGATGCCTGCACGATCGGACGGACCTCCCGGTACGACCTGTGTAACCACGATGGTATCCAGCAGTGTATTGAAGGAAATACCGATACCGCAGAATCCGCCACTGAGTGTGGCTGCTTCTTCGGCATTGTCCGTTTTCGTAAGGAATACGGAGTGGGGATCGAGCTGCTCCAGGAGATAAGGAATCATATTGCGCTGCAGCTTCTGCACATCTACCGAATCGACATAGTGCTTGTCGATCAGATTCAGCACCTCATTCAAATCTCGCGGGTTCTTGTGTGTGAAATAGAAATGAGCAGCAAGAGCTCCTACGGCACTGAAGATGGCAGCGACAAGAATATGAGAGAATGCGCCGCCAAGACCGGATGAATTTTTCATAATAAACCTATTCCTGAATATCGGAAATGTCTATAAAGTCGACGACAATGCCGGCTCGCTCCAGCAAGCGACAGCCGTCCTCCAGACGATATTTCTCGGAATAAACCACCCGTTTTATTTTGCTCTGGATGATGAGCTTGGCACACTCGATACAGGGAGCTGCTGTGATATAGATAGTGGCACCGGAGCTGTTGTTCGTGCTGCCGGCCACTTTGGTGATAGCATTGGCTTCGGCATGCAGTACATAGGGCTTGGTCACGTTGTTCTCGTCTTCGCAGATATTCTCGAATCCGGCCGGTGTACCATTGTACCCATCCGATATGATCATCTGCTCTTTGACGATAAGAGCTCCTACTTTGCGCCGTTCGCAGTAGGAATTTTCCGCCCAAATGCGCGCCATGCGCAGGTAGCGTTTGTCCAATTCCAACTGCTTATCCTTGACTTCATTTGTCGTCATCGCCATTGTCTATCTATCGAGAAAACGGATTGGCTTAATAACCGACAGCAAAAGTAAGGCAAATAGTTGAAAGTCAGTGCTGTTTCCTAAGAGTTCGATTTGCGACGACAATAGCGTTCGCACTGCCTGCAAATATCGTATCCGAGCATAGCCCCGATGATGAAATCTTCCTCCGGAGTCAGGCTGTTCAGAGAGCGTCCGCTCACGAAAAGCCGGATGGCTTCCATACATTCCTTGCAGCCGAAAAAGAGGTTGGTACGCTCCGTATTCGGAGTAGGCTGAGCGAAATAGGGGATCCGCCGGCTTCGCAGCCGTTCTTCCGCATAGGGGATATCGTCGTTAGCCAGTGTAGCGAGTACCATGCTTCGCACACCTTTTTCAAACTCGTATATATGATGCATGAATACGCGCAGATCGCTACTAAGTGTTTGCGTGTCCATCGTTGGGAGCTGAATAAATAACGGGAGATTACAGGGGAGGAGAGAGGAGAAGAGAGTATGGAAAGAGAGCCGAAGGCCGGGAAGAGGAGTGAGCGTTGAAGACAAATACGCTTTTATTTCGAGCTAAGCTGCTTCCCTCCGATCCGATCTCCGGCTCTTAGAACATTAATTACAATCCCATAGCAGCGATCCAACGCTCCATACGAGCTTCGGTCTGGTCGGGCTCGTTAGCGTCGTCTACGCACAAACCGATGAGCTGGCCGTTTTCTTCGGCAGTCGTCTCGTCGTAGCTATAGCCTTCAGCTGGATAAGCACCGATGAAAGTACAGCCCGTATTAGCCAGTTCGGCCTTGATCGTGCCGAGAGCTGCACAGAAAGTATCGCTATAAGAAGAAGCATCGCCACAGCCGAAGAGACCTACCTTCTTGCCGCTCAGGTTTTCGCCTTTCAGCTTCGGCAGGAATGATTCCCAGTCGTCCTGCAGGTCGCCCAAACCCCATGTGGAGCAACCGAGGAGGAGTACATCGTATTTCGCTGCTGCGGCTGCATCGGCATTTGCCACGTCCATTACATTAGCGGAGTCAACGCCTAATGCAGAAGCAATTTTTTGAGCCAGATCGCTCGTCGTTCCGGTAGAAGAACCGTAGAAGATTCCGATTGATTTCATGTTTTTGAATAGTTTATATTGGTTTGACCTACGCAAAAGTAGAGGAGATCAACGACTTGTAATATCACCACAAATAGCTAAAAAGAATAGGCCCATACCTATATATAGGGGGATTCCGGTCGAAAAAAAGCAGCCCGACTAAGGCCGTGCGGAGGCGAAAGCATAGAGACGGCATACCTGCTCGGCCGTGCGCCGGAGGTTGTCCCGGGCACAAGCCGGATTCATCGCCTCCCTAAGGCTGACAGGAGAAGGAGTAATGGAAAAAAGACCGAGGAAACCGGCGCGATTAAGAGCCACAGCATCCTCGATACTGCCGGCCAGCAATACCACGGGGATCTCCTGCTTCATGGCTTCGGCCAGCACACCGGCCGGCACTTTGCCCATCAGGGTCTGCCGGTCGGCTTTGCCCTCACCGGTCAGGATCAAATCGGCATGCCGTATCTTTTCGGAGAAATGCAGGGCATCCAATAGCAGCTCGATGCCCGGCTTCAGTACCGCTCCGAGGAAAGCCAACAGCCCACCTCCCATACCGCCTGCGGCTCCTGCTCCCGGGACATGGACTATATCCTGCCCCGTATGCCGGTGTATAACGGCAGCCAAATGCTGCATCGAGGCATCCAATCGGGCTACCATCTCCTCATCCGCCCCCTTCTGAGGCGCAAAGGCAAAGGCAGCACCGTCGGAGCCGCAGAATGGATTGCGCACATCGCAAGCCACCGTAAAATGCGAATCGGCCAAAGCCGGATGTGCCGAAGAGCCATCGACGCGATAGACCTCCGACAGCAAACTGCCGCATAGGGCCGCGTCCTCCCCTATATCTCTCCCATCTCGATCGTAGAAGCGAAAGCCCAATGCCTGTAGCATCCCCAGCCCGGCATCGTTGGTGGCACTACCGCCGATCCCGACGATAAACATACGGCAACCTCGATCCAAAGCATCTTTGATTAACTCTCCTGTGCCGAACGTGGTAGTCTGCATCGGATTACGTCGGCCTTCCGGCACGAGAGGCAGTCCGCTGATGCTCGCCATTTCGATGAAAGCCGTCTGCCCGTCAGCCGATATGCCATAAGACGTCTCACGCATTTCCATTAGCGGGGAATGGGCACGGAGGACGATGCGCCGCCCGTCCGTGGCAGCTATCAGCACATCCTGCATCCCCTCTCCCCCATCGGCCACGGGCAGTACCACCACTTCTGCAGTGGGACAAGCTGCTCGTACACCTGCGGCAGCAGCTTCTCCTGCCTCGGCAGAGGAGAGGCAACCCTTGAAGGAGTCTATGGCTATCACGATCTTCTTCATTCAGTATTTAGGTTACAAAAATTCCGGTATCCGGTGGAGCTTGCTATCGGAAAAGGCTCTTTGTTGAGTCAATTTTATCATTGTTTTGTTCGCAAAAAAGAGCCACACTCAGAATAACTTCCGTATATCCATCGAAAGGAAGTCTTCGGCTCTGACACCTCCATCTCCTACAATAAAAGCCGATTGGGGCTTGAAGGATTGGGAAAATTTGTCCAACCCATCTGTCCTTTTCTCTGCATTGCTTTTCACCTCAATGGCAACGACAGAACCTTTCTTGCGCAGGACGAAATCGACTTCATCGTCTCGTTCGCGCCAATAAAACACCTCGAAACGATGAACAAAAGCCTGACTGACGAGGTAGGCTCCAATGCCTGATTCGAAGATTCGCCCCCAGGACTTGCGATCGAGTATGGCCTGCTCGAAGGTAAAAGGGCTATACACCATCTTCAAAGCATTGTTATAGACCTGTAGTTTGGGAATACTCGCCTTCCTCCTTGCCATATCATTACCAAACTTCTGAAGTCCACAGAGCAATCCACTTTCGTCCAACAGATTGATATATCCGGCCAATGTCACCGTATTACCGGCATCTTGGAGTGAGCCTAACATCTTGTTCAAAGAAAGTAATTCTCCCGAATAGGCAGCCCCCAATTCGAAAGTCTGGCGAAGCAAAGCCGGTTTAGCGATCGGTGTACCCATCAGAATGTCCTTATTGATAGTCGCTTCGATGATGGCAGCTTGGATATATTGGCTGAAACGGTCGTCATCATCGGTCAGAGAAGCGGCACCGGGATACCCCCCATAAAACAGATATTGATCGAGCGAGAAACCGAAGCAGTCTTTCATCTCCTGATAGCTCCAATGGCTCATGCGTATTTCTTCGAATCGACCGGCCAGCGACTCTGACAGCCCCTTTTCCAACAACACACGACTACTGCCCAAAAGTAACACCTTGATATTACGGTCATGGAATGTATCATCGTCCCACTCTTTTTTCACGACTTCACTCCAATTAGCAATCTTTTGTATCTCGTCGATCACAAGAATAATACTCTCCCACTCCTTGGCCTCCTTCAGGCTACGGACAGCAGCCCAACAATCGGAAATCCAACTACCGTTCACAGTTGGGACGTTATCGGCTGAGAAGAACTGATAGGGTGCATCCAAGTCCTTCAGTACCTGCTTGACAACCGTCGATTTTCCGATTTGACGAGCCCCCATTACGACTTGAATGAATCTCCTCCGATCTTTAAGACGATCTGTAATCACACGATACTCTGCTCTTTTATACATACCTGTACGTTTTACTCAGTGGAGTGAGTATTTTTACTCAGTGCAAATATAATAAAGACATTCGATTCATAATCAATCTCTTATAGGTCAATAAAGGCGATGTGATTATCCCGTAAAGGATGAGATTATCATGTATTTTCCAATAGTAAATGCAAGCAAGAGAGGAAAAGCCAAATCAACAGAAGAGCCAGTATGATCCCATAAGGCATCCAAAGACTCTTGGAAAAGAGGCAACGCCAATAGTTCATCTTGATCTTACGAACATCCATATCGTAGATTTCCTTATACGGACGGTCTTCCTCCATTTTTGCTACGCTTCGTTTGTATAGCTCGCAATACTTTTTTTCCTGCCGGAGGTAGTAAGCATCCACCAAGGCACATGCCACGCTTATCAGTGCCAATACAATCATCAACTCACAGCGGAAGTTCGCCGCATACAAGGCTCCGAGAATGGCGGCCATAGCCATACAAAAACCTTTGGTCTGAAACGAATTAGCCCCCATACGGGTAATGACGCCCTGCACATGATCCAAGTGCTGACGCTTGCATTCTTCCTTATTCATCTGTATTTACCTCCTGTTTTGTTATTCCTAATATCTTCTCTTTGAACTCTCTGACTACATCACACCAATTTTGCTCTCGAAGAGCTGACGCAGTGACACCATCCGGCACAGTAAAAATACGGCTGTCAAGATTGACGACTTTGGCCTTCAATGCAAAATAATGCTTGGACAAGGTTTCTACTTCATAGAAAGTACAGGGTTTGATCTGTATGGGGATAAGTGTCTTTTCATAATCCTCGATGACCGGCAACTCATGGTCGAGGATGTAGTCTGTACCCAAATAATTTTGACTGACCAATGCAATAATACAATCGGCACCGGTGATCCTTCTTCTGATTTCGCTATGGATAGGTGTTTCAAATTTGGTCAGTTCGTCATAGTATAGTTCGATATGCCCACTCTTCACCAAGGGTTTGAAGAATAAAAGACATTGCTCAAGCTCCTCACGGTCATGCTTGGAATACGATATGAAGACGCGCTTTACTCCTGATAATTTTTTATTGACAGAAAGATGTTTGTAGGGACGGGTCGATACTTCTCGCACCCGCTCTTTATCGATAGCACCATCCTTCAATGGATAGGCTGCAATCCTCGCCGTAGTCTTGCTCTCATCGTCCAGCGTGCCCAAATGGATATAGTGAGGCACTGACAAGTCTTTATCCGCTTCGGCATAGGAGAGGTAGAGATCTTGGATGGGTTTGTCCTTTCTGTTTGTTTCACGAATGGAGCTTCTCGTTTGCTCCGCACCCTTATCTCCTATTTGCTCCCTCGGAGGGATATTGTTCCAATACATATCCAATATATCACTGAGGATAGCAGCCTCTTTTCGTTGGATTTCTTTAGCGAACCTCTTTCTCTGCTCTTTGATGAATACGGATATGGCCAAGTCGGTAAAGTCGAGCTTGATCCAGATCAGATAATCCTCTGCATTCGCCTTGGGCAAACTCATTGACTCAGGTTCCAACTGTTGCATATCCATCTCACGGCCTGCTGTGAAGATGACCTGATCCCGCCAATACCGCTTTAGAGCACCTTCCTCCCGTCCATAGTAGGCTATAATCTGGTTGATCAGGCCAAAGGGAATAAAGCGTTCGAATTTGAGGACAAAATTTGGCTCCTTAAATCCCCAAGTAAACCATTTATAGGTTTCGTCTTCAGAATGCAAAGGGAGATAGCCGGGTATCACATAGCAGTCCTTATCTTCATATACGATCAGCTCTTCCAATAATAGCTGCAAGATCATATTGTTCTCTCCAACGCCCGTTTGACCGTCAGAGCAAAGCTTGTCCAGTTTTTTTCTGAAAGTGTCTTTTCGAATCTTTCCTTTCTCGACGCTCTTCTTCTTAAGGATTTCTCCATGAATCATCTGAACAAAAGCTGTCGGATCTAACCAAACATAACTATTAAGCTTCTCATTCTCACGATAGTAAAGCACCTCCCCTCGCAGACTAAGCTGGTTCAATTCGGTTTGTAGATACTCTATGGTGTAAAGATCATTTTCATCTCTTCCCATATTCAATTTAGTCGCAAGAGCTTCGAGAGAGATAGGGATGTGTTTATTATCAGCCGCAATTGAGGAAAGAGCTTCGTACAATCCCTTATCTTTTTCCGCAATCTTGATTGATTTACTCCTACTTGCGATAACTTCTCGAACCCTCTCTTTCAGATAGTTGAGCGCATGTTTAGCACTTTCCTCCTTGGGTTCTAAGGATACATAGACTTCCTCCAATACTCCATTCTCGGCTGCACAACCTAAGGTTTGCTGCTTAGCTCCCGTTTCATCGGCATGGGTTTGTATGATAATTGTATCGTCTATAGCCTGTGGTTTGTCCTCGTTGTCTTGTTCTCCTCCGACGGACATACAACGATTGCAGGCATAGGCTATCTGGCCTAACCAATAGGGGCGATTGAAGTTAAGAGTCTGATATCCCTTATCATCTACGCTTACAAAGTTTCGATCCTTCTTAACATCCCAAAAGAGAAGGTATAACGATTGGGTGGTGAAAAAAGCTTGGTAAATCCCATGATAATAGTCCTGCCCCCCAAAGTCGTAAAAGATCGCATTAGGGTTATTGCTTCGATGCACCGACAATACATGTGTACTACCCCCATATTGATAGCCGATGTCGTAATTTGTAAGGAATGTACTCTTCCCGGAGCGATGATTCCCCAAAAGCATTACCTTGCAAAAAGAATCATACAATACTTTGCTCCGTTCTTCTTTTTCAAGAAGAGCTTTAATCTCAGGCAAATGATTGCCAAAAGGAGAGAGTTTCAAGCGCGATACTTCAACAAATGGATTATTATGAATTTTCAGACTTTTCAATCTTTGTCCCAGAATCAGAGCCAAAGGCTCAATATCATCAACTGATTGAATCTTATTATCCGAAACACCAAGTTTATGCAATTTCGTCAGGTTTTCTAATCCCTTAAGATTACTGAGTTGGTTACCCGATAAATCAAGCCTTGTTAAGGACGTGAGAGAAGCAAGACCTTCAAGATTACTGAGTTGGTTACCCGATAGATAAAGCCTTCTTAAGGACGTGAAACTAGCCAGGCCATCAAGATTACTGAGTTGGTTTCCCGATAAATAAAGCCATCTTAAGGACGTGAGACTAGCCAGGCCATCAAGATTACTGAGTTGGTTTCCCGATAGATCGAGCTCTGTTAGAGCAGGGAAATCAACAAGCCAGGCCATGCTGTCTATCTGACATTTTCGTAGGCAAAGTTCAATGACTGCACCGGAGGAATCTTGTTTGAAATATCTATCTACTTCCCAATATCCTATCCTTTTGGGGGAGGAGAGATCAGGAATTTCAATGTTATAGGTCTTCTCTAAGTCCAAAATGGCCTGGGGTTTCTTCGCTTTCATATCGTCATATGTGTATAAAAAAGTAACTCCCTCAAAGGTATAATAATCCGAACAGAAAGGAAAAAGGGTCAATAGCGGTATTTGGCTCTTTTATACTTGCCCATACATTTTACTCAGCCGAGTGAGTATTTTTACTCAGTGGAATCAGTGGAAATACAATAAAGACATTGGCTTTCTATCGAGCATTTACAAATCAAGCTCTTGCAAGCAAACAGAAGCAATGTGATTATCCCGTAAAGGGTGAGATTGTTCAAAAATTTCGATTCATCGGATGTAGGCTTTTTTGCTACATTTGCAAGCCGAAGAAAGTTCACGAAAAATATAAATGGCTATATATCAGAGCTATTACACCGATAGAATAGCATAATAAAACGACTCAATGATCAGCAACATCTACTCCGACTTCGCCCACACGACCAAGGCACCCGGGCAGATCGCTCCGGTGCATTCATCTATATGCTATCCACTTATCCGAAGGAAGAGACACAGAGCGTATGAAGCATAGGCCATAGAACTTTTCACAAGACCTGCAAACAGATAAGGCACGCACTCGATTCGTGGTGGAATCGGGAGCGTGCCTCTTTTATACAAGCTCGTGAATCGGCCTTTTGAGCCGTCCGAACTATATATAAATCAGATACGATTTATATACAAATGGAAAACGATTTGTATATAAAACGAAAACGATCTGTATATAAATCGTTTTTGATCTATATACAGATCGCTTTGCAAAGAGGTTCAAAGCATGTTTCGAACTGAAAAAGTTCGTTTTTCCTACTTTTTCACTTCAGGATCTCTTTCCTTTCAGGGGCTTATTTGGAATGATTCCAAACTCGTCTTCGTTGTTGAAAACTTTTTCGGCCTGTATTTTTGGACCTTTTGGGCTGAAATCATTTTCTCATTGTACCGTCGCCCATAGGTGCTTCATGGCGCGCTCTTCCTGACGGATACGAACGAAGAGGATAGCGAGATAGACGGGCATTCCGACACAGAAGGTAATCCAAGCATTGCAAAGGAGGGTGATACCGATAAGCTCCGGAATGACGTTGAGGAAATAGTTGGGATGGCGTACCGTCTTGAACAGGAAGCTCGTTTCGATACGATGATTGGGTACGATATAGAGCTTCAGCGTCCACACATCCCTCAGCTTATAGATGACGAAGAAGAGCATGGCATAGGCAAAAACCAAGATCGCTACGCCCCAGCCGGATAGCGTATTGAACTCGACTCCCGTGGCATAAGCTTCGTACAGGGAAGTGAAGTAGTAGGCTATGTGAGCCAGGGTGAGGAAAAGCGAATTGAGCTTGCCATACTGTACTGCGCCCTTGCGTAGCAGTCGCTTCTCGTTGAAGATGGAATAAGAGAGGGAGAGCAGTCGCAAGCAAAAGAAAAGGATGAATGTGGTGATGATGGTTTGCATACTTTTTTTAAGGGTTGGTTTTATTGTCCGATCTCGTTCATATTGAACCCGGCTCATCGGCTTCCGTATCGCCAATCGCGTTGGGATGGTTTCGGTCCCATCTGTGGCTTTTGTCTGCCATCCACGATTCCTGACACAGCAGGATGCCGTTTACGCCTTGTACGATAGTAACCCTTTCGTCATCGATAATGTTCGTTACACTCATAATTATATGTTTTTGGTTATTGATTCCGGTGTGATCCGATTGCGGTTATCGGGGTTTGGTACATTTGAATACCAACAGGGAGCGAGCATTCCGAATCTCCACATTGTCACCATATAAGGAACGGAGCTTTTCGATGGCCTCCTCCCTCGTATAATGGGGCGGACGGAACAAGCCTTTTTTGTTCAAAAACTTGCGGACAAACCAGTCGGCAGGCTTGCGCTCCCCCTTGACATAGAAGCATCCGCAGAAGAGACCGCCGCCTCTTAGCACGCGGAAGGTCTCCGCAAAGGCACGCTCCTTGTCGGGGAAGGCGTGAAAGCCATTCATCGAGAGCACGAGGTCGAAAGCTGCATCGGGGAAAGGCAGGCTGCCGACATCGCCTTGCCGGAGCGATACGTTGGTTATTTGCTCTGCATCGAAGCGCATCGCTGCTATGTCGAGCATTTCCTGCGAATAGTCCAGCCCGACAATTTCGGCTTGGGGCATCCGCCTGTATTTGTCATAGGTGAAAATGGCTGTTCCTACGGGGACGTCGAGTATGCTGCCCTCGAAGCCATCGGGAATCATGTCCACCACCGAGCCTGCGATGATATTGTCGTCCGTTTTCCAGAGACAGTGCATATAGAGCCACGACCACCATTTCCGTCCGGTGAGGACATCATCGTAATGGTTTGTGAGTCGGTTATAGGCGTTTTTCTGCTTCATATCCATTCTTGAATTTGTTCGACTTTCTTTCCCATGCGCCATCACTTGGGCATAGCGAAAGCCGGTATCCATACATCGAGCCGATTAAGCCAAAGGATTGGATGGAAAGAAAAATCCATCCTGAGATTTTGATTGTTAAAAACTGCTCTATGCCTGATACACAAAGGTATAGGGTTTGTCCACAGCATACAATCGCTAAAAATGGTGATTTTCGCAGCCCACTTTCGTCCATTTTCTTCCCGTTTCTCCCGATCGATACCGACTCCTTGTAAAAACGACGGCAAACGACCTAATCCTGATGTGTCCTAAAAAAATTGACAACTAAGAGCCCAAAAAGACAGCAGGGGAAGGACGTCGAGTGCGTTCCTACCCCTGCTGTAGTTTTTATGGTTCGTAACCTGTCGGTCAGAGAATCGAATCGAGGAGACCTTCGTCTACCAGATACGGAATTGTGATATGGTATCCATCCGCATGAGTCGTATTGAATTCTTCGCTTACTGTCATGGCATTAGGATTGCGCGCCCATGAGCGTCGAGCCACTCCTCCCATTACATCCCACAGCATGGCCGAACGCAGGATCGCATCCACACGTTCCGAACCATCGAGCACCATGCCAAATCCGCCGTTGATGGACTTCCCGATACCTACACCGCCACCGTTGTGCAGAGCCACAAGGCTCATTCCGCGAGCAGCGTTGCCGGCAAAGCACTGCACGGCCATATCAGCCATCACATTGCTACCGTCCTTGATATTGGAGGTCTCACGGAAAGGACTGTCCGTACCGCTCACATCGTGGTGGTCACGTCCGAGCATGATAGGGCCGACCTCGCCACGGCGTACCATTTCATTGAAGCGCAGTGCTATGTTCATTCGTCCGAGTGCATCCTGATAGAGGATACGTGCCTGTGTACCTACGACGAGCTGATTCTTCTCAGCATCGCGTATCCAGATCCAGTTGTCACGGTCTTGTTCGCGTCTGTCCGGATCGATACATTCCATGGCTGCATGGTCGGTCTTGACGAGATCCTCATGCTTACCGCTAAGGCATACCCAGCGGAAGGGGCCATAGCCGTAGTCGAACAGCTCGGGCCCCATGATGTCTTCCACATAGCTCGGCCAGATAAATCCGTCCTTATCGTCGATGCCGTTCTTGCTGATCTCGATGATACCGCTATCGTATATGCTCTTCATGAAAGCATTGCCGTAGTCGAAGAAGTAAGAGCCGCGTGCGACCAGAGCTTTCACCACTTCGAAGTGACGTTTCAGTCCGAGATCGACCTGACGGCAGAATTCGTCACGATCCTCTTTGAGTAGGCGTGTACGCTCCTCGAAAGAGAGTGTCACCGGGCAGTAGCCGCCTTCATATACGGCATGGCAACTGGTCTGATCGGAAAGGAGATCGATGTGAATACCTTCGCTCAGAGCATATTCGAGCAGGTCTACTACATTGCCGTGATAGGCGATAGAGCAAGGCTCTCCCTTCTTCTGTGCTTCGGCAGCCATACGGAAAGCCTCTTCTTTCGACTCGGTACGGAACTTGACCCATCCCTGTCCGTGACGGGTATCGATGCGGCTACTGTCCACTTCGGCCGTAATGCTTACTGCTCCAGCAATATCGGCAGCCTTGGGTTGTGCACCACTCATACCGCCGAGACCGCTGGTGACGAACAGTTTGCCGGCCAAATTGCCTCCGGTAGGAATATTCAGTCTTTGACGACCGGCATTGAGCAGGGTATTGAACGTACCGTGTACGATGCCTTGCGGCCCGATGTACATCCAGCCACCGGCAGTCATCTGTCCATAATTGGCCACACCCATCTGGGCAGCGATCTCCCAGTCCTTGATGTTGTCGTACAAGCCGACCATCATGGAGTTGGTGATGATCACGCGCGGAGCATCGGGTTTGGACTTGAAGAGTCCCAAGGGATGACCGCTTTCGATCACGAGCGTCTGCTCGTTGGTCATCTCTCGGAGGTACTTCATGATAAGACGGTACTGCATCCAGTTCTGGCACACCTGCCCGGTCTCTCCGTAAGTAACGAGTTCATAGGGATAGAGGGCGATGTCGAAACAGAGATTATTGTCGATCATCACCTGAAAGGCTTTCCCTTCTATACACCGGCCTTCGTACTCGTCGATGCTTTTGGCTTTGAGATCCCCTTCGGGACGGAAGCGATAGCCATAGATCTTTCCACGGGTTTTCAGCTCTTCGAGGAATTCGGGAGCAAGTTCCTTATGCAATTCCACAGGGATATAACGCAAAGCATTCTTCAGAGCCGTGCGTGTCTGTGAAGGGGTAAGACGGAAGCCGCGGTCAGGGGCGCGGCGAATACCTGCTACAAACTTGGGATAAGCAGGCAGCGTATTGTCCAGAGTGAACTTCATTATTTGATATTTTGTGATTTGTAGTCAGTATCATGCCTTAGTGAAAGGGCTCATCGCTAAGGCGGTGCCAAATTACCATTTTTCGAACACCGAGCCAAAAAAGTCTTTAATACGGTGCCAATCACAACTTTGTATATGGATAGCAGGCTCGGCAAACAAGCTATCCGACCTGTCCGAAAACGGCACATGACAGCGTGGGAGGATGAATGTGCTCTCAAACGGTCTGCAAGAGGAGGCTGTCAAACGATTTGGGTATCAATCGCAGGGCCTTCGAAAGCTTCATTTCAAACCAATAAAAAGAAGACAGCCACCCTGTCTGCAAAGCGAACAAGGAGGCTGTCCTACTATGTATGCAGGGGTATAGCCCCCCTTATCTTCAGAGAACGAGAATCGACGAAGCCGGTCGGGGCTATAATCTGCGTCTTCGAGGTGTACTCCTCTGTGATCGTTTCAGCAGAAGAGGGAAGGCGTTTTCTCTATGCTCGATGCGTTTACAGGAGCCATCTGCATTCAATACAACGGATATAATATCGAAGCGTACGGGCAGATCGATGGCGTACATGCGTACATAGTGATGTGCCGACTCGGAAATCAGTCGCCTTTTGCGCATATCTACAGCCTCTTCGGGGGCCAGTAGAAAGCCTTCGGTACGGGTCTTTACTTCCACTACAACCAATTCTCTGGAAGTGGATGCCACTATATCCAGCTCTCGCCTGCCGGATTGCCAGTTGAGAGCCTCTATCCGATAACCTTGCTGCCTGAGATGCTTCAGGGCTATCTCTTCGCCGTGATGTCCGCGATCATTGTGGTCAGCCATTGGTATTGTCGTGGCCTTCCTTTTCGTTCCGGCTGAGGATAAAGCTTTCTATATGCCTTTGTTTTTTCTCTTCGAGTATCTTGCCCACAGCAATGAATATGCCGGTTTCCTCCACGTCGCCGAAAGCCTCGTTTACTGCAGTGCCGAAAACGCGCATTTCCGGAGACAAAGCTATATATGCACTCACGAGCGGAGGGATATTGATTCCCAGTTTGCGCACTTCTATATTGAGTGTCTTGTAATTGGCACTAAAGTCGGAGGAAGAGAACAAGGCTTCGTCCTTTGGGTTGATCTCTATCGGTAGGGGATGAATGGGCTTGACCAAGCCTTCCGGATCGGAGAAGTGCTTGTGAAGGAAATACAGGATCAGATTGCGAGCTCGCCGATCATAGTCTTTGTACATGGTCACTTTGCCATAAAAATAGAGTGCCTCAGGATTGACTACGGTGAGTGCTCCGATACCGTCCCATAGATTGTCCAGCACAAAAATGGCCTTTGTACCCATCCGTGTCGATTGGTACTGGAGCGACACGAACGAACGTCCCAATTCGACTGTGTAGGGGAGATAATCGCGCAAAAAGGCATCACTGAAGCGAAACATCTCTGCCGTTGCCAGCAAAGGCTTGCCATCGGTATCGAAAGCAACGTCCCGCCCATAGATAAAGCGGTAGCCTCCGAGTATGGCCTTGTTTTGCGGGTCCCATACGATCAGCTGTTTGTAGCCCCCGGGCATGGTGTCGAACTCGTCTATATCGATTGCCTTGCCCGTTCCTCCACCATAATGCCGAAAGGCTTCTTCACGCAGTCGGCCTACTTCTTTCATACAGTGCGGAGCTTCTTCGGCCGTGAAAACATAGATTTCATTGCCGGCTTTGTTCGTCGTCCGCAGAAAACGATCGGCAGTCAGCTCCTGCTCGAGCAATTCGGGTGAGATCGGAGCAATAATGGGTTCGAGGCACATGGGTTTAATGGTTATTTCTTTGAGGCCGACGGGCTGAGGTCATACGCCAGTGAACGGATATGAAGTGCCTGCTCAGCGGTATCTCGGGGGTCAGACGCAAGAGATTGCCATTGAATAGGCCGGCCTGCGAATACACGAAAACGACGTCCTTTGCTCCGAAACATTTCGTCCGGCAGCAAAGCCATCCCGATATTGAATTTAAGGCCAAGGAGCTGACGGAAACGCTCTATCCGGTAGAAACGCTTCGAATTAAGTCCTTCGAAAAAGAGTGGGACTATATCCCGTTTGTAGGCGTAGGCCTGACGGACAAAGCTCTTCTTCCACGGGGTATCCTGAACTTTACCATCGATCAGACGGGAACAAAAGCCTGCCGGAAAAGTTATTACGGGCAGATCGCTCTCGAAAGCTTCCTGGAGCCGATCTATACTCTCTCGCTTCTGTCTGCCACGGGTATTGACGGGGACGAAAATCTGGCGGAGTGGTCGAAGATGAAAGAGAATATCATTGACGATATAACGTACATCCGAACAGTAGTGACTACCGATCAGATGACTGAGACAGATACCGTCCAGCCCTCCCAAGGGATGATTGGAAACAAAAAGACACCGTTTGTCGGCCGGCAGTCTGTCTGCTCCATTCCAACCTATATCGACGTGAAAATACCCGACCAAAGCAGTCATAAAGTCCACACCCTCAAGGTGTCCGTACCGGTCGAGTATATCGTTGATCTCGTCCTGATGTATCAGGCACTCGAGCAAACGGATAAGTGGCTGCGGGAGTTTCCTGCCACTCAGCCGTCGGACAATCTCTCCGATATGAATATGCTGCTTCTCTTGCATGGGAGGAGGCGATCCTTTCAAATACCTCTCAGCTCTTTTGCGCCTTGGCATTTTCCAGATTCAGCTCATATCGCAAGGTAAAGATACCGACCACAGCAGCGAGAATCGAAGCGGCGAAAATGCCGAGCTTAGCTTCATTGAGGAAGTGCATATGCTCAGGCGTTGTGTAAGAAAGAGTAGCGATAAAGAGCGAAACGGTGAAGCCGATGCCCCCGAACAAGGAGACGGCCATCAGGTTGATACGGCTCATTCCTTCGGGCCAAGGGCAGAACTTCATCTTGACAAAGCCATAGGAGAAAAAGTAGATACCCAGAGGTTTCCCGACAAACAATCCCAAGAATACAGCCATCGGCACACCCCACAAGGCATCGGCAGTGACTCCTCCAAGTGTGATGCCGGCATTGGCAAAGGCGAAGAGTGGCAGCACGAAGTAGCCTACTATCGGGCTGAGAAGTTCCTCCATGAGTTGCAGCGGACTGATGGCACTGCGTGCAGCCTTACGCATGGAGTTGATCACGTTGATTTGGTTATGGCTCAATATCATAGAAGTGCCCGACTGTCGGATCTTATCATTGGGCATTGCCTCGAACAGGGAACGCATCTCGGCACGAAGGTTTTTGGCATGCAAACCGGGACGAGCCGGAATCATGAAAGCTGCCAACACACCGGCTATAGTGGTATGGATCCCACTCTGGAGGAAAAAGAGCCAAACGAAGAATGTACAGACGAAGTACAGCCCTAACCGGCTCACGTGCATACGCCCCATCAGGTACATGAGGAAGAGGATACCGAAGGCAATGGCCAACATCCCTAAGTTAATATGAGAACTGTAGAAGACGGCGATAATGATGATACCGCCTATGTCATCCGCGACGGCCAAAGCCGTCAGGAATACCTTCAGACTTGGTGGCACCCGACTTCCCAAAGCAGCCAAGGCCGCCAAAGCAAAGGCTATATCTGTAGCCATGGGAATAGCAGCTCCTCGTGCTCCGGGGCCTTCGTGAACGACCAGCAGGAAGAAGAGGATGGGGACGATCATCCCTCCTACGGCACCCACGATAGGAAGCATGGCTTTCTTGAAAGAGGACAATTCGCCTACCAAAACCTCCTGCTTGATCTCCAAACCGACAGCAAGGAAGAAAATGACCATCAGCACATCGTTCACAAACTGGAGCAAAGTCATGGTCTCTCCATGATGAGAAAAGATCTCACGACCTCCGATCGTAAGATTGATAGGGTACTCCAAAATTTCATGATAGATAGAACTCAACGAACTATTGGCCATGATGACAGCCAACACCGAAGCCAAGAAGAGCATCATCGTAGCATTCGGCTTCAGGTGAGTAATTCGTTCAATCGGTTTGATAAAGCGAAAAGTCTGTTTCATATCTTTTTTTCGATCTAAAAGAAAGACTCAAATAACATCTTTAGCTAATCTGTTTTACAGACGCTATTACGCAAAGTTAATTAAAAACTGTGCTACCTTTGTAATATATGCATGCTTAACCCACAATTATAATGGAACATCCTTTGGAAATTTATAATACGCTCCATCGCAAGAAAGAGCGATTCGAGCCTATCCATGAACCTCATGTCGGACTCTATGTGTGTGGCCCTACGGTCTACGGAGATGCCCACTTGGGACATGCCCGTCCGGCCATCACATTCGATCTCCTATACCGCTATCTCCGGCATTTGGGCTATCAAGTGCGCTACGTACGCAACATTACCGATGTAGGCCATCTGGAACACGATGCAGACGAAGGAGAAGACAAAATCGCCAAGAAGGCACGCCTCGAACAGCTTGAACCGATGGAAGTAGTGCAGTACTACCTCACGCGTTATCGCCATGCCATGGAAGCTCTCAATGTGTTGCCTCCGAGTATAGAACCGATGGCTTCGGGTCATATCATCGAGCAGATCGAACTGGTCAAGCAAATACTGAAAGCGGGCTATGCCTATGAAAGTTGCGGATCGGTCTATTTCGATGTGGAAAAATACAATCAAGACCATCGCTACGGAGTACTGAGCGGTCGGAACATAGAAGAGATGATCAATAATACTCGCAGGCTCGATGGGCAGGACGAAAAGCGAAACGGCGTGGACTTTGCTCTCTGGAAGGCTGCTCAGCCCGAGCATATCATGCGTTGGCCGAGTCCTTGGGGTATGGGATTCCCGGGCTGGCACTGCGAATGTACGGCCATGGGGCGCAAATATCTCGGTGAAGAGTTCGATATACATGGTGGAGGAATGGACCTCGTATTTCCCCATCACGAATGCGAGATAGCACAGGCAGTTGCCTCACAGGGGCACCCTATCGTACGCTATTGGATGCACAACAACATGATTACCATCAACGGGCAGAAAATGGGTAAAAGCCTGGGCAACTTCATCACACTCGAAGAGTTTTTCTCCGGATCGCATCCGAGTCTTCACAAGGCTTATTCACCCATGACCATACGCTTCTTTATTCTCGGTGCCCACTATCGAGGCACCGTAGACTTCAGCAACGAAGCTTTGGAGGCAGCAGAGAAGGGTTTGGAACGATTGCTGGATGCAGCAGCCTTGCTCGATGGATTGAAGACTGCCGACACGACCTCCGTGGAGGTGAGCGACCTGCGTAAGCGTTGCTACGATGCCATGAACGATGATCTGAACAGTCCGATGGTAATAGCAGCCCTCTTCGATGCTGCGCGTGCAATCAATGCTGTGCACAATGGACAAGGCACCATTACTTCTTCCGACTTGGAGGAACTACGTACAACATTCCGTCTCTTCCTCTTCGACCTGCTCGGTATGCGCGATGAAAGGGTGTCTTCTGCCGGCGGTAGCGAAGCTTTCGGCAAAGCGATGGATTTGCTCCTAAGTATCCGAGCCGAAGCCAAAGCTCGTAAGGATTGGGCGACAAGCGATAAGATCCGCGACGAACTCACGGCTCTTGGATTTACGATAAAAGATACGAAAGACGGTGCAGAGTGGAAATTGAATTGACCTGCTATCGATAACCCGGTCTAACCCGTTCTTTCCGTAACCTAATTATTATCCTATGGCTTATTTTTTTAAGAATTTGGTATTCGAAGGGGGCGGCGTGAAAGGCATCGCCTATATCGGTGCACTCGAAGTGCTGCAGGAAGAAAAGATTTTCCCCAAGATCAAACGAGTAGCCGGCACATCGGCCGGTGCCATCATGGCTGTACTCATCGGACTGGGTTATACACCGGGTGAGGTGAAAGAGATAATGTGGTGTCTCAATTTCAAGAACTTCATGGACGATTCATGGGGTATCATTCAGGATACGAAACGGTTGATAGAGAAGTTCGGTTGGTACAAAGGTGATTTCTTCCGCAATTGGATTGGCGATCTGATCAAGGCCAAAACGGGCAATAGCGAATCCACTTTTGCTGATCTGGCTGCGATGAAAGGAGAAAAGAAATTTCTCGACATTTCTCTCATCGGCACCAATCTTTCTACAGGCTTCTCAGAGATCTTTTCGGCAGAACATACTCCTCGCATCTGTATAGCCGATGCGGCACGTATTTCCATGTCCATTCCACTGTTTTTCGCTGCTAAGCGCAACTTCCGAAACGATGTATATGTGGATGGGGGTATGCTGAACAACTATCCCGTCAAGGTGTTCGATCGTACCAAGTATGTAACCAAGAACTTTACTCGAACGGACTACTATGAACCTATCAATAGGAAGCTGGAGGAACGCCCCAGGAAGATTGCCGATTACGTATACAACAAGGAGACATTGGGCTTCCGACTCGACAGCAAAGAGAAGATAGCCTTCTTCAGGGACAATGCTGAACCTCCTCATCGAGACATCGACAGCTTCTTCGACTATACCGTGTCGCTATTCGGCACCCTGCTCTCTGCTCAGGACGATGTACACCTGCACAGTGACGACTGGCAACGCACTATTTACATCGATACGCTGGGAGTAAAGACTACGGATTTTGCCATCAGCGATGCTCAGAAGAAAGCTTTGCTGGAATCCGGCCGCTCTTATACTCAATCATATCTGGAGTGGTACAATAACAGCGAAGAAAAAGCCAACAAATAAATCGGCAGGAATGGATACGACCCCTACAGCCTTCTCTATTATTATCCCCGTTTATAATCGTCCCGACGAAGTACGGGAGCTACTGGAGAGCCTGCTTATACAGACGAATAGCGACTTCGAAGTGATCATCGTCGAAGACGGTTCGTCAGTGTGCTGTGACAAAGAAGTGGATCGTTTCAGAGATCTTCTCCGAATACAGTATGTAAGAGTGCCTAATGGAGGGCCGGCTTCTGCACGCAACATTGGTGCACGAATGGCGGTGGGGGAATATCTGCTGATATTGGATTCCGATTTAGTATTGCCGAGCGGCTATATAGCCGCAGTAAAAAAAGGAATCGAGCAGACACAAGCAGATGCTTTCGGTGGCCCTGATGCAGCTGCAGAAGGATTCTCACCCGTACAGAAAGCCATTAACTATGCGATGACCTCTTTCTTCACCACCGGAGGTATTCGTGGAGGAAGTGGAGTACGACTGGACAAATTCTATCCTCGCAGCTTCAATTTGGGCTGCAAACGCTCGGTCTATCAGCAACTCGGTGGTTTTTCGGAAGAGATGCGCTTCGGTGAGGACATCGATTTCAGTCTGCGTCTTTTCAAGGCCGGATACAAGGTATGCCTGTTTCCGGAAGCCTTTGTATTCCACAAACGGAGGATCGACTTCAAGAAGTTCTTCCGTCAGGTGTACAACTCCGGTATTGCGCGTATCCATTTGCAGAGACGCCATCCCGGGAGTATGAAACCCGTGCACATGCTGCCGGCCCTCTTTACGCTGGGCTGTGCAATACTGGTGATCGGCCTGTTCTTTTGTCCATGGTCATTGCTTCCTTTGTTGCTTTTGGCACTGCTGTTCTTGCTGGATGCCTGGCATACCAATCGCTCCCTACGCATAGCCATTCTTGCCGTACCGGCCTCTTTCGTGCAGCTATGGGGATATGGTAGCGGATTTCTGATTGCTTGCTGGAGATGCTATGTATTGGGACACCGAGAGTTCAGAGCCTTCGACAAAACCTTTTACGACTAATCCTCTCTTTTAATATCAATTTTAACACCAATGCTTACGAAATTAAAATCACTACTACTTGGCTGCTCATTCGCATGTGTCGGATTCTCATGCTCCTACCACCCCATGCTGACGAACGGTGACGATATGGAACAACTGCCGGATTCGGGTTATATCTCATTGGATTTGCGATCCAATCTGCATCTCTCCCGAGAGGGCGGTACACATGATCCGCTTCGGTCTATTCGTCGCATTACCTTCTTGTTCTTTCATGAGACTGATTCAAAACTATTGCTAAGTCGAACCGTTGAGCCGACAAGTGACCTCTCTTTCGATCTCAAAATTCCCAAACAGAACTATCGTCTGGCAGTCTTGGTCAATAGTGGTACTTCCTATGCAGCTATTATTCCGGAAATACTATCAGCTACAACAGCCATTCAAGCTACGAATCAGACGCTTTTGGAGTCGTTCGCCGCTTATGAGAGCGGTAGCGTTACATCCGGGGCAGAACATTCCGTTACCATGGCCAACGATCAGGGGTTAATCAAATTGCTGTCTACTCAGATTGTGGACAAAAAGAGCCAACTTTCGGAGGTATCGCGATTGTCCGTAAAAGTGGAACCGTGTCTGGCACGTGTATTGGTAGTAGGAAAACCGACAATATCGGGCGGAGAGTACACCGGCGATTTGTCCCGCTATGTCATCGATGTAGTACCACAAAGGATATATCCCTTGCGCCATTTGGCCAAACTTTCGACCGGTGCCGATGAAGAGTATGGAGATAATTCGCCTCTTGCTGACCGTTATGCCTCAAGCTGGGCAGAGGAATCGATAGCCGCCGGTATAGCATACAACAACATCTATGGGTATGCCAAGGCAGAAATGTTTGACAATCCTGTGGCAGCAGCTAAGATGCAGGAGAAAAAGGCGGACTTCAATCTGAATCAAGCAGCGATCTACACAAAAGAATCGACCGTAGGCCCTAAAAACTACTTTACAGCTTACGTGCCGAGAGTAGTCTTGCGTGCAAAGTACGTTCCTAATGGTATCCCAGGCGTGAAGCCGGATGAAGGCTGGATCGAGTTTCAAGGTAGAAAGATGAGCTTGGAACAGTTCAAAAAATATGTGGACAATCCGACTTCTGCCGGTACGGCTCTGGCTGACAGCATCAAGAAGGCGAAAGCTGACGATTCACTGGTATATACGGGTGGGTTCGTCAGTCATGGAATACAGTTCTATTACAAATCGCAGAACTATTATGTCATCCCCATTCGCCATTTCGATGACGAGAAAGCTCCTAACAAAGATTCCTACGGGCGTTTCGGCCTCGTACGAAACAATGAGTATGTCCTCTCTGTAAAGTCCATTACAGGAGCCGGTTCGCCGATTGTACCGCCTGTTTCGACTACCGAAGCTGTCGAAAAGGATGGTTATCTACCTACATCCATCACCGTCAATCAGACAACCGGGCACGAACAGGATGTAGATCTGTAAGGAGGATCCGAGAAAACGAGCAACTCTCCTTACCTCCTTTCTGAGCCGATAGCCTTCAGCGAGCGGGTCTGTCTTATCACACGGCATGGATTGCCATAGGCCAGCATACCTGCCGGAATATCGTGCGTGACCACACTTCCCGCTCCTATGACGGCTCTGTCTCCTATGCTTACACCCGGCAGGATGCAGGCATGGGCACCTATCCATACATCATTACCGATCTCTATGGGAAAGGCTGACTCCAAGCCTTCGCGACGAGAGTCTATATCCATCGGATGTGTGGCCGTATAGATACCCACATTAGGGCCTATCAGCACATGGTTACCGATCGTTACACGGGTGCAGTCGAGAATGACGAGATTCATATTGGCAAAACAGTCGTCGCCTATACTGATATTATAGCCGTAGTCGCAGAAAAAAGGACTAAGGATAAGGGTCCGCTGCCCGAGATGGGCGAAGAGATCGCTCAAGATAGCCTTTCGCTCCGATAAATTCGAAGGAGACATTCCGTTGAAGAGGAATAGCTGCTCTTTGCAGTGCAGCAATTCGGCTTTCATCTCAGGATCAGAACCGGGATTATAGAGTAGGCCAAGGGCTGCTTTTTCTTTTTCTGTCATGGTTGGGGATGCGACGGGGCAGTCAAGCCCGGATTAGCAGTAGATCAGCGTAAGCATACTATCAGGATCCAGCACTTCGGCCGCAATCTCACGGAGCCGATCAGAGGTAATGGCATCGATACGATGGAAGATAACCGAAAGGGGATCGTATTTGCCATAGAGAAGCATACTCTTGCCCAGTGAAAGGAATGTGGACTCCTTATTGTCAGCGGACACGATGAGCTGCCCTTTGAACTGTCGCTTGGCGGATTCAAGCTCTATCGGAGAAAGAGGGTGTTCGATTAAATAGCACAATTCTTTTCTGACAAGCTCCATGGCTGCTTCCGCATGCCGGGGAGCACAGCCGAGGTAGATATTGAAGATTCCCGTATCGGAATAGGGAGTGTAATTGCTCTCTACGTTATAGACATAGCCATGCTCTTCACGCAGTGAGAGATTGAGTCGGGAGTTCATACCCGGCCCTCCGAGGATATTATTAAGCAGACTTAGCGGAATGCGTCTGTCGTCGTGGAGCGAATAGGCCGGACCGCCCATGAGGATGTGATGCTGGTAGGTATCCTTGTGCCGTCTGATGGTACGCGGCAGAAAACCGTCCCTGAGGGTATGGAGAGGAGTGCCATCGGTATTATGGATGGAGACTTTCTCTGCCGGACTAAGAGGCAAATCGGACAAGTCTGCTTCTCCGGCCAGGAAGAAGATCATATTGTCCGGCCGGTAGTAGCGATGGAGGAAGTTACGACCTATTTGTCCTGTGATGCGTGATACAGAAGCCTCTGTGCCGAGAATGTTATGTCCGAGAGGATGATGGCGGAAAAGGATATTCTCGAATTCGTCGAATATGAGTTCAGAGGGATTGTCTCGATAAGAATTGATTTCGTCGATAATAACGGTTTTCTCTTTGGTCAATTCTTCTTCCGGGAATCGGCTATGCCGTACAATATCGAAAAGGAGATTGGTGGCACGGTTGAAGTGCGCTTTCGGAAAGATGCAGTACACATAGGTGGATTCTTTCTCGGTGAAAGCATTAAGCTCGGCACCGACCTCTTCCATGCGACGAATGATCTGAAGGCTATTGCGCAGGCTGGTGCCTTTGAAAAGCATGTGTTCTGTCAGATGCGCCAATCCATGGTGCCGCGAACTTTCGTGGCGTGTGCCGACGGCTATGGCAAAGCCGGCATAAGTAACTTCGCCGGCATGCGGTTTATGTACCACATGCAAACCGCTCGGCAGCGTGTATAGTTGATAATCCATTTATAAATTCGGAATATCTGTTACATAGTGCCCTTCCGGCTATCATGCTTTCTGGGCTTTTCTCAATGTTTTAGCTTAATTGCATTTTGCTTAGCCACCCTTCCATTTCCAAATCGAATAAGATTTAGGGCAAAGAAAGTGCCGTAAAAGCATAATATGCAAAATTAAATAAATACTTTTGCAGCGCAATTTATTGAGCATGAAGGCAGAAATACACAATCGAACCATCTCCGAAATACTGGCACATGAAGCCGAAGCCATCCGTGCCATCCCTGCAGACAACGACTATAAGGCGGCTATCGACCTCATTGTTCGGCAGGTGCATGGCTCTAACGGTCGGCTGATTACTTCGGGTATGGGCAAGGCCGGACAGATTGCTGCCAACATAGCCACGACTTTCAGTTCCACCGGTACCCCCGCATACTTCCTTCATCCGAGCGAAGCCCAGCATGGCGATTTGGGTTTGGTGCGCAGCGGTGATATTATGCTTCTGATCAGCAATTCGGGGCGAACGCGCGAAGTACTGGAGTTGGTAGAACTGACCAAACGCTTGGTTCCCGATACGAAATTCATCCTCATTACAGGTAACCCCGAGAGCCGGCTTGCGGCAGAGGTGGATGTATGCCTGGCCACCGGTAATCCGGCCGAAGTATGTCCTTTGGGAATGACTCCGACTACCAGTACGACGGTGATGACGGTGATCGGCGATGTCCTGGTCGTAGGTACGATGCAGGAGATCGGTTTCGGTTTCGAGGATTACGCACGTCGCCATCATGGCGGTTATCTTGGCGACAGAAGTCGCGAAATATGTGGGCGATAGACTATCGGCCACACATTATTCAATCCATTTCTTTCCTTTTTCGGAATTATTAGGACGGAAAGGTCCCTCGGAAGGTTATGCACAGAAAGAGAGTTGTTGGTGTGCAATGCCGGCCGTCGGCCATACTAACATCTCACTCAAAACAGAATGAAAACATTTGAAGAATTAGGCATTGCCAAACCGTTTTTGAAGGCAATTGCCGAATTGGGCTTCGAACAGCCCATGCCTGTGCAGGAAGAAGTAATACCTTATCTCCTTGGAGAGGACATCGACCTGATCGCTTTGGCACAGACCGGCACAGGCAAGACTGCCGCTTTCGGCCTTCCTCTGCTCCAGAAGATAGATTTGTCGGGAGGACGACCGCAGGCTTTGGTACTCTGCCCGACTCGCGAACTGTGCCTCCAGATCGCTGACGACTTGAACAGCTATTCCAAGTATTTGTCCGATGTGCATATCCTGCCCGTTTACGGAGGTACGCCTATCGATGCTCAGGTCAGAGCCTTGCGCCGTGGTGTGCAAATCGTCGTGGCAACGCCCGGCCGTCTCCTCGACCTGATGCGCCGCGAGGCCGTCAGTCTGTCGGAAATTCATACACTGGTCTTGGATGAAGCGGATGAAATGCTCAATATGGGCTTTGCAGAAGATCTGGAGCAAATCCTCGCAGATATTCCATCCGAACGCCATCTGTTGCTATTTTCGGCTACGATGCCCAAAGAGATCTCCAAGATCGCAGCTTCGTACATGAAGAATCCGAAGGAAATCGTCATTGGCAATAAGAATGAGGGCAATGCCAATATCAAGCATCTATATTATATGGTATCGGCACGTCACAAATATCTCGCACTAAAGCGAATTGCCGACTACTATCCCAATATCTATGGCATTGTATTCTGCCGCACTCGCAAGGAAACGCAGGAGATCGCCGATCAACTGATTCAGGACGGCTATAATGCAGATTCTCTTCATGGCGATCTCAGTCAGGCTCAGCGCGACTACGTGATGCAGAAATTTCGCGTCCGCAATCTCCAACTGCTCGTTGCCACCGATGTGGCTGCCCGCGGATTGGATGTGAACGACCTGACCCATGTGATTCACTTTGGCCTTCCCGATGATGTAGAGAGCTACACCCATCGTAGCGGTCGTACGGCCCGTGCAGGAAAAACAGGTCTTTCGATCGCCATCTGCCACGTCAAGGAGAAAGGCAAAATCAAGAATATAGAGCGCACGATGCAGAAGCAGATCGAACGTGCACGCATCCCTTCCGGAGCGGAGATATGCGAAAAGCAGCTGTTCAATCTGGCTGACCGTATAGAACGTGTGGATATAGAGAACACGGCGGCTATCGACTCTGTCCTGAACGAAGTGAACAAGAAGCTCGAATGGATCGAGAAAGACGAATTGATTCGTCGGGTAATGGCGTTGGAGTTCAATCGTATGCTCGACTATTACCGACGTGCCGAAGATGTGGAAGAGGTGACCGAGAGGAAAAAAGACGGGGCTTCGGCAGATCGCAAAAACCGAAAACGAGGTGCCGGCGAAGCAGAAGAAGGTATGACTCGTCTGTTCATCAACTTTGGAAAGATGGATCAAATGTTTCCCAACCGACTGATCGAGCTGATCAACCGTTGTATCCCGGGGCGTGTCAATATCGGACGGATCGACCTGATGCCCCGATTCGCTTTCTTCGATGTAGACGAGTTCGAAGCCAAGAATGTAGTAGAAACCCTCAATCGGTACGAAGTGGATGGTCGCCGCATCCATGTAGAGTATGCGGATGCCAAGAAAGACTATGCCGGAGGGAAAAAAGGCGGAGATAAGAACTTTTCCGCTCGTCGCAAAGATTTGGACGGGCGACGTAGCGAAAATCCCACTTCACGCAAAAACAAAGGACGCAAAGAGAAACTGACGGAAGGACGTTTCTACGACAAATTCGACACCAAGCAGCGCAAGCGTCGGAAGTAAAAAACGGCGCAGAGCTGCTATTCGAAAATAAACAGTCGGGCTGCGTGCGACGGCAGAACGATTCGTTCCAAGTCGCTCGGCGATACATAAGCAGCTTGCGATACGTCCCACGCAGATGATGAGTCAGGGCGCGGAGCGATGCTCGTTGTCGTTGGGCTTTCTCCTGCATTCACAACCAAGACAGCCGTTCCTTTCGTCAGCTGACGCGTCCACAGGTGTGTAGCGTCAGCACGGCGTTCCTCCTCGATATTACGAAAAGAAGCATCCTGATCGATAGCAATCAGATCGGGGTGCGTCAGCAGTGCTACCGCCTCTGCCGATAGGGAACGCGGATCGGCTGCAAAGACCAGCGGAGCACGCATCATCGCCCACATTTGCATTTGCGCATGGTACTCTTCCGCCGTACAGCCGTTGGAGGGGCTTCCTATCAATAGCAGATCCGGATCGGAGATCGCGCGGCCACGATTGGCATGCTGGGCGTAGCGCAAATTGATCATAGCTGCATCCCAAATACCATTGTCCCGCTTAGAATATCGACCGGCTTTCCACTTGTCTTGAATATCGAAAGAGGTACGCCAGCTACCGGCTCGCACCGTTATACCCCATGACCAAGGCATCAGCTCTCCCCACTCGCATACGGAGAAGAAAGGAGGGCGTTCCGTTGCTGCAAGTGCACGCCCCATGGCACCATAGCGTTGCTGTGCAACGATGGATATAGGAGGTGAGCAGCAGTAGTCGTACTTGATAAAATCCACACCCCACTCGGAGAATGTGGCGGCATCTATCACCTCTTTCTCAAAGCTGCCGCTCAAGCCATGCACATTAAACGGAGATGCATTGGAGGAAAGGCCGAGCCGCATACCCCGAAGATGCAGTTCATCGGCCAAATGCTTCATTCCTTGGGGAAAACGTGAAGGATCCGCCTTTATTCTCCCCTCGCTGTCGCGCACGGACGTCTGCCAATGGCTTTCTATGATGATATGGTTATATCCGGCGGCAACCAGTCCTTTGCTTTGCATAGCATCGGCCACCTCCAGAATGGTCTGTTCATTTATTTCTTTCTCTTTCAGCAAACGTGTACTCCAGCCCATAACCGGAGCCAATCCATTATACCGGCTTACTTCCACCTGCCAAATGCAACTGTCGGCTCCCGATTCGTTGGCTGCCGATATTTCAAATTCGAATACGACACGAGAAGAAGCCTTGCCGCGGATAATTCCTTCGTGGGAATCGAATGTAAATCCTTCGGGCAAACGCTTGATAGCCCAATGCGTGGGGCGCGATCCCAGATAGGGTATCTTGAAAGTCCATTCCCGATCCATAGGCCAGATAGATCGTGCGGGCAAGAGAATACGCGGACTGCCCTCTGTCGGACTCAGCGCATAGAGGGAGGGAAATACGAGGAAGAGAACCAGAAGAAAGCCGGTCAGTTTTCCGAACAGAAAGAAATCGCACCTTTTCATCAGCAGTGTACTATGGCCAATCCGCCCTGAGAGGTTTCCTTATACAGACTCGGCAAATCCTTGCCCGTCTGACGCATCACTTCCACGACCTGATCGAATGAAATACGGTGTCTGCCGTCGCTGAAGTTGGCATAGGTATTGGCATCCAAAGCTCGTGCTGCCGCAAAGGCGTTTCGCTCGATACAAGGCACCTGCACCAATCCGCACACAGGGTCGCAGGTCAGTCCGAGGTGATGCTCCAAAGCCATCTCTGCAGCATATTCGATTTGGGACAGAGTACCCCCGAATAGCTGGCTGCTGGCTGCCGCTCCCATGGCACAGGCTACGCCCACTTCACCCTGACAGCCGACTTCGGCTCCCGAAATAGAAGCATTGGTGCGTACCACATTGGCAAAAAGGCCGGCCGTAGCCAGTGCACGCAATATACGTTTGTCGCTGAACTCACGAGTCTGTTGGAGGTGGTGGAGTACCGCCGGCACAACGCCGCACGACCCGCATGTAGGAGCCGTCACGATCTTTCCCCCCGATGCATTCTGTTCGCTCACGGCCAAAGCATAGGCATATACATTGCCTCGGCTTCGTACACCCGGCGAATACCCTTGCGCACGAATCAGATAGCTGGCGGCCTTCCGGCGAACGCCCAGTCCGCCCGGCAGCACCCCCTCGGCATCAAGCCCCTCCTGGATGGCGTTTCGCATTACCGACCAGACCTCAGCCAAATAGTCCCATATATCGGGGTCTTCGTTTTCTTCCACATACTCCCAAAAGCTTAGGCCGCGTCTGTTCAGTTCGTCGAGAATATCTGTCATCTTGCTGAGCGGATACACCTCGCGGCCTCGCTGTTCGTTGAAGTGTTCGTTGGCCAAGACTCCGCCGCCGATACTATAGATGAGCCAGTCGTCGAGCTGCTTACCCTCTTTGTCGAAGCTCTCGAAGAGCATGCCGTTGGGGTGAAAACTTTGGAAGATCTCCGGTTTCCAAACGATCTCGGTCGGAGCCTGCGCTTCCAAGACGGCAAGGATAGCTGCATCCGTGAGGTGTCCTTTGCCTGTGGCAGCAAGGCTGCCGTATAGCGTAACGCGGAAAGAGGTCGCCTCGGGGTTCCGATAGAGAAACATCTCGGCAGCCCGACGCGGGCCGATCGTGTGGCTACTGCTCGGGCCGTAGCCGATGCGATATATTTGGGTTATCGATTCCATTGTATTTGTATTGTACTATGCTTCGAGGTGATGAAGAGTGATAATTTTTGAAAGAGCCAACGAAGGCCCGTCAGACGGATCCGTGTGTGTGGGTACTCAGTAATTGAGTCTGTAGGAGAATCCGATACGTGCGAAGACGTTATACATCCGGTAAGGAATAGCCTTGAAGTGTGTACCCGTCAGTGGAATCAGGCCGAATGTGACATCAGCAAACGCACCGATCTGTCGGGCGAAATAATAGTCGGCTCCTATTATGAAACCGAAATCCGCTCCCTTTATCTTGTCCGAGAAGTTCAGTTCGCGCAGATCCATCTGTGCCGTTCCCAGCTTGGGATCGTCATAGACCATCGTACCGTCGATGATCACACGGAAGAAACTCTCCAGCACCAGGGATGTATAGAGACCTCCGCGCAGCTTGAGTCTATCCTTGAGCATATTGTATTCCGCCTGTACGGGTATCGTCAGATAGCCCAGCCGTATCTCCGTATTGTTGTCACCGGTGAATAGTCCCGGATATTCTTCATCAGGATTGCCGGCATAAGGCGAGTCCGACACGATAGCTACTTTCATATATTTCACTCGTGTGGTAGCTTCCATGCCTTTTTTCTCTACGGCTATACCCACGTTCACAGCCCACGGACTGCCGGCACGCAGACGACGCGAAGCACCCAGTTGCACCATCGGATTCAGCCGCGGGTACCATGCGTAGACGTGCTCCATGGCTTTGGGTACGGGTACCGGTGTGGATGCTCCCACATGCATACCCACCCTGCCGGAAAACTCCCAGAGCGACGGCCGGGCAGAAGCGTTCGACTCCTGAGCCGACAGGATGAAAGAGAGGCTCCAAAAGCAAGCAATCAAAAGAAAATATCGTCGGATCATAACGTTTTATTCGGGTAAAGTAGTCAGCGTAAGGATTATTTCATCGACAAGCAGTTCGCTGTCCACGGAGCCGATATACTCGTCTCCACGCGATGAAGACGAAAAGACCAGAGCCAAGCGATACTGCTTGTTGGCCAAGTCCACGACTTTATTGCCAACGGATCGGAATGTGAGATCGAACGGCTGCCATCCATCCGTATCATCCGCTATCACTTTGGCAATGGATACGATAGACGGTGCCGCATAGAGGTTCTTGCCATTCAGGTAGGGCGTATCTTCAGTTACTTCATAGAATACGCCGGCGATCGTGCATTGGTCTTTGCCTTCCAGCACGGCATCCGGCCCTATGCTGCCATCGATGTATTTGCTTCCGGCCTTGTATCGATAGTAACCTCGCAACCGAATCGGACGCTGGCGGACTCTGTGCCCGAAGTAAGTGGCTTCCAGTGGGGCAGAGATCAGTTTCGACACATCGACCTTACCGGAGAAAAGCGATGCAGCCACCAGATAGCTACCCATGCCATATACCTTGATCCCGGGTCGGGTAAGCATCCGCACGCAACGACCCTGATAACCTTCGTCAGCGAGTGTGACGGGGTACGGCAGTGTGGGATTGGGCATAGCCTTGAATCCCTCATTGCTGGCAGAAGCCCAAAAAGAGGAGGAAAATCCCCCTTCTCCCAACGGCAGGGCAGGAGTTGTGTCCGACCACTTCTCGAAGGAAAAACGGACATCGAATACCGACTGTCCCTCCGGAGGAGTGGGCGAAGCCTCGTTGCCTCCGTTATTGAGTTCTTCTTTCAGCTTGTTTTGTTTATTCTTGATCGGATCGAATCCGTAACACCCCGACAGCAATGCTCCCAAAACGAATATGAGCGGTATGCCGATAGTCGAAAATCTTCGTTTCATTATGTGGTGATTCTTCTCCTCTACATCGGACGATGATTGCGCAGAGGAGGATATGATGCTTTGTTACTTCTTATTCTTTTTCTTCGATCTGCGAGCCATTCGCTCCTCGTATTCCCTGTTGAGGTCGCGCTTTTGCTTCTCCGCGGGCTTTACCTTTCGGATAGCTTCCGGTTTCTGATCGGCATACTGCTCACGGGTGACTACCCAGTCTTCGACCTGCTGCCAGTTCTTCCTGAGGGTAAACGATTGGCGGTAGTAGAACACCCATTCGGGCTGCTTTGTTGGGTAGTTGCCGGCATCCCAGCGACCGTTGCCATTCTCATCGAGAAACAGGCGCGCATAGTAGACATCGGGCTTGAGGTGCGGGAAGAGGACTTCTCCCCGTTCCGCTTTCTTTGTTGCCACGGGCTCTCCCCCCTTATTCAGCAGTTCCACTACGGCAGTACTGTCAGCCTCTCCCGACAGCTTCAGTAGCAGGCTGCTGAGGTCCTCCTCCGGAAGGAACGAAAACATCTGCTCCACAGGGGCGTTCCAGCGGTCGTACACGCTTCGCCAGACGGCCGAGTCGATCCGTATGCGGTAGCTTTGCCCCATCTGCCAGCCGGCATCGATGAAGAACTTCAGTGGATTGAGCGAATCGGGACGGAGCTTGAACGGGACATCGCGCCACAAGCTATCCGCTTGACGTGCTACGGAAACGCCTGCCGTATCCACGAGAGCCAACGGTTGGGACGCTATGATACTGATGGTATCGCCCGGAGTACCCGATGCTATGCTGCTACTATTCTTGATGGATATATTCATAAGAGGAGCAGAAGAGGCTGCTGCTTCGTCTTTCGGACGGCGTTGTACGGAGGGTTTCGGCTTGGCCATCCGCAGGGTGTCCGTCTGTGGTCGTGGAATGTTGAGCGAGTCGCTTTTGGGGTAAGTGACCGAAAAGGCCAAAGTGTCGCGGCTGTAGATTTCTTTATCCGTCAGCCAGTAGACGATCTCCGTCTCGCCTTTTCTGATAGCCGAATACCAGCTCTTTCCCTTTTGCTCTCCCAGCAGGTGCAGTGCCGGGATGGTGTCAGGTCTTGTATTGAACAGCAGGGATACTTGTACGGAATCGGGACGAGTTTTCTTCGATAGATATTCCCGACGGAAGTCGGACGTATAGAATCGGAGCAGAACGTTGTCGGGGCGGTATCGAACAGGCTGCTGCCGAAGCGATGTATCCGCAGTTGCCGATTCGGCACTCGTCTCGTTCGGAGAGGGCACTTTTTCTTTTTCCACCATTGCCGAATCCGCCGGTAGTCGTTTATCGGTATCGGTCGAGAGCGTATCGGAAGGGAAAGTCCCATCTATCACTTCGGTACGGTACCAATCCGGAGAGAAGGCGATGCCCTCGGACAGCTGGCTGTAGGCATAGTCGTGATCGGCATCCTGAAGCGCGAAGACTTTGTAGCGGCCGTCGCGAAGATTTTTCAGCGTAAAGGAACCGTCCTCTCCCGTCAGCGTGGTACGCAGAAAGGGAGTCTTCGTGAAAGCCGTATCCGCTTCCGATTCATGAATGCCGACCAAGATGCCTGCCACCGGCTCCAGCGTCAGAGCATCGATCACCCGACCGCCGATCTGCATCGAATCGAGCACATCGCCGGTGGAAAAAGCATAGCAGAAGTTTTCCAGGATATTTCCTTCGTTGTTGTCGGCCAAACCGTTTGTAAAGTCGATCGTATAGGTGGTGCTATCGCGAAGATTGTCGCGCAGCTCGATGGTCAGCATGCGGCCATAGACGGATATTTTCGGCTGTTTGATCTGTGGTGGCGAGACGATCACCGTCTCATTTTGTTTCAATATCTGGATAGCTTCATCGAATAGGAGGGAGATCTTATTGCCTGTTTGCTTCGTGCTACCCATCGCCGGCGTAGCCCTGAGCAAACGCGGGGGTGTCACATCATAAGGGCCACCCTCCGGCGTACCCATATTGGCACATGCCGAGAGCATCCACAAGCCTATAGCGACAGCTGCCACGACGGCAAGCTGCAATCGGCCGAAACGGTTCTTTCTCATAACCCCAAGAAATATAGGTGCTTTGGCCACAAAAATACTGTTTTTCGACCGATACTTCTCCCTCAGCCCAAAGCCGCCCTTGCGGCCTCCTCCGCTCCGACACGCCACAGGAAGAAGGAACAAAACCTCTTGCGCGGTTTTACTCCTTGACGAACAATACAAAAGCATTGCAGCCATCTCTCCTCGCTCTGCATTCTCGTCCGTGAAAACTATTGTTTGCCATTCCTAAAAACGTGGCGCGAGAAAAATTCCGCTCTCGCGCGAGATTTTTTCAAAACCCGAACCAAAACGAAAAAATTTTGGCGCGACTTTTTCAAGATTGCGGCGCGACTTTCCGGCGATTTCCGGCTCGAGATTTGTTATTCTTCTTTTGTCTACAATCTTTCTTATGGTGTATCTTTTGCTCCCTGCAAAGAACGCAAGACTGCTGTTTGTGAGATTTTTTCTCGTTTTTCTTGCTTTTCCGGGCTTGTTAGATAACTTTGCCCTCAAATAATTATTGTGTGAGTTATGTTGGTCAACTTCACTTTTAAGAATTTCCGCTCATTCAGAGATGAAAAAACTTTGAGCATGGAAGCTTCTGCCATCAAAGAACTTTCCAAATCTGTCATTAGGAAAGGAGCTTACAAACTCCTTCCGGCAGCCGTTTTATACGGAGCCAATTCAAGTGGAAAAAGCAATGCTCTTTTTGCTTTGGCCAAAATGCGTAGCATCGTATTGGATTCGGTAAAATTGAACCCTCAGGATACGCTTCGTTTCGACCCGTTTATGTTGGATAGGGAATCTGCCCAAAAACCAACTTCTTTTGAAATACAATTTTTGAAAGACGGTGTAAAATACAGATATGGTTTCGAGTATGATAAAACCCGTATCATTAGTGAGTGGCTATATGAAAAGCAAGAAAAGGAGAGGGAGTTCAATTTGTTTCTTCGTGCCGGAAGCGAGTTCGAAATATCCAAGAAACGATTTCCGGAAGGTGATGGCAAAGCAGATGCTACGCTCGGGAATAGACTTTTTGTGTCCTTGTGTGCGCAGCTAAATGGAAAGAAATCATCTTCTATTTTGGACTGGTTTCAGCACTGCAATCTTATTTCGGGTGTAGAAAAACAGGGTTATGAAGGCTTTACCCTGAAAATGCTCAAAGAAAATCCGGAAGGATGTAATGAAGCCAAAGACTTCTTCCGTCGCACGCAGTTAGGATTCAAAGACTTGATCGTCACAGAGCAACCTCTTTCGAACGATGTACTCAAGGAAGTACCGGATGAACTGAAAGAATTCATATTGAAAGAATTCGATGGCCGAAGCGTATTAGAAATCAAAACTTCTCATTGGGTGTATGACCAAGACGGTAATCAGGTCGAGGAAAAAATTTTCGCCAAGGATGAAATGGAATCGGAAGGGACCAAGAAAGTCATAGAGCTTTCAGGCCCTTTATTCGACACATTGAAAGAAGGTTCTGTTTTGCTGGTAGACGAATTAGATGCCAAACTCCACCCCCTTTTGACCAGAAGTATTCTGAAGTTGTTTATGTCTCCGGAGACAAATCCCAACGGGGCACAGTTGATCTTTAATACTCACGACACAAATCTGCTGAAGGGCGATTATTTACGCCGTGATCAAATCTGGTTCACGGAAAAAGACAGGACAGAATCCTCCGATCTTTATTCATTGATAGAGTTTCGAGATACAGAAGGAATAAAAGTTCGTAAAGATCGGAGTTTTCAAAACGACTATATTAACGGACGTTATGGAGCTATCCCGTTCATTTTTTCAAGTGTAGAGCCATGGGACAACCGCCAAAAAGAGAAATAGAACGACTAAAACGTGAAAAGCGAGAAGCAAAAGCCGCAAAAAAACGCAAAAAGAATACTCGGGACATAATAGTCCGATTCTTGATTGTTTGTGAAGGACAAAAGACGGAACCCAACTATTTTAAGGCTTTGATTGGCAACCACTATTCGGAAGTTCGCGACGCAGAGGCAGAGGCAGAGATTAGGGGACAAGGTTGTTCTACTTGTGCATTAGTCGAACGAGCCAAAGAGATTCGGGATGATCTTGAAAAAGAACGTGAATTAGGCTTTGATCGGATTTGGGTTGTCTTTGATAAAGACGATTTTGATGATTTTAATCGAGCTATCGACCTTGCAAAAAGCTATGGTTTCGGATGCGCTTGGACAAACGAAGCTTTTGAATTGTGGTTCCTTCTCCATTTCCAATATCTGGATGTACCTATCAGCCGTGATGCTTACATTTCCAAACTTGAAAAGTTGATACAAAAGCGACTTAATGATAATTCTTTCCGATACAATAAGAATGATCCTTCCTTTTACAACATATTGAAAGACCATGGAGATGGAATTTTAGCAAAGGAATGTGCAAAAAGACTTCGTTCGAATCACAAGGATAAAGATTATGCCAATCACAACCCTTGCACAAGGGTCGATCTATTGGTTGAGGAATTGGAAAATCCTCTATCCGTATTAAAGAACAAATAAAGAGGGTGTAGATAACCAATCAAACGAATAGAAATGAAAAGGATTTTTACTGTAGCCCTTGTGCTACTTGCTTCGGTCACTATGGCCATCGGGCAAAGCCGCCCGGCACTTCGCGTAGATGCCAACTTCGTAGGCAGCAATCAGAGCATGAAAAGAGACGGGTATGTGTGGGATACCAAAATGAATGTCGGCTTGAGGGTCGGAGTAGCTGCCGAATTCAAGATTGGATCAGGTGGATTCTATTTGGCTCCCGGGCTGAACTATACGATGAAGGGCTCCAAAACCGAATGGGATATACCCGAAATGGAGCCTCAAATCAACTATATTACGAAGGTTTCCACTCGCTTGCACTATCTGCAACTGCCGATCAATGCCGGCATACGGTTCGACCTGATGAATGACATGGCTGTTTCGATCGAAGCGGGTCCTTTCCTCGCATACGGTATATATGGTACATATCGGCAGAAGTTTGAAGGTTGGAAGCCGAACAACTACAGCACAGATTTTTTTGGTCCTGCGATTGGTGGCCCAACGAATACCCGCTGGGACATCGGGGCAAACATCATAGCCGCATTCCACTATAAGCGTTATTATGTACAGATAGGTTATGAACATGGATTTGCGGATATTGTATCGGGTGGAGCTTCTGATATTCCCGGGTTGAAAGACAAGAGACAATCCTCTTCGACGACTGCACTGAGAGAAAAGGGGAATAACGAATACGCTTATAATCGTGACTTCTTCGTGGGTATTGGCTACCGCTTTTAGTCATTGCCGGTATCCGGTTTGGTGCCTCATGGGATCGTACTGCCTATCCCATGAGGCTCTTTCTTTTTTAGTACTGACTTGGATTGAGTGCATTATTCCCACTGCTTTCCCGGTCGTGCGCGTATAAAAAGGAGCAATCCGGCTCCCCTCGACAAACGAAATCGACCGAGAAGAAGGCCGAAGACGGCCATAGGATACCACAGGAAGCCGCAGGATGCAGTTCGATTCCCGGGTACAAACGGGCCGTTCTACCTTTGCATCGTCAGCAAAAAGGAACGAAAGCATGGATGGCCATCCGATAGCAACAAACCGAAGTGCCGACAGTATTATTTCATCAATCTATTAAACAACAAAAATTATTATGGCAGTTTCATTCAAAGTAAAAGAACGTAAAGTGATGATCAACGGACAGCTGGCGAAGATTCGATACGCCCAAACGCTGAAAACGGGAGATATGGATTTGTCCGAGATCTGCGATCTGACAAGCAAAATCTCCGCGGTGAGTGAGGGTGATGTCCGCTCTATCATCAATACGGTAACGGGTCTTGTCATCACCGGGCTCAAGCAAGGACGGGCTATCTCGTTGGGAGAATTGGGTCGCTTCCGGATCAGTCTCAGCTCCAAAGCCGCCAAAGAAGGAGAGGAGTTTACCGTGGAAAACATCCGCCGAGCGCGGGTGCTCTTCCTGCCCGGTGGCGATATTCGCCGCGCCTGTCGGCAGATTCGACTGAAAGGGATCAACCTGGTTCGTCCCGGAGAACAGCAAGGAGGTACTCCCACTGTTCCTGATTCTCCCGAGGGTGGCGGTGAGCAAGGCAGCGGAGGCGGCGGTCTCTAATCCTGATCCGTATTCCTCCTGTGTTCAAGCAGGGACGCGAATCTAATTGGAAGGCCGGAGACAGGGAAGTTGCTTTTGTCTCCGGCCTTTATCTTTCTATAATGAGTCTAATTTTTTCATCTATCAACATCCAAAACAATGAATACCATCAAATATATAGTCATCCACTGTTCGGCCACGAGATCCAATATGGCCTACACATCGCTTCAGCTCGATCGCGACCATCGGACACGAGGGTTTCGCTCGGCCGGTTATCACTTCTACATCCGTCGCAACGGGGATACGGAAGCATTACGACCGACGACAGAGCCGGGAGCACATGCCAAAGGGTACAACCTCTGCAGTATAGGTGTCTGCTATGAGGGAGGTCTCAATTCGGCGGCCAAGCCGGCCGATACGCGAACTCCGCAGCAGAAGGCTGCCCTGAGGCGTTTGCTGATGCAGCTGAGAAACCTGTACCCACAGGCAAGAATAGTCGGCCATCGCGACTTGAGCTACGATCGCAATCACGACGGGAGCATTACTCCCGACGAATGGATGAAGGCGTGCCCTTGTTTCGATGTACACGCAGAATACAGTCGGCTATGAAACGAAGGATAAGGATGCACCTCGCCTTGGCCGTTCTCTTGTGTTTGGTCGGGTTGTTACTGCTGTTCATCGGCTTCTTTGTCCCTCCTGTGGGGGAAATCGATTCGAGCGTGCTGATTGCTTACGGAGAAGTGAGCACCTTTGCAGGCAGTCTGCTCGGTATCGATTACCGTTACAGATATAAGTATAGCGGGTACGGGAAGAAGTCGGATCTGTAAGCTAGTCGGCTGACTGCTAGACTTTGACTTGTAGATGGTGAGAAGAGAGGGGGAGATCGGAGGGGGCGTCTATTCGTTGCTGCCGGTATCCCCTTCCGGTTTATAGGTGTTGGGGACTACTGTATGACCATGTGTAAAAAGGGAGTAGCCGCACTGGTCGCAGTAGCGAGCCTTGCGCCTGCGGATGCGTTTGTTGCAGCGCGGACAGCGGATGGGTGTGTCGAATGCGACCATGGAGTCGGCGCGATTGGATTTGGTCATCTCGGCCGAAATGATTCCCGTCGGTACGGCAATAATGGAATAACCCAGCAGCATCACTATCGTAGATACCAACTGACCGACGGCCGTGACGGGGGTAATATCGCCATAGCCTACGGTGGTCAGCGTGACGATAGCCCAGTAGATGGACTTGGGGATGCTGGAAAAATTGGGATTGACCCTCCCTTCGATCAGGTACATGACCGAGCCGAGAATGGTGACGAGCAGGAGAAGAAAAAGCATGAAGACCATAATCTTGGCCATACTGGCACGTATGGATCGCACGAGCATATCACCTGCGGAGACAAGGTTGTTCAGGCTCAGGATACGGAAGATCCTCAGCAGTCGAAGGATACGGAAGACCATCAATACCTGTGCTCCGCTATAGATAAGGCCTATATAGGAGGGAAGGATGGAGATGAGGTCTATGATGCCGTAAAAGGAAAGGATGTAACGCCACGGCTTATGAAGGCAGTAGATGCGCAGGATGTATTCGATGGTGAATACAATGGTGATAACCCACTCGCACCAAAGCAGAAAATCCCTCGTGCTATGGGACAGGCCTACGGTACTCTCGGCAGAAACGACAATGACGCTCAGAAGGATGAGGCATAGCAGGAGAATATCGAAGAGGCGTCCCGTGGGGGTATTCATGCCGAATATGATGGAGCGAACATGTGCCCGATCGGGCAGTTTGCTTGTGAGCCATTCTATCATCTTCATAAGCGTATCGCAGAATCAGGGGTGAGCGGGATCAGTCTTTTATCAAATCGGGGCGCAACCGCTTAGTCCGCTCCACAGCCTGTTCGAGACGCCATTTGGCGATATTGGCTTCATGTCCGCTGAGCAGAATGTCCGGCACTCGCCAACCTCTGTACTCGGCCGGGCGGGTATAGACCGGAGGAGCCAGCAGATTGTCCTGAAAGGTGTCGGACAGTGCGCTGCCGGCATCGTTCAGGACTCCGGGGATGAGCCGAGCGATGGCATCGGTCATCACGGCGGCGGCCAACTCTCCGCCGGTGAGCACGTAGTCGCCGATCGAAATCTCACGGGTGATCAAGTGTTCCCTGATACGATAGTCTATCCCCTTATAATGCCCGCAGAGGATAATCAAATTGGACAGGAGACTCAGCTCATTGGCTATCGGTTGGTCGAAACGCTCACCATCGGGAGAGGTAAATATCACCTCATCGTATTCTCTCTGGCTTTTCAGTTCGGTGATAATCCGGTCGATCGGTTCTATTTGCATCACCATGCCGGGCTCTCCACCGAATGGGTAGTCGTCCACACGTTTCCATTTATCAGTGGAATAGTCGCGAAGCTGGTGCAGCTTCAGTTCCAGCAGTCCTCTTTCCTGTGCCCTTCTGATGATCGAGCAGTTGAGCGTATTCTCGATCATTTCGGGCAGCACGGTGATTATATCAATGCGCATTATGGTGTTTATTCGTACTTATTTATAGACAAAACTACCATATTTATCCGTTTCCCCCGAAGGTATTCCCGTGTGACTGTCGCCTTCCCTCAGCTCTCCAAACGGAGGTATCCTTTTCTTTGTCCTATCTGCTCCCCCGGATTATTCTTACCTTTGCGGCCGAACGCTTCGGTTAGCAGCGGGCAAATGTGACTGTTACTATGAATAAAATCGTATCCAAAGAATACTTCTCGGCTAATGTGGTCAAGCTGGAAGTAGAGGCTCCTCGTATAGCCAAATCGCGAAGAGCAGGACATTTCGTAATCATCCGCGTTGGTGAGAAAGGCGAACGCATCCCCCTGACTATTGCACAGGCTGACGTAAAGCGCGGTACCATTACCTTAGTGGTTCAGGCCGTGGGAAAATCTTCCAAGAAATTGGCCGAGCTCGAAGTCGGCGACTATATCACGGATGTAGTAGGTCCGCTGGGACAGAGTACGCATATCGAAAAGGTCGGCACTGTGGTTTGCGCCGGTGGCGGTGTGGGCGTGGCTCCTTTGCTCCCGATCGTGGAGGCTTTCCACAAAGCAGGCAACCGCGTAATTGTCGTGTTGGCTGCCAGAACTAAAGATCTGGTTATCCTTGAAGAACAGATGCGAGCCAATAGCGATGAAGTGATCATCATGACCGACGATGGGTCTTACGGAACGAAAGGCCTCGTAACGGATGGAGTGGAAAGCGTTATCAAACGGGAAAAGGTAGACCTATGCGTTACGATCGGGCCCGCCGTGATGATGAAGTTCGTTTCTCTCCTGACCAAACGATACGAGATACCGACCATAGCTTCGCTCAATACGATTATGGTGGATGGTACCGGTATGTGTGGGGCGTGCCGCATAAGCGTGGGAGGACAGACGAAATTCGTCTGTGTCGATGGCCCTGAATTCGATGCACACCAAGTGGATTTCGATGAGATGATCATGCGTTTGGGCGCATACCGAGAGATGGAATAACCTTATTTTCTGCCTTATTGACATGACTACAGAAGAACTTATTCGACTGCGCCGCTCCGAGCCATGGAGAGAGGAGCTGCGCAACACGCTCAAAAATAAAGAACGCATGTCGCGTCCACGAGCTGAAATGCCCGAACTCGACCCTCTCTATCGTAGCTCCAAGATCAATGAAGAGGTCAATCGCGGTCTGTCTCGCGAAGCCGCTATGGCTGAAGCCTCTCGCTGTCTCGATTGTCCGCAACCGAGCTGCATGGAGGGTTGTCCCGTGAGTATCAATATCCCGACCTTTATCAAGCAGATAGAAGTAGGCGATATACTGGCTGCGGCATCTACTTTGCGAGAGACAAGCTCTTTGCCCGCGGTGTGCGGACGTGTTTGTCCGCAGGAGAAGCAGTGCGAAAGCCGCTGCATCTATACGAAGATGAACAAACCGGCTGTTGCCATCGGTTTCTTGGAACGCTTTGCCGCAGACTACGAACGCGAACAGGGCGCACTCAAAGTCCCCGAAATGGCTCCTCGCAACGGTATCAAAGTGGCTGTGATCGGAAGCGGTCCGGCCGGACTTTCTTTCTCCGGAGACATGGCCAAGTTGGGCTATGACGTGACCGTATTCGAAGCTCTGCACGAAATCGGAGGAGTGCTCAAGTACGGAATTCCCGAATTTCGTCTCCCGAATAGCATAGTCGATTCGGAGATCAATCTCCTCGAAGAGATGGGCGTACGTTTTGAAACGAATACGATTGTCGGCCGAACGATCGCGTACGATGACCTGCATGAAGCAGGATTTCGCGGTGTATTCGTAGGAAGTGGTGCCGGTCTGCCCAATTTCATGAATATCCCGGGCGAAAACCTTGTAGGTGTCATGTCCTCGAATGAATATCTGACGCGCGTCAATCTGATGCATGCGAGCCAAACCGATAGCGACACACCCGTTTTCAAGGGCAAGAATGTAGCTGTCATCGGGGGCGGCAATACGGCCATGGACTCCGTCCGTACGGCCAAACGCCTCGGAGCCGAGCGTGCCATGATCGTCTATCGACGCAGCGAAGAGGAAATGCCGGCAAGACTGGAAGAGGTGAAGCACGCCAAAGAGGAAGGAATAGAGTTCCTGACGCTGCACAATCCTATCGAATATATTGGTAATGAACGGGGTCGAGTAACTGCGATGCGCCTGCAAAAGATGGAGCTTGGCGAGCCGGATGCAGGTGGTCGTCGTCGTCCTGTTGCGATCACGGGGGCTATCGAGGAGATCCCCGTGGACGAGGTGATCGTAAGTATCGGAGTATCGCCCAATCCACTCGTTCCCCGAACTATTTCCGGTCTTGAAGTGACAAGCAAAGGAACCATCGTCGTCAATGAGAGCAATCAGACTGCTCTCCCCGATGTTTTTGCCGGTGGTGACATCGTTCGTGGCGGAGCCACTGTGATATTGGCGATGGGCGATGGACGGAAAGCAGCAGCAGCCATGCACGAATATCTGAAAGCGGAATCATAGCCATGACTCCGAGATGAAAGGGAGAAGATAGCTATGCGCTATGCCGAAGTCCTCATTCCCTTGGCTCTTGAGGGTAGTTTTCACTACCGATTGTCCGAGGAGTTGGCCGAGAAAGCCGTCGTGGGGATGCGTTGCGTAGTACCTTTCGGAGCCAAGCGATACTATACGGGGATTATCATCGGACTGTCCGACAAGCGTCCCAACCTGCAAATTTCATTCAAGGAGGTTCTCCTCCTGCCTGACGATAAGCCGTCAGTCACTGCCTCACAGCTGAGTCTGTGGCAGTGGCTGTCGGCTTATTACATATGTACGCAGGGAGAAGTACTCCGTGCTGCTCTGCCTGCGGCATTACTTCCTGAGAGTCGTACCGTCATCCATTATAATACGGACTTCGAAGCCGACAGCCGGCTTAGTCGCGATGAAGAGGAGCTGCTCGATATTTTGGAGTCGGCAAAAGAGCGAACCTACACGCTTGATGCCCTGCAAAAGGCTGTCGACAAACGAGCGATTCGCGCTTTTACCTCTCTGGTCGAGCGAGGGGCCATACGGCTGGAGGAAGAAGTAAAAAACCGGTACAAGGCCAAGACAGAAGCATTCGTTCGTCTGGCAGAGCCTTTCCGGACGGAAGAGGGTTTTGCCTCACTTCTGGATAGTTTGCATCGTGCTCCCAAGCAATCCGCCCTTTTGCTTCGCTGGGCAGAGCTGATAACAGAGCACTCCCTCCCATATTCCTCTCCCATACCGCAAAGGCTACTGGCGGAGTCCGAGCCTCATGCTACAGTTACCCTTTCCGCTCTGAAAAAGAAAGGAATCTTTCTGTCCGAATCTGTTACACACTCGGTCATGTATTCGGCCGGCGGAGGTGAGTACCGCCTGTGGGAGCAGCCCCAAGAGGAAGATAAAGCCATTCGATCGGAAGAGAGTTCTACAGACTCCGCAGTATCGGCTCCCCTGCCTCAAAAACCGCTCTCTCTCCTCTATACGCATGACTTTCGACGCAAAGAAAAACAACTCTTGGCTTGGACGGAAGCAGTTGTCCGTTCAGGAGGTCAAGTCCTGTACCTCTCTCCGGAAGCGAACAAACGAGCAGGAAGCGATACTCTGTCCACACGCATGGCCGAGAGACTGGGCAGTCGTTTGCTATCCTATCATGCCTTTGAAAGCGATGCCAAAAGGGTAGAAGTGTGGAACCGATTGGCCGCAACGGAAGATCCTTGTATGGTGCTCGGTGTTCGATCGGCTCTTTTCCTGCCATTCCGTCGTTTGCGATTGATCATAGTGGACGAGGAACAGGAATACCTCTACAAGCAGCAGGATCCTGCCCCCCGATTCCATACGCGACAAGTGGCAACTCGACTCGGCCGCCTGCATGAATGCCCCGTGGTACTGGCTTCGGCTACTCCTTCCGCCGAGGTGCTCCACCAAGTTCGCCACAAAGCCTGTGAACTGATTGCGTGGCCGGACGATTGGGTTCGCCCCCGATTCGATTTGGAAGTCATAGACATGGGCAAGATGCGCCGTCAAAGACAGGTCGGAGCAGGCGACCTGCTTTCTTTCCCCCTCGTCTCAGCGATTGAAGAGACGATTCGGCAAAAAAAAATGGCCGTCATCCTCCAAAATCGCAGAGGATTCGCTCCGTATATCATTTGCAGCTCTTGTGGGGAAAAGCTCCGTTGCATCCACTGCGACGTGAGTCTCACCTATCACAAGCATTCCGGTATGCTCGTCTGCCATTACTGCGGCTACAGCAGACCCCTTCCGCGCATCTGCCCCTCCTGCAAGGGGGCATCGGGAGCAGGAGGGCCGAGCAGCCTGCAACCCGTGGGGTATGGAGCTGAAAGAATAGAGGAAGAGCTTAAAAGACGTTTCCCTACCGCCTCCATCCTCAGAATGGACAGCGATATGGCCATGAGCCGGACGAAGATGGACGAGGCCCTGGCGCGTCTGGAGGCGAAAGAGGTGGATATACTTGTCGGCACCCAACTGATCAAGGGGCAACCCTATAACGAACATGTAGGCCTTGTAGCCGTCACCCAGCTGGACAGCATATTGGGTTTCCCGGATTTCCGCGCCTACGAGCGAGCTTATCAGCTGCTCTATCAGCTCATGCTTAGGAGCAGAGCCTCCCGTCTTTATGTACAAACGAACAATCCGGGCAACTCCTTTGCGGATTTATTGCGAGAAGGTGATTATAAGGCTTTTATCGGAGAACAACTGGAGGAGAGGCAAATGCTTTTCTTCCCTCCCTTTAGCCGGCTGATACGAATCGAGTTCCGAGCAGGCGAAGAGAATCTCGCGGAGCGAATCGCCTCCGACTATGCCGCCTCTTTGGCCGCCCATCTGCCGGAGTTGAGTCTCTCTCCCGTTTTGGTGCCCCCCATCTCCCGTCTTAGGAATGCATTCATTCGCGAATTGCTCCTTCGTCTTCCTCTCTCATTCTCCGTATCTGCAGCGCGCAATATACTCGATACCATTCGCACAGCACTTCAGACCCGCACTCAAGAATACAAGCGAGTGCGCATCCTATTCGATGTAGATCCGCTTTAGACAGCCTCCGGATCCTTCGGAGTCAGATCATTCGGGTGCACCGAGAGAAAGGCGAAGCCTGCTGATCAGATTGTTCCAGAAGTGCTCCATGTCGGCCACTTCTTCCGGAGCAATGTAGTCGATAACCTCCAAAGATTTCCCTCCGGTCAATTCCGAGTGATGGATGACAAATTCGAAACAGGCATTCTGATCCTGTTCTCTATGCCATTGGAAACGGATCCTTTCGCCCTCTCGCTGCTCGAGGACAGAAGCCTTCTCGCCACTATTCTTATCCCATTGGAAATAGAAGTCCCCGTTGTCTTCCAACCTCACATTGTAGGCAAACCATTCCGACAAACCATCCGGTGTACTCAGATAACGCCACAGACTACGTGTCGATACACGGTCGAAAATATACTCCAGCTGTAACTTATTCTTTTCCATAAACAAGTCGTCTCTGAAAAACAGAGGCCAATATAGCATTTTTCGCCGAAACAACAAAGGAACTTTGTTAAATTCTTTTCTCTTCCACTAACAAAACTATTCGTTCCGTCAGGGCATCTTCCGGATTTTTGTCGGGTTCGTAGCGAGTCTTCAGGCTAGCGCCATAAAAGCGGGCAAAGAGATTCCACCATCCGGCTTTCCATCCACCGAGAAAGGCCTTGAGCAATTGGTAGCTCGACTGCGCACACTGTCGGTCGATCAGCTTGATCAGGAGCTTGCCCTGTCGCAGAGTCAGCCGTTTCATTTCCGGCATATATTGCTGCTTCATCTCCTTTTCCATGCGCTTGAGATGCTTTTGTCTGCTTTTCTCATCGGGCATCGTCTCCATATATTCGTATGTTTCGATCAGAGTAGCAGCGATCATTTTGGCATAGGGCAAGGTTCGTTTTACGTCCCGAATCAGCCTCCAAAGCTCTTGTCTCTCCTGCGGTGTCAGCTGGCGCGACTTGTACTTCTTGTGTTTCACCCACACCTGGGGTAGAGCGATATCGTATACGGTGTCGCCCTTCTCCACGGTGACCACGGTTCCGTGCCGCAGCATGGAATCCGGTATCCCTAAGCGCGGCTCCTGAGTGTACAATCGGTTCAAAGCCAACAACTTCAAACCCAACAAAAGCAAGGCTTTTCTATACATGTCTCAAACTTACAAAAAAACGACTGAGACTGCTTATACAATCGCAGCAAAAAAAATACAATCGATTGATTTTCAAAATATTCTATACAAACCCACAACTCCGCATCCATCCCGATATTCTTTGTAGACCGTTTCCGGATATTTCCTCATTATCGCCAAAGAAATCCTTTTGACAATGGCCCTCTCTCCAATTATTTTGACTCCAAAAATTCCCTGTTCTATAGGCTCAAAAACGTGGCGCGGGAATTTTTTCGGTTTTGTTGGGGAAGTAAAAAATTCTCGTTAAGAATTAAAAATTTTTGGAACCACAGCGAAAAAATTCTCGCGCGTGTTTTCCCGAAAACACGAACCGTAATCGGGCCGATTCCGGCGCGATTTTTTCATTTAGTCATTTGAGGTAGGAGGATGTTTTGCGCCCATCGGTGACTGTCTTTGGACAAGGGGGCGGCGGTCAAGTGTGTGCAAAAAATTACCTTTGGACAAAGAAACCAAACAGAGCCTCTTGGCTCGCACTCGAAGATGATCATTCAGGATATTATAGAAGCTATCGAGGCGGTCTGCCCGAGGGCTTATCAAGAGAGCTATGACAATAGTGGCGTGCAGGTGGGCGACACCAAGCGGGAGGCAACGGGTGCCCTCCTCTGTGTGGATGTTACCGAAGCGGTATTGGAGGAGGCCATTCGGCTGGGATGCAATCTGGTCATTGCGCATCATCCTATTCTCTTCAAACCGCTCAAGCGATTGACCGGCAGCTCCTACGTGGAGCGGTGCGTGGAGTTGGCCGTACGGCACGGACTGGTGCTATATGCGGCTCATACCAATGCGGACAACGCTCCGCAGGGACTGAATGCGCTGCTGGCCGAACGCTTCGGCTTGCTGAATACGCGACCGCTGGAGCCGCTGCAGGGCAAGCTCTTGGAGCTGGTCACCTTCGTCCCCACGGAGCATGCCGATGCCGTGAGGCAGGCTTTGTGGCAGGCCGGTGCAGGCCGCTTGGGACATTACGATTGCTGTTCGTTCAGCCATGCCGGTACTGGGACTTTCAGGGCTGCCGAGGGTGCCAATCCCTTTGTGGGAGCGATAGGCGAATTGCACCGTGAGGCGGAGGAGCGGATCAGCGTCGTACTGCCTGCATACAGGCAGGGTGCCGTGATGCAGGCTCTGCACGCGGCTCATCCGTACGAGCTGCCGGCTGTCAGCCTGATCCCACTGGCCAACGATCATCCCTCGGCCGGAGGTGGCATCGTGGGCGACCTGCCTTCGCCCACAAGCGAGCGCGAGATGCTGCTACGCATCAAGGAGGTATTCGGCCTGAAGGTGCTGTCCCATTCGGCTTGGAGGGAACGGCCGTTGAGGCGGATGGCTATATGCGGCGGTAGCGGTGCTTTCATGTGGCGGCGTGCCGCGCAGGAGGGCGCAGACCTCTTCCTGACGGGTGAGGCGAAGTACAACGACTTCTTCGATGCAGGGGAGCATCTGCTGCTGGTTACGATCGGTCATTACGAGAGCGAAGAGGTGGCTAATGAGCTATTTATGCGTATAATATCGCAGAAATTCCCTACCTTTGCCACCCACAAATCATCGGTTGCAACCAATCCGGTAAACTATTTGTAGTTAGTTAATTGAGCATCATGGCTAAAGAAAAGATCATCGTTGAGAACGAACAGAGCGTAGAGGAAAAATTGGCAGCACTGAGCAAGTTGCAAAATACCCTCTCTGAAATAGATAAGATCAAGACTCTCCGTGGGGAACTGCCCCTGGAAGTACAGGATCTGGAAGACGAAATCGCCGGAATGCAGACTCGTTTGGAGAACTTCACAGCCGGATCCAAGCAGCTCAATCAGGCTGTAACCACCGAAAAGGAAAAGATCAATACAGCCAAGACGCTGCTGGAGAAATACAAAAAACAGCTCGACGAGGTGCGCAACAACCGTGAATTCGACAATCTCTCCAAGGAGATCGAATTTCAGGAGCTGGAGATCCAACTCTCAGAAAAGAAGATCAAGGAATACAACGCCGAAATCCAACAGCGCAAGACCGATATAGCTGCTCTGAAAGAGGTGCTGGAAGAGCATAGCGAGGTGTTGGCCGAAAAGCGTGGCGAACTGGATACCATCATTGCCGAGACGAAGCAAGAGGAAGAGAAGCTGCGCGAAAAGGCGAAGAAGCTCGAAGCCAAGATCGAACCGCGCCTGCTGACGGCGTTCAAGCGTATCAGGAAGGGTGCGCACAACGGCCTGGCCGTGGTGCCCGTAGAGCGTGATGCCTGTGGCGGCTGCTTCAACAAGATTCCTCCTCAGAAGCAGCTGGACGTCAAGCTTCGGAAAAAAATCATCGTCTGCGAATACTGCGGACGAATCATGGTCGATCCCGAAATGGGAGCATAAGGCTCCTGAAAAGTAAGAGGCCGGTATGGGCGGTTTTCGCTGGCGGCCGATGCTTCGGGTTCACAGGTGCGGAAGTTTTCCGAGACAAGGTCCGGCTCTCTTCGGAGGTGCCGGCAGGACTGATGAGAGAGGACGAGAGTTCTCTCTTTGTTTTATGGCAGCATTCGGCTCATTCGGATGAAGAGCCTCGTCATTTCCAAGAGATTTTCCCATCGGCAGGATGGCCGGTCCGGATATTTTCCCCTGATATATTCACGACAAGATGAAGATTTCCCTGACAAACCGCGTCCGAACGACGATCAGAGAGCGGAAGCTCTTCCGAGAAGGAGACCGCCTCGTACTGGTAGCTCTCAGCGGAGGTGCCGACTCGGTGGCTCTGCTCTGCGTATTGCGCGAATTGGGGTATGAGACGGTGGCGGCACACTGCAATTTCCACCTCCGAAGGGAAGAGAGCGATGAGGATGCAGCTTTCGTGGAGGGTCTGTGCCGTGAGCTGAATGTCCGGCTGCATCGGATCGACTTCGACACGGTTCGTTATGCTCGCGAGCGGTCGATTTCGATCGAGATGGCCGCACGTGAACTGCGTTACGAATGGTTCGGACAGTTGCGGAAAGAACTGGCTATCGAATACGTGGCAGTGGCACACCATGCCGACGACAATGCCGAAACCATGGTGCTCAACCTCTGTCGGGGAACGGGAATCAACGGCCTGTGCGGGATGCCTTATAAGCGGAACGATGGTGTCGTGCGCCCCCTGCTGGATGCCACACGGGATGAGATAGAGGCTTATCTGCTCGACCGAAAAATCACCTATCGTACGGACTCTTCCAACGAGGATACGCGCTTCCGGCGCAATCTGGTCAGACACCGGATCATGCCGCTATTAAAGGAGTTGAATCCGTCGCTTCAGGAGGCGTTGCTGCGCACTCGGGAGAATCTGGAGGGCGTTGCAGCTTTTTACTCGAAGGCAACGGAGGATTTTCACGACAGCCTGAGAACGACCGCTTCGATAAGCATTCGGGAGGTCGAAGAAACACCTGCTCCGTTTACGCTGCTGTACGATCTGCTGCATCCGTACGGGTTCAACAGGGATCAGATACGGGAGGTGGCTGCTGCTCTGGACAATCCGCCCGGAGCTTCTTTTTTCTCTTCTTCGCATCGTCTCTTGCGTGAGAGGGGGCGGCTTACGGTGCTTCCCTTATCGTCGAAGACGGAGATGTCGAAACCGTTCGGCCTTGAAATCGGAGACTCCTTCCTCGATCTGCCGGATGGAAAGCGACTGAGTTGGCAGCGTGGTACTCCTGCCGATTTGGGCTTGGAGGGTCTGCGGCTTCCGAATACCAAGCTGTTGCTTTCTTTGTCGCTTGTGCAATCCTCTCCGGAGGGGCTTTGCGTGCGTCGTCCGCAGCCAGGCGATCGTATTTATCCTTACGGGATGAATGGCTGTAAGAGAGTGAGCCGTTTCTTTATCGATCGTCATGTGCCGCGGAGCCGGAGAGAGGAGGCTTGGCTCTTATCTCGAGGTACAGAAGTGGTATGGATCATGGGCTATGCAGCCGATCGGCGATTCGCCATCAATGGGCTGACGGATTCAGAAGAATATCTGCTCTTTTCTTTCGAATTATAGAGCTTGCTCGATGGTTTTTTCTCTGTGAGTGTATTCTTTCCCCTTTGCATCCATCAGGATGAAGTAAGCACGGTAAAGGCGGAGTAGGGTATAGGAATACTGCCCATTGAGACGCTCATACAAGGATTTGAGCTCGAATATGCGAGAGGGATTGGTGAAATAGGGGCGTAATTCGGAGATGATACCGGCATTTATATAGGCATCGGGAGCCAATCGTCCTTTCTCTATCAAAAGGGCAACGTGCCCTTCGATGGTGCTCGGACTGAGTTTCCGCTCGGTAGCGACCTCTTCTATGCTCATACCTGCCAGTAGCAATTCGAGCGTTGTCTCGTGGGTAGTCTTTTTCTTTTCCTTGGTTTTTTTCTCTTTACTCTTCCGGTTGCCGGCGGCTGTTGGCAGGGCTTCGTCCTTGGGTGAGATGCTGTGAACCCATTCGGTCATCAGCTCTTCCGTCCGAAGCTCCTGTCTGCTGAGACTTTGTCCGGCAGAGAGAGCACCGAAAACGGCTCGTAAGCGAAGCAGGCGGTACACGGCGGTATGCAGATTGTCCTGTAGTTCGAGCAGTTCTTTCGCAAACTGTTTGGCTTTTTTCAGCATTCCGACTTCTTGGATCGTGGAGGAAAGTTCCCGTGCTATGGCAGAAAGTTGTGGCAGGAAATAATCCACGGCTTTGTCGATTCGCTCCTTGACGGTCGCAAAGTCGAGTGGCGATTGCCCCCAAAGACCGTTAAGCTGCCGGCGAAAACGGCCGGCTACTTTGGTGATCGCATCTATTTTGGCCGATTGTTCGGCTGCTCTATCGCTATAATGGCTTTTGCTGCTCAGCTCGCTCTCCTCTCGATAGCTGAGACTGTGTTTGTGCCATATATTCATCAAGCTCTGCCAGTCGAAAGCCTCATCGGATTGCTGCTTCCAATAGGCGAGGCTGTTTTCCTGCAAAGAAGTCCGGAGTCCCTTTTCGTCGGGCTTCGTCTGTGCATATTCGACCAGTTCTTGAGGAGTTTCCAACCCACGCAGATCCGGAGGAGAGAGCAGTACCATCCCCTCAGGGCCTGTCATACGTGACAGGGCTACGTAGGCTTGGCCGGGAACGAAGACACCTTCCAGATCGATGGCGGCATGCTCGAAAGTCAGTCCTTGGCTTTTGTGCACGGTGATAGCCCAAGCTGCTCGAAGCGGAAAGAGGCGGAAGCTGCCGATTACTTCCTGTTCGGGGGCGTTGGTTTCGGGGTTCACGGAGTAGCGGACGTTGGTCCACTCGTGTGGCTCTACCTCTATAAGTTCTCCGCCGTCAGTCCGAACGACCACCGACGATGCAGAAAGGGAGTGGACTACGGCTATTTTCCCGTTGTAGTAGCGTCTTGGGTGGTGGGTGTCATTGCGAACGAACATTACTCTGGCACCTTCTTTCAACGTCATTGTCGGTTCCAAAGGATACAGATGTTCCGGAAAATCGCCTTTGATGGTCGCTTTATAGGTTTGGGACGGTGCAGGTAAGGCTTCCAAAGCGCGTCGATTGATTTGATCGGCTTTGTGATTATGCGTTGTCAGCGTGATATAGCCTTCGTGACAGGTGCTGTCGAAAGTCGGATTCACATGATCCTTCAGGTAAGTCAAATCGTCTGCCGGCAGACGATTGTGGCGCAGGTTGTTCAGCAAGGACATAAAGCGTGTGTCCGTCTGCCGGTATATCGTTTCCAGTTCGAGGAATACAGGCGGATGCTGACAAACCACCATGGAATGAAAAAAGAAAACGCCTTGATAGATTGCTGACATTAGCTCCCATTCATGCGGTTTGACTACCGGTGGAAGCTGCATAAGATCACCGATAAACAGGACTTGTACTCCGCCGAAAGGTCGGGGATTGCTCCGCATGCGACGAAGAACGAAATCGATCAGATCCAGCGTGTCGGCACGGAGCATGCTGACTTCGTCGATGATGAGCAGCTCCATGTTTCGAAGCAATTTACGCTTCGACGCATGCATACGTGTCTGTTTCCAGAAAGATGTCGGTGTAAGGATGTTTACCCCCATTGTGCTTTCGGGAGGCAATCCGTACGGAATGAATGTCCCCGGAGGAAGCTGGAGAAGCGAATGCAGCGTCACGCCACCGGCATTTAAGGCTGCTATTCCGGTGGGAGCAGCTACTATACAGTTTTTGAATGTGTGTTGGACAATGTGGCGCAGCAGGGTCGTTTTACCTGTCCCTGCATTGCCGGTAAGGAAAAGGTTACAGTTCGTGCGGTTGATAAAGTCCAGCACATATTCTTTTGTGTTCATGGAGATTTGTTTCAGGCAGACAACAATTATATCGGTTTGTCAGCCGCTGACATAAAATGCCCCTTGCCCGAAAAGACAGAATCGGGGAGATTATCGACGCTTGCGGAAGCGGCGAACGATACTACGCTTGACAAAGCCAAGCAGGGTACTGATCAACAAAGGACGACCGAAGTCCGTAAGTTGCTCGATCAGATGAAGCGTAGGTCGACCCGTCGGAGTCATTAGTTTAGCTGAAGGCACTTGCTTCTTGCCGATGAAGAAGCGGAGTATTTTGTTGCCGAGGCTACCGGGGTAGAACAGGTGGTTCTCAACTTCTTGGAAGATCATGTCGCCATAATTGTTGCGTACATGATCCAAGCAACGAAAGATATCCTTTTGGCACCGCATTGCTTCCTTTTCGCATGCATCTCGACGACGCTTCAGTTCATAATATGCTCGCATCTTTCTTTTTGTTATGGTTTGTACGACGACTTTTGTCGGAACTATTTATTATTTGCCCTCTCTTCCTCTTCTTCTTTTTTTCTTTGATGGCGAGCTACGATTTCCAGCACCTCTCCGGCCAGCCGTCCGAGGATAAATCTTCTGATCAGATGACGACAAAGATATCCGATCAGGAAAACCAGCAGATAGATCCCTACTACAACGAAAAAGCCTCCCGTAGCTCCTATTCCGAGCCACCGCCCAAAGCCGAATCCTAAGGCGATACTCAGGAATATGAGTATCAGGAACGACATCAGGACGGACATAGCCAGCAAAGCCAATTTCGCGATCAATCGTGCTCCTTCTTCGGCTATCGTATATGCTATGCTCTCTGTCCGAAGGGCGAAATAGCGATATGTATTTTCTATTAGTCGTTTGAGCATTGTCTGTCTATCTTAGTTAAACTTAAATGGAATAGGGATGAAAAAACGAGATAAAGAGCCGGGCAGCAGATTATATTTCAGTCCGGCAACAAAATCAACTCGACCGCATACAACCATCTCTACTGCTAAAAACCTTACGTCCCTGAGGGGGTGTTCGATTGGCACAAAGGGGAACGGGCTCTCTGACACACTTCCGCCTTCAAAAGATAAGGCGTGTAGATGGTATGCCTGGCACACGATCTACACGCCCCCGGAGTTATTCGCTTCTGAGATCGTCGAGTACTTCGTCGTACTTGTCACCGATCTCTTCCACCATATCCTCGGTGATCCCCTTCATCTTCCTGCGGTACTTCTGGTAGCGGTTCTTGGCTTCGTAATAGCCTTCCACCACGCTGTCCTTTACTTTGTCGGCAGTGCTGTTGATGTCTTCAACGAAGCGATTGCGCTTTTCACGATCGGCGAAATAAGCAGCGGCAGCCCCAATGGCAAGGCCCACTAACAGACCGAGAGAAAACTTTCCTTGTGAGCTCATAAAAATCCTCCTTACTTTAATTAAATGCTTTTGAATCAATTTTGTCAGAAAACCAATTACACTCGAATGGTGAATAGTTTCGTTAATTGTTCATCCGTAAAGATAAAAGTTTTTTCCGAATGAAACAATTTCATATTTCTCCGATTCTGCAGTTCCTTCCGAATTGTAAATACCTCTTCATATTCATTGCTCCATTATTTTTACTTTTGTTTCTAAAATAGAATACGAATGGACAGAGCACAGTTGCGAGGTATGGGGGTTGCCCTGATTACCCCCTTCGATGAGAAGGGAGAGGTAGATCACGAATCGCTTCGACTTTTAGCGGATTATCAGGTAGCGGGAGGTGCCGACTACATCGTAGTACTTGGCACAACGGGTGAATCGCCCACCATCGAGGAAGCCGAACGCTCTGCCATAATGCAAACAGTCAGGGAGGCGGTGGCAGGACGGTGTCCGATCATCGTTGGGGCCGGAGGTAACTATACGGAGCGGATCGTCAATCGGCTCCAAGCCATGGACAAGACCGGCGTGGATGCCATCTTATCCGTTGCACCTTACTACAACAAACCCACGCAAGAAGGCATCTATAGACATTACAGGAAATTGGCCGAATCTACCGATACGCCTATCATCCTTTATAACGTTCCGGGACGAACGGGTGTAAATATCAAACCCGAAACTACTCTTAGACTGGCTACAGACTGTCCGAATATCATCGGTGTCAAAGAAGCATCGGGCAATGTAGACCAAGTACGTGCAATAGTGGCGGAAAAACCCGATCCTTTCATCGTCCTGTCGGGCGACGATCATCTCTCCCTTTCCTTTATTAAAGAAGGTGCCGAGGGGGTTATCTCCGTGATCGGGAATGCCTATCCGGAACTTTTCAGTCGCTTGATACATCTGTGTTTGGAGAACCGATTTGAAGAAGCCGAAGCCATCCAACAGCGACTCGAAGGAATGTACTACCTGATGTTCGTCGATGGTAATCCGGCCGGAATCAAGGAATTGCTCTATCAAAAAGGACTCATCCGTCACAATATACTACGGCTGCCGCTTGTATCTGCATCGGACTCTACGTCTACTTTGATTGCCAGAGTTCGCAATCAGATCGAACAGCGGTAAAAAGATTTTCAACTTTCGTCCATACAGCCATGCCTATCATTCCCTCTCAAGTCCTGTTTGTAACCGGAATAGACACGAATATCGGGAAAACTTATGCCACGGCTTTTCTTTTCGACAAGTTCTCCGAGTCAGGGCAAAGAGTCATCACCCAGAAGCTCGTACAGACGGGATGCGTCGGCACTTCTGAGGATATAGAAGCACACCGCCGTCTGACCGGATGCTCCATGATGGAGGAAGACCGATTAGGTCTTACCTGCCCCTATATTTTCAGTTATCCGGCTTCCCCTCACTTTGCCGCCGATATAGATGGCAAAAGGGTGGACTGCAAGATCATAGACCGGGCTACTGAGGCTCTGCTTTCTCGCGGCTACAATCGCGTGCTTCTGGAAGGCGCCGGCGGACTGATGGTGCCCATCACCAAAGACTATCTTACGGCTGATTTTATTGCTGACCGAGATTACCCGATCGCACTCGTGACGAGTGGGCGACTGGGGAGTATCAACCACACGCTACTCAATTTGGAATTATGCCGCCACAGGGGCATTACGGTCGAAACCATCGTCTACAATCTTTATCCCGCCGAAGACGACCGCATCACAGCCAACACCCTCGATTATCTCCGCTTCTATCTGGATAAATATCATCCCGACACCCAGCTTATGGTGATGTCAGAACGGCATTGATTCGGGCACAGGCCAACAATCAAGATTCTATCCTCAAAACAGAAAAGCCTCCGACTCTCCTTATTAGGCAGAGTCGGAGGCTTTCGCTATTTCCTTAGGTCTATAAGGCTTATTTCAGCGTACCTTGCTGAGCTTGTTCGATCATCTTGGCATTCGGCAAGATGTAAACCTCTACACGACGGTTGGCCGAACGTCCGGCAGCTGTGCTGTTGTCCGCAATCGGTTCGTGGCTTCCACGTCCTTCAGCTGTCATACGCGACATACTCACGCCCTGAGAATTCAGGAAAGAGTATACGCTGGCTGCACGTCTCTCGGACAGAGGATCGTTGATCTTGTCGGAGCCTGTATTGTCCGTATGGCCTACGATGCGGATGTCCGTATCGAGGTTCTTGTTCATGTTTGCAGCGAACTTCGTCAGCGCAGTGCGTGAGTTAGGACTCAGCGTGCTGGAGTTCGTGGCGAAAAGAATGCCGCTGTCGAAAGTAACAAGGATAGCTTCTCCGTCATTTACGGTCTGGATCGTAGCGTCGGGTACAGCAGCCTCCAGTTCCTTCTTCTGCTTGTCCATCTTTTTCCCGATGAGAGCACCGGCTGCTCCACCGACTGCGGTACCGACGATGGCACCGACAGCCGTATTTCCGGCCACGTTACCTACTCCGGCACCGATAGCACCTCCTACTCCGGCGCCGATAAGGCCGCCTTTTGCCATATTGTTCAGTCCGCAGCCGGCGAACACGAGACCCACGGCCAAAGCCGAGGCCACTACACTTGATTTCTTCATTAGCTCTTCTTTTTATTCGTTTACACTATGCTTTGTTCACACAAAGCTATCCCGCAGGGGATCAATTATCTTTATTGGCAAAGTACTTCATGAACTGCATACGCTCGTACATCGTTGCCGACTTCACGCTTGCAGCATTCAGTTTGCCTCGGAATTCACTGACCGAATAGTAGCCCTTTACTTGCATCCAGCTCTCAATGGTGGCGATCATTTCGGCCGCGAATTGAGGTCCCTTTTTGTAAAGAGCGGTACATATCTGCGTCACATGTGCACCGGCCAGCAGGCACTTGAGTGCAGCCTCTCCATCATGAACACCCGTGGAAGAGGCGATGGATATGCCCGGCACCAATGCGCTGACGATACCGGCATAGCGAATCGTGTCCGAGATTTCTCCGGCAGAGGTAAATACGTCTCCGGCCACCATCTGCACCTTGTCGATGTCGATGTCCGGCTGGTATGAGCGATTGAAAAGTACTACCCCCTTGGCTCCTGCCGCCCGCAGCTTATCGACGAGAGATGGGATATTGGCAAAAGACTTGGACAGCTTCACCGCTACAGGGATTCTGATGGCTTTGATCAGAGAACTGATAATATCCACATACATCTGTTCGGCCTTGTTGGCATCGAAGAAGAGATCGGTATTGAGTCGCATCACGTTGATTTCGAGAGCGTCGGCTCCGGCCTCTTCGAACTGTTTGGCAAAGTCCACCCACGAATCGGAGCGGAAGCAGTTGATGCTGGCTATTACGGGGATAGCCACCTCGCGCTTCACTTCGCGAAGGAAGTCGAGGTGTTTGGAGATCTCGTTGCTCTGTACATAGGCATTGATATAGTCTGCCGCCTCAGGGTAATCCATCGGGGACATCATTTGGGACATTTCTGCCTCGATCTGCTCTTCGAACAGTGATTTCAGTACGATGGCAGCAACACCCGCTGCTTCGAGATCTTTGATGGTTTTGAGGTTGCGGGTCAGTCCCGAACTTGCTGCGACAATAGGATTTTTCAGGCGCAAGCCGGCGAACTCAGTGGACAAATCGATCATATCTGTTTATTATGAATTACGAAAAAGACCCTGCAAGCCTTCCCCGATCACTCTCGGTCATCTCTTTCAAGACAGACGAAAAACGCCCTCGACAACAGGACTTCCCAGTGCCTCCGGCACATATATGCGAGATACGGGCTACACAGAAGGTCTATTCTATTGATACTTACACTTTTGTTAGAATGAATACTTGCACAAAGATATAATTTATTTCACCTCAGCCGTTAATCGTCCTGTTCTTTCATTCATATACCTAATATAGTAATATATGCAGCAGCCCTGCCGAATAGGGCGAAAGGCTCTTTTTATATCTCTGTCCCTTCGAGGGCAGGGGGGCCGGAAGGCCTGATGCGAGAGCTTTCCTCCCGGAAAAAGGCGAACCCGAATATAAAAGTAAAAGGGCCGTGTCGAAAAAAAACTATTTCAACACAGCCCTCTCTGCTATTGTTTTGTGACCCCGGTGAGGCTCGAACTCACGACCCAATGATTAAGAGTCATTTGCTCTACCAACTGAGCTACGGAGTCAATACCCATCAAAAGGAAAGCCCCTTTTGATTTTGACGCTGCAAAGGTATGCTTTTTTCGTTATGTGCCAAATGATTCCGGAAAATTTTTCTTTTATGCACCTTCCTGCATCAGCTGTTATGACCCCATCAGTCTAATGCGAGGGCAATGTGTGGGGATGTCGTGCTTGTCTGTTGGCCGAGTCTGTAGGATGGAGGCGTTAGAGCCTCACCATTGTCGGAAAGTCTACGACTGACAGCCTCGGAAATACGAACGGGAAATGCTCCGATTGTGGCGCGTATTTTCCCGAAAAGCGGCGCGAGAATTTTTTCGCTGTGGCGCGAGATTTTTTTACTTCTCGCACCAAAACCAAAAAGTTTACGCGCCACATTTTCAGGAAGGACAAAAGAGAAAATTTCCGCGCGTAAACTCATTCGACAGGGGATGATGCTCCCTACACTTTCTTTTAGTGGGAGGAATGTCTGTCAGCTGTCTCTGCTTGTGGAGTTTCTTCCGGTCGAATAGGCGAGGGTTGTCCTCTTCGGTTCTCGATACAATCATTGTATGGATTTTGCGTTCAATAGAGGAGGTTCTGTGGATCCGCCCCCACGGGGAAAGAACGGGGAGAGCTTTGTCCGATGATGGAGCTGTAGAGCTGCCCGAAGCTGAGAGAAATTCGGACAGAATGAGGAATATCTCCCTATCGCAGTAGACCATTATTCTCTATCTTTGGGCGCATAGCATACCTACTTTCTTATGCAAAAGAATACGAACAAGAGGCCTCACCAAGAACGAAAAGCGAAAACTATAGGGTATGAGCTGGAGCGGTAATCAAACTTTCTTCGAGCGGAGCCGCATCACGATGCGCGTTACCTTTATTTTCGCAGCCATGGTTATTGCCCTCCTTACGCTGTTTGCTTCGGACAGCCTGATCGATAAGATGGCCGGCGAGGAAAGGCAGAAAATCGAGCTATGGGCACAGGCTACCAAGATCGTGGCTTCGGACGATGAAGCCGTTCTGGCCAAAGACCTTGTTTTGCAGATTATCCAATCCAATAATAGCATCCCCGTCATCCTGTGCGATTCCAAAGACTCCATTATTTCGCACAACAATATCGACATTCCGGCCGGCAAACCTGCACTACCCTACCTCCAAAAGAAACTTCGTTATTTCAAGGAAGGGTATCCTCCTATCCGAATAGAAATAGAGGCCCGTCGGCCACAATTCCTCTATTATTCCGACAGCCAAACCCTGCGGCGACTGTTGGTATTGCCTTATATAGCTCTGAGCGTGATATTTGTCTTCCTCGGTATCTCCATCATGGCCTTGCTGGCTGAGCGCAGATCCGAACAGAATCGTGTATGGAACGGACTCTCCAAAGAGACTGCCCATCAGCTCGGTACACCCATATCCAGCCTGATGGCATGGGTGGAACTCCTCAAGGCATCGGAAGAGGATCCATCTATCACCAATGAGATGGAAAAGGATATAGACCGACTGCGTATGATAGCCGAACGGTTCCAAAAGGTAGGCTCGGAACCCAAGACGGAAGTACAGGATGTCCGTCAGGCTTTGGGCAGCACAGCGGACTACATGCGCTACCGCGTATCGCGACAGGTGGACATAGAATTGAGGATGCCGAATGAGGTCATGCGCATAGCCCTTTCGGCACCGCTGTTCAGTTGGGTGATCGAAAATATGATCAAAAATGCCGTCGATGCCATGAGTGGCAAAGGAAAGATCACGATCGAACTCAAGGAGAAAGGCTCGTACGCAGTAATAGATATTACCGACACGGGCAAAGGGATCCCCAAGGGGAAAATGCGCGATATATTCCGTCCGGGCTATTCCACGAAGACCAGAGGTTGGGGCTTGGGTTTGTCTCTGGCAAAGCGAATCATAGAGAAATATCACAAAGGGAAAATAAGCGTAAAGCAATCGGAGCCGGGTATTGGTACCACTTTCCGTATTCTGCTGCCGAAGCAGGCCGATCTGCCATAAGTATACGAATGAAATATGGAGCCGAACAAATCCTTTTCTGCCCCGTACTCCGGAGCTTTGATTTTAGAGTATATCGACTTTATCAATTTTGCCATCCAGCACAACGGTATCCGTACCATCAGTCGCTGTGCCATCTCGAACGAGAGCGGGCGCGACTGGGTGGATACGACCGTCCTCATCGAAGGAGCTTACCTCAAGCCGGCAGACTGTCATTTCGATCTGATTCCTACAGGTACTACCATAGAAGCGGAGGGTCTGGAGCTGAAGGTCGATGCAGCCCGGCTCATTTCGCTGACAGAGGGCTTCGACACTTCCTTCTCCTGCACCGTCCGAGTGGGGCAAGAAGAGATCTACAGGGAAGAGTACGAAGTGCATCTGATGGCCTATGACCAGTGGGCCGGGATCCGCATAATGCCTGAGATACTGTCGGCATTCGTCACACCGAATCATCCGCTTCTCTCCCGTGTTCTCGTCAAGGCGGCCAAATTCATGGAGCGATGGACAAAGTCCAACTCGCTATCCGGATACCAATCGCAAGACCCCTCCATCGTTCGCTGGCAGGTAGCCGCCGTGTACGAGGCCTTGCGCTCGGAAGGGATCGTCTATAGCAATCCGCCGGCGAGCTTCGAAAAAGCAGGCCAACGGATCCGGTTGGCAGACAAGGTGCTGAATGAAAAAATAGGTACTTGCATAGATTTGACCCTGCTCTTCGCGGCTTGTATAGAGCATATAGGGCTTTATCCCCTTTTGGTCCTGTTCGAAGGGCATATTTTTTTGGGTGTCTGGCAGGAAGAGCGATTCTATAGCCAGGCCACCAGCGACGATCGGGAGTTTCTGCTCAAGGGCTGTGCCAATGGTATCCACGATATTGTCTTCGTCGAGAGTACGATGCTGACGGCCTCGGAGCCTGTCAGTTTCGAACTGGCCGTTGAAATGGCTACGCAGCAGCTGCGTACGGGCTTGTTTCAGATGTTCATAGACGTAGTGGCTTGCCGGCTCGGAGGGATCAAACCCCTGCCGCAGAGAGTGGCTACGGAGGGAGGCTTCGAGCTGGTCAATGAGGGGATCAAGCACGACAATGTCACCAAGCGAATCATGAAGATCAGCCCGCTGGACATCAAGCTGGACAGCGATAAGGAGCTGACCAAACAGGATATTTGGGAAAGAAAGCTGCTGGATATTTCCCTGCGCAACAACCTTGTCAATATCCGATCCGGTCGTAGAGCCTTGCCTCTTATCTCGTACAACATCGAGCTTTTGGAGGATTCGCTCCATGCCGGCAACAAGTTTATCATCTTGCCTGCGCCCTCCGACGAATGTGCCCGTCCCAACGAATATGGTATATACGACTCCGCTACCAATCCGGAGGTCGTAGCCGCCACTGTCACGATGGGGCTGCATAGCAATACGCTCTACTCCTATTTGGACGAAAGCGAACTGCAAAACACCCTCAAAGACTTGTACAGAAAATCCAGAACAGCTCTGGAGGAGAACGGAGCCAACTCGCTTTTTCTGGCTATAGGCATACTCAGGTGGATGGAGACGGAGCAGAGTCATCGTCCTCGCTACGCCCCGATCTTGCTCATGCCGATAGAGATCGTCCGCAAAGGGGCAAGCCGTGGCTATGAACTGCGAACCCGAGACGAAGAGACCATGCTGAACATTACGATGGTCGAACTGCTCAAGCAACAATACGGCATAGATCTCTCAGGCCTGAATACGCTCCCTCAAGACGAAAAGGGTACCGATATTCCACTGGTCTTGGCGGCTATTCGCTCACAGCTTCGCGACAAAAAAGGCTGGGATGTGCTCGAAGAAAGTATGGTGGGGTTGTTCTCTTTCAACAAATTCGTCATGTGGAACGATATTCACACCCATGCCGATAAGCTGCAAGAGCACCCTATCCTGAACGGTTTGATGAACAACCGCTTGCAAATGTTCGACCACAGCGAAGAGGAAATCGACGCTCGCATCATCGACAGCACAGTGCCTCCGACGGCTTATTCCATCCCGATCGATGTGGATTCATCGCAATTGGAGGCCGTGATCGAGTCGGGGAAAGGAAAGAGCTTCATCCTTCATGGCCCTCCCGGCACGGGAAAATCCCAGACGATCACCAATATGATAGCCAACGCACTGTACCGAGGCAAGCGCGTACTCTTCGTCGCTGAGAAAATGGCTGCCTTGTCGGTCGTTCAAAAGCGTCTGGAAAAGATCGGTCTGGCACCTTTCTGTCTGGAGCTGCACTCCAACAAAGTCACCAAGAGTCACTTCCTCAGTCAGATGCAAACGGCCTTGGACATCCGACGTCTGCAGCCGGCTACCGACTATCAGAGCTGTGCGGACGAACTCTTCTCCCACCGCTCCAAGCTCATCGCATACGTAGACGCCCTGCACCAAGAGAGGGGCTTCGGACTCTCGCTATTCGACTGTATATCGGGTTTCCTTCGACATTCAGGAGCGGATATGGATGTCAGCCGAGTGCCGGCAACCCTATTGCAGAAAGAGGCGATAGAGAAAGTCGTCGAAGATATAACCCAGCTGGACACTGTGTTTTTGGTAAGCGGACATCCGGCCGGACATCCGCTGGACGGTTTGGAGCCGACTGATCCGACGATGCTGAACCTGCCATCGCTGCGCGATAGCTTAGCAGAAGCCAAACGCCTGTTCGGAGAATTGTCCTCTGCTCCGCAGGCACTGGAAGATCTGTTGGGTGTTGGTCCCGACGAATCGGTCGATGGCGTGATCCGGATGCGCGACATTCTCGGCTGTCTGTTCCATATTTCCTGCTTCAATGACGACCTGTTCCGCCTCGCCGAGAACCGACAAGCGTGCATCCGAACCCACGATCTGCTGGGTACGGCTCGTGATAGGCTCCGTCTGCATGAAGAGCTTACGCGAGACTATGCACCGACTGTTCTGGAAGAAGACGGCCACAGGCTGCGTGCGGAATGGCAAATGATCGAAAGTAAATGGTTCTTGCCTCGGTTTTTTGCTTCCGGCTCTTTTGTCAAGCGTTTGCGCCGTCATAAACCCACTCTCTCCAAAGCCGAAGTGCCTTTGCTCATCGAACGTCTCTGCGCTCTGCAAGAGCTGAGCGAATCGGTCAGTGGAAGCGAATCCGAGCTGATCCGTTTGTTCGATGTCAGAGGTTTGGGAAGTGACCGGGAATGGCTACAGGCCCAAGAAAATCTTCACCGATCCGAAGAATTTGTCCGATTGTTGGCCGGTCATGCCGAGCAGACAGGCCAAAGCTATGAAGTGATCCGCCAAGCCGTGACTGCTAAGATCGGCGGCCATTGGCAACCCATCTTCGATTCCAACAGGAATAAACTACAGCAGATATATGACCGAACCGTCCGGCTGCTACAGGTGTCGGACTCCCTCGCCCACTCCGTCGCTATCAGTCTTCCATCCGGCTACGAACAAATCTGTGCCAAACTTTCCGTTTGGATAGAGCATCTGCCTCGGTTGAAGGATTGGTCGCAATGGATCCTCTGCAAGCGAGCTCTCTTGGATGCAGGAGCAGCACCGGCCATCGACAGGATATGCCACGGCGAAGGATCCGTGCCGGCCGTATCTGTGGCAGAAGCCTTTGCGCATAATCTCTACAGGCGCATGGCAGAGGAGACCATCGCATCAGATCCTACCCTACAGCTCTTCAACGGTATCCTCTTCGAATCCGTCATAGAGAAGTACAGATTCCTGACGGCCAATTTCCAAGAGCTTAGCAAGCAGGAGCTATACTGCCGCTTGGCAGCGAAAATCCCCCAACTGACGATGACTGCGTCCAACAGTTCGGAGGTGGGCATCCTGAAACGAAACATCGCCAACGGAGGCCGTGGGACTTCCATTCGCAAGATCATAGACCAAATACCCACTCTTCTGCCCAAGCTCTGTCCCTGCATGCTGATGAGTCCGCTGTCGGTGGCCCAGTTTATCGACCTCGATGCAGAGAAATTCGATCTGGTCATTTTCGACGAAGCCTCGCAAATGCCGACGAGCGAGTCCGTAGGTGCCATAGCCCGAGGCAAGGCACTCGTCGTGGTGGGCGATCCGAAGCAGATGCCGCCCACCAGTTTCTTCATGACCGGAAGGAACAACGAAGAAGATGCCTACATAGACGATATGGAGAGTATCCTCGATGATTGTATCTCTCTGTCAATGCCTTCCCGATACCTTACATGGCACTACCGAAGCAAGCATGAGAGCCTGATCGCGTTCAGCAACAGTCGCTACTACGATGGCAAGCTCTTTACCTTCCCCTCCACTGATGACAGGGTTTCGAAAGTCAGCTTGGTGAAGATAGACGGCGTGTACGACAAGTCGAATACGAGAAGCAACCGCAAAGAAGCCCAAGCCATCGTCGATGAGATTATCCGGCGGTTGGAAGATCCGGCCCTGTGCGAGCGAAGCATCGGTGTGGTATCCTTCAGTCAGGCGCAGCAAAACCTTGTAGAAGATATGCTGATGGACGCTCTGAGCACCAAGCCCGAATTGGAACAGAAAGCTTTGCATGGTGCCGAACCGATCTTTATCAAGAATCTGGAAAATGTGCAGGGAGACGAGCGCGATGTCATACTCTTCAGCATCGGTTATGGACCGGACAAGGACGGTAAGGTGTCGATGAACTTCGGTCCCTTGAACAACAAGGGTGGGGAACGCCGGCTGAATGTGGCCGTATCGCGTGCCCGATACGAAATGATCATATATACCTCGCTCAGTCCCGAACAGATAGATCTCAAACGAACCAATTCGCTCGGTGTGGAGGGACTGCGCCTGCTTTTAGAGTTTGCCGCACACGGATTGTCTCATTTGCCCAATCGAAGCAGTCAGGTACGTGCCGAGAGTGCGATCGTAACCGATCTGGCAGCTGCACTGCGTAGCCGTGGTTATAAGACGGACACGATGATCGGCTGTTCGAACTTCAAAATAGATCTCGGCATACGCCATCCGCAGAATCCGGAACAATACCTCCTCGGCATCTTGTGTGACGGGAAAAACTATTTCGAGACGAAGACCACGCGCGATAGGGAAGTCGTCCGGCCGGGAGTCCTTCGCATGCTCGGCTGGAATATCCATAGAGTATGGAGTGTGGATTGGTTCGAAAACAAGGATCGGGTGATCGACCGTATTGTCGAACAAGTAGATGCCTTGCTCCGCTTGCCGGCTATTTCCTCTATGGCACCGGTACAGCCGGTAAAGAAGTTTTCCATCACCTCTGCCGCCCCACTCCAAAAGCCATCCAAGAGCAAAGAGCAACCCTATCGCTCTTTCCCGATCGAGAAGGCTCCTAACCACACTGCCGACCTAAGTACCCTGACCGCCAACAAGGCAGAAGCAAGAAAGGCGATCCGATCCATCGTCCAAACCGAGCAGCCTATTACCGATACCCTTTTGTACAGACGCGTAGTCGAGCACTTCGGTCTTAGTCGGGTCTCTCCTCGCCTGCGAACTCTCGTCGATAGCCTGACGGACAAATTATACCACGATCCCGTTTCCTTCGAAGGGAGCCACACGCTTTGGATAGACAGCGAAGCGGCCGAAGGATTCGACTATTACCGCACGGATTCCGGCAGAGAGATCAGCGAAATTCCCACCATCGAGATCATGAATGCCCTTATGCATATCATGGAGGAACAGCTTGCTCTTCCTCGCCTCGAACTGTGCAAACTGGCAGCCCAGCTTCTTGGGTTCGCTCGTAACGGAACGAAAGTGCAGACACATACAGATTATGCCGTCGAGGAGCTCCTGCGTAACGGCAAGTTCAGAGAATCCGATCGGGGAATGATCGCTCTGAACGAATAGCGGTTGCTCTTGATATCCGCATCTCGCAGTATGCGTCAGTTCGCCGAGGAAGATAATCTACCGCCCTTTGCCCTCGCAAGTTTGCAGATGGATCAAGTCGGTTCTCTGTACGTTGTGCACAAATGATACAGCATTATTATTACATTTACGGAGCATAAATGTAGCCGACCGGTGTCATTTTCAATAGAAATGCACGGTGTAGCGTTATAAAATAAATACAAGTTGGAGTCCGGACGTGCCTGTTGTTCCGACTCTTGCTATTCACAATTGAAAAAGTAAAAAAATGACATATAATGAATTACAACTGGAATTTGGAGCCGTTTTCCGCAGAGGAACGTTCCCTCGGGACAATATTCTGTCGGGAGCTAAGGCTCGCGCCCGTAGTGGGGTGCCTATTGGCACGCAGGGGAATAGCTTCCGTGGAGGAAGCTAAACGTTTCTTTCGCCCAAGATTGGAGGATCTCCACGATCCTTTCCTGATGAAGGATATGGACAAGGCTGTGGCTCGCCTGAACAGGGCAGTGGGGCGAAAGGAAAAAATCATGATTTACGGTGACTATGATGTAGACGGTACCACGGCAGTGGCACTCGTCTATAAGTACTTGCGCGCCACGGGCTGCTCCGAAACCCAATTGGATTACTACATTCCGGATCGGTACGATGAGGGTTATGGTATATCTTATCGAGGGATTGATTTGGCTCACTCTCTCGGAACGAAACTGATAATCGTACTTGACTGTGGTATCAAAGCCGTCGAAAAGGTGGCATACGCCAAGTCGCTTGGCATCGATTTTATTATCTGCGACCATCACAATCCGGATGAAACCCTGCCCGATGCCGTTGCGGTGCTGGATGCCAAAAGAGCCGACAATACGTATCCTTACGAGCATCTCTCCGGCTGTGGAGTCGGGTTCAAGTTTATGCAAGCTTATGCCCGGAGCAACAATTTACCCGAATCCAAGCTCCTTCCTTTGCTCGACCTCGTGGCCGTCAGTATAGCTTCGGATATTGTTCCTATTATGGGGGAGAACCGCATACTCGCCTATTACGGACTGCGCCAACTTAATAAACGCCCTTGTCTTGGCTTACAGGCTATAATAGATGTATGCGGTCTGAAGAAGCGAAGGATAGATATGAACGACATCGTCTTCAAGATCGGGCCTCGGATCAATGCTTCCGGTCGTATGATGAATGGGGGGAAGGCTGTGGAACTGCTCCTCTCTCAGGATGCTGTGGAGGCCCAAAGCCGAACGGCCAATATAGACGAATACAACGATCAACGTCGCGAGCTTGACAAGGATGTGACGGAACAGGCTATTGACATTTTGGGCGAGCTATCCGATGTGGACAAGAAGATCCTCGTTATCTACCGGCCGGAATGGCACAAGGGCGTCATCGGCATAGTAGCCAGCAGGATGACTGAACGCTATTCGCGCCCGACGATCGTGATGACGAAGAGCAGCGATTACATTTCCGGTTCGGCTCGTTCGGTGGGAGGATTCGATGTGTATAAGGCTATCGAACATTGCAAGGATTTGCTGGTCAATTTCGGTGGACATCCTTTTGCTTCCGGTCTGACGATCAAAGAAGAGAATCTGGAAGCTTTCCGAAAGATGATTACGGACTATGCCGAAGAGGCTGTATCGCCGGAATTACTGGTGCCGCAAATAGATGTAGATGCCGAAATATCCATCGAAGAGGTCAATTACAAACTTCTCGACAACCTCAAGCGGATGGGGCCATTCGGACCGGAAAATTCCAAGCCGGTCTTTATATCCCGACAGCTGTACGATGCCGGAGGTAGCAGGGCTGTGGGGAAGACATCCGAACACCTGAAGATAGATGTGAGGGTGGGATCGGGCGAACGCCATCCGGTGAGTGGGATTGCATTTAATCAGGCCGGTCATTGCGATGAGATCAAAAATGGTCCTTTCCGCCTTTGCTACACGATAGAAGAGAACGAATTCAACGGCAATAAATCATTGCAGCTACTGGTGCGCGACATCAAACCCGAAGAAGAATCCACCATTAACGGAGAGACAAGATGAAGAGAACGCTCACGATGAATCTGGGAGGCAAGGTCTTCCATATTGATGAGGATGCCTATAACCTGCTGGAGGAGTATCTACACAATTTAGCCTCACATTTCGATCGGGATAACCATACGGATTGTAAAACGATCGAAGAGTTTGAGGCTTATTTGTCGGATATGGTCATCGCCCGATTGCACAGCGAACACGCCATAATAAGTATCGGCCTGATTCGAGAAGTCATAGAAAAGATCAATATGGGTGAGCACTTTTCTTCCAATGAAGACAGTGCGACTGCCGGATATGCTGCAGGGGCCGGTTACAGACAGAAGGAGAGGGAGGCTTCAGGCTATCGATACATGTCAGGGGAGGCTCCGAAGCGGAAGTTTTATCGCGACATGGATCATGCCGTTTTGTGTGGCGTGTGTAGCGGTATTGCAGCATATACGAGATGGAATGTGAACGCCATTCGTGTGATAGTCGTGTTGATGACGATTTTGGCCTCTTCTCTCTTTTGGATGATCATTATCGGTTATTTGGCCGTTTGGATGATAGCTCCACCGGCTATAACTGCTTCTCAGAAATTGGAGATGTACGGTGAGCCGATCACAGTGGAGAATATCGGTAAGCGAGTTGCTGCCGATGTCGATACGAGCCTTCACCGCAGGAATGCCTCTGTACTGAATACGCTGGGGTGTATGCTCAAAGGACTGTTTGTCCTCGTAGGAATAGGTTTTATCCTCGCTGTCGTTTTCGGCCTTTTCGGCCTTATATTGGAGCTGTTTGCAGACGGTTACGTGGCACATGCTCCCTTGACTTCTGACTGGATTTCTATTCCCTCCTGGATGATACTCTGTGCCGCGATCTCCGTATTTATTATAGTAGTCGTACCAGTTATGGCCATCGTTTTCAGACATCAGGGACAAGGGAGAAACGGAATTATTCCTGCAGGTTTCAAATGGCTGGGCTTGACTATTTGGCTTGCTGCCGCTATCCTGTTGGCCGTAGTCTTCATATTGATGACCCGTGAGCTGGGTTTGAATTTCTTCCTCCATCGCCATTCGGTATGATGTCAGAAATGCCTAAAAAATATTTAGGTCCCTTTTGGGACAATCCTTGGTAAAGGTTTTTGCATTTTTGTTCATATCTTCGTTTTTAGAATCTTGTCTTTTGAAAAAGAATAACATCAGCTACTAATAGTATGAGTGATAATTGTCATTTGACCGAGAAATCGTTTCGAAGTGTCGTCCTCCCGAAGGATTCTATCCTGATTTTATTTTTCCGAATTTGTCTCCGAAACTGGTATTGGATACTCCTTTCCATCGTTCTTTTCGCCGGATGGGGTGTGGTGAAGTATAAGAGGGTCGGCATGGCTCCCAGCACCTATTTTACGGCCATAATGCCACGATTCCCCGAAGGTGTTCAGAGGGCAAGCTCCGGTGGATTGAATCCAAACTACAGTGCATATGATAATTATACACCTCGTTGGGAAGGTATTTCCGTATTAGATCAGAATTCTATTTTCAATGGTCTTTGTGCTACAAGTCTCGTAGAAAGAGTGGGAGAGAAAATACAGTACGATGTGAACTATTATCTCCCGGGCAAAGTGACCAAACATGATTTTTACGATCATACGCCCATTCATTTGATCTTTTCGCCGGAAAGTGCACACAGTTCTTTCACTGTAAAGATGAAGGTGGGGAAAGAATATGCTACCATCTTGTCTCTAAATGGAAAGCATGAGGCGAAAAAGATAAATCTGACCGATATTCAGCTCCCTTATGGAGTTCCTGTGGCTACTCCGATCGGAGAACTTAGGGTGGAGAAGACAGAGCGATTCGATCCGGAGACTTTGGACGAAAAATTTTCGCACACAACTATCATCGTAACCAAAGAATCGAAGAATAGTGCGCGAGTACGCTACGATTCGAACCTTAGGACGGAAGAGTCGAAGGGGCGAATAGAAATGAGGATAACGATGGGCCGATCTTTGGGCTTCGCAAGAGATTTCCTTGACGGTCTTATAGAAGAGTTTGATATTCAGTCTCGCCAGAAATATCGTCAGGAGGTAGAAGAAAAAATCGCTTTAGCCGAAAAGAGTCTAAGCGATCTTCAAAAAGACGGGATCCCTGTCTCGGACTCTGCCCTCTCTTCTTTGAATATCGCAGAGAAAGAGATAAACACCAATCGTGAGGCTTTGCGAAAGAGGTTGATAACCATGATCAATGAATACAAAGTGGATCTTCTGACAGCCGATGCTTCCTCAAGCCTGATCGTCCTTGACAAGACGAAGGCTGTTCCCGGAACGAAAAAACATTTATTGATCTTGATCATCAATCTGGCTATCGGACTCTTTCTGCCGATGATCATCTTCTTTGTTTATGTCGTTCTGCGCAATCTGATATTGGCACCTTCGGAACTTGGCGAAAAAGCGCTCAAGCGTATACTGGCTCTACTGAATGGAAGTAAGAAGAGAACGGCTACGATGCAACGGGATATAGACTTACTTCGTCTCAATCTGACTGAATACCTATCGGATTCGGCTTCCTCTTGTATTATCCTGACAAGCATGAGCGGTAACGAACAGACCGAGAGGATAGCTACAGAACTGATAAATTCTTTTGAGAAAAAGGGAAAGAAAATCCAAATGGTCCACCTTGAAGAGTCGGATGCTGCACTCCAAGAGGTGGCCGCTTTGCGTGAAAAGGGTATATCCGTTTTAGCCATGGCTCCGAGTATAGTAGGTAGTGCTTTGGCCGTTGAGGCAAGTCTCGTAGCGGATGTTTCTTTGTTGTTGGCCGAGAGCATGTGCTCGAAGAGAAAAGACAAAGACGAAGTCGAAACATTTATCTGCCAGAGTCGTTGTCCTGCTTTCGTGCTATGGTTGGATAGGTACTAAGACTTTATTCATTTTCTAACTCCAAAGTTTTATGGGTATTATCCGGAGCATATTAGACACCGATCTATATAAATTCACTACCGGCTATGCCTATGCCAAGCTATTCCCCAGAGCTTATGGCGAATTCCGCTTCATAGACCGCAACCGGCAGCTCTTTACCGAGGAATTTGCCGAGCTGGTACGTGCCGAAATACGAGCGATGGCATCTCTGTCTTTGACTCGTGAGGAAAAAGAGTTTCTCCGGCGGGAATTACCTTATCTACCGCCGATATACATCGATTTTTTGGAAGGTTTTCGTTTCGATCCGGAAGAAGTTACAGTATCGATAGACGCACAAGGTCGCTTGGATATACGAGCGCAAGGCCTTCTCTATCGTGTGACGCTTTGGGAGACACCCATCCTGGCCATTATCAGCGAACTCTACTATCGTTTTATCGGGGCCCAACCGGATTGGAAGCACGTAGAAGAGGTAACTCGATCCAAGGGGGAATTGATGCGAGAGCATCGAGCTACGTTCTCGATATTCGGTATGCGGAGGCGTTTCTCCCTTGATGTGGAAGATCGTGTGACGGATATTCTCAAGCAGTATGCAGGTGAGAGTCTCTTCGGTACCAGCAACGTACACTTAGCCCATAAGCATGGATTACGCGTGTCCGGTACACATCCGCACGAGTGGATACAATTCCACGGGGCTATTTACGGCTACAAGATGGCCAATTATGTAGCCATGGAGGATTGGATCAATGTCTATGACGGTGATCTCGGCACTGTGCTCACCGATACGTACACGACCGATGTTTTCATGCGCAACTTCAGCAAGAAGCATGCCATGCTCTTTACCAGTCTGAGGCATGACAGCGGCGACCCCGAAGTATTCATCGAGAAAGCAATACGGCGATACGAAGAGCTGCGAGTAGATCCCAAGATCAAGTACATCATATTCTCTGACAGCCTCACTCCCCAGCGAGCCATAGAGATTCAAGATATGTGTGCCGGCAAGATAAAGGCCAGCTTCGGCATCGGTACCAATTTGACGAATGATGTAGGTGGGGGTGTAGAGCCACTGAATATCGTTATGAAGCTCTGGAAGTGCAAGATGACGGCGAAAGACGATTGGCACTACTGCGTCAAGCTGAGCGATGTCGATGGCAAACATACGGGAGAGCCGGAAGAAATCCTTCTGGCGATGAATACACTGGGAATCAAACCGAAATAATGCTGACAGGGCTCTTCTTCGGATCTTTCAATCCGCTGCATATCGGTCATTTGGCACTGGCCAATTATCTGACAGAATACACTCCGATCGGAGAGTTGTGGTTCGTGCCGAGCCCGCTGAATCCTCTAAAAAACACCCAAGAGCTACTTCCGTACCATCTGCGCTGCGAGCTGATAGAACAAGCTATTCAAAACGATGCTCGTTTTCAAGTCGTGCGCATCGAAGAACTCCTGCCTTCTCCTCATTATACCATCCGGACACTTCGTGTCCTCAGCATGCTGTATCCCCGTCATCGATTCGCCCTCCTGATCGGGGCGGACAACTGGCAGAGCTTCGATCGATGGAAAGATCATCATCGGCTGACGGCCGAATACGAGCTCATTATCTATCCGCGATTCGGCTATGAAGTAGACGAAACAAAACTCCCGGCCGGATGCCGATACGTACATGATGCTCCGCGAATAGAAATCTCCTCTACCCAAATCAGGACAAGCATATTGGAAGGAAAAGATCTGCGCCACTGGCTGCCTCTTCCTGAGTACCGGGACGTCATAGCATCTGCCCTGCAAAGCTGTCTGTCACAAAAACGCTGAGAAAAAGAGAACCTATGGAAGAAAGAATGGTCACGCTCGTCTGCCTGCAAAGCAACGCTTTGGCAGAAGAACTCCAACGAATGCTCGCCGAAGCAGGTATCACGGCTTATCTGCGTAATGAATACACCAACCGCATCATAGGCCCTATGTGCGATGTCGGCGGAGTGAGAATTGAATTGGCCGAAAGCGACCTCGAGGCTGCTCGTATTGTTTTGGCTGAGTCCGGATTGCCATTGGCAGAACCGGAGCAGACCCAAGTAGGGCGTATCAGCCGATGGGCGGACAACCTGCCTCTCCTGCGCAATCGTCCTTTGGAGCAGCGCTTGTGGATCATTACGGGACTGCTCATAGTCTTTCTCGGAATGCTTTCCATCATACTCTATCTCTTAAGCTAAAGCAATATGCCCCGGCGGAAACCGCTTAGCAATAGCCAGATCATTTGTATCGCACTCCTTTGGATACTGCTCGTCATCTATGCCATTGGGGCAGGAAGGCCGAGCGGACAATTGTTTTTCGGCATCATTTCCTCCGGCATCGTCGTATTTGTCACCATCTACAAAGACATTCGTCGCAGGGGAAAGTAGAGTCGTTCGCGACTTTCTCCTCTAATATCACTATCATTACCATCCCATGTATCGTTGTTCTCGCAGGTCTCCTGCCTTTTTTCTTGCCTTGGTTTTTTGTGTAATGGCATTCTTTAGCTGTGGCACCAAGCGAAAATTGCCCCCACAAGTGTACACTGATCATCCCAAGCGGGAGTTTCGTGCAGCATGGATCCAAACCGTCTATCAGAGCGAGTATGCCCGCTTGGCCCCTGCCGAAGTTCGCCGCTTGCTGATCGGGCGACTGGATAAACTCAAAGAAGCCGGCTGTAATGCGATTATTTTCCAGATCAGACCCGAGAGCGATGCCTGGTACGAATCTGCTATAGAGCCATGGAGTCGTTTCCTGACAGGCCGTCAGGGACAAGCCCCTACGCCCTTGTGGGATCCGCTCGCTTTCATGGTCAGCGAATGTCACAAGCGGGGGATGGAGCTGCATGCATGGATCAATCCATATCGCGCCTCGACTTCCGGAACGGCAGGGCTTGCCCCCGATCATCCCTACCACCGTTATCCGGAGTGGTTCGTCACCTACAACAATCAGCTCTACTACGACCCCGGAGTGCCGGATTGTAGAGCTTACATCTGCCGTATCGTGCGAGATATTACGATGCGATATGACGTCGATGCCATTCACATGGACGATTACTTCTACCCATATCCGCTGGCCGGTGCCGCTTTCCCCGATGGCGACAGTTTTCGCCGATATGGACAGGGATATACCTCCCAAACAAAAGGAGACTGGCGGCGCGAGAATGTAAACAAGCTGGTGCATGAAATCAAGCTGACCATACTGCAGTCCAAACCGTGGGTGCGTTTCGGCATCAGTCCCTTCGGCATATATCGGAACAAACGCTCCTCCCCTTCCGGTAGTGAGACAGCCGGACTTCAGAACTATGATGACCTCTATGCCGATGTGCTATTGTGGCAAAAAAAAGGCTGGATCGACTACGTTATCCCCCAAATCTATTGGGAGATCGGACACAAAGCCGCAGACTATGCCACGTTAGCTGAGTGGTGGGGACGTAATTCTGTCGGAGCGACACACCTCTACTTCGGGCAGGATGTCAAACGAACGATGACTGCCCGACAACTCGCGCCCAAGATGCGGATGCAGCGTGCCGTAGCAGCCGGGCATGCCCTTTGGCCGGCCGGTGAGGTGGTGAACAATACCCAAGGAGTGGCAGACAGTCTGCGTAGCCGCTACCACCGCTATCCCGCTCTTATACCGGCTTATACGGCCATGCACCGACAGGCTCCTCCGAAAGTGAAAGGCCTGCATGCCGCTTGGTTGCCATCGGGCTTTCACCTGATCTGGCTTGCCGAAAAGGACGAATCCGATCCCGTCAAGGCCTCCTACTTCGTAGTCTATGCCTTCCGCCATGGCGTGAAGAAAACGACCCAACATGCCGAAAACATTTGGGTGATTACACCCGAAAACAGTATCCGCCTTCCCGACTCCCACGCTTCAGCGGATTATACCTACTGGGTGACAGCCGTGGATCGCTTCCATAACGAGAGCAAACCGGCCAAGCTGAAAGTCAAAGCCCGATACAAACGCCCCTGAGCGCATGCCTCGTCGTAAGACAAAAAAGAGAGAGGAGGCCCTGCCCACCATTGACCCGGCCAATGAGGAGATGGGCTATGTGCTCAGCCTGATCGAGCGTACAGACCAAAGTCTCTTCCTGACCGGCAAGGCCGGAACGGGTAAGTCCACACTGCTTCGGCATATCTGTGCTACGACGCACAAGAAGTTCATCGTGCTTGCACCTACCGGTCTCGCGGCTCTGAATGTCGGAGGGCAGACGCTCCACTCATTTTTCAAGCTGCCACTCCGCCCCATTCCGCCGAACGATCCCGATCTGAGCACTCGTGACAAACGGGTGTTCGATGTATTTCGCTACACGAACGAACACAAGAAACTGATCCGAAGCCTCGATCTGATTGTCATAGACGAGGTGTCCATGGTTCGGGCCGATGTCATCGATGCCATTGATAAGCTCCTCGGTATATACAGAGGCCGGCAAGAAAGGCCTTTCGGTGGTGTGCAGATGTTGTTCGTGGGGGATCTTTATCAACTTGAACCTGTGGTAACGGCAGATGATGCCGACATACTGAAACGATTTTATCCCAACCCCTTCTTTTTCTCCTCCGAGGCACTGCGAGCCACTCCTCCCGTCACAGTGGAGCTGACCAAGGTGTATCGACAGACAGAGCAGGCGTTCGTGCAGATACTCGATCGAATCCGATCAGGCAGGCTGATCGAACAGGATCTTCGGGACATCAATAAATGCGTCGATCGCCATTACGAACCACCGAAAGACGAGCCGGTCATCACCCTCGCCACCAAACGCCGGCACGTGAGCTACATCAACGAGCGACAGTTGGACCGGCTGCAGGGCGACCCCATCACCCTGTACGGCACTATCGAAGGCGATTTCCCCTCTTCATCCTTACCGACCGAGGAAGAGCTTATCCTGAAACAGGATGCTCAGGTGATATTCGTCTCCAATGACAAAGATCACCGATGGGTCAATGGGACACTCGGCATAGTAGCCGGCTTCGATCCGGAGAGTGAAACGATAGACGTATGTCTCAGCACCGGAGAAGTTGTCACAGTGGAACCATGCATCTGGGACAATAAACGCTTCTCCTATAATGAGCAGGCCAATAAAGTGGAGGAGGAAGTCCTGGGCAGATTCATTCAGTATCCGCTCAAATTGGCTTGGGCGATCACGGTACACAAGAGCCAGGGACTGACGTTCGATCGGGTGATCATCGATTTCTCGGAAGGGACCTTCGCCGGCGGTCAGGCCTATGTAGCCCTCAGCCGGTGCCGTTCGCTCGAAGGTATGGTGCTGCGTGCACCGCTTGCCGGCCGGGACGTCATCGTCCGTCGTGAGATTGTCGATTTTTATTCGCGAGCCAATGATCTGGGTGTAATCAATGACTCGCTCGAACGTGCCGAGGCGGAACGTGAGTATGCACAAGCCCTCCGGCTGTGGAATGCTTGCCGTTATACGGAAGCCATCGGCACCTTTTCACAAGCATTAGCGAAGAAGAACGATTTGGACGACCCACTCTTTCGCCGTCTGCTGGTGAGCAAGCTGTTCGAAATGGAGTATGCATACCGCCGTGAGGAACAGCTGCGGCGTGAGTTGGCCGAGCAGCGCGAGGTTATGCGTCGACTGGCCAAAGAATATGTACTAATGGGCAATGACTGTATTGCGGAGGCTCATGATGCTCACGCGGCCATCCGCTCCTACGACAAAGCCCTCACGCTCTATCCCGACTATGTGGAGGCCTTCGTCAGGAAAGGTCGGGCATTGGCCGGACTGAACGAAATAACCGCTTCCCTCTCTGCTTTGAATCAGGCTGTAGCCATTGCTCCGACGGATTTTACTGCTCGATTCACGTTGGGACAAGTCTTGGAGAAATTCGCTTACTACGAAGAGGCCCTCGATGCATACCGACAGGCCGATGGGCTCAACCCCCAAAGCCGCACATTGCTCAAACGGCTTATTGCCCTCTGCGAGGAGCTGGACGAAGAAGACGAAGCCGAGCACTACCGAATCCGCTTACGCAAGCTCCGAGAACAGGCCGGCCGGAAGTGAAACAGCTTGTGGCGTGGCTTAGCCTGCCCGCATCCCGTAAAGCATCCATCACCCCCCGATCCGATAGGCCGGTCTATCATCCCAACCTTTCGCAATATGCACCGGAAATGTGCTGATTCCTTGTGTGAAATCTCTGAAAAAGTGGCGCGAGAAAATTTTCGTTCTGGCGCGAGAAATTTTTACTTCCCGAACCAAAACGAAAATTTTCTCGCGCCATGTTTTGCGGACTGACGACCGGACAAATTCCCGCGCGTAAACTCTTTGGCAACAAAGAATAGTCTCATTGCTTGAAAAGAGACTTCAGTCGCTTTTCTGTACAGTGCGATAGAAGGAGGAAAGATGGCGTCGGAGGGGGGCTTGTCAGAGGGTGCGCTTGAGGCGGAACAGGAACTCCAGACCGCCTTCGGAGCGGTTTTTGACGGTGATCTCTCCCTTGTGGAAGAGGACTGCGTTCTTGACGATGGAGAGGCCTAAGCCCGTGCCGCCCGTTTCTCTCGTTCGCCCTTGGTGTACCCTGTAGAATCGCTCGAAGAGCCGTGTCAGATGCGATTCGTCCGAGATCCCCACTCCCGTGTCGTAGAATGAAAAGTAGAGATAATCCTCGTCCTTGCGGTAAAGATCGATGATGATCTGTATGTTTTCGCCGCCGTAGCGGATGGCATTCTCCGTCAGGTTGCGGAAGATGGCATAGAGCAGGCTCTCATTGCCGGTCAAAACGGTATCGGACGGTAGATTCGGCCGGAAGGATATGCGATGTGCCGTAAAGTCCGAGGCGAAGTCCTTGCCGACTCTTTCCAGCAGTTTGCTCAGATTGATCGGGGAGAGCTTGAAAAGAGCGGTCGACTCGTCCAGCTTCGTGATCAGGCTCATGTCGTGGATCAGATCCGATAGCGCCAAGGTGCGATGATAGGCCTGTTGGAGGAAGTACTCGCGGGTGGCTTGGTCGGGGTTCTGCTCCAGGAGTGTTTCCAAATATCCGCGAATACTCGTTACCGGCGTGCGTAGTTCGTGGGCTATATTGCCCGTCATCTCTTGTTTGATGCGGTGCATTTTCTCGTTTTCCGTCACATCGTTGAGTACCATTTCGAACCCACCGTCTTCGAATACGCCTGCTCGCAGGGAGAAGGCTTTGCCATGGCGTCTGATCCGGCTTTCGTAGGAGGTTGTTTTGCCCCCTCCTTTCACAAAGTCGAAAACAGGGGCAAAGAGGGGATCTTCCGCCAGCGTTGCTGCGCTGATGTCGTTGCAGTCGCTGATGGCATGCAGATACTGAACGAAAAGACCGTTGAAGAAAAGAACTTCGTGTGCGGGGGTGAAAAAGCAAACTCCTTCGCGCGAATAGAGTACATGCTGGGCAAGGCGTTCGCGTTCGTAGTCGATTGCTTGCGTTTTCTCCCGAAGGTCCTGATAGTTGCGCGCTATTTTCCGGCTTACTTCGCCCAGCTCATCGTCGGGGAATGTCTCTCCCGCTGCTGCCGTGTCGGGGTTGATGGCCAGATCGCGAAGGCGTCTGACTGCTCCGCTCGTGCTGTGCGCCACCCGGCCGATGAGCAGGAGGGTGACGGCCAGGAGGGCGATAGCCCAATAGAAGAAGGGGGCATCCATCCGAAGCAGATAGCGCACTTCGGTATCGTAGGGGAGAGCTACCCGTATGAAACGGGAGCCGAGCTTTTCGGCCAGGTAGAGATATTTGACTCCATCGGACTGGGAGATGCGTATGTCCGTCCCATGCCGATGACGGGAGGCCGTTACGATCTCGGCACGCGCCGAGTGGTTCTGCATTTGCTCCGAGCTGTCTATCACATTATCGAAGAGGACTACGCCCTTGTGGTCGATGATGCTGACGCGTATGGAGCGGGGGAGAAGGGGCAAAATGTGGCCGAGTCTGTGCCGATAGTCGGCCGTGGTGTCGGGGGCGGCTTTGTCTATAATGGATACGTATTCTGCCAGCCGATCCTCAAGAGCTTGTTTTTTGATCGTTCGCTGCCGCCACTGTCCTATCAGGATCACTCCTGCAAAGAAGAGCAGGAAAAGACATCCGAATCGGAGGAAGAGTTTGCCCTTGATGTTCAGTCGCATAGGAGAGCGGGATTGAACCGATAGCCGTAGCCCGAACGGTTGGTCAGCATGGGAGCACATACACCGAGTTTTTTGCGAAGCCGGGTAATGTGTACATCGACCGTTCGTTCGGTGATATAAGGCGTTTCGCTCCAGACCTTCTCGATAATCTCGCTACGGGAGAGCACGCGGTCGGAGGAGCGAACGAGCAGGACGAGCAGTTCCATCTCGGTCTTGGTCAGCTGTACGGGTTCGCCGGCCACGAATACTTCTTTGGTCTCCGGATTTATTTGCAGATCGCCGCAGACGATCAGGCGGGATGAAGCATGATGTTCGTCTTTCGCGCCTGTCGAACGACGCAGGACGGCTCGGACGCGGGCAACGACTTCTTTGATGGAGAAGGGTTTGGGGATGTAGTCGTCTCCTCCGACCGAAAAGCCCGTTAGCATATCGTTCTCGGTATCCTTGGCCGTAAGGAATATAATAGGAGTGGTGTCGCGCCTTTCTCGGAGGGTCTCCGCCATCTTGTATCCGGACATGCCGCCCATCATCACATCCAGCAGGATCAGGTCGAAAGGAACGGAGAGGGTGATCAGGGCTTCTTCCGCGGAATGGGCGCTGCATACCTCGAAGCCTTCGCTTCGGAGGTTATAGGCCAGGATTTCGCATATGCTGTGGTCATCGTCCACTATCAGGATCTTATATGCCATGCTGTCGTTGCAAAAGTTTGGATACCAAAGATATGGAATAATGGAAATGGAGCTGTCCGGAGCAGTAAAAAGAGGTGGAGGTAACCCGGGGTTGTGTCAAAGTCCATTCTTTGCACAGCCCCGGTTCGGTTCGTAAGAATGCGCAAAAAGTGTAAGGTGCTTCTCCTAATCGGCTTTGCTTTTGTTGTGCTTGAGCACTTTTGCATCCACATAGAATACGATCTCCTCCACGATATTGCCGCAGTGGTCGCCTATGCGCTCCAGCTTGCGGATCAGTAGCAGCAGCTTCAGACCGCAGTAGATGTGTTCGGGATGCTCCGTCAGGAACTGGGCAAGGACCTTGGGGGCTGCATGATAGATGGCATTCACCTCTTTGTCGCGGGAGAATATCCGACCCGCTATTTGGGTGTTTTCGCTTTCCAGTGCCACGTAGCAATCCGATAGCATGCCCTGCAGGACGGTAAATATCTGTTCCATTTCGAGTTTTTCTATCAGAGATGCCGGGATGCCTTGGCAGTCTTCATCGAGTACATGCATAGCGATGCCGGCGGCAAAGTCGCCTATCCGCTCCAGCATGCTGCAGATCTTCATCAGCGAGAGGGTCAGTCGCAGGTCTATGGCCACGGGGCTATAGAGGGCTATGTAGTTCTCGCAATCGCTTTCGATCTTCAGCTCACATACATCCACTCGTTTCTCCCTGCTGATTACTTCGCGTGCCAGATCGGTGTCGTTCGTCAGAAAGGCCTGACGGGCTTTCTCCAGTTGGGATAGCACGAGCTGCCACATGCGGTTTACTTCCTCTTTGAGGAGGATCATTTCTTGTTCGGTATGCTTCATTGCAGTTTCCTTGTTTGAATTTAAGTGTTTGGGAGGGGAGAACGATCAGCCGAAACGGCCGGTAATGTAGTTCTGCGTTTGTTCGGAATCGGGCGACAGGAACATCTTCTTCGTATCGCTGTATTCGATGAGTTGGCCGAGCATGAAGAACCCCGTCTTGTCGCTCACGCGTGCTGCCTGCTGCATATTGTGTGTGACGATTACGATCGTGTACAGCTCCTTGAGTCCATGTATCAGCTCCTCTATCTTGGCTGTGGAGATGGGGTCGAGAGCCGATGCCGGTTCGTCCATGAGCAGGACGGAAGGGGAGATGGCCAAAGCTCTGGCTATACAGAGACGTTGCTGCTGGCCACCGGACAGGGCAAAGGCGGATTTCTTCAGTTTGTCCTTTACTTCGTCCCAGAGTGCAGCCGCGCGTAGGGACTCCTCCACTCGTTGGGCAATGAATTGCTTATCGCCCATCGAATTGACGCGCAGGCCGTATGCCACATTCTCGAAAATGGATTTGGGGAAAGGGTTTGGTTTCTGAAATACCATACCCACCTTCTTGCGCAGGTCGTCTACGGATATGGATTTGTCGTGTATGTTCACACCATCTATCAGGCATTCCCCCGTGAGGCTGGTTCCCTCGATCAGGTCGTTCATGCGGTTGAACAGGCGCAGGAAGGTGGACTTACCACAGCCCGAAGGACCGATGAGTGCCGTTACCGTATTGCTCTCCATCTTCATGCTTACCGACTTGAGGGCGTGGAAGTCGCCATAGAAAAAGTCTATATTTTTCGCTTCTATCATTGCTGTTTAGGCAGATTGTTTCTTGTTTTTGGACATATAGGATCTGATACCCGTAGCTATCAGGTTCATCAGTAGTACGATGGTGATCAGCACAAGAGCGGTGCCGTAAGCTATCGGCCGCGAGGCTTCAATGTCCGTTCCGCTGGTGGCTATCACGTAGAGGTGGTATGGCAGTGCCATGACCTGATCGAATATGCTCGAAGGGAGCTTCGGCAGGAAGTAAGCGGCAGCAGTGAAGAGGATGGGAGCCGTCTCGCCGGAGACCCTTCCGATGGAGAGGATGAGGCCCGTCATAATATCCGGAAAGGCTGCAGGCAGTACCACCCTGAATATCGTCTGCAGCTTACCTGCCCCCAGGGCATAGCTACCGGTGCGGTATGAATCGGGTACGGCTTTCAGTGCTTCCTCCGTCGTTCGGATCACGAGGGGCAGTGCCAGCAGACCGAGCGTGAGCGAGCCGGCGATGATAGAATCGCCGAAACCCATGGTATTCACGAACAGAGCCATACCGAACAGCCCGAATACGATGGAGGGAATGCCGGCCAGATTGTTGGTCATGATGCGGATGATGCGTACAGGCCACCCGTTGCGTGCATACTCCCGTGTGTATATGGCGGACATGATCCCCACCGGGAAGGCCACGAGCATACTGCCTGCCACGAGGCAGAGTGTACCGACGATGGCCGGATAGATACCGCCTGCCGTCATCCCTTCGGTCGGAGCTGTGGTGATAAACTCCCAGTTGATTACCCCGATACCATTATAGATAATGAATCCGAGCAAGGCCATCAGTAGCACCAATATGGAGAATCCGAGTATCCGAAAGGTGAGAAACGCTATGCGTTCGCTGTTTTTCTTGTTCAATACCATTGTTTAGACCGATGCTTTGGGTTGTTTCTTGGAGATTACTTCAGCCGTTATGCTGATGATCATCGTGATCACGAATAGAATACATCCCAGCAGGAAGAGTGCCTGATAGTGGGAGCTACCTGCAGGTACCTCGCCCAGCTCTGCTACGATCGTGGCCGGAATGGTTCGTACCGATTCGAAGAAGGAGGTGGGCATGACGGCTGCATTGCCTGTAACCATGAGCACGGCCATCGTCTCCCCTATGGCTCGGCCGATCCCCAGTACTACGGCGGCCGATATGCCCGATTTGGCATAGGGTATCACGACTTTGTAGACCGTCTGCCAGCGGGTAGCCCCGAGAGCCAGACTGGCTTCTCGCATGGATCGGGGAGTATTGTTCATGGCGTCCTGAGCCACCGTGATGATGGTGGGCAAGGCCATGATGGCGAGGATGAGGCTGCCCGTAAAGGCCGTTTCGCCGACGGAGAGACCGAAGGTTTGCTGTACCCAGGGTACCAGCACGACCAATCCCCAGAAGCCGTAAACGACGGAGGGTATCCCTGCCAGTAGTTCGATGGCCGGTTTGAGTATCTTGCGAATACGCCCCGAAGCTAGTTCGGACAGGTAAATGGCTACACCCAGGCCCAACGGAAGGGCCAGAGCGATAGCTCCCAAGCTAACCAGTAGCGTGCCTAATATAAGCGGGAGAATACCGTATAACGGGGCGGGAGAAGCCGTAGGCATCCACTCCGTTCTCCCGAAGAAGTCGCTAAGCGAAATGTCGCCCGTGTCCATAGCCCGTACTACTCCGCTGTCCGCAGGAGCATATTTCTGCGGCAGGAAAGCGATGATGCCCGGATTGGCTGCGATCACCTCTCCTATCTTATCGGGGAGGAGCGCATAGTTCTCGCCTAATTCTTCCTCGCTGTAGATAGAAAACAGGTCATCGATACGGAAGAGCATGATATCCTGATCGTCTCCTCCCAGTTGGCTCCAATTGGTTATTTCTCCATCGAAAATCCGTTTGATGTCATGTGGCGACAGCTTCTGTACTCGGTTGTCGGCATGGCGATAGAGGGCGTATCCCTCTTCAATCACGGGCGAACGGAAAAGGCCGAGCCCTTCATTGAAGAGGAACAGTGTGATAAGCACAATAGCGATGCTCGTAATGGCACCGCTAAGTGTAAAAAGAGCCTCTACCATCCGTCCGAGGATTTTCTGTAGGAACTTCATAATTTGTGTTGAGGCTTGTGTTTATCTATTGGGGAAGGAGCTTATTTGATGCTGATAAAGCCGACTTTGTCTACGATGTCCTGCCCTTTGGGGGAGAGAACGTAATTGACAAAAGGCTTTACTTTGGCTTCTGATCGTGTGTCGTAGTAGTAATAGAGCGGACGTACGATCGGATAGCTCTTATTCTTGGCATTGGCTACCGAAGGGGCCGTGAAAGTCTTGCCCGAATCGAAGGAAACGGACAGGGCCTTTACTTCTTTGTTCAGGTAGGCAAGTCCTACATATCCAATGGCACCTGCCGTCTGACTAACTGACTGAATAATGGCTCCCGTGGCCGGCATACTCATGATACCGTTCATATAGTTCTTATTGCCGAGTACGACTTCCTTGAAGAATTCGTAAGTGCCCGAAGAGGTCTCACGAGAGTAGGGTACGATCTTCATATCGGCACCGCCTACCTCTTTCCAGTTCTTGATCTTGCCTGTGAAGATGCCTTCCAGCTGCTGACGCGTGAGCTTGCCGACTTTGTTGGACGGATGCACCACTACGGCCAGAGCATCGTATGCGATCACTACCTCCTTGACCGAGCGGCCACTCTCCTGTAGTTTCTGGCGCTCTGAGAATTTGATTCGGCGCGAAGCCTGTGCGATGTCAGTAGTACCGGACATCAGTGCTGCTATGCCGACTCCGCTCCCTCCACCGGTGATGGTCAGGCGAGCAGACGGGTTCTCTTTCATATACTGCTCGGACTCCTTCTGTGACAAAGGCAATACTGTGTCGGATCCCTTGATACGCTGTGCCTGAAGAGAGAAAGTCATAATGGTAAGCATCGCTCCGGCAAAGAGTGTTTTCTTCATTTTCATTTTAGTTTTTTGAATCGTGTGTAATTGGGTTTCTTATTACCTGAGCCAAAAGTATAGCCCACTTATTACGCCCATATGTCAGGATTGTTATGAATTTGTTACAACAGCTCTTTTGCTATGATTCCGATGTTTTTCTTCCGCCGATCTCCTTCCCCTTGATAATACGAGAAGGCCGAAACCTCGGGTGGAATACCTGAGGTCTCGGCCTTTGTATGTGTAGCGTCGGGTTCGTTTCTTCCCGTGCGCTTGTGTGCTATGTGATCAGAATTTGTACTGTACGCAGAGGTAGAGACGGTTGTCCTGACGGTCCTTTGTGTAGGAGGAAAGAGACGCGGTTTTCTCGTTGTTTACCCATTCGTGGTAGGCCGTAAGTTTGATGGACGATGTCGCTCTCCAGATCAGTCCCAGACCCAAGGTTTGGTATGCGATGTCTGCTTTCCCGGTGTAGCCCTTGCCGATTTCGTCTTTCGAAACCTTCGTATTCGGGTCGTACCAGTCGTATTTGGCAATAGCAGTGAAAGGTAGAGTGGCTATATCCTGTGCCAGCAGTATGTAACCGCCCGAGACGGGGCGGATATAGGTGTCGGCCGTCGGCAGAGAAGAGGAGTTCGGGCTTTTGCTGGAAGCATCCGTGCCGGGCTGCGTTCCACCGATAAATTCGCCACGAAGACGTGTCATACCCGTTGTGCTGCTGTAATAGGAGAATTGGGCATCCACGCCGTAGTAGCGACGCGTGGCGAATGCGCCTTTGTTGCCCTCCTTGTCATCGAGTTCGAAGTCGCTCCCGTTCATGCGGAATACTTTGGTCGACCCTTGATAAACTCCACCGCTATATAAAGATGCTCCTATCCCCCACTCGATGGCGTTGCCGATGGTATTGCCGGCAGAGATCCGTCCGATAAAATCTTTGCGGTTGTCGATCTCCGGCTTGATGCCGTTACCGGCGAAGAGTCCGGCTTCGAGCTTGAGGAAATGCCATGGAGAGGTTTTGCCTGTCTGGAGTACAACCTTGGCTCCCAGATCGCGCTCATTAGGGAAAAGGGTACGGAAGATCATAGAGCGTTCGGGCGATTCCCGGCGTGAAGAGGAGTAGCCTATTTCATGACCGAAGGGACGATCGAATAAGCCGGCACGGATCGAGCTGGCATCTCCGAGCGGTGATTTCAGATCCATGTATGCATCTTTCAGCCCTACGCCTTTTTCCGTAACGTCCATTTGCAATACGACGCCACCCCACTTGTCCCCATAGGCGAATTTGAGGTGTCCGCGGCGGATACCGATACGGTTGAAAGCCTCGTCCGTATTCTCGTTGGGGCTGCCCACATTGAGAGAAGCCTGCTTCTCTCCATGCTGGAAGTACCCCTGCACGTAGCCCGAGATCTTGATTTTCTTGTTTTCCCGAGTGACCTCTTCCTGTGCCGCCACACGCTCCTCCAGAGTACGGATAATGCTGTCTTGTCGGTTGTTTTGAGCGAAAGCTGCCATGCCGGAGAGGCAGAAGCAGATTGATAGAATCAGATTCTTGTTCATATTCATCTTGTATTATTCTTGTCACAAAGGTAGACCGTGGTTATTACAAACTCATTGCGTCCCGGCTACCTTTCAAATATCAAATTTCCGAAGCACGTGTCTTTGGTCATGCCATTCGGACGTTACGAACATAAATCATTTCAGCATGGTTCGCAAATTTCTGCTTTTACTATTGGAAATTACAGTTGTCCCAAGTCTTGGATACTCCCGTTTCTTTTATTCCTCACTCCAAATAGGTTCTTTATTCCATTCATTAAGAAACCCCTGTTTGTAAATAGGTATTTCAGGATTCTCTTTTATCAAAGCAATAATCTTTTTCCGGTAACTATCTCCCGCATCAATAGCCTTACACAAATAAAGCATTGCGGTAATCGCAAGATATGGCTTCTTTTGTGCGACTTCCGGAAGAGGTTTTTGCAACCATATCCTTTTGGGATTCTTGACCTCCATTGGACGTTTTACCATATTCCTACTCCATAATCGAGAATGATGGGCAACGATATTCCTCAAATAAGAAATGGCTTCCAGCCAACTTGATAACTCATTATGCAGATTGAGTCCGAATTCATTGGCAATTCTCGCTTTCTCCGGAATGTGGTGCTTGAGATTCTTGTATATCTTTGAAAGCGTCCCAAAGGTAGCCACCTCAAAAATAATCCATGCATCAGGTTGCTGAGTGAGAGATACACATTTCTTATCTTCCCACACTCCGTATTTGTGTTTGTACTCTTTTATGAAAACTTCACTGCTACGCATAAATTCATTCATCAAATCCTCTAAATGCTGCTGATGAAGTGCTTCATTGTCAAAGAGAGTATTGTCCGTATAATACAGACCACCATAGGATTGAGATAGATGGTAAATCATCTTTGTACGTAAGGCGATCTCTATCGTTTCGATGGCATCGAATAAAATAAGCCGTAATTCTTTGTCAAAAGAATACCGTGCAATAACATCTTCAAAGCGAGAACCTGTTTGAAAGACATGATTGACTTTGTCCTGTTGCATATCCCACCAATAGCCTTTTAGTCGATAGTAACTGATATTTCTCAGATGAAGACAAGCAAAGTCCTCATCATTTATAATCATACCTCTTTGTTTCAGCAATTCTATTTGTTCTTGAATAGAACGCGATTCTTTATTAGCCATATGACATAAAAAAATGACTCGCCGGCAGATCTTACGGTATGCCAAGCGAGTACTGTTATTTTCGAAGTGCAGGAATCTGCAACTATCTTTCCACTTGCAAAGGTAAGCATTTATTTGTGGAATGTGCATGATCGGGACAGCCTATTCTACTTGTTGGACTTAATACGTTTACAAATCGCTTCTGTAGTTCGTTAATACTACTATGTGATGCTTAGCAGTGCCGGCATATTAAATGATATGTTAGTTTTTCGTGGTCTATGCAGGGTGGGATGTAGGGGCTATTGACGGGTTCAATATGTGTATAAATGGTTTCTGTTGCAGGTGGGGGAGTTAATGCCTACCTTTGTTTCACAACAAAAAAGAAAGAAATAATTAAAAACGTAGAAGATTATGAAAAAGATTCTTGAAGTAACAGGTTTGAAAGAGCAGAATCTTGCTCCCGTTGTGAAAGGTTTGTCCGGTCTGTTGGCTGACCTCCAAGTGTATTACTCCAACCTTCGTGGATTCCACTGGAATATCCGTGGCGCAGAGTTCTTCGTTCTGCATGAGCAGTACGAAAAGATGTACGATGACCTCGCAGGAAAGATCGACGAAGTAGCTGAGCGTATCCTCCAACTTGGTGGCAAGCCTGAGAACCGCTTCAGCGAGTACCTGAAAGTGGCTGAAGTGAAGGAAGAGCACGATCTCGTTTGTGCTGCAAGTACACTGAAGAATGTGTCCGACACGCTGCAGATCATCATTGCCAAGGAGCGTGACATCGCAGAAGTTGCCGGTGAGGCCGGTGATGAGGTAACTGTGGATCTGATGATCGGTTTCCTCTCTGAGCAGGAGAAGCTCGTTTGGATGCTGTCTGCTTATGCCGCAAAGTAAAAAACTCTTGAGGATGGGGCAAGGTTAAAGTACCAACCCCAAAAGAAAAAAGCGATGTTCGAAAGAGCATCGCTTTTTTGTTGCTGTATCTCTGTTGGCTAAATGCGAATCGGAGACCGGCAGCTTTATTCCAGGACTTCTTTGTTACCCTGTGTAATGAGAGCATTAGCTTCGCGAATGTGGCGGCGATTCTTCCGTACCTGACGGTAGTAGATGAGGCAGGTAGTCAGGAAGTAGACGATCGTGTGTAGCCAAAGAGCCATATACTCGCTATTGACCTCTCGTAGATTGGCACCCATGGACTTGATTTTGATGTATCCGTTGATGCCGAATGTAGAGGGGAAGAGATGGGAGACAATGCGCCAGCCCTCCGGTATGGATGCACCCGGCCACGACACTCCGGAGATAAAGAGGAGCGGTACGGAAGTAAAGACGAAGATCATCATACAACTTTCACGATGGCGTACTAAGACAGAGAGCGACATGGCGAAGAAGATGCAAGCCAGCAGATAAGGCAGGGCAAAGAGAATCAGATCCATCGCTTCTGCCAGCTGGATAAAGCCGAACATACGAGGCACGATAACCAGTGTATAGCACAGCACTGGTACGTAGATGGTCAGATAGGCCAGCCCCTTCCCAAAGACAATACGGAGTGCACCGGAGTAGTGGCTGATGTCCGTAGGCACGAGATCGTGAAACTTATTTTTCTCACGCGCCGTACCGGCCGAGAGGCCTATACCGAGCAGGAGTGTCTGCTGTATGATCAGGATGAGCACGGCAGGCAGCAGGAACGAAGCGAAGCCGGCGGACGGATTGTACAGTGCCACGTCCTCATAGTTGATGGGGTAAGAGATGATCTCTCCCTGACGCTCCGTAGCACCCACGCTGCGCGCTATCTTGATCTCCTTGTTCATCTCCAGCGAAACTTGTGTATTGGCAATGAGCAGGCTCTTGTAGTAGAGCAGTCCACTCATATCGCAGTAGAGGGAAATATGGGCCTTTCTGCCGGTATTGAGTTGTTGGGAGAAATCCTCCGGAACATAGATGATACCATAGGCATTGCGCCTGCGGATCTGTTCCTTGGCTTCCTCCATGTCGGTGCAGTGCCCTACGATGCTTACTTCTGGAGTGGCATCTACCCTTCGCAGGTAGTCACGACTCGATGCCGAGTTCGATCTGTCCACCACCATGGCCGGTACATCGCGTACCACTTCGAGGCTGTATATATAGCTGTAGAGAAGTGGGTAGAGGAGGGGTACTATGATGAAAAAGATGACCATACCCATATCTCTGAACGTCTTGCATAGCTCGTACCTCCATATGGCAAAGAGGTCTAAGAACATCGTCAGGAAGAATGCCGTAGAAAAGCGTCGAGGCTGTTTCGGAGTAATATCGGACATGTCAAGAGACGTATTTGTGGGTTAGGAGTATGTGCTTGAGCCGGCGAAGGAGCAGCAGTGGCAGCAGTGCGAAGATGACGAAAGCGAGGATATTGGTCCAGGCATATTGCAGTGAGAATCCGTCCAAAGCACTGGTCACGTAAGTTAGATAGTAATGCCTCAACGGGAATAGCACGCTGGCGGGCTGTATGATGGTGGGCATACCGAGAACGGGAAATGAAGCTCCGCATATGGAAAAGGAAATAATGCCCCACAGAGAAGCAAAGCTAAGCCCCAACCTCATCGTCGGCAGGGTGACGAACATGAGTACGCCCAAACCCTGACAAGCGAGGATGAAGAGATACATAAGGATCAGCATCGGCATAAAACCACCATTGATCGGGTAGGAGAGGAAGCCGTACAGATATACGTCTATAAAAGTGCCGATAAGCATGAATGCCACCGTTTGGGGTAGCAGCTTGCCCAAAAGAGCGATGGACATGCTGCCGCCGGCCATTTCCATCCATTCGCGAGCTGTCGACCTCTTGATCTCCATGGCTATGCTACACACTGTGACCATAAAGATCAGCAGACCCAGCACGCCGGGTATCATGATGTTGCTCAGGTAGATGGAGTAGTTGAGCCACGGATTGCCTATGGGGTGGGTGTCGATGACGATCGGCTGCAGCCACTCCATGGCCTGGCTTTCGGTGGCTCCCCGGGCATACAGCTGCGAACGAGCGGCTGCACCGGCTACCAGCTCGCTGATCATCTTATTGTCTCTGAAGAGGAGCGAACCGCCCACCATATAGGCATAGTTGGTATAGAAGGAGAGCTTGGGTTGCTTCTGTGCGTAGGCATCCCGTGTCATTCCCTCAGGGATATAGTAGTAACCGTATATCTCACCTCGCTGTACCGCCAGCCGAGCCTCGCGTACACTCTCGAACTGCTTGACGATTTGGGTTTGCTCCATCGAATTGAGGTGGCGTGCTATGGTGCGCGACGTCTGTGTACGATCGAGATCCACAACCCCTGCAGGCAGGTTCTGCGGCAAACCCATATCCATGATAGAGGGGAAGAAGAGACAGCAAAAGACAGGAGCTATCACCATGCAGAAGAGGAAGAGGGCGCGACTCGACAGTTGTCGTACCTCTCTGCGCATGGTGGCTATAAGGGCTGTCCCGTGCATGACCTTACTGCTCATCGTTACTTGCGTATGATCACGGACATACCCGGGCGTAGTTTTTGTGCCTTGTCATTATCGACGAGGGTAGCCTTTACCTCGAACGTTTTCAGGTCGTACTGCCCCGTTGTCTTGGTCGCTTTCCAAGCCGCGTAGGTACCCATGTTCTTGACAAATGTGATCTTGAAGCGTACTTTTTCTTCATTCAGAGCAGGTACTACCGTCTCCAGGACGCTTCCCATGGCCATATTGCCGAGGAAATCCTCCCGAACGGCAAAGCTCGCCCACATATCGTTCATCTCGGCAATGTTCATGATAGGTGCGCCGGTGCCTACGAGTTCGCCGGCTTTGGGGAATATCTCCGACACTTCGCCGGCCCGTGGGGCTATGAGGTAGGTTTCATTGATGTACGACTCCACCTCGGCGACAGCCCCTCTGGCCCTATCGACGAGGGCAGAAGCCGCCAACTTGTCTTCGCGTTCAGCACCGTTGCGAGCCATATTGTACTGGGCTTCGGCCGCTTTTTGCGTAGCGATAGCCGCATCGCGCTGCGCTGTGGCTTCGTCCAACTTCTGAGCCGGCACAACTCCTTGGTCATAGAGGTTCTGCACGCGCTGGTACGTCTTGGTCGCTATGGCTACGCCGGCTTGTGCTTTCTGCCACATCTCATAGGCTGCCTGTATCTGTTCGCTGCGTGCCCCTTTGAGAGCCTTGGCATTCTGAGCCTGTGCAGCCGCTTCGGCAGCCCTTGCCTGTTCCATCTTGGCTGCTACGTCGGGGGCTTCGATGATGGCGAGGGTATCGCCGGCCTCTACCTGCTGCCCTTCGGATACCCTAAGCTCCTTGATGCGCCCGGGTACTTTGCTGGACACCCGGTATTCGGTCACTTCGATCTGTCCTTGGATAATCTCCTCGGCAGGTTTGAGCATGAAAAACCCAACGATCGTCACCACTGCGATGACTCCCAGCAAGAGGAGAAAAGCCGGGAATACGATATTACGTTGTTTGTTGTCCGTCATAATGATAATATGTTTGATCAGATGAATAACGAAATAAGGAAAAACGGTATCATTCCGAAACGACTTCTTCCGGAGAGAGGTGTCCCGAAGCCTTGCGCAGCATCAGTTCGGTCAGTTTCACATCGATCTGTGCATCGATCTTTGCAGACCGGGCCGATAGCCATGCCGTCTGCGCTTCCAGTACGTTGGAGGCCGTTATGATGCCCTCACGAAAACCTACATTGGCATAGCGCAGGTTTTCTTCTGCTTTCTCCATATTCTTCGTGGCCATGACAAGGCGTTTGCCTGCCTCCCGTACTTTGAGGACACTTTGGGAGAGCTGCAGCTCGATGCTTTCGCGTGCTTTGGCAAGCTGTTGGGCTGCGATGCGAGCTTCCGCTTTGGCCGCTCTTACCTTATGCGTGCCTTGTCCCCAGTGCCAGATGGGAACCTTGAGCATCACACCCACATTCCACATGCCTCCGAATTTGTTCTCGAAGCCGTTGAAGGAGGACGGATTAGTCACTATATAGTTGCCCACGAAAGCCAGCGAAGGCAGATATTCCGACCGTGTAAGCCGTATCTTCTGTTTGGAGATTTGCTCTAACAGGGCGAGGCTCTTGAGTTCGGGGCGGTTGTCGAGCGTATATTGCAGGTCGGCCTCTGCCGGAGCAATGGCTGTCGGCAGTTCTTCTTGCCCTTCGTCTGCGAGGACGATCTTCTCTTCCAGGGGTAGTCCTATCGTTTGGCACAGGAGCATGCGCGAGAGGCTAAGCCCGTCCTCTACCTTGGCGAGCGTCATCTCCGCTTCGTTCACTTTTACCGATACGTTGAGACCGTCGGCACGGGTGGCCAATCCCTCCTTGATGAGCTTCTGAACATCGTTGTCGAGCTTCGTCAGCAACTCCAGATAGCTCACGGCAAGGCGGTGCTTATTGGCCAGGGAAACTACCTGCCAATAGGCTTGGTCGGTGGCGAGGATCACATCCTGCTGTCCGGTCTTGTGCTGCCAGTGTGCTATCTCTTCTGCATAGCGCGTGATGCGATTGTAGGCATATATCTTGCCGCCTACGTACAGCGGTTGGGTCAGGGTCAGTACACCGGCATAGACGTTCCGAGTGTCGGTACGGAGGGCATCGACAAGGTGTGTGCCGAAGGCATTAAGCCCCTGACTCGTCTGGGCGGCTATCTGCGGCATCATGGATCCGATAAGGGGAGCCAAATCGGGATGCTGGGCGAGGATGGACTGAATGGCCGTCGTGATGTAAGGATTCTGGCCTACGGCTGTGACAAGGTCGGTGCCGAGATTCTGGAGCTTGTGCTTCTGCTCGTCGCTCAGTAGTGATACTTCCTTTTGGTTGTGCAGATAGGTACCTGTGGCCGAGATCTCGGGCAGGTAGCTGGTGAAAGCGGCTTTGCGAGTACTGGTAGCCGCATTTATCTTCTCGCGACTTATGGCCAAGTCTCTGTTGTGCTCGAGAGCGAGGCGCCGGCATTCGTTCACGCTCAGTACTCTTTGCCCATATACAGGCCACAAGGAGCACGCCAAAACGCATGCGGTAATCAATCGTTTCATACCTGAGTCTTATTTGTCTCTATCGCAAAAAAGGGGTTTCGATCGGATAGTTCCTACCGTGCCCCCATCTATTCTTCTTCGAACTTCGTCCCAAAGGTAAGGAAATGCGGCTGATAAATAAAAATCCAACAGTGAAAAAATGCAAGGGATTTTATACCAAGTGTTTCGAGTTAGAAAATTAACCAAGTAGGTTTTCTAAATGTTGGTCGGTCGATTTCCAACAAGAAGGGGATCAAAATCATAAGGATGTATTCTTCCCCCGAGGGCATAGCGGTAGGATGCGAATGTTTGCGATTCATTCGGCTTCGGCTTTTTGATTACATTTGCACACCGACAAAGCCTTTCGCTTGAAGGTAAATATCTGTATAACAGATAGATCTTGTCGTGTGAATAGAATTTGTATTGACGAATCATCAAACGATATGTATATGTACTCCGACTTCATCCTAATGTGCAAACGGTCGATGGTAGAGCCCTTTCTGCCATTTGCTTATTCGATATTCAGGGTTTTTGAACCGGTCGGACAGCCTTTCCTATTATGAAGTAAAGAGAGATAAAGCTTTCCCAATCTCCATCAAACAGATAAGGCACGCACTCGATTCATCTACGAATCAAGTGCGTGCCTCTTTTTTGTAAGCTCGTGAATCGGCCTTTTGAGCCGTCCGAACTATATATAAATCAGGTACGATTTATATACAAATAGAAAACGATTTATATATAAAACGAAAATGATCTGTATATAAATCGAATTTCATTTATACACAGATCATTCCTGTACTTCATTTAGTTGGATTTTCTTCCCTTTTTAGATTGAATCCAGCTTCCTTTTAGATGCTTATTTGGAATGATTCCAAGTTCGTCTTCGTTGTTGAAAACTTTTTTGGCTTGAGTTTTTAGCCTGTCACACCGTTTGGACTATCGGACGAGGTGCCGGCTTTTACAGCCGTATCAGTATCCGCGGAGGATTCGTTTGATGTCGTTTAGCTTATTGAGGGCCTCCAAGGGGGTGAGGTTGTCGATGTTCAGGTCGAGGATCTCCTCTCTGATTTGGGACAGGACGGGATCGTCGAGCTGGAAAAAGCTAAGTTGATAGCCGTCGATGCTCCTGCCTTTTTCGTCCCGGGGAAGCGTGGGCGATGCATTTTTTACCTTTTCGGAAGGGCCTCGTTTGGTGTCTTTGGTTTTCGGCTCTTCTCCCTCTATTCTCTCCCTTTCTTGTTCGAGCCGATGCAATATGTCCGTAGCTCGCTGTACGATATGAGGTGGCATGCCGCCGAGACGGGCTACCTGAATGCCGAAGCTGTGTGCACTGCCGCCCGGCTCCAATTTGCGAAGAAATAGCATCTTGCCGTCCACTTCGCGAGCCGATACATTGAAGTTGTGTACCCGATCGAGTTGCCCTTCCAGCTCGTTCAGCTCGTGGTAGTGTGTGGCGAAGAGGGTGCGTGGATGCGCTTTGGGATTGTCATGGATGTACTCCACGATAGACCAGGCTATGGAGATACCGTCGTAGGTACTGGTGCCACGCCCTAATTCATCGAATAGTACCAGACTGCGGGGTGTGAGGTTATTCAGAATATTGGAGGCTTCCTGCATTTCGACCATGAAGGTGGATTCGCCCATGGAGATGTTATCCGAAGCTCCCACCCGTGTGAAAATGCTGTCCACCATGCCGATACGTGCACTTTCGGCCGGTACGAAGGAGCCGATCTGTGCCATCAGAGAGATCAGGGCCGTCTGCCTGAGCAGAGCGGACTTACCGCTCATATTGGGGCCGGTGACGATGATGACTTGCTGGCGGTCTGTGTCCAAATAAATATCGTTGGCGATATAAGGTTCATCGGCCGGCAGCTGCTGTTCGATGACGGGGTGGCGGCCGGCTTTGATGTCGATGGTAAAGCTCTCGTCCACTACAGGGCAGATAAATCTGTAGCGGCGTGCCGACTCGGCAAAGGAGAGGAGACAATCCAGAGAAGCCACCGCCTGACTGTCCCGTTGCAGAGGAGCCACGTATCGCTGCAGCTCGGCTACAAGCAGGGCGTATAGCTGTCCTTCGAGGGCGGCTATTTTCTCTTCGGCTCCGAGTATTTTCGTTTCGTACTCTTTCAGTTCTTCCGTAATATACCGTTCGGCACTGACGAGCGTTTGCTTGCGGATCCACTCGGCCGGCACCTTGTCCTTGTGCGTGTTGCGCACTTCGATATAGTAGCCGAATACATTGTTGTAAGCTACTTTGAGACTGGGTATTCCCGTTCGCTCTATTTCCTGCTGCTGTAGTTTGATCAGGTAATCTTTGCCGCTGTATGCCAGTGCGCGCAGTTCGTCGAGCGTGGCATCGACACCATGTGCGATGACGGGACCGCGACCGAGAGCGGCCGGAGCGTCCGGCATCACCTCACGCAATATCCTATCGCGTAGTTCTGTACACAGTTCCAACTTTTCTCCCAGTGCGCGCAGATTCTCTTCATCTGCTTGGGTACAAACTTCTTTGATTGGTTCGAGTGCCTGCAGGGCAACGCGTAGCTGTACCATCTCTCGCGGCGAAATGCGTCCCATGGCACCTTTCGTCACCAAACGCTCCAAGTCGCCTATCTCTGTCAGGTGTTCGGCAATGGTGGCTCGCTCTTCAGGATGTCGGAAGAAAAACTCCACCACTCGCTGTCGGGCTTGTATGCGTGCAGGATCTTTGAGTGGAAATACGATCCATTGTCGCATACGCCTTGCTCCCATAGGCGTTATCGTATGGTCGATGATGTCGAGCAGGCTCTTGCCTCCTTCGTTCATCGGGCTAAGCAATTCCAGGCTTCGGACGGTGAACTTATCCAAGCGTACATACCGGTTTTCATCCAGTCGGCTCAGCGAAGTGATGTGTTGTAGCTGATGGTGCTGTGTCAGATCGAGATAGTTCAGCACGGCTCCGGCTGCCGTTACGGCTATCGAAAGCTCTTCCAGCCCGAAACCTTTGAGGCTTTTCAGGTCAAAGTGCTTGAGTACGCGTAGTCGATTGTTCTCCGAGGAGAAAGCCCAGTCCTCCATGTCGAAGATAAATCCGCTCCAGTGGAAGAGATCGTTGAAGCGAGACCGCTCCGACCGTTCCACGAGGATTTCCTTCGGGCGGTAGTTGGTCAGGAGTTTTTCCACATAGTCGGCATTGCCTTGTCCGGCCATAAATTCGCCGGTGGATATGTCCAGAAGAGAAATACCGAAGACCTCCTTGCCGCAGGAGATGGCTGCAAGGAAATTGTTCTCCTTATGAGAGAGCACATTGTCGTTGGTCGATACGCCGGGAGTGACCAGCTCGGTAATGCCTCGTTTGACCAGCGTTTTGGTCTTTTTCGGATCTTCCAGTTGGTCGCATATGGCCACGCGCTTGCCGGCTCGTACCAATTTGGGCAGATAGGTATCCAGCGCATGATGAGGAAAGCCGGCCAATTCGACAAACTGGGCAGCACCGTTGGCGCGCCGTGTCAGCGTTATCCCCAAGATCTCGGAAGCCACGATGGCATCCTCCGAAAATGTTTCGTAGAAATCTCCCACCCTGAACAGCAGGATAGCATCGGGGTGTTTTTGCTTGATCTGAAAGTATTGGCGCATCAAAGGCGTTTCTACCACAGGCTTTGCCATCGTGAAAAAAGTTGATTGGATAAGAAAAAACGCAAGCGAAGCACATTGTCCCCGGAGAGCTTGACGGGGACTGTGTCAAAATTCATTCTTGGCACAGCTCCCTTTTAGGTACGTAAGAATGCCTAAAGTACAAGGCACTGAGGCTGAAAGGAGCGTACTGTGAAGTACGTGACTGAAGCCGAATGTCGCGCAACGCAGTAATTTGCGCATTATGACACACCGCCATCTCAGCGTCAAAGTACTCCGCTTAGAGAGGTTACGGGTAAGAAGAGAAGAGGATAGAGGGAATAGGGCTTGAGTGGATTACTCCTCGCCCTCCTCTTCCTTCATGTTGTGGAAGACGTTTTGCACGTCTTCGTCTTCTTCGATTCGCTCGATGAGCTTCTCGATCTGTTCGCGCTGCTCGGCGGTCACCTCTTTCGTATCGTTGGGTATGCGGACGAATTCGGCCGAAGCGATCTCATAGCCTGCATCTTCCAGATATTTCTGGATGTTGGAGTTCTCCGAAAAGTCACCGTAGAGAATGATCTCGTTTTCGTCCTCTTCCAGTTCGTCCACACCGTAGTCTATCAGTTCGAGTTCAAGGCTTTCCAGATCCATATCGTCTTTCTTGACGATGTGGAATACGCATTTGTGCTGGAAGAGGAATTCCAAGCTGCCGGAAGTACCGAGCGATCCGCCATGTTTGTTGAAGTAGCTGCGTACATTGGCCACGGTACGTGTGGTATTGTCCGTAGCTGTCTCCACGAAGATCGCGATACCGTAAGGACCATAGCCCTCATAGTTCATCTCTTTGTAGTCCGTATAGTCTTTGGAGGTAGCTTTTTTGATGGCGCGTTCCACGTTCTCCTTCGGCATGTTCTCCTTCTTGGCTGTCTGCACGAGGATACGCAGACGCGGATTGGTCTCCACGTCGGGGCCGCCTTCTTTGGCAGCGATGGTGATTTCCTTTCCTAACTTGGTGAAGACGCGGGCCATATTGCCCCAGCGTTTCATTTTCCTTGCTTTACGATATTCAAATGCTCGTCCCATAATGATATGTCGATTCTTATTTTGTCGATTTTCGTTTGATTGTCAGCGGAGTTGCGCACCGAGCTTTTGCTCCAGAGTCGTCCGTATCTTAGCCATGATAGCCTCTATCTGTTTGTCGTTAAGCGTCTTCTCATCATTGCGCAGGAAGAAGCTCACGGCATAACTCTTCTTTCCGGCAGGCAGGTTCTTTCCCTCGTACACATCGAATAGTTCCACCCTGCGCAGCAGTTTCTTCTCACAGCCATGAGCCAGTGATTCTATTTCGGCAAAGGAAACAGCCTTGTCCAAAAGCAATGCCAGATCCCTCTTTACTTCGGGGAAGCGAGGTAGATCGCGTGCCTCCAATTTGTATCGGGCCGATTCGCTCATGAGGGCATCCCAAAGCAATTCGGCAAAGTAAACGGGTTGCTCGATGTCGAAGCGTTTGATCAGTTCCGTTGATACCGTTCCGAATGTACCCAACAGTTTACCTGAACGAGTCTTGACCTCCATGGCAGATGCGTACAGATCATTGTCAGCTGTCTCCAGCGTATAAGCTCCGGTTTCGATCCCTACGCGGCAAAGTACCTGTTCTACCACAGCTTTCAGTTCAAATACCGAAGTCGGTTCTTCGGGGTGTGCCCAGCTATTGTGCACCCGTTGTCCGCATATCCAAATGCCGAGGCGATCGTCCTCTGCATAGGCAGCAAGGGGAGTCTCGTCCGTGCGCTTTGCGGCATGGAAGCGATAGCATTTACCCCATTCAAAGAGATAGAGGGAGAGATGCTTACGACGGAGGTTGTGGCTGAGCGTCTCCAATCCCCCGAATAGCAGAGTCTGTCTCATGCAGTTTAGCTCCTGACTCAGCGGATTCATCAGCTCCACGGCCGTCTCTCTCGGATGGGTCTTAAGGCCTTCGTAATAAGAACCGGCCGTAAGCGAATTGTTGAGTATCTCATTGAAACCGGCTCCGACCAATTGTTCGGATACGACTGTCTGCCATTTGTAGCGACGATCCGTTTCTGTCTCGTGTCCCAAGCTGGCACGGATATAGCCCGTCAGCTCCACTTGGTTGTAGCCATAGATGCGCATGATCTCTTCGATCACATCCACATCCCGGGTCACATCCGTACGATAGCGTGGTACTTCCAACGTCATTACCCCGTCTTCTTCTTTGCTGATGCGAATCTCAAGACTGTCGAGGATGCTCCGTACCGTCTCAGGCTCTATCGTTCTGCCTATCACGCTGTTCACTTTCTCGAAAGACAAACAGATTTGGTGCGGTTTCAGAGGATTGGGATAGACATCTGTCATCCCACCGAGACGGCCTCCTGTAATCTCCAATATAAGCGAAGCAGCACGACGCAATGCCCAATCCGTGCGCTCCGGATCCAGTCCGCGCTCGAAGCGGAAAGAACTGTCCGTATTGAGACCCAAGCGACGAGCCGTACGGCGTACCATCGTCGGGTTGAAATTGGCACTCTCGAGGAATATGTCCTTCGTCTTTTCCGTTACACCGGAGTGAAGACCGCCGAAAACGCCTGCCACACACATGGGATCGCCGTTCGAATCGCATATCATCAGATCCTCGGCCGTCAGCTTACGCTCCACTCCATCCAGTGTGACGAACGGAGTGCCTTCGGCCACTGTCTGCACATGAACTCGATCTCCTTTGATGAAAGCCATATCAAAAGCATGAAGAGGTTGGCCAAACTCATGAAGGACGTAATTCGTAATGTCTACGATGTTATTGATCGGACGCAGGCCGATCGCCAGCAATCTGTTGCGCAGCCATTCGGGGCTTTCTCCTACCGTAATATCTCTGATCACCAATCCCTGATAGCGTGGGCAAGCTGTGGCATCTGCTACTTTCACGTCTATTCGACTGTCGATGATGTCTGTCGGCAGATTTACCTCCGGCAGTTTGAGTTCTGCAGGTATGCCATTCCGTTTCAGGCTGGCCGCCAAGTCGCGTGCCACGCCATAGTGCGAAGTGGCATCTACGCGGTTGGGCGTAATGTCCACTTCTATGCAGTAATCACTTTCTACATGATAGTACTCGGCGGCAGGCATCCCCACGGATGCATCGTTCGGCAGGACGATAATCCCGTCATTCGACGAGCCTACACCGATTTCCACTTCGGAGCATATCATTCCGAAGCTCTCCACACCCCGAATCTTGGACTTCTTGATGGCAAACTCTTCTTCTCCATGATAGAGCGTGGTGCCCACCGTTGCCACTACCACCTTTTGTCCTGCGGCTACATTGGGCGCACCGCAGACAATTTGCAAAGTGGCATCCGCCCCCACATCTACCGTGGTGATATGCAAATGATCCGAATTCGGGTGCTCCTCACAAGTCAGAACATGGCCGATCACCAAACCTCGCAAACCACCCCGAATCGTTTCGATCTCTTCTACACCGCCGGTCTCCAGTCCGATAGAGGTGAGCGTATCGGCTATCTCCCGCGGAGAGAGAGTGCAAGGCAGGTACTCCAAGAGCCATTTGTATGAGATATTCATCTTTGTTACTCCTTAGTTATATATGTGCTTCAGAGACTCATGGGTCAGGTCTCAAACGCGATTATTATATGTAAGCCCACAAATTTAGCGTTTTTCTTGGGGAGTGTTTGTTTTATGTTCGTCTTGTGCCGCTTTGTACCATCCGAGTACTCTGCTTTCATTTCTCCCAAAGACTCTGTCATATCCATTTTGGTTTGAAAAATTCGGTGTATTTGGGGCTGTAAAACGTGGTCTGAGAAAAATTTTGTTTTGGTGCGGGAGTTGAAAAAATCTCGCACCGGACCGAAAATATTCTCGCGCCATTTTTGGTGGATTTTGGTTTGAGATTTGGGTGATTTACGGCTCGATTTTCGGCTTGTGCGATTGATAACCTCTGTTTTTTTCGACACCCTTCTCTCCCCCGGTGTGCCCTTTATTCCCGACCAGCCGCCAACATTTCCGGCTGAAAAGTCTTTTTGCAGAGAAAATTTTCTTCTTCTCATTTTCCTCCTCTTTCAGTCCTTTTTCTCTCTTACGCGCGCGAACCGTATTATATATATGCCTGTATTTTCGGTTTTTCTCATGGGCGATGTCTTTCCTTTTCCGCATGTTTTGTGGGCATTTTCGAGGAAAAAAGATTTTGAAAGATTTGGTTGTAAAGAAAAAAGGAGTACTTTTGTGACCGCAAAAGCGATCGATGACCGATTGACCGAGGATGAAGGGGTTTTTCCGACAAGCGGGTCGGGGGG
>NZ_KB899148.1 GCF_000378065.1 Porphyromonas gulae DSM 15663 | reverse complement strand
TTGCTTTAGCCATTGTATCCGGGCACAAAGACAAACTATCCTTACGGAAGAGGTTGTTCAAAGCCGCTCTGAATATAGACTATCTCAAAAAGCTACTAAAGATTTGATTCGGTTGCCCTGTTCGGGCTTTTTAAGGGACAACTATGTAAGATAATCGTGTTACCTTCGTATTGAACTCCATTGCACTTGAGGGAGTAAAGTCCCGACGCATGATCATAGAAAGCTATTGTTCATCTCCGTAGATTTGTTGGTCGTACATTCAAATATACGAAATGGCGGTAGCTTTCTTCATATCCCCATCACGCCTCCATCACGCTGAATCTCGGATATGCCATTTTTCTAATGACGGATTTGGACGAATGACAACTATCTGAAGACCAAATAACACCAAACGGGAAAGTGATCCGAAGCGTGGATAGATTTGTCTACCGTGCAATTGTATGCAAGAAAGCCGGAAGAATAAAGGATATGATCAATACGAACTTTGAAAGCTCCCTGATTAAAAGTAAACCCCGGACCGCGCCCTGTATCGGAATATGCATCTTTCAGCCCCGATGCTATTTTGTGGCGCGTGTAGGATATGGGAGTATCATTAAAGTCGCCGCATACGACCACGTGTTCAGCCTCCGAGCGACGGATATAACTGCTTACCGAATCAGCTTGGGCGGAACGAAGCGCATAAGCTGGCCCCATCTTGGCCGTCATCATCCGACTGAGAGCTGTGGCCTCTCCTTCTCGTACCATTTTCAGATATTCCACCCCATCGGCCATCGTCAGTCGAAAACTTTCCAAATGGTTATTCACGACAAGGACTTTTTTTCCTTGTATATCAACTGTGTAGGCTACAGAGCCATTGAATGCGGATTCGTACGGGATGCGGCGCACATCGAGAATGGGATACTTGGATAGAAGCATAAGGCCACTGCCTTTTCCATCTTCTCGGGCATGAGACAGCTCCATGTAGCGATATTCGGGAAGATACTTCTTGAAAGTACGCAGGCCTACATACCGAGAATTACTTTTCCGACTGAGTACCGCCTCCTGCAAGCATACGATGTCAGCCCCGCTGCCTTTGATATATTTGAGGATAGGATTAGGATTCTCGGAATTGTGAGCACGAAAGTCAAATCCCTTGACATTATAAGTCATCACCTTGATACGTGACTCTGGGATCGAGGATTCTTTTACCTTTCGATGCAGCGGTATATAGGTGTCGATGTTGCCCCATGTGCAAAGCAACAAAAGGGCATTGCCTATAAACCAAACAATCTTGCCTCGCAGAACCCAGTATACAACCATCCCGACCTGAGCAGCAAGGAAGACTGGGAAAGCTAAACCGAAGAAGGCCGGTATCGTGATCGTGGCCGGTGAGATAAGCGGCGACAGAGCTGCCAAGAGATAGCAAAGTGTAATCCCCAGATTGATAATCACCGAAACGGAATGGAGCAACGTTCCGATCTTGCCCCTTACTTTCTTCTTCTTTTTTTCACTCATCTCATGCAGACGACTTACAAACGCTTGCTTTGGTCAAAGAGACGGCGTTTCTCTTCGGCCGTCAATGATGCATATCCTGATATGCGAATCTTATCCAGGATCTGATCTATGGAAGACTCCGCTTCTTTTGTTTCTTCAGCCTTTGGGTTTGCATCGTTTTTCGGAGATGCCGGATGGGGCGTTCTTCTTACCCGAAAGCGAGGCTTTGCAAATTTCTTTTGAGGGCCAAAGAACGAACTGAAAAAATCGGCCAAGCGGTCGAGCAGTCGCTGAAACCAAACTGTAATGTCTTTGCCCCCGGCCAATGAAAGGGCAAACCATACACCGAAGCCTGCTCCCCCGATATGTGCCACGTGGCCACCGAAGTTATCTCCCGTTAATAGCAACACATCCAGTCCGAAAAGGATGAGAGCCAATGTCGTCAGCCTGATCCGACCGATGAATAACAGACTCACTCGCTCCCAACGAGCATAAAAAGCTATTCCGAAAACAATGGCCATCACGCTGGCAGAAGCTCCGATCAGAGGAAAATGAGACAAGCCTAATGAAAAGGCATCGGCGACTAAGACTGTCAATACGTAGAGCAATCCTCCCGCCAATCCGCCAAGTAGATAGACGCTGATCAGCCTCCTGGGATTCTGATAGCGCAGGAAAAGCTGTCCGAACCAGTAAAGCCACAGCATATTGAAGAAAAGATGCCATAGATCCGAGTGCAGCCACATATACGTGAATATCGTCCACGGATGTCTCGAAAAGGTATATAAATCGGGGGCCAACCAAAGCCACCGTTCTACGATATACGGATCGGCCCCCAAAAGAGACAAAAAGGCATGCGAAAGCCAAACCAATAAAGAGATCAAAACAGTGAATACCATCAGACGAGTATTCATGTCTGCCAGCCTCAGGCGTCGGCTCAATTCTCTAATTGTAAGGCCCATCGATCTCTCCTTTCTTGCGCCAGAGGAAAATAAGAATAATACCTCCTATCATCCCACCCAGATGAGCAAAGTGAGCGATATTGCTACCGCCTGCCATCGGTGCAACACCGAGAAACAGTTCTATAAGTCCATATACAATAACGAACCACTTCGCTTTGATGGGAATAGGGATAAAGAAAAGATAGATCTCGCTATTGGGGAAGAGCATTCCGAAAGCCAGGAGCAATCCGAATACTGCTCCGGAGGCACCGACCGTCGTGGGTAAATTGAGGAAAGCACTCTTGAGCATCTCCGCACCATCCGGGAAGCGAACGAATTCGGCCGGGCTATTCACAATGGGCATCAGATCCACTGCCCATACGATCTGCTGTGCCAATGCTGCCGTAAGGCCACAAATGACATAGAAGATGAGGAAACGCTTCGTCCCCCAGAACTGCTCTATCAGCCGCCCGAACATCCAGAGCGAAAACATATTGAAGAAGAGATGCGAGAAGCCGGCGTGTAAGAACATATAAGAAACGAACTGCACAGGATTGAAACTACCTGCCTGGAAATAATGCAGTCCCAAAGTATCGTTCAGATCGATATTGAATCGTCCGCCGAGGACATAAGTAGCAAACCAGAATATCGCATTGATGATGATCAGGTTCTGCGTTACGGGTGGAGCAAACTGATAATTTCTTTCTCTAAAGCTATTCATATTGTGGATGATGTGGAATGTTCTTGTCTACTATGTTCAATACCATGTATTCGTTATAGGGCGATTGCTCTGCTGGTACTTCAGATCTTGCAGGAGCGAACTCTTCACCGATATGACGAAATTGTAGGACTTGTATGCTCCTATGGGAATGAAACTGGCAGAGATAGCCCAGCAGTGCATATCACGAGTGATATTACAGGTGAGCGATGTTATTTTCTTCAAGTCGAAATTGTAGTTCGCATTGAATCCGAAACTCCAATTCGGCGTAGGTTGGATATTGCCGCGGAAACTCAGGTTCTGCGTTACCCGATAGTAATACTCCATCTTATCGACATTGTACCTGTTATAGTCCGTAGCTATAGTCCAGCTATAGTCGAATGACAGACTCCACGGGATTGAATACGTGAAGTAACCATCCTGATCGACTGTTCCACCCTCACGATTGCGTTCGAGGAGCGAGCCTCCGCTTTCGCCCTGCGGACTTCTTCCTTTAAGGATCCCTTCAGCATCGTTTCCGTCAGGAGGAGGAGGGGTAGCCTCCGCGCTCTTCTTTTCGTCTTTCCGTTCCCTTTTGACACTGAAAAGAGCCAGCAACCCGCTGAGCGATTCTTTGTTAAGCGTATAGCTGAAAGAAGTACCCGTACTGATCAGGCGTGCCAATCCCTTACCGTTAAAAATGCGCAGATCGTTGCTCTTATAGGGAATGATCTTTCCATCTTCTCCCTCATAATATTTCGTCACATAGGGGTCGAATAGACCGGACAAACGCAACGTAAAACTCTTCGAGAAGCGAAGGGCCAGCGAAGCCGAGATATTGTTCCATCGGATCGAATCGGCAAACATATTATAGGATGTAGACCATGTGAACTGATCTATCAGGCTGATCTTCTTGATCCCTGTCGAATCCGATTTGGACTTGATCTTGGCCTCTAAGTTATTGTCAAAAGAGAAATTGACCGATCCTGCATTGCCCATAGAGGGTGCACCGAATATCTGTTCGGAATAGGGCGAATAGAGCAGCGTATGCAGCTTTCCGCTCTGATCAGTGTGCTCGATATGCTCCCAAAAACCATATCGGCGCTTGGTGAAATCGGGCATATAGGAGAAGCTGACAGTAGGCGTGAAGCGATGGCGGATCATAATCAGATTGCCTCCAAAGGAGAATGGTTTCCAGGGTTTGAACATACCGTACAGTGTGGTAGATAAGCCTGCCGATAGGCTGTAATCGTATAGCCTGCGGAATTTATAGGTCGTGTCCGAAGGTAAAAAAGCCTTCTTATCCTCGTTCCACGACTTCCGGATACCTTTCGTGTACCACCATTCATTGTAGTTAACGCCCATGGTCAGATTGATATAATCCAACAAAGGAACAGTCAGACTGACAGGTACGGAGTGACGCATGCCATTCTTCCAGTCACGCACGAGATCGCTTTGGAGCAAATTCTTCTCATGCGTCAGAATACTATTGCGAAGCTGACCGGAATAGCCCACACTCAACTTTTCATACCAACGCTCCGGTCCCACACGGGTCTTCCGCTTGAAAGGATAGCGCGTGGACATATTGATCGAGAGGTTCGGCAAGGTAAGGCTCACCGTCGTATCGCGCATGTTCTGGCTGATATCCATGCTACCTGTAATAGAAAAGGGAGTACCCGGAAACTTGCGCGAATAGCTCACGGCCGAACTCCGTGTCGTAGCAGTACGGGCATTGACATCGTAGGTGGTGTTCAGTGAATTCTGGAAATAGCTGCCGGTGGCAAAATTCACATTGGCCGACAACGTTTGCAAAGGATTGGCCTTCGGATCCTGACTGTGCGTCCATCGGACATTCAGGCTGGTGGTCTTGCTGTAGTCTCCGGGGATATATTTGTCGCCGGACTTGGATACCAGATAATTGGCTTCGAACGAACCGCTGTACTTATATCTCTTCTTATACTTCGATTGGGCTGAAATGCCCCATGACCCTTTGGAAAAGATCTCCCCACGCAAGGCCAAATCGATATAGTCGCTGAAAGCAAAATAATATCCGCCGTTCCTCAAATAGAATCCATAGCGATTGTCCTCCCCATACGTAGGCATCAATATACCGGAAGAGTATTTGTTGGAAAAGGGAAAATAGCCGAATGGAAGACCGATAGGCAGTGGCATATCGGCGATAACCAGATTGACCGGACCGGTGACGATGTCTTTCTCCGGATGCACCTTTGCTTTGGAGAGATTGATATAGAAGTGAGGATGATCATGATTGTCGCAGGTCGTATAACGCCCTCCTTGCATAAACATGATATTGTCGGGCATCTTCTTGGTCTTACCGGCGGTCAGATAACCTTCGCCCTGCTGCGTGATCACTCCACTGATAATCCCTTTCTGTGTACGGAAATTGTAGGTGAAGTTCTTGGCTTCGAACGACTGTTCCCCGTCCTTGAAGATCGGAAATGCCATCGGATAACCGGCTGTATCGAGGACGTAGCGTGTAAAGACCGTACTGCTGTCGGTATTGAGATACATGAAGTTAGCCTCCAAACGGCTCTTTTGATAGCTCACATAGCTTTTGCCGAAAAGATAGGCACGATTCTGTCCGAGCAAGACGATGGAGTCGGTGGCTTCATATTCGACAATGTCTTCCAATTCGAATTCATCGTCATACACACTGTCCTGCTGCATCAACCCGGTGGAATCGGCAGCAAGGGAATCTCGAAAGGAACTGTCTGGGATAGGTTTTGCGAGAAGTGCCGTGTCTTTCAATGTAGAATCAGACAGCGTAGTATGCCGACGGTGGTGCGACCCGACTGCTCCGGCCATAGGGCGTTCCGCAGCGACCAAAGTAGCACAGAGCAATCCGACAAGGATTACAGGTAATAACCATGAAAGTCTGGAACAGAGATCGGGTACTCTCATTCGGATTCATTCATACTCACAGGTGAGCAAAGGTAAAAAAGAAGTTGCAATACGCGAGTAGATACTTTATCTCAGACAGGGCAACCGCATCAAAATGTAAGTGCCTGATTATCAATCATAGTTTTGAGTGCATTCTTTATCTTTGAGTATAATCTCCGAAATGCAATCATTTGAAAATTAGCAACTTGTATTTTCTCGAGATTTTTGATGCGGTTGCCCTGCCTATTGTATGAGAGTTGCCTATTAATGTGTTCACTATCTTCCAATGTGCGATAGCAGGTGACTATAAAAAAGTGAGGCTGTCTAACGATGAGACAGCCTCAGCTTCATTTATTAATCTGTATGGATATTTTGGATTATTCCGCTGCAGACATTACTACAATACGGTTCCAAGCGTTCTCTTCGTAGATTTGCTCAGATGATCCCTTCCATTCAATCGTAATACGGTCAGCAGAAACACCGTACTTTTCAAGCATCTTGGCAACAGCCTTTGCACGACGCTCAGAGAGCTTCATGTTATAGGCGGCAGTACCGGTCTTTTCGTCTGCATAACCGACTACCTTAATCGGAGCATTGTTCGTCTTTGCGTACTCAGCAGTGTTGTAAACATTGATTTCTTGGTTGCGGTCGATCTTCGCGCTGTTGAGACGGAAGTAAACCACATTGTCAACTATAACACGAGTAACTGTCGGCTGAGTAGGCTCGGGACATTCGGGGCATGAAACCGGACGACGGCTCAACTCTTCTACTTGAGCGCGGAGTGAGTTGATCTGGTTGTTCAGGTCGTTTACCATAGCATAGTCCATAGGAATAATTTCTGTCCACTCTGTCTTGCCCATGTTGAACGTAAGGCCTGCTGTAGCCATTACCGGGAAGTCTGCTTTTCCTCTCTTAGTGCCGATGAAGTTCATTTTGCCTGCAAAAGCTTGGCCTTCGATGTTGAAGTCTACAACTCTTGAGAGACGGAATTTCAGCATCAAACCAACATTAACCGTTCCAGTCATATCGTCTTTGGTTCCAATTTTTTCACCATTTGCGTTTTCGCTATGGAATTTGTAACCAAATCCCACACCCGCCCAAGGGATAATATGGAAAACACGGTTTGGACGGTATACTCCGAAATAGTTCGTCAGGTCGAACATGAAGTCAAGGTGAGCGTTTCCAAAATAGTTGTGGTTACGCTCTTCGCTGCCTTGGGTGTATCCGTAGATGTCAAATCCGGTGAATTGCAAGCGAGTAGCGAAATAAGGTTCATGCCACTTACCGATACCGAATGTAGGAACAATGCTAAGACGATCCATGATGTCTACATCGTTATTCCATCCGGATAGAGCCATGCCGGCACCTCCTGCTAAGTCAATGAACCAATGGTCAGAGGCCTTATCACGTTGGAATGCTGTGTGCATTCCTGCTTTGTTCTGTGTAGTAGCTTCTTGGGCAGTTGCACTAAACGTACAAGCGAGACCCGCAAGTGCTAATAATAAAGATTTAGCTTTCATAATTCTGTATGTCATTTTTTTATTATCCAACAAAAGTCTCAGATGAATTACTTGGAGCGAACGATTACAACGCGATTCCAAGCTTTCTTGTTGAACGGTTGCGTAGTGTCGCCCTTCCATTCTACAGAGATCAGTTCGGATGGCACACCATACTTGCCCGTCAGAACATCAACAACGGCTTTTGCGCGACGCTCAGACAATCTTTCGTTGTACTGAGTGTCACCCGTAGGATCAGCATAGCCTACAACAGTAATCGGCTCGTTGGTTTCTTTTACAAACTGAGCTACGTCATACAGATTGATAAGCTGGTCTTTGTCTACAACATAGCTGTCGAAACGGAAGAGTACAGCCTTCTCGGTTAGCTTGTTTTCTGTCTTGGTAACGGGTGTAACGTCGGGGCATTCGGGACATGATACAGGACGCTTGGAGAGTTCTTCGACTTCTCTGCGCAGGCGATTAATCTGACCATTCAGATCGTTGATAAGCGCGTAGTCCATGGGCTCGATGGCATTGAAGCCTACAGCACCCAAGCGGAAGTTAAGACCTGCTGTCGCCATTCCTTGGAGTCCATTGTAATAACGTCCTTCCTGATCCTGGAAAATAGGAGTCGGCTTGGCATTGAAAGCACGGCTTAAGTTGAGGTTGGAGTGTGCTGCTTGTGCTTCGATCACAAAGTCTACACGTTTTCCTAATCTGAAAGCCATCATAACACCCATGTTGGCAGTCAGAGACTCGACATTGTCTTTACTCCATTTGCTGCCAATGAATTTATGCTGGTAGCCAACACCTACCCATGGAATTAAATGGAAGAAACGATTTTCGCGATATGGCGCAAAGTAATTAACCACATCGAACATGAAGTCAAAGTGAGCTGCGCCAAAATTGGTCTTAAATTCTTGTTCCGCATTTTTTCCAAGGAACGTGTGTGCCTGGGCTCCGTTAATTTGCAAACGGGTTGCAAAGAATGGGTTGTGATATTTTCCAACTGAAATAGAGCCGGCAGCACCCAAGCGGTCTACAAAATCTTTGTTGTTGTTGTCATTGAGGAACTGCGCTGCAACACCGCCCTGCAGTGTTACGAACCAATTGCTGCCTGCTTTGTTGCGAGCGAAAGCAACATTTTTGGCGGGTAACTGACCCGTTGCCGGTACAGTATTTTCCTGTGCACTTGCATTCAGTGCAATAGCTCCAACGAATGTGAGCATTAAGTACTTTACCTTCATAGTTTTACTTTTCTAAGTGTATTTTTATACGTTTCCAATAGCCTATTCGCTACACAAATGTAGCTTAATAAATTTGAATAACCAAATATTATGCTACTCAGAAGGCCTCTGCCTTGTCTTTGATATGCTATAGATCGAAGCAAAAACGCTTTATTTAATAATAGAGTATTATGACAAAAAGCTAAAAGAAATTATTCTTTTACAGAAGCTGCATCCTTGCTTAAAATCTCGTTTGCCAAGGTCTATAGACTTCATTGACAGGTATCTTTTCCCTTTGTATATGCTATTTAGTTTATACACTGAAGCTATTCTTTTTTCTCTTTCAAATAATCTTTTATAACCAGTATTTGTGCGTCTTTTAGAATTACATATCCGTTATTTCCAAGTAGATAGATGGTTGGAGTGGCTTTGATGTCGTACAGCTGTTGATTAGTTATACTGCCATCGCTGTTGATTCCTACTTCTACGAAAGCGGGAAAATCTGAAAGCCCCAAAAGCCATGTATTTTTATCGTTGTCCGGATATATGAATAAAATGCTTAGTTGTTTGGTTTCTACTAAATTACGTAGTTGATCATCCTGATGTAGTTCGCGTATCAGTTGGGAACAAGTATGGCATCCTGGTTCGTAAAAGACAAGTATGGTGTTGGGCGTAAATCTGTTACTGAGTCGATGCAGGCTGCCGTTGCTTTGCTCGTAAATGAAATCCTCCGCCTTTGTGCCAACCCGGTTGCGCAGCATCAGCTCGTATCGCTCTTTCAGACGTATTCGTTCTGCGTAGGATATTTTGGGCGACTTCATCAAAAAAGCTACTGCCGGAATATAATACTCCTCATTGAGCATAGGAGAGTTAGGCTCGTATAGGTACTTTTTATAAAATCTCATGAATAGCTCCAGCAATGCTCCGGAGGATTTCTCCAACGGATAGATAATCGATGATTTTACCTCATGAACAGGAAGAGCGATAGCCACACCGAGAAAGTTGGCGATACTGATTTCCATATTTTGAGGCTTCCGGAGATAAGCTGAATCCGTGAAGTTGAATTCATCCCAATAATGCTTTACGAAGTACGATGCCCGTTCCTGCGGACTTGTTATTGAAACCGGTATATCCGGTAATGGGAAAGCAAGCTCCGGTTCTTCTGCCGATGCACTTGGAGCAATGCTGTCCACAGACTGCTGTATCTTATTCGGTCGTTGACTACACGAAGCTGCAAGCGAACTGATGGAGCCGAACAATGCTGCCATACTTACTATCATACAAAATCTGCGATACGTATTAGACATACCTTATTCTATTAGGATGAGACAAAATGTTTAGTGGTTCATGAAATGCTTGCCCATCTGACATAGGCAAAATCCATTTTATGGGGCAAAAGTGCCGAATGGGGAGTTATGCGTATTGCTACGCGATGCAGGCCGGGGTTCTTCAAGTTGCAACTTATCACATACTTCTGCCATCTGTTGTCAGCCGATTGCTCGGAAAGTTGGAGAGGAATATTTTGGACTAAAGAGACTCCTCCCTGATTGTCATCGGAAGTTACAATCAGCTCAACGTTAAGCTCAGTGGATAAGTTGCCCTTTTCTATTTCCACCTCAAGGGTTTGTGTAGTATGATTGTCTTCGAAGCAAAGGCCGAAGCCGGAAGCGGCAACTCGTACCACTCGCATCTCATCCCAATGCGCTGCGGTCTGTTGCTTCCAATTGGCGATCTCCGAAGCCAAAGCAAAAGAAGAAGCACTGACCGAACGATGACGTTGGGCAAGTGGTCTGTAGAACTTGTCATAATAGTCATCCAGCATTCTCCTCATCGTAAAGTGTGGTGCTATGTACATCATGGATCGACGTATGTACCGTATCCAGCCTTCAGAGTAGCTTTTCTCTTCCTTGTCATAGTAGAGAGGAATGATCTCTCGTTCCAGAATGTCATATATGGAAAGAGCATCGAGCTTATCCTGCATTTGCTGGTCGCGATAAGTAGACTTGTCAGTCAGTGCCCAGCCGGCATTCGGTCTATAGCCCTCGTACCACCAGCCGTCTTGTACGGAGAAGTTCAGTACACCATTCATTTCGGCTTTTTGTCCGGATGTTCCTGATGCTTCGAGTGGTCGGGTAGGGGTGTTGAGCCATACATCGACCCCGGCAATTAGTTTGGACGCCAGATGCATGTCGTAGTTTTCCAAGAAAATGATTTTGCCTTGGAATTCTGGACGACGGCTGATCTCCGTAATATGTTTAATAAGTCCTTGGCCACCCCCGTCAGCCGGGTGTGCTTTGCCCGCGTAGAGAAAACGTACGGGACGTTCGGGGTTATTGACCAGACGCGATAGTCGCTCTAAATCCGTAAAGAGCAGGTGCGCTCGTTTATAGGTTGCAAATCTGCGTGCAAAACCGATAAGGAGCGTATTGGGTTCAATATTGTCCAATCCATCCGGGAAACATATCGGATCCTCGTTGTGTCGCAGCCATCGTTTGCGATAATCATGCGCTATGTGGTGCAGTAGATTGTCCTTGAGCTTCGAGCGCAGATCCCATATTTCTTCGGAAGGGATTTGTTCTATTGCTTCCCATGCAGACTCTTCAGACTGATGGCTGAGAAAATCGGTGCCAAGGTGCTGTTCATAGAAATTTTGGCTCTCAGGAGAAGCCCAAGTCGGAAGGTGTACACCGTTGGTCACGTGCCCCACATGTAGCTCTTCGGCAAAGAATCCTGGCCATACGGGAGCAAACATCCTGCGAGAAACAACTCCGTGCAGATAGCTCACTCCATTGGCTTCCTGACAAGTGTTGAGGGCGAATACACTCATCGAAAACTTCTCGTTCGATCCCGGTGTTGTTCGTCCCATATCGATAAACTCTTGCCAGCTGATTCCAAGGCGGCGAGGAAAATGTCCCATGTAACGCCCCAAGAGTTCTTCATCGAAGTAGTCGTGACCCGCCGGTACAGGGGTGTGAACCGTATATAGCGAAGAGGAACGGACTACTTCCAGCGCAACGTCGAAACTCAATCCCTTTTGTTCCACATAGTCGGCCAGACGTTGGGCACTGATCAGTGCCGCATGGCCTTCATTCATGTGGAAGATTTCTTTGTTGATACCCAGACGCTGTAGCAGGAGGATGCCACCGATGCCGAGCAGATATTCCTGCTTCATGCGATTCTCCCAGTCTCCTCCGTAGAGGTTGTGAGTGATCTGACGGTCGGCTTCGCTGTTCTTGTCCAGATCGGTATCCATCAGAAAAAGATCTATCCGTCCCACTTTCACCTGCCATACATGACAATAGACCGTATGATCGGAGAAAGGCACTTCCAGTACGATCTGATGCCCACTCTCATTCTTTGCCGGTCGTATCGGCAGGAGACGAAAGTCCTGAGCGTCATAGGTGGCCAGTTGCTGACCATCTGCGCTGATCCTTTGGTCGAAATAACCGTATCGATAGAGAAAACCTACTGCTGTAAGCGGTACGTTGCTATCACTTGCCTCTTTGAGGTAATCTCCTGCCAATACACCCAGTCCACCGGAATAAATCTTCAATACGTGGCTAAGACCGTATTCCATGCTGAAATAAGCTATGCTTGGTCGATCGGTGTCTGACGGTGACGCCATATACCTCTGCCAGGCACTATAGACATCTTCAAGCTCTTGTAGCCAATCAGTATCGTTGAGGAGAGCATCGATACGGTTGAGCGAAAGAGAACGAAGCAATTTGATCGGATTGCCGTCCGTTTCGAACCAAAGATCCGGATCCATACGCTCAAATAGGCTCGTAGCACGCGGATTCCATGACCACCAAAGATTATAGGCCAACTCCTCCGCTTTGCCGAGCCTTTCGGGAAGTTCTACACATGTGAATATTTCCTTCCAAACGGGCGTATTATTCTTTTTCTGAATTATCATTTTCTTACTATGCTGTATGCATTATGCTATGGCCGTATTTCGCTGTGGCCATACTTCAAAAACATTTCAAAGGTATGTATTTGTTTCGATAGGCTTTTCTCTTGATACAGAGGAAATCTCTTTCGGACAGAATGAGATCACAGAACTAATCCAAGATAAGTTTCGGCTTATCAAGCCTGAGATTGCCAAGCGTAACATTTTCGTTCTTGAATCAAGAGTAAAACCCTTACTAACCATCCTGAACGAGATTCAAAAACAAAAGAAAAAGCCTCTTGCGAAGTACCCGAATGGTGCTTGGCAGAGGCTTCCTTATGTGGTGGCGCGAAGCACACCTATTAGTCTTTTAGTAGCGAGCTTCTACTATATCCCAGTCAACGATGCTCCACAAATCTTTGAGGTGGTCTGCACGACGATTCTGGTAAGTCAAGTAGTATGCATGCTCCCACACATCGAATCCGAGCAACGGATTCAATCCCTTGCGCACGGGGTTGCCTGCGTTCGGCTCCTTTTCGATAGAGAGTTTGCCATTGGCATCGGATGCAAGCCATACCCAGCCTGAACCGAAGAGAGTAGTACCGGCCGTATTGAACTCTTCTTTGAACTTTTCGAACGAACCGAATTGCTTATCGATAGCTTCTCCCAATTTGCCTTTCGGTACTCCTCCCTTGCCCGGACGGAACTGTGTGAAGTAGAGATTGTGGTTGAGGGTTTGGCCGGCGTTGTTGAAGATACCGCCTTCGCTCTTTTGTACGATAGTATTCAAGTCTGCGTTTTCAAATTCCGTGCCGATAATGAGCTTATTGAGGTTGTCCACGTAAGTCTTCAAGTGCTTACCGTGGTGAAATTCTACTGTTTCTTTGCTGATAACAGGAGCCAGTGCATCGACCGCATAAGGCAGGGAAACAAGTTCGTGAGTCATAACGTCTGATTTTTATTGTAATTAAGTCTTTTAATAATTGGTATCGGAGTAGCGCAGGACCGACTCCGAAACTCTTCAATCACTATTAGAACATTGTGAACGGAAAAAGGTTCGGATCTTGTCTGTAAAAGCCTACTTATTCCATTATAAAAAGATAGTTGCTCTCGTCCGAAAGCTCCGGTCGGAAGACAAAACCTTCGGGCGAAAAGAGCTGCATCTCTTCCACATGGCGGCATCGGCGGGTGAGGAGGTGGGCTGTCATCAATCCGCGTGCCATTTTGGTATAGATCACGATTTGTTTGAGACCTCCATCGGGCTGTGGTACCTTGAAGAGGGGTGTCACTACCCGTACGGCTTGTTCTACCCGTTTCCAGTCGAATAGCATTTTCATTTCTTCGCTTGCCAGAAAACACAGCTCACCGCCCTTTTCACGTACCTTTTCGATCAGAAAATCTGTTAGATGCGGTCGCCAGAAGTTGAACACCTCGTCTTCAACGGGTGCTCCCAGATGCGCAAATCCCTCCATTCTGTATGGACGAATCATGTCGCTCGGTCGCAAAAGACCATAGAGGAATGAGGTGATAAGAAGTTGTTCGGAGGCATAAAGCCAATCGTCAGCACTGAAATTGGCGGGAGCAAGCTTCTTGAAAACCATACCCGTATAAGCCAATGCCGCGGGAGCATTGGGCGAATCTTCATCGAAGAAGTGCTGCCAGCGTCGATGATTCTCTTCTGCCAGCTTTCTATTGATGCGGAGCAGTCCGCACAATTCTTCTATGTCGCAGGAAGATGCGGCCAAAGCAATCTTCGTACTCTGTTCCCGGAAGATCGGCGAAGTACTTGTCAAATGCGATGGTATACGTTTCGGCATACCGATCGTCTTGGCACATGAAAGGAGTATGAGCATAGGGCTTGATCCTGATTATAAGCAAGAAGAGGAAGCCTCTGTCTGTCGTGACTCGTAGGCTTCCTCTTTGCTCCGTGTTTGCTACTTGGCTGTTTGGGACAAGATGTCTTTCATTAGCACGTCGAAATACTCTCCACGGGTGAGCACACCATCTTGTACAGCTACCACTTCTACTTCCCCAGAGGCCGCCATCACACCGTCTTCCCTGATAATGTCCTGCAAGAAGATGAGCTTGGGGCCTTTCTTGTGGCAGGTCAGACAGCTGCGGAAGCGATCGCCACTGCGCAAGGACTGTTTGAACGTTATCGTCACTTTGTAAACGAAAGCATCGAGCCCTTTCTCGTGCATTTGGCCGAAATTGTCTCCGAGGCTTTCCCAGAACTCATGGCGGGTGTGCTCCATATAGCGCTGATAGTTGCTGTTATTCACCACACCTTGCAAGTCACATTCATAATCTCTCACCTTCATGTCGAGGGAGAAAAAATATTCATTCTCTTTCATATCGTTAGGTTTTGTCGGGATCGATAAGTGAAAATTCACGTTCCTCCCTACATCTTATTATTCTTCTCTTTTGTCGAATCGGTATAGTTTGTCCGATGGCCGTACTTTCTCCTTTACCGGGATGGAGATGCGTTGCCCCTTTGTCGCTTTTTGCACGGTTTGCAGTTCGTACCGGATCTCTTCTACCCTTTGGATGATCACACCTGTCGTAGGGCCTGTGATCACAATCTCATCGCCTACATGCAGTTCGCCGGACTCTATCTCGAATTCTGCCACACAGAGACGGCTGAAGTATTTGATCCCTTTGCCTACATATATTTTCTGGCGGGTAGCTCCTGAACCGTATCGATGCGTCCATTCGCCGAGTCGCTGTCCGAGGTAGTATCCATCCCAAAAACCTCGGTTGAATACGGTAGCTAATTGTTCGTCCCACCGATCTATAGCTTCCTTGTCATAGGTGCCGTTGCAGTATGCTTCGATCGCTTCCTTGTAGCTCCGGCAGACCGTATAGACGTATTCGGGGCCACGTGCCCGTCCTTCTATCTTGAACACTCGTACCCCGGCATCCATCATCTTATTGATGAAATGAATCGTCTTCAGGTCTTTCGGCGACATGATGTATTGGTTCTCAATGTCCAGTTCCAGACCACTATCCTTGTCCTTGACGGTGTAGCCCCTTCTGCAGATCTGTGCACAGGCACCCCTGTTGGCCGAGCTGTTGTGCTCGTGCAGACTTAGATAGCACTTGCCCGAGACAGCCATACACAGGGCACCGTGAGCGAACATCTCTATGCGAACGGGATGGCCTTTAGGTCCGCAGATATTGTCTCGGATGATGGTCTCATGGATCGTACGCACCTGATCCATATTCAGCTCTCTTGCCAATACGACCACATCGGCAAAGTGTGAGTAAAAGCGCAGGGCCTCCGCATTGCTGATATTGAGCTGAGTGGACAGGTGCACTTCTACTCCGATCTCGTTGGCATACGTCATCGCAGCCACGTCGGAAGCTATGATGGCAGATATCTGTGCCTTTTGTGCTGCGTCGATAATGGAGCGCATGAGTACTATGTCCTCATCGTATATGACAGTGTTCACCGTTAAATAGCTCTTTACGCCCTTCTCTGTGCAGATCTCTGCTATTTTGTACAGATCTTCCGTGGTGAAGTTGTTAGCAGATCGGGCGCGCATATTCAGTCCTTCAATCCCGAAGTAAACGGAATCAGCTCCTGCTTTGATGGCTGCCATAAGCGATTCGTACGAACCGACAGGAGCCATTATCTCGAAGTCGTTTACATTCATTTCTTTCAATAAGTCAGAGGGCGTGAGACGGCTCGTCCGGATGCAGCCAGGGAGCTACATCCGATAGCGGCATACGTACAAAGTCCCGTTGCCACATTTGCGGGTGGGGCAGTTCCAGTTCGGGCGATTGTACCTTCGGGTATGTGGTATGCAATAGAATGTCTATATCGATCGGACGGTCGTGATAGATCCCTCCATTGCTTTTTTGTGTGCGACCCAATTCCCTTTCGATGGCTTGTGTGATATGCAGAATGTCCTGTGGTTTGAGCTTCGATCGCAAAGCCACCACCGCATTGAGGAAAGGATGAGGCGATTCGAACCCCCACGGTTCGGTTTCATAGAACCGAGAAAGGGTGAGCAGTCTGCCCACCCTCGTTTGTAGCATATCCAACGCTGCAGACAACAAACTGTGTCGATCGCCTAAGTTGCTGCCCAAAGAAAGATATACTATGCCCATACTCAATCGATAATGAGCATGGCATCGCCATAAGCACCGAAACGATACTTTTCTTTTACAGCGAGGTCGTATGCACTCATAATCAGCTCATGACCTCCGAAAGCGGCTGTCATCATCAGTAGGGTAGAGAGTGGCATATGGAAGTTCGTAACCAAAGCAGAGGGCAGATGGAATTCGTATGGAGGAAAGATGAAGCGATTGGTCCAACCTTCGAACGGCTTGAGATGACCGTCCGTGCTCACGGCCGTTTCCAAAGCACGAAGAACGGAAGTCCCTACGGCGCAGATCTTCTTTTCTTCATCCCACGAGCGGTTGATGTTTATGCACGGCTCTTCCGTGATATACATCTCCTCGCTATCCATTTTGTGCTTGGTCAGATCTTCTACATCGATGTCGCGATAAGCCCCCAAAGCATGGTGTACCGTTATGTAAGAAAAACGGCAGTCCTTGATCTCCAGTCGTTTCATCAGCTCGCGGCTGAAATGAAGACTGGCAGCAGGTGCCACCACGGCACCTTCCACTTCGGCAAATATGCTTTGATACCTCTCCGGATCCTCCTCGTTTACTTCCCGATCGATGTACTTCGGTAGAGGAGTCTGTCCCAATTGGAAAAGCAGTTCCTTGAACTCCTCATGTGAGCCATCGTACAGGAAGCGCAGCGTACGTCCTCGGGAGGTCGTATTGTCTATTACCTCTGCCACCAGCTCTTCGTCGTTGCCGAAGTAGAGCTTATTGCCTATACGTATTTTGCGGGCAGGATCCACGAGGACATCCCACAGCTTCAGACGTTCATTCAGTTCGCGGAGGAGGAAAACCTCGATCTGAGCACCGGTTTTCTCTTTATTACCATAGAGACGGGCAGGAAAAACACGGGTATTGTTGAAGACGAAGGTATCACCCTTGTCGAAATACTCCAGAATGTCCTTGAAAACGCGATGTTCGATTTCCCCTGTACGACGATGTACGACCATCATCCGCGATTCGTCGCGGAACTTGGTCGGCTCTAACGCGATCAGTTCGTCCGGAAGATTGAATTTGAACTTGGATAATTTCATAGCGATATATGTTGCCGTTAGTTATTTTTTGCTTGCAGGTATGGAGGATGGATCGGCCTCTTTTTGTTCGAACTCCGGTTCATAAGCAAAACCGAGACGATCGAACCATTGTTCCAGCTCATCCGTCGAAAGACAGTCTTCGATTCGTGCATCGCCTACTCTTGTCCTGCGCAATGCCTCCAAATGTCCCCCTGATCCGAGGGCTTCGGCTATGTCGCGGGCCAAGGCACGTATGTAAGTGCCTTTGGTGCATACGATGCGTAGCGTGATCAGGGGGAGGTCGTACTCCAGCAGTTCGATCTCGTCGATCTGCAAGGTGCGGGTTTTCAGCTCCACCTCTTTCCCCTTACGTGCCAAATCGTATGCACGTTTCCCGTTCACGCGAACGGCCGAGAACACGGGAGGCACTTGTTCTATCGTTCCCGTGAATCGAGGTAGTATGTCCAGAACCGATTGGTGCGTGATATGTTCGTACGGGAAGAAGGCGTCCGGCTCGGTTTCCTTGTCGAAGCTCGGTGTCGTGGCTCCCAGTCTGATAGTGGCAATGTACTCTTTCGTGCCGGCCTGCAGTACATCGATTTGCTTCGTGGCACGCCCTGTACACAGGATCATCACGCCTGTTGCCAGCGGATCCAATGTGCCTGCATGCCCTACGCGCAGCTTCTTGATCCCCATCCGACGACAAGCCCGATAGCGGAATTTATTGACCAAGTCGAACGAAGTCCATGTCAGAGGTTTGTCGAAGTAGAGTACTTCGCCCTCGCGCAGGTGGAGCGGACGATCTATTTGTTTCATTTTTCCGATTCAGACAGCTAAGGATACCCCTGAGAGCATCAGTACGATAAGCAGACCACCAACCAAGATACGATAATAGCCGAATGCCTTGAACCCATATCGGGTGAGGAATCCGATGAAGAACTTGATCGCAGCCAGTGCTACGATAAAGGCCACGATATTGCCTACGAGGAGCACGGTCATGTGCTCTCTGAAAATCTCTATCCCGCCCTCCTTGTAGAGCTTGTAAGCCTTGAGCAGGGTGGCACCGAGCATCGTAGGTACTGCCAGAAAGAAGGAAAACTCCGCAGCTGCCTTGCGGCTTAGCTTTTGCTGTTGGCCGCCGACTATGGTAGCCATCGAGCGTGAGAGCCCGGGCAGGAATATGGCCAGACATTGGAATAGCCCTATGACTAATGCTTTGGGGTATGTGACCAGTTCCCGGTCCGATGAGGCAAACAGCTTATCGACGAATAGCATGAAGATGCCACCGAGGAATAGCACGACGGCCACTACCCAGACACTGCCCAGCATCCTATCCACCCAGTCCTCGAACAGGAATCCCAGGATAACGGCCGGAACGAGTGCGATCAGTAGCTTCCAATAGAGATCGAACCGGCTCAGAAATTCCACCCCTTTGCCTTGGCCTAAGGCTCGTGGTGCCACGGGAAAACAGAAAAAACGCTTCCGGTATAGTATCAGAACGGATAGGATGGCTCCGAACTGTATCATCACAGTGAAGGCTTTGACAAAGGAAGTGCTCTCTATGCCCATTATACCTTCGGCGATAATCATATGTCCGGTGGAAGACACCGGAAGAAACTCGGTCAGGCCCTCTACGATGGCTAAAACGATGGCTTGTAGTATGGTCATATTGTCTTGCGGGAAGATGGCGACTTCTTCGTCGGAACAGGTATTAAATTACTTGACCGCGATGTGCAGTCGCAGCCTGATCGTCAGAAGAGTCCGCTTTAGGAGGGTTACTTGCGGTTGTCTTTTTTCTCCGGCGATACCATGATGGCATATACCATCAGGACGAAGCCGGCCATGCTCACCCACGGGGCTATCTGTATCCGCTTGGCACTGAAAATATCCGGATTGAAGCTTACTTGGCCGGCTGACCCTCCCCCTGACATCAATATGAAGCCCAGAATAATGAGGATAGCGGATACCCCCATCAAGATAAAGTTCTTTTTCCCGAAAAGCATAGTATGCTGTTTGATTGTCTTAGTTGGTTTGTCAATATTCCCTGCCCCCTATACGAGGTGCATCTTGCCCCCATCCATACGGATGTATTTGTTCGTTGCAGCACGTGCCGAAAAAGCAGATATCAGTATGCCCACAAGCAGCATGCCTCCGGCTATGATCAGGAGGTTTTCCACTGTGAGGTAGGGGCGCAAACTCTTGTTGAAAGCATATTCATCAGTTGCGTATAGGGCTATGCCCAGGAGCACGATGGCAAGCAAAGCGGCCACGAGTCCATTGAGCATGCTGTAGCGGACGAAGGGCTTGCGGATAAAGCGAGGTGTGGCACCCACCAGCGTCATGGTACGGATGCTGAATCGCTTCGAATAGATGAGCAAGCGGGTGGTATTATTGATCTGTATATAGCTGATCAGAAGGAGCAAGGCTGCCAGGATGAGTAGTACGAGACCGATGCGGCGTGTATTGCGGTGTACTATGTCGAACATATCTGCCCTGTATTGCAGATTGTCCACTCCATCCCATGTCCGAATGGCTGAGTCGATCACTTTCAGACTGTCCGGATGGGTGTATTGGGCCTTGAGGTGAACGCACATTTCCCCCTGTAGGGGATTATAGCCGAGCATCTTAGCCGGATCGTCTTCGCCCAGTTCTTTTTTCATCTCCTCGAGGGCTTGATCGGCAGAGATATAGCTGACATCTTTGACGAAGGGTGTGGCCACTATCTGTCGTTGTAGCTCTTGTATCTGTGTTTCATCCATGTCGGAGGATAATAGCAGATTGAAGGAGAGGTCTTCCCTCACGGAATTGCCTATTCCTCTGCCGATAAACTCGATAATGCCGATGGCCCCCAAAAGGAAGAGCACAACAGCAATACTCATAATGGCCAAAAACCTCGAATGGAAAAAGGCCGAAGACCGCTTCTTGTTCTTTTGTGACATTCTTTTTGCTGTATCTCAGAGATAGAATCGGAGACTGAAGCCCCTCTGCCGGCCGGCGGTGGATTTGATCATCGGCGGATCGGATTCAGAGAGTAATGGCCTGTCATTCTTTTGTAAAAGGCCGAAACACCCCAATTTCTCCGCAAAAATAGTATATAATATGGTATGGGGCTGTATTTTTCTTGGACAAGATATCCCTTCCTTCGCCCATTCTCAAGCATGCTATATATAATAGCGGAGTAGGGGCTATCTCCAGAGAGAGGGCAAAAACACTCTGTGTGGCTGTTTCTCTGATTTGCATCCATTGATTCGATTGGTACGGTTTACGCATGGAATGTTGTGTAGGCGAGATATCAGGCGAGCGGGTCGAATGAAAGGGGCGCGCTTTATGGTGATGCCGGCTGTTCCGAAGCGAAATGGATAGGAGGCCGCATCTTGCGGTCTCATGCCATTTGCCATCTCATGGTTTACGAACCGCAATCGCTGCGATTCTTACGCGTGTTTCCTGAAAAAGTGGAACCGGAATTTTTTCGTTTTGGTTCGGGAATTTTTTACTTCCCGCGCCAAAGCGAAAATTTTCTCGAGCCACGTTTTTCGGAGCGTAGTGTCGGAAAATTTTCGTGCCAAAACCATCGGATTGCCATTTCTCATACTCTGTCGGATTTTCTTATGGGAGCAAGAGCGGATAAAATTGGGTGATACCTTTCCGAATGTGGCGGTTGGAACTTCATTCGCAGAGCTGTTTCGTTTTCGAAATAGAAGACGGATAAGGTGAGTTTCTTAATCGACTGTGTGCGATTATGATAGATATGTCGATCTCAATGAGGAGAGTAACGAAAAGTTGTTGTAAATTTGCAGCGCTTTTGAGAGATATGACCATATAATGTCCAATCTATTAGCAACAAAACGATTTTTAAAAACAAATGGAGAACTTAAAGAACATTCAGCCCAGAGAGGATTTCAACTGGGAAGAGTTTGAAGCCGGTGGCGCCAAAGCTGCCGTGAGCCGTCAGGAGCAGGAGGCTGCTTATGACAAAACCCTCAACACCATCAAGGAAAAAGAAGTGGTGATGGGTACGGTAACTGCTATCAACAAGCGTGAGGTGGTTATCAACGTAGGGTACAAATCGGAAGGTGTGGTACCTGCAACGGAATTCCGCTACAATCCGGACCTGAAAGTAGGTGAGGAAGTGGAAGTTTACATCGAGAATCAGGAAGATAAGAAGGGTCAGCTCGTCTTGTCTCACCGCAAAGCTCGTGCAGCACGTTCTTGGGAGCGTGTGAACGAGGCTCTCGAAAAAGACGAAATCGTAAAGGGCTATGTGAAGTGTCGTACCAAGGGTGGTATGATCGTCGATGTATTCGGCATCGAGGCTTTCCTCCCGGGATCGCAGATCGACGTGCGCCCCATTCGCGACTACGATGCATTCGTTGAGAAGACGATGGAATTCAAGATTGTGAAGATCAATCAAGAATACAAGAACGTAGTCGTTTCTCACAAGGTGCTTATCGAAGCAGAGCTCGAACAACAGAAGAAAGAAATCATCGGCAAGCTCGAAAAAGGACAGGTACTCGAAGGTATCGTCAAGAATATCACTTCTTACGGTGTGTTTATCGACCTCGGCGGTGTGGATGGTCTTATCCACATCACGGACCTTTCTTGGGGTCGTGTGGCTCATCCGGAAGAAATCGTACAGCTGGATCAGAAGATCAATGTCGTTATCCTCGACTTCGATGAAGATCGCAAGCGTATCGCCCTCGGTCTGAAGCAGCTGATGCCTCATCCATGGGATGCTCTCGATAGCGAACTCAAGGTGGGCGACAAGGTGAAAGGTAAAGTAGTGGTGATGGCCGATTACGGTGCTTTCGTTGAGATTGCACAGGGAGTTGAAGGTCTTATCCACGTGAGTGAAATGTCATGGACGCAGCACTTGCGTTCTGCTCAGGACTTCCTGCATGTAGGCGACGAAGTGGAGGCTGTGATCCTGACACTCGATCGAGAAGAGCGCAAGATGTCGCTCGGTCTGAAGCAACTCAAGCCGGATCCTTGGGCTGATATCGAGACTCGTTTCCCGGTAGGTTCTCGCCACCATGCTCGTGTTCGCAACTTCACCAATTTCGGTGTATTCGTTGAGATCGAAGAGGGTGTAGACGGCCTTATCCATATTTCCGACCTCTCTTGGACGAAGAAGATCAAACACCCCAGCGAGTTTACGGAAGTAGGTGCTGATATTGAAGTTCAGGTAATCGAGATCGACAAGGAAAATCGTCGTCTCAGCTTGGGCCACAAGCAGCTGGAAGAGAATCCTTGGGATGTATTCGAGACGGTATTCACTGTAGGATCTATCCACGAAGGAACAGTAATCGAGGTGATGGACAAGGGTGCTGTCGTTTCTCTGCCTTACGGTGTGGAAGGTTTTGCTACTCCGAAGCATATGGTGAAGGAAGATGGTTCACAGGCTGTACTCGAAGAGAAGTTGCCTTTCAAGGTTATTGAGTTCAATAAGGATGCCAAGCGAATCATTGTATCTCATAGCCGTGTATTCGAAGATGAGCAGAAAGCGGCTCAGCGCGAAGCCAACGCAGAGCGTAAGGCCGAAGCCAAAGCGGCTCAGAAAGAAGCTGCTGCCGAAGCTGCCAATCCTGCACAGGCTGTAGAGAAAGCTACACTCGGTGACCTCGGTGAACTGGCCGCTTTGAAAGAAAAGCTTTCAGAAAACTAAAAACTCCCATGGATCATACGCCCAAGAGCGTATGATCCACCTTATAAAATAGGCTGCACCGAAAACATTCGGCGCAGCCTATTTTTATTATTCGCTTCCCACCACTCCCCAAACAGCGTTACAAGTAGATGAGTAACGCAGAGGGATCAAGAGCAAACAACAAGTACGTTAGACGTAGCAAAACATTACAGCATGCCCATAGCTCCAATCCTTCAATAGTTATCTGTTGGTGGAGTTTGGTGGAGGTGGTAGCCTTACCGAAAGAAGGTGAAATTGACGGAACCGTAGGCTCTATGTTCCTCAAATCGGGTATGCTCCGTAAAGCTGAAATCCTTGGGGTGTTCGAGGATGAATAGCCCATCTTCAGCCAGTATATTGCTTTCTAATACCTTGGTCGGCAGGCTCTCCAGTTCGGCCAATGTATAGGGCGGATCGGCAAAGACCAAGTCGAAGCGGCGGCATTCTTTGTTGCGTTCCAAAAAGTGGAATACGTCTGTCTCGAAGACTCTCCAGCAGTTTTCCTCGTTCAGACGCTTAATGAGGGTGCGAATAAAAGCTGCATGTTCACGGCGTTTCTCTACGGAAGTGACGGAAGAACAACCCCGAGAAACCAATTCCAATGCTATACTCCCCGTGCCGGAAAACAGGTCGATAGCCGAAAGTCCTTCGAAATCGAAACGGTTGGACAGGATGTTGAAGAGGTTCTCTTTGGCAAAATCCGTTGTGGGACGGGCATTGAAGCTTTTGGGTACATCGAAACGCCTGTGTCCGTATTTACCTCTGATTACACGCATAGGGAAAGATGTGGAGAAGAGACTTCGAGTATGGCGTTACATTAGACCGGCTCTTTGCACAGTTCGATATGGCGGAAGAACGGTTCCAATGTTTGCCTGAGATCATCCTTTCCGACAGAGTGGTCGCGGACATTTTGTTGGATACAGATAACGATACGGTCATGCTCTATATCCAACCGTAAGCTCTTCCAGACAGTGACCAGATAGAAAAGGACTTCTTCCTCGACAGAGCGAATAGCTTGATTGTCCGTGAGGCTGTATGTATTGGCAAAGAGCAGACTGCCTCCTTCGAATACGAAGAGGTCGAGTTTGTCATGCCGGAGATTGAGGGCAACTCTTTTGGCCGTATGCTGCCTGCTCTGTCGCTCCGTTTCTTTGAAAAAGGGGATAAAGTCGGGGGCGAACTCTGTTCCGACCTGTGTCCTTCTCAGAAATTCATAGAGAGGCTTGTCCCAAGCCAAAATCAGCATCTTATCCTGATGAGACAGGTTGTACTCCATGACGGCTACACCCTTGCCTTCGTCCGGCAAGTGGACAGCAGTCCTCAGCCAGTAGTCGGCTCTACCCTCTTCGTACAAAGCGCGAGGAATGAGAACATACGAATCCGGGCTGTAACTGACGTGTACGTGGCGGTATGGGTAGGTGAGATGTTGGTAATGGAAAAAAAGCTCCTTCACAGCAGAGCAATAGTCTTCTGCTCCTGAGTCGAAAGGATAGGCACATCTGGCGCATGGCTTACCCTCCGTATCGAAGAGGCTAAAAATAAGTCCATCCGACAGGAATCGGATGGACATATCGTAGCTTTCTGCAGTGTGAGCAGAGAGGGGGGTAGCCGGAATATCGGAAGAAGGGATTTCCACGCGCTATACTTCCGAGAGATTATTCCCAGTTACCGGTATTCTTCACTTCTTTCAGAGATCCGATGCGCAGACCGGCATATCCATTGGCACGAGCTTCTGCATCGTTGATTTTCATTCTCAGACGAACCTGATCCTGATCGCTGAGGTAGTCAACGAAAGGCACTGATGCTTGGAATACGGACACGTTTATTGTATCCTGACCGATCTCCTGCTGGATGGAACCTACTTCGACCAAGATCTTTTTGCCGGCAAAACCGGGAATATCCAAGACTGTATTAGGATCAATACCTTTGAGCAGAGAGTCCTTGGCTGCAACCCAAACCGTATCGCGCTTGAGCAAGCCTGCACGAGCTGCCTGCGCTTCGGTCATTCCTTTGTCGCGCATGTCGTCGGTGTATTCGCCTTCGGCATTCACGTAGTAGACACGACCGTTGGCCAGGAAACCTACCAATTCATCTGCTGTGGCATAGCGACCATACATGCTTTCGAATGCAGCTTGATAGTCGGCTATGTTTTTCAGCTTCTTTTGGATAGCTGTTTCACGACTGGCCTGAATCTTGTCGAAACTAACGGGGGTGTATATGCTCATCACGGTGAGATATGCCAACACCACGACTGCTACAGCCACCAAAATCTTGATTAAAGTTTTCATCGTTATCTTACTTTGTTTTTGTATTAAATTCTCTTCTAAAGACGCTTCCTAATCCGTATTGCCCCACCGAATCCGAGCATATCGTTCAAAGGAAGTAACTTAGTCCCCGCAAATATACGATTTGTATAAAGATGGACAATTATTTGGCCGGGCAAATATTGAAAAATTTGCCATTTACCCCGACGCAAAGCCAAGATTCGGCTATTCGATCTTTGGCAAAGTATCTGCTCGACAGGGAGCCTTATTCGGTTTTTTTGCTTCGCGGATATGCCGGTACGGGTAAGACACAGCTTATCGCTTCGGTGGTGCAGACCATCCTGCAGCAAGGTGCGCATTGTGAGCTATTGGCACCGACCGGACGTGCTGCCAAGGTGTTGACATCCTACACTCGGCATCAGGCTTATACCATTCATCGACAGATCTATCAGGCTTCCGCTGCGGGGATAGAGGAGGGCGGCTCCTATCGCATCCGTCGCAGCAGCCCTACCGGTACAGTATTTATCGTGGACGAATCCTCTATGATCGGGAATGAAAGTGTCGAACCTACGCCCTTTGGCTCGGGTAGCTTGCTGAACGATTTGCTGGCATACGTGAACGAAACGGATGGTTGCCGTCTGATTCTGGCCGGAGATATGGCACAGCTTCCGCCGGTCGGCAGTGTGGTGAGTCCGGCATTGGATGCCGGTGTAATGGAAACTTTCTACGGATTGCGCATATATGAATGTACACTGACCGAGGTAGTACGTCAGCAGAAAGAATCCGCCATTCTCTCTTTGGCCACGAGCCTACGCCGTTTACTTTCCGATGGTATTTCTGACAAAATCAAGTTGAACATAAGGGATTCGGGAGATGTGTCGGCTATTTCCGGTGCTGAACTGATAGAAGCACTGGATGCTTCGTTTCGGACTGTAGGCATGGACGAGACCATTATTGTCAGCTATTCCAATAAACGTGCTTTGGCCTATAATCTGGGCATCCGCAGTCAGGTATTGTACTACGAAGAAGAGTTGGTACGGGGCGATCGATTAGTGGTGACGCGCAACAACTATCGTTATTGTGACAGGCGAGACAAGACCGACTTCGTGGCTAATGGAGAGATCGTAGAGATTCTGCGGTTGGGCAAGCGATACGAGCTGTATGGATTCCGATTTGCAGATGCCACCATCAATCTGGTAGAGCAGGGGCGTGAGATAGAAGCGAGGCTATTGCTCGATGGACTGACGGCGGAAACAGCCGGTCTTACCCATGCACAGAGGCAAAAACTGTATGATGCCGTTGCGGAAGACTATAGTTCGGTGGAGAGCGTCCCTGCTCGGCGCAAAGCGATCAGAGAGGATGCTTTCTTTTCGGCCTTGGAAGTAAAGTATGCCTATGCCATCACCTGCCACAAAGCTCAGGGAGGCCAGTGGAAGCATGTTTATGTCGATATGGGTATGCTTAGCTATCTGCCTCACGACGAACAACTCTGTCGTTGGCTTTATACGGCAGTAACCAGAGCTTCGGAACGGCTCTATCTCGTCAATACTCCGAAAGACATGATGCCGTAAGAGAGAGGGCGGTCTCTTACAAACGGAAGTAGAGGCCGATACTCACCAATTCGTTCACCTGCCAATATGTTCCTTTGCCTTCCGGTAGTGACACACTGTCGTCATAGCGCAGGTACAGATATAAACGGGTGCTCAGCAGTCGGGTGAGCGACAGGTTGAGGGCATTCTCAAATTCTGCCACCGTATTATCGTATGTGGTATTGGCATACAGGCGCGACTGCCAACTCAGGCGACTATCGAAGTTCCATACGAGTTCGGCTTTTATGGCCGAACCCAATTCGTGTACAATGGTCTTTCCTTCGGGAAAACCGTGGCGGGCCAAGTCTATATCGTCTCTGACCGACCATTTGAGGATGTACGAGACGGGAGATAGGAACAGTCCCAGTTTAGCGGACTTGCCATAAACCTTTTTGCTTTTCGTATCCAACTCGTATTTCATACCGAGACCCGTATTGAAGATTATCGGAGCGAGGAATGCAGATTGTTTCTTCAAGCTGTTTTCAGCTCGGTTCGTAAATAGCTGTGTACGCATTTCAGCATCCAAGGAGTAGTACCATTGCTTGAACGCCTTGTAGCCGAAGTTGGATCGCAGACGGAGCAAATCCTCTGCTACTCGATAGCGATTGACCGTGTCTTTGGCTGCGTTGAAGATGCTGAGTTTGTTTTCCAACTCATTTTTCCAGCGAATCTTCTTGTTGCGATACTGACGGACAATCAGATTGCTGAACATGATATTCAGATTGCTCGATCCCCCTTTGTACCAGTTTTCGGAAATGTAGTTCTGGGAGAATTGCAACATGGTCTCCATATTGAAAAACCAGTAGCGAGGTTTGAGTTCGATGCCACGGATTTTTCCCGGTTGGATGATCCTGTCTGATAGAGCACCCCCATTGATAAGCGGCATGTCTTGTGACTTGATATAGGAGTAGTCCGGGCCGAAAGGCTCCAATTCCGTGCGGCTGTACGTGAAGAGATCTAATCGACGATACTGAAGCTCGGTCAGCACCCTGCGTGCCAAATCCACTTCTGCAATCATATCGCTCAAATCCGGTACCGGAACGGGATCTTTCCCACAGGCTTTTTGCAAGCGAGAGGGTATCTCAGGTATGGTGATATGCCAGAGTCCTTCGGATAGAGGGGTGGACGAGTTTTCTGCTACGAGTGGTAGCTGCAGATAGCTCATCAGTAGGCGGCCGGAGGCTATAGGTGCTGTCGGCAGACTGTCTGTATCCACTAAGAGGTGATTCTGCGGTCGGAGTACGGGAACAGTCGGTTTCGATGCTATGGCATCGGCAGCTCCGATGGAACAGCAGAACAGGAATATGGAGAGGAGGTATCTTATCTTCATCGTAGTCAAATCGTTTTTATATAACCGTTTTTGCGCGGGCAAAGTTATACCAATCTTTATTTTCTTTTTCGGGGTTTTTCATTGAGCTTAAATAAGTCTTTCACTCTTAGCATCTTTATCTTTATTGAAAAAGAAAACCCCGAGAGTTTTTGTTTGACTCTCGGGGTTCGCTTTCGTTTATTATCTGTATCGGTGAAGTTTTCTATTGATTGTTGAAAATCTCACATGCACCGCAGAGACTCGGAACCAGATTGCGGTCGCCATAGCCGTTGTCGATGCGGGCTACGTTGAGCCAGAACTTATTCTCACGCAGATATTCCAGCGGATAGGCTGCCTTTTCGCGAGAGTATGGGTGCGACCAGTCGTTAGCCGTCACCTCGTACTGAGGATGCGGAGCATTCTTCAATACGTTGTCGGTAGCATCCTGTTCGCCACGAGCCACTTCCTGTATCTCTTCCCAGATGCAGTTCATCACATCGATGAAACGATCCAGCTCGGCCAGGCTCTCGCTCTCTGTCGGCTCTATCATCAGAGTGCCGTGTACGGGGAAGGAGAGCGTCGGAGCATGGTAGCCGAAGTCCATCAGACGCTTGGCTATGTCGTTCTCGTCGATACCGCTTTCTTTGATCTTGCGACATTCGAGGATCAGCTCATGACCTACGCGACCCGTAGCTCCCGTATAGACGATACCGAAAGTATCTTTCAGACGGTTGGCCATGTAGTTGGAGTTCAGGATGGCGATTTTCGTAGCTCTGCGCAGACCTTCGTATCCCATCAGGCGAATGTATGCGTAGGTGATAGTCATTACCCCTGCACTTCCGTATGGAGCGGCGGATACTTCCAAGCCGTTGTAGTCCTCACGCAGCGGGTGGGATGGCAGGAATGGAGTCAAGTGCTTGGCCACACAGATAGGACCTACACCCGGGCCTCCACCTCCGTGGGGGATGGCAAAGGTCTTGTGCAGATTCAAGTGGCACACGTCTGCTCCGATAAAGCCCGGACTGGTCAGTCCTACCTGAGCATTCATGTTGGCACCATCCATATACACCTGACCACCACACTCGTGGATGCGACGGCAGAGATCGATAATGTTAGTCTCGAAGATACCATGCGTACTCGGGTAAGTGATCATCATGGCAGCGATTTGGTCCTTGTGTTGTTCCGTCTTGGCCATGAAGTCGTCCATATCTACGTTGCCTCGGTCGTCGCAAGCTACCGTCACCGTATCGTATCCGCACTGGATGGCACTGGCCGGATTGGTGCCGTGGGCAGAAGCCGGCAAGATAACCAGATGGCGGTGTCCCTGTCCGATGCTGTTCAGATAGCCGCGAATAGCGAGCAATCCGGCGTATTCGCCTGCTGCTCCGGAATTAGGCTGGAGCGAAGTAGCGTCGAAACCGGTGATTACGGCCAAGTAATGTTCCAGACTTTCGAGCATCTCGTTGTAGCCTTCCGTCTGGTCTTTGGGAGCATACGGGTGGATGGCGTTGAACTGCGGCATCGAGAGGTTGAACAGCTCGGATGCGGCATTCAGCTTCATCGTACAAGAACCCAGCGGAATCATGGAGTGCGCCAGAGAAATGTCCTTGCGTTCGAGGCGTTTGATGTAGCGCATCAGCTCCGTCTCTGTGTGGTAGTTGTTGAATACGTCGTAGTCCAGGAAGTTCGACGTACGGGCAAAGGCACCATCGAAATAACGCTTGTCAATGGCAATGTCCTCCGTGATTGTCTCCTCTTTGCCCAGAACGGATGAGAAGATATAGAGCAGAACGCCGAGGTCGGAGGGCAACGTAGTCTCATCCAAGCTGATGACGATGCTACCATCGGAGGGGTAGAAGAAGTTCACGCTGCACTCTTCAGCCAGTTCGCGTACTTTTTCTACTGTGACATCGGCCGGCAGCTCCACACGAAGTGTGTCGAAGAAGTTCTTGTTCGTGAGCTTATAGCCGAGCCCGGCGAGCTTCTCGCTGATAAATCCTGCATAAGCATGTACCCTGCCGGCTATATGGCGCAAGCCGTCAGCACCGTGATACACGGCATAGAAGCTGCTCATCGTGGCCAACAAAGCCTGTGCGGTACAGATATTCGATGTGGCTTTCTCACGCTTGATGTGCTGTTCGCGCGTTTGCAATGCCAGACGATAAGCCGGACGTCCGTATGCGTCTTTGGACATACCGATGATACGGCCGGGGATGTTGCGCTTGTAGTCCATGCTTGTGGCCAAATATCCTGCCGAGGGACCACCGTAATACATGGGAATACCGAAACGCTGTGCCGATCCGAATACGATGTCGGCACCCCATTCACCCGGAGGAGTCAGGATGGTCATACTCAAGAGGTCGGCTGCTACGGCTACCTTGGCGTTGCCGGCATGAGCCGCTTCGATGAATGCCTTATAATCATTGACCGAGCCTTCTGCATCGGGGAACTGTACGATGGCGGCAAATACTTCGGGTGTGAAGCCGAATGTCTTGTAGTCGCCCACCACGATCTGCATACCCTGAGGTATGATACGGGTGCGGATCACTTCGATCGTAGAGCGGAATACATTCTTGTCCACGAAGAGAACGTTGGCTCCGGCCTTGATTTGTGTGCGCGAACGGGTATCGAAGAACATACGTGCAGCTTCGGCACCGGCAGTGGCTTCATCGAGGAGCGAGCAGTTCGTCAGGGGCAGCCCTGTCAGTTCGGTGATCACCGTCTGGAAATTGAAGAGAGCCTCCAGACGTCCCTGTGATACCTCCGCCTGATAAGGTGTGTAGGAAGTGTACCACGCGGGATTCTCCAATACGTTGCGCTGGATGGGAGCCGGTGTGACCGTATCGTACCAGCCTTGTCCGATGTAGGAGGTGAAGACCTTGTTCTTGGATCCCAGTTCCATGAAATGCTCGAGCAGTTCGCGCTCGGTCATGGCTTCGGGCAGATCAAGAGGTTCGGACAGCAGGATGTCGCCGGGGATCGTTTCGCGGATCAGCTGATCCATTGACTCTACGCCTATGGTCCGGAGCATGACGGAGAGGTCGCGCTCGGCAATACCTATATGGCGGTTTTCGAATTTGTTCGTATTCATTATTCTAATCGAGAAAAGGGTTATTAGTTCGTTCGTAAGCTATCGTAGAGGTAGGCCCGTGTCCGGGGTAGACTACCGTATCGTCGGGAAGAGGGAGAAGTTCTGCGCGAATACTCTTTTTCAGCAGTTCGTAGCTACCGCCCCACAAGTCGGTCCGGCCCACGTCACCGGCAAAGAGCGCATCGCCGGTAAATACCGCTTGGGCCTGTGGGCAATAGAATGCCAGATGACCGGGCGAGTGCCCCGGGACGAAAAGCACCTTGATGGTACTCTCTCCCAACTGAAGAACGTCGCCCGGAGCAATGTATTGTATCGGCGGTTCGTCCATCGTGCCGAACATGCCGAATGCTGCCAGTTGCTTGGACGGAGACGGCATTTCTTCCACTTCAGCCCGATGCGTGAGCACAGGCAGGCCGAAGGTTTTGGCTGCAAAGCCATTGCCCCAGGCATGGTCGAAGTGCAGGTGCGTGTTGAGCAGGAGCTTTACTGTGAGCTGCTGTTCCTGAACGAAGCGGAGTAGCTGCTGCTCTTCGCTCCCATCCATACAGCCGCAGTCGATAAGTGCAGCTTCGCCCGTGGAGTTGTAAAGGATATATGTATTTTCTGCCACCGAGTTGAAGGTGAACATCTTTACTTTAGTCGTTGTCATAGAGGTAAGTAGACCACTTTTTTTGTTTTGAAATACGCTTCCTCGAAGGTCGGCCACAGCTCCTCTGTCATTGCCTTGTTCCGGAATGGCAGTATCTCGTGCTGAAGCTCTCCGCCCTTGAGGCAGATAAGCCCGTTGGGGAGCGCGTTTTGCTGATCTTCGTGCCGAATGAGCTTCCTGCAGATCTTGGCCAGTTCACTCAGTTTCATCACGGCACGGCTGACTACGAAGTCGAATTTCTCATCTATGCTTTCCGCCCGACAGTGCATGGTGCGCACATTGTCAAGCCCCAAGGCTTCGGCTATGGCGGCGGCCACTTTCACCTTTTTGCCGATGCTGTCCACCAGCAGAAAGGATACCTCAGGAAACAGAATCGCCAAGGGAATACCCGGAAATCCTCCGCCTGTGCCCAGATCCAATACACTTGTGCCGGGTTTGAAGTTCAGCATGCGAGCTATCCCCAAGGAATGCAACACATGGTGCGGATACAAATTGTCTATATCCTTTCGGGAAATGACATTGATAAGGGCATTCCAATGCGTGTACAGCGGTCCCAATTGCCCAAACTGCTCGCGTTGTCGTTCGGACAAGTGGGGGAAGTATTTCTCGATGATCTCTATACCTGAAGCCTGGGGCAACAGCTCTTCGGGCATTTGCTGCGTATTCGTCATATCGGTCGAAACAAAAGGAGGGGGACTACGGCAGGTAACGCTTCAGGGGCGAATCGTCTCTTAGTAAAGGTGCCAATACGTCATAGCCGAGACGGACATAGACAGCACCTCTGGCATAAGCAGCTATCTGGTACTCATTGAAACAGTATGTGAGGCCCTTGTCATCGATCATAAAATTACCATTGGGCTGTATTTCTTCTGCGTTGAAGAAACCTATTGCATCCAATTCGGACGGCTTGGTCTTGCCGAAATCCTGTACCAATTGTCCTATGATGAGTGCGGACAGCCTTTCCGCATAGCTGATCTTGAACAGATCCCGCTCTTCGAGTATCTTGCCCGTAGAGCGAAGGATGTTGGCGAAGCGGACTGTGTTCTCCGGATGCGCACCGCCTTCGTACGTGTATGTATTGATACGTGTGGAGATCAATCCCGTGTCGCAATAAGCGATGGTATTTTCCTGCTTGTAGATGTAGTCCAGAAGGTCTAAGGGAAGTCCTTGCAGACTGGCTTCGGCATTGTTCGAGCGATAGTCTTCGCCCAGCACTCGCGCATAGCCTTCCATGGCATTCTCCGGCGAAGACGAATCCATCAGACTGTCCCCGAAGAGCAGCCCATTGAACACTTCTGTGAGCATGTCGTCCCCCGAAGGATAGACGTAGCTGATCACCACATGCAGCGATGGCGTGTCGATGTCCGCTCGCAGTGGAATATAGCGTTCGAGGTAGGCCGAATCGAACGTGATGTCCTTCGATTCGGCAGCTTTGTTCTTGCTACAGCCAAAAGCGGTGATCAGAGACAAGGGAAAGAGTAGCGACAGCACGCTGCGCATGGATTTCATCATAGTGAAAGATTATAATTCCGATAGATTCATTATTACTGCCACAAATTTACGCAATTCATTTCGGATAAGCCTTTTTTTACGCGCCGGAAAACGATGGATTGCGGTTCGGCAGAATCTCGATTATGGAACCAAAAAAAATACGTTTTGGTTCGGGAATTTTTTTCTTTTGGTTCGGGAACGAAAACTTTCTCGCGCCATGTTTTTAGCAACCATATCCACGAAATTTTTGGGACAAGAAACGCTGACAGAGAGGAAAATCCTCCCTCCCGATTCTCTTCGCTCAGAAGTGGAAAAACGATGCTCCGCCTTCCTTATTTCATGCTCTGCGATTGCTGTCATTGCAAAATGTTTTGTGCTGTTCCGTTAGGTACAATCCTTTTTCCCGTAAAGGATTACAGATGTCTGCTATAACTCTTGGCGTGAGAGTGGTCTGTTCGGTTTTTTAGTGATTTTTGGCGCGGAAAAATGTGTCGGCGGACGGAGAAAATGTTACCTTTGTTCCAAATAGTCGTCCGCTTCGGGGCGGCTCCTTTTTCACTCCGTTGCTATGAATAGGTTGATATCCCACATCGAACGCAGCATCAGTATACATAAGTGTGTAGTGGTGCCGAGCCTTGGCGGTTTTGTTGCTGAGCTGTTGCCGGCATGTTACGACCGTGATGACAATCTTATTTACCCTCCCAAAGAAGAACTCCGATTCAATGCTGCCCTCTCGCTTCGGGACGGTATCTTGGAGGATAGCTACGCACGAGCTTATGGTATCTCGCACCGCCGTGCCAGAGTGATGCTCGATGACGATGTGCGCACTTTGCGTGCCGAACTGGTACGTGCCGGACGTGTCAGCTTGGAAAAGATGGGCGAACTGACTTTGAATCCGGAGGGACAAATCAGCTATTCGCACCGAAGCGAAGCGGAGGAAGGATCGGGCTTTTCCTACGGCCTGGTTCCTTGCTCATTGCCTCGTTTGGCTGAGTCTTTCGACGAAGTACAGCCGTCTGCGGAGAGGGAGAAGGAAGTTTCGCCGGCCGGTCGGTCGGATTATTTCTACCTGAAGATCCATAAGCGTACCGGCATGATGGCGGCTGCGGCTGTGATGTTGGGCGTATTGCTTGTTGTCCCTTGGGGGCAAATCTCCTCGTCGGATAAGTTTGCCGCCAGTTTTGTCCCTACCGAGCTGACAGCCAAGAGCGTATGGAAAGATACCGAAGCCCGGCCGGTGCAGGTGGTGACGGCGAAGCCGGCTTCTGTTGCCGCTACGGCTGATTCGCAGCCAATCGAGGCTACGGCCTCTAAACCGGCCGAATCGCCCAACCAACTCTCCACGGACGTAGCCGAAGGGGGTGTGCCCGTGATGCACGAGCCTGTAGGTTCCAAATACTATTATGTGGTAGTGGGCACATTCGATACGAAGAAGAAAGCTCAGGAGTTTTACCGCATGAGCATCGATAAGGCCATGATGCCGAATGCCGTGGTGCTGCTTAGCTCCAATAAGGCACGTATTTATGCCGATCGCTTTGCTACGGCGGACGAAGCGCAGACTTATATCCGTTCGATGAAAGATAAACACAGGCTGTTTGCCGATGCTTGGGTGTATGCCGGACGATGAAAAAATAAAATTGCGATACTCACCGGAAGAGTCGGCGCGCCTTATCAAAGAAGAGGCGCGCCGACTTGGTTTTAGTGCTTGTGGGTTTGCCGAAGCACAGGCCTTGCCGCCATCCGTGGTAGGGACTTACGAGAAGTTCCTGTCCGAAGGCCGGCATGGGGAAATGGACTATCTGGAGCGCAACAGGGAGCTTCGCTATTCGCCGGCGGAGTTGTTGCCGGGTACTCGAACGGTTATCTCCGTAGCACTGAACTATTACCCCAGGATCAAACAACCGGCCTCGGCTCCGCAAATAGCCTACTATGCTTATGGGAAAGACTACCATAAGGTCGTCAAACGCCTCTTGGACAAGCTACTGGATTATATTCGTCGGGAGATCTGCCCTTCCGTTTCGGGACGGTCTTTCAGCGACTCTGCCCCTATTGCCGAACGCTATTGGGCTTGCCGTGCAGGTATCGGTTGGGTAGGGCGCAGCGGCATGCTTATTTTGCCCCGAGGGGGGACTTTCTTTTTCTTGGGAGAGCTATTGGTGGACATCGATCTGCCTCCCGATACTCCGATGCCATCACGCTGTGGAGCCTGCCGGAACTGTATCGAAAGCTGTCCTACGGGAGCTATTTCCGAAGAGGGCATGGACTCCCGTCTCTGTGTGAGCTATTTGACGATAGAGCATGAGGGAGAGATCCCTCCGGAGCTGGTCGGTAAGCTGGGCAATCGTTTCTACGGATGCGATAGTTGCCAGCTCTGCTGCCCTTGGAACCGCTATGCCCATCCTTCCGAGGTCGAAGCCTTTGTGCCGAGGGAGGCTCTGTTTACGTTCGACAAGGACGATCTCGCTTCTTTGGACGAAGAGAAATACCTGCACTTCTTCGCCGGTTCGCCCATGAAGCGAGCCGGACTCGATGGCCTTCGGCGCAATGCGCGAGCTTTGGAGCAGGGAGATAAGAAAGAGGATGAGCAGCCGACTGACGAAGACGGATAACGAGCCCTTGGAGCAAACGATTCCTTTCTCTTCCTGAGTCGCTGACTTTTCTGATTACTCAGAGTCCTCCGATCCATAATCACAAGAATAAGTAGCCTTCACTGTTGATAACTCGGTGCGAAAAGTATCGGCAGATCGGTGTGAAATGTATTCCTTTGCATTAGTCTGCCGGCAGGCGTGGCGATGCATTTTTCAGCCTGTTCGGCACTCATCATTATTCTATAAAAACATATACCAGTATGAAAGTTGAATCTAACGGCGCATCGGCACGGGAGGATGTATTCCCATTCCGAGTCCATCGCGTCAAAGAAGTAGCCGTACGCTACTTCCCACATCTTACCCCGAATTCCGGTACACGTGCCCTGCGAAGAATCATCTACGGGGATCAAGATCTCCTCAATTCGATGAGAGAACATGGTTATGCTCTGGGACAGCGATCCCTGACACCGGCTATGCTCAACGTTCTTACAGCCTATCTTGGTTCGCCCGAAGATTTTTGTCCTTGACGGACAATAGCTGAAAAGTCTGCCTGTGGGGGGATGTCAAAGTCGTGATTTGCGGCTTTCGGCATGCCCCCTTTCAGTATATATAAGGAGTTTAGCGGGAAAGATATTCGGCAAATGCGGCTACATTCTCCGGCGGAGTAGCCCACGAGGTGACCAGACGAATGGCTGAGCTGTCGGGTGATACGGCTTGCCACACGTAGAAGTCGAATGTGGCTTTCAGCCTTTCGATCAGATCGTTGGGGAAGATCGGGAAGATCTGATTGGTTTGCGGAGGGTAGAGGAAGGAATAACCGCAGGAGGAGATGGCTGTCGCCAGATCTGTTGCCATTTTGTTGGCATGAGCTGCAAGCCGGTAGTAAAGCCCATCGCGGAAAAGCGTGGTAAACTGGATGCCCAGCACCCGCCCCTTGGCCAACATGGCTCCGCGCTGCTTGATTTGATAGAGGAAAGCATCGTCCGGACGTGGACGAGGGAAGACGATGGCCTCTCCGAGGAGTGCTCCGTTCTTGGTGCCACCGATATAGAACGCATCGGTCAGGGTGGCTATATCGGTCAGGGTCGGATTGTCCTCGGTCTCTGCCATGACCGCCGAACCGATACGGGCACCGTCGAGATAGAGTAGGAGACCGTTTGCACGGCAAAAGGCGGACAGATCCGACAGCTCATGACGAGAGTGGAGTGTGCCCAGCTCCGTGGATTGGGAGATATAGACCATGGACGGCTTTACCATGTGTTCGTCCGTATGAAAAGCAAGGACTTCCCGGATATGCTCCACACTGAGTTTGCCGAGTGGAGTAGGTACTGTGCAGACCTTATGTCCGGTGGATTCGATAGCACCGGTTTCGTGCACGTTGATATGCCCTGACTGTGCTGCTATGACAGCTTCGTGTGGACGGAGCAGGTGACTGATCACCAAGAGATTGGTCTGCGTCCCACCCGATACGAAATAGACTTCGGCATCGGGCTTATTGCATTCGCGGCGGATCATTGCACGCGCTTCCTCGCAATAGGAGTCATAGCCGTATCCCTCTTGTGGAACGAAATTAGTATCTGCCAGCGCGTGCAGTATGTCAGGATGCGCACCTTCGGTATAGTCGTTTTTGAAGCTGATCTTGCTCATAAGCTATATTGGGGAGTATTGGTCTTGTGCCGGAGATGGTTAGACGATGAAGAATTCGGAAATAATCCTGTCCGAGAGGAATATCCCTTTTTCCGTGAGCCGTATTCGTCCATCGGTTTCTTCGTGGAGGAGACCGTCGCGGATAAAAGGAGCAGCTGTCCGAATACACCGTTCGGCAGATTCCTTTCCGAAGAGATAGCCTACCTGATCGGGCGATAAACCACGGGCAGTGCGGAGACGGGTCATGATTACTTCGTTGTAACGGTCGTTATCGGTCAGGATTTCTTCCGTGAAGAGAGGCTTTCCTGCTGCCATGGAGACTATGTATCGGCGTATATCGGAGGGATTGCATCGCCTTGTACGCCGTCCATCGAAACTGTGTGCCGATGGGCCAAGACCCAGATAGGGAGTATCCTGCCAATAGGAGCTGTTGTGGCGAGAGTGATAACCGGAACGGGCAAAATTGGAAATCTCGTAGTGTTCATAGCCGGCTCCTGTCAGCTGTTCTCGAAGCATACGGAAGAATTCGAGGCTTACTTCCTCGTTCACTTCGCGCACTTTTCCTGCATGGAGTAGGCGTGTCAGGGGTGTTCCTTCTTCGTATATCAGATGGTAGGCGGACAGGTGGGGTGGGGAGAGAGCAAGCACTGCGGAGATATTCTCTTGCCAGCGAGCAGGTGTCTGCCTGGGCAGACCGTAAATAAGGTCGATACTCAGGTTGGTAAGTCCTGCTTTGCGGCAGGTATCCACTGCTTCGTACACTTGGCGAGCATTGTGCCGACGATTGAGGAAGTGCAGGTCTTCATCGTGGAAACTCTGTGCTCCCATACTTATTCGATTGATCGGCAGAGTCCGAAGTTCCTGCACATAACCTGTATTCAGATCGTCGGGATTGGCCTCCAAGGTAATCTCGACATCGGAAGAAAATGAGAAAAGTTTATAGACCTGCTCTATAATACGGCCTATTTCCTGTGGGGAAAGAAGCGATGGAGTCCCTCCTCCGAAGTAAAGGGTGCCGATCGTATCGGTGACTTCGGTACGACGAATACTCATCTCGGCGATCAGTGCCTGTATATACTCCGAACGAAGCGCGCTGTTCGTCTGCGAATAGAAGTCGCAATACGAGCAGCGCGTGGCACAGAAAGGAATATGAATGTATAGTCCTGTCACTTGATCTCCATACTTGTGGGAGCGGATATGGGGCCTGCCACATTCATTTTGTTGATGGCTTGGAGGCGTACTTCTATCCGCGTGGCTTCCGCTGTTAGTTCCTTGGGTAGCAGGTAGGAGTTGTCTTCGATGCGGTCAGCCACCAGCCTGTCTTGCATCCGGCCGGCGGTGTCGAATCTTCTGAGGAAGAGGCGATAGGATACTTTAGCTGTTTCTCCGACAGCTTTATTCCAGCTCACAGCGATTTTGCCAGCTGTCCGGCGTGTCAGCTGAGGAGTTTCTGCTTTTATGGGGGCGGCAAAACCCTTGCGATGTATGGGGATAGGTACCACGTCTTCAGCGAATCGCTCGCGAATGATCTGCGGTATGCCATTGCTTTCATGGCGCAACTGATCTTCTCGGAAGAAGCAGACACCGGGGAATCCCATGTGACGGGCGGAATCGATTTGTTCTCCGATGACTTGAGCCGGCCACCGACTGTTGTCCACAACCCGATAGGTGGCTAATCCCGGTATAATCGGTAGATCGGGTAGCTGCGCTTTCCAATCTTCGAGGAAGGGATAAAAGAGGTCGTCACGGTAGTATAGCATCGGCACCAGAAAGTCTACACTCCCTTCCTTTGCCCAGACTACCGGATCCTGATGTACTCCCTCGTAGGCTGTCCAGTCGCCACCGCGTTTACCTGCCAGTTTCCTCAGACGGCCGATAGTAGCTACACTTACCTGCACCCATGGAGTCTTTTCCGTCGCAGCTCGGTGGACATTTTCCATGAGGTCGGACAGATTGCGCCGTCGCCATGCTGCCAGATCCATATTGCTGCCGTACCGTTTATAGGTGGCAGCATCGTCGAAGCTTTTGGCTTTTTCCGGATAGCGCATATAGTCGAGGTGAATGCCATCAACGGGGTATTTCTCTACGATCTCACGAACGAGGGATGCAAAGTAGGCTCTTGCTTCGGGTATGCCCGGATTGAGGTACCATAGATTATTGTGTCGTACACACCATTCGGGATGACGACTTTTGACCGATTTGCCTTTCAGCGAACGTATGTGTTTGTCCGGTCCCAAGGGAGTGACGATCAGCCAGGCATGGAAAGCCAGACCTCGCTTGTGGCACTCTTTCAGGGCAAACTCCAGTGGGTCGTAGTCGGGCTTGCCTGCTCCGGTGAATATGGTCGATTGGGGTTCTATCTCAGAGGGGTAAATGACATCTCCGCGATGACGCACCTGAAAGAACACGGTGTTGAACTTCTCACGCTTGAGCCTGTCCAGAATACGGCAGAGTTCTTCTCTCTGTTTTCGCAGTCCTTCGGCTGTAGGAGCGGAGCGTTGCGGCCAGTCGAGTCCGTATATGGTGGTCAGCCATACCCCACGCATCTCCTCTCTCACCGGACTGACCCACGGTTCGATGACAGGAGCTGCAATCGCCGTGTCCGGAAGAGGCTTCACTGTGGGGGGAGAGGGTACGACCTTTTTAGTGCCGCAGCCGGTGAATAGCAGTGTAGCAATACCGACGAACCACCCTGTGAGACAGCTAATCTTCATATTTGATATTATCGATCAGGCGAACCTCTCCGCAATACACCGTAATACAACCCACGGCATGGTTGGTATCCTGCCAGTTGTCGATCTTTTGTAAGGAATTCCCATCTACTATTTCGAAGTATTCCACTTGCAGATGGGGCAGGGCATTGAGGCTTTCCGTCACCCATCGCGTAACGAGTTCAGGTGAGTGTGCGGGACGGAGTGTGCGGCTTTGTTTGAGGATACGAGCGATGGATGGAGCTATGGCACGCTCTTCGGAGCCGAGACGGACGTTACGGCTACTGAGTGCAAGTCCGTCCTCTTCGCGGACAATAGGACAGGCCACGATTGTAACGGGTAAGCCAAGCAGATTCACCATGCTGCGGATAACAGCGATTTGCTGGAAATCCTTTTCCCCGAAATATGCTTTGTCCGGCTCCACCATCATGAAGAGTTTGCTTACCACCTGCACCACGCCATTGAAGTGTCCGGGGCGATACTTGCCTTCCATCACTTCTGCCACACTGCCCAGATCGAATACGCGAGTGTCCGGTTCGGGATATACCTCTTCTACGGAGGGCATGAATACGGCATGACAGCCGGCTTCTGCCAAGACTGCTGCATCGGCTTCCGGTGTGCGGGGATAACATTCCAGATCGCGTTTATCATTGAATTGTGTAGGATTGACGAATACGCTTGCCACGCAAATGTCGCAATCGGCTACGGCACGGTTGATCAGACTGATGTGTCCTCGGTGCAAGGCTCCCATTGTGGGGACGAGGCCGATGGTTTTCCCTTTGGCGCGAGCATGTGCCACAAAGTTCTTGAGTGAAGCGACGGTATTGAAAATTTCCATAGCGGTATTATTTGTTCTTCTGTTACGACTTGAGCGATAAATCTCTCGGGGATAATTTTTTGCAAAGGAACAGATTATTTACGTATTGGCATGCACCGAAAAAAGTCATTGAGAATAGGGACAGTTTAGTTAATGATTATAGTCACAGAGTTTTTTGAAGAGTATAATGAGTTTATTAGACCTTTTTCCTCTTCTGATACAACTTTCTTATAGGCCGTCAAAATCACCATATTACAAGGTTTTATTTTCTTTTCTTATCATGGACGAGAGTTGATGGTTGGTTGATTTGTCTTGTGAAATTTGCATTGTTCTATGATTTTGTTTGTGTGGTTCTAAAAATATTGACAGAATGATAATTCCAATTGATTTGTTTTCTATATTTGATGCCGCCGATATTGGCTTGAATATAAGGTATGGGGCATATCTGTTGGGTCTGCCTCGATATACCGTCCTAATTCTACTACCGAATCAATTATGGTTTTGTCCGAAAAAGCAAAGTATTATGTTGATCTTGAGCATCGCTACGGTGCTCACAACTATCATCCGCTCGAGGTGGTACTCTCTCGTGGTCAGGGTGCTTATGTGTGGGATGTGGATGGGAAGCGTTATTTCGACTTCCTTTCTGCTTATAGTGCCGTCAATCAGGGGCATTGTCATCCGAAAATCATAGCAGCACTGAAGGAGCAGGCGGAAAAAATCTGTCTGACTTCACGAGCTTTCTACAACGATTGTCTGGGTGAATACGAAGAGTTTATGCACCATTATTTCGGCTATGATAAGATGTTGCCGATGAATTCGGGTGCGGAGGCTGTGGAGACAGCTCTGAAACTTTCTCGTCGCTGGGGTTATCGTGTGAAAGGAATACCCGAAGAGAAAGCTGTCATCATCGTATGCGATGGCAACTTCCATGGCCGCACCATCAGTATCGTTTCCATGAGTTCCGATCCCGACAGCTATACCGATTATGGCCCTTATACACCGGGCTTCGTCAATATACCTTATAATAATATAGAAGCCTTGGAGAAGGCCTTGGAGGAGCACAAAGACCATGTAGCTGCTTTTGTAGTAGAGCCGATACAGGGCGAGGCCGGTGTCTTCGTTCCCGATGATGGCTATATCCGTCGTGCTGCGGAGCTTTGTCGTAAGTATCATGCCCTCTTTGTGGCTGACGAAGTGCAGACCGGTATCGCACGAACGGGGCGGATGCTCTGCTGCGATCATGATGACGTTCGTCCCGATATTGTTGTACTCGGCAAAGCTATTTCCGGTGGAGTATTGCCGGTAAGTTGCGTATTGGCGGACGATGAGGTCATGCTTACGATCAAGCCGGGCGAGCATGGTTCCACTTTCGGGGGATTCCCCCTTGCGTGCAAGGTGGCGATGGCTGCCCTTACGGTGGTGAAAGAAGAACGCTTGCCGGAGAGAGCCGAAGAGCTGGGACAGTATTTCAGAGGAGAGTTGCTCAAAATCAAGAGTCCTCTACTGAAATTGGTACGTGGACGAGGTATGCTCAATGCCATTGTCATCGAACCGCACAATGGACACGAGGCATGGGACGTGTGCGAGGCAATGGCCGAGCGCGGACTTCTGGCCAAACCGACGCATCGCCATATCATTCGCTTGGCTCCACCGCTTTGTATCACACGTGAGGAGCTGGCGCAGGCTGTGGAGATTATCAAGGAATCCATCAAGGTCTTAGAGTAAACACTCATGGCTCTTATTCGCAAGCAGGCCACGAACCGCGTGCTGATGGTGCGCCCGGCTCTCTTTGGATTTAATGCCGAGACGGCCACAAACAACAGCTTCCAGAAAGAAACGGGAGTACCCGAAGCAGTAGCAAGGGAAGCGAAAAAAGAGTTTGACAACTACGTCAATCTATTGCGCGAACACGGAGTAGATGTATGGGTCATTCAGGATTCGAAGACACCTCATACACCCGACTCGATATTCCCGAACAATTGGTTCAGCACGCATGTCACAGGCGAATTGGTGCTTTACCCCATGTATGCACCTAACAGGCAGCAAGAGCGGAAATTACCCGTATTGGCTACCGTTGGTGAAATGGAAGGGGTAGAACGCATCATCAATCTCTCCGGCTACGAGCGAGACAATTGTTTTCTCGAAGGTACGGGCAGTATGGTATTGGACAGGGTCAATCGTATAGCTTACTGCTGCTCATCCGAACGTACCAATCCGAAGGTGTTGGAAGAGTTCTGTCGGGAGTTGGACTACAAAGGATTGATTTTTACCGCCACAGATGCGAATGGTGCTCCTATCTATCATACCAATGTGATGATGTGCGTAGCTTCGCGCTATGCGATCGTTTGTTTGGAGTGCATCAGAGACGAAGCCGAGCGCAGTATGGTGGTGAATAGCCTGACTGCTACAGGACACCGCATCATAGCCATTAGTACGGAGCAGGTGGAACACTTCGCCGGCAATATGCTCGAAGTGGAGAGCGAGACAGGCCAATCCCTGTTGGTGATGAGTGCCGAGGCTCGCCGTTCCTTGACTGAAGAGCAGGTAGCTGAAATAGAAGGGTTCAGTACGATCGTAGCTCCGGAACTGACCACGATCGAAAAGAACGGCGGTGGTTCCGCACGCTGTATGTTGGCAGAGATATTCCTGCCTCAGGGATAATGAAGGACGAGCAAATATGCTTCGATAGCTTCATCCCGCCATTCATCAGAATCATATACAAGAAGAAATAAAAAACAATGAATAATTCGCATTTTACTTTTGCCAAGCCGGTCAATGAGCCGGTTTACGGCTATGCTCCGGGTTCGCCGGAAAGAAAAAAACTGAAAGAGGAGCTTCAACGCCAACTGTCTACGCCTATAGAGATTCCTGTTATCATAGGAGGCAAAGAGATACGAACGGGCGATACCGGCACTGTGGTGATGCCCCACAACCACGCTGTCCGACTGGCCACCTATCATCGGGTAGGGGAGAAAGAAGTGCTCCAAGCTATCGAAACTGCCGAAAAGGCTCGTCAGGATTGGAGCCGTCTGCCATGGACTGAGCGTGCTTCCGTAATGTTGCGCATCGCAGAATTGATTTCCACCAAATATCGCTATCAGTTGGCCGCCTCCGTAATGCTTGGGCAGAGCAAGAATCCGATGCAGGCAGAGATCGATGCTCCGTGCGAGTTGATCGATTTCTTGCGTTTCGGAGCCTACTATGCAGGACAGATCTATGCCGATCAGCCTATCAGCGAAAAAGGCATTCTCAATCGGGTGGAATACCGTTCGCTCGAAGGTTTCGTTTTGGCCGTTACGCCTTTCAATTTCACCAGTATTGCCTCCAACCTCAATCTGGCACCTGCCATGATGGGGAATACTACTATCTGGAAGCCTTCCACTACAGCCCTTCATAGCAACTACCTCCTTATGAAAATCTTCCAGGAGGCCGGTTTGCCTGATGGTGTGGTCAATTTCCTTCCCGGACAGGGTAGCTTGATTGGTCGGGTAGCCACAGCGAACGAACACTTGGCCGGTTTCCATTTTACCGGTTCTACAGCTACGTTCAACACCCTGTGGAAGAGCATCGCCGGCAATATAGATTGCTATCGTGGCTATCCGCGTATAGTGGGTGAAACGGGAGGAAAGAACTTCGTGATGGTTCATCCCTCGGCAGAAGTGCGCGAAGTGGCTACGGCTCTTGTGCGCGGAGCTTTCGAGTATCAGGGACAAAAGTGTTCGGCAGCAAGTCGCGCTTATATTCCTCGTTCCTTGTGGGAGAGCGTGAAAGAGGTGATGGGCGATATGCTCGACAGTATCAAAATGGGAGACGTAATGGAATTCGACAACTTTGTCAATGCCGTTATCGACGAAGCCTCTTTCGATAATATCATGAACTATTTGGCTGCCGCCAAACGAGATCCGGATGCCAAGATCATATTCGGCGGTGAAGGAGATAAGAGCGTGGGTTACTTTATCCGGCCTACCGTTATCGAAACGACGAATCCGCATTACGCTACGATGACGGACGAACTGTTCGGTCCCGTCCTGACCGTATATGTCTATGAGGACAAAGACTTTGCCGATACGCTACGTCTTTGTGACAGCACCGGCCGTTACGGACTGACCGGCTCCATCTTCTCTCGCGATCGCTATGCCATCGAACAGGCTTTGGATGCTCTGCGCTTCTCCGCCGGCAACTTCTACATCAATGACAAGCCGACGGGTGCCGTTGTCGGGCAGCAACCTTTTGGCGGTGCACGTGCCAGTGGAACGAACGATAAGGCGGGCGGACCACTTAACCTGATGCGCTGGTGCAATCCGCGGACCGTGAAGGAGACCTTCGTGCCTCCTACGGATTATCCCTATCCGTTCTTGGCAAAGGATTGATCCAAATTTTTGCTACGGGAAGAGTCGTACTTGGTCGCATCCCGTTTATTGAGAGACTGTATCCTTTTGGAGTGCAGTCTCTTTTTTTAGAATATATTTCTCGACCTTGATCAAGGAACAAAATTGGTGCCATGCTTTCAGATAGTTGTATAACGTTTATCTTTGCGCGCAATTTCCACTATAAAAGAAGAGGAATCCGACAGATAATTTTATGGAAGGCCAGCGTAATCAGATGGCACGTTTTTGGCTGTTACTTGTAGTGACAGCGATTCTCTTGGCTGCTTTGTTCTATCTGCCCGAGCAGATAGGGAGTTGGCAGCTCAAGCCGGTAGACCTCCTAAGCGATGTTCGCCGAGTAAAACCCGATTCTACCGCGGTACTTATTGCTCCGAAACACACTCCACCCTCCGAGAATAATACAGATAATAAAACCAAATCCGATAAGCGCAGAAGTGCTATTTATAGCCAATTGCTTGAGCAAAATACGGTAACTGATTCGACCTTTATCCCTATAGAGGATTATAGTTCTTCACGGACGGCACTCAAACGTTTCTATACGAGTATAACCGAGCGGTCAACTCTCGGCAGGCCTATTCGGATAGCCGTATTGGGCGATTCCTTTATCGAAGGTGATATTTTCACCGATGCTCTTCGTGCTGCCCTGCAAAAGCGTTTCGGTGGCAATGGAGTAGGGTGGATGCCTATTACCTCCGAGGTGGCAGGATTTAGAGGAAGTATTCGTCATGAGTTCAGGCAGTGGGACGATCATTCTCTACTTCGTTCGAAGAAAGGTCATTATCCCTTCACCGGTCATTTCTATCGCCCCAAGCAGGGAGCATGGGTACGTTATGCGATGCCTTTGGGACAGCCGAACTTCGGTCATGCGATACTATATTATAAGTCTACGGACGAGGCCTCGGTTCGTATAGAGACTTCGGATACTACGCTCACCGTCATCCTCCCTCCGACGGAAACCGTGGGCCAATACACTTTGAGCAGCGATCCGCAACGAAGTATCAAATGCAGTGTTCTTTCCGGGGGACAAGATTTTGTATCTTTCGGCGTCGCATTGGAGGATGCACAAGGTATTTCGGTCGACAATATGTCCATTCGTGGCAATTCAGGTACTCTTCTCAAATCCATCAATCCGGAAGTCAGCCGGGAATTTGCCTCTCTCCGCAATTATGATCTCATCATCCTGCAATATGGACTTAACGTCGCTTCGAATAAGCAAAAAGACTATAGCAATTATGCCAAGCAGATGGGAGGAGTGATCGAAATCCTTCGGAGCGTGTGTCCGGAGGCCGACATCCTTCTGATGAGCGTGTCCGACAGGGCGCAGCGTACTGCAAACGGAATCCGGACGATGTCCGGCGTTATTGCTCTTCATTCTGCACAGCAGGCTCTTGCCCAACAGTACGGTGTCGCTTTCTGGAGTACACTCAGAGCTATGCATTCGTTGGGAGGTATTTCCCGAATGGCCGATAAAGGCTGGGCGGCCAGAGATTACACGCATTTGGCACACCGAGGTGGACGGGAGTTGGCCAAGAAAATGATTGAAGCATTTGATTTTGAAAAAAAGTATTATGATGCCATTCGTGAGTAGACTCATACTATTGCTGCTCTGCCTTACTACAGCTTCCGGGCTGTCGTTTGGGCAGTCCTCGCTTTGGTACGAACCGGAAGGATATCTCGACCAAGTATGGCAGCACATCAGAGTAGCCGATTCGAACAAGAAGCTGGTTACGGTTCTCCACCTTGGCGATAGCCATCTGAGTGGAGGATATTTTACCCGATCCATGTCAGCCAAATTGGCTGCCCAATATGGTGATAAAGTTCGCTTCGAACGCATAGGTGTTCCCGGGGCGAGTTATTTTTCTTTCTCTCAGAATAAGGATAAATACCTGCAGCAGATCAAAGCGGTGCAACCCGACCTCGTCATTGTATCGCTGGGGACCAACGATTCGTATACTTTCCAATTTTCCGAAGATAAAATGCGGGGAAATATGGAGATCTTTTTCAATATGCTGCGTGAAGCTTTGGATGATGTGCCATTCATCCTGACCACGCCTCCGCCATCTTACCTGCGCCGATCCGTCAAGGTGGCAGGCTCGAAAGGCAAGGGGAGCAAACGTCGTAGAAATCGTTATAAAACTACCTATCACTTTAATGACAATACGGAAAAGGCCTCCCGTCTTATCCGATCGTACACCTTGGAGCATGGTATGGCATGCTTCGACCTCTCTTCCGCTATAGGCGGAGAGACCGAAACTCGTCAATGGTTGCGTAGCGGATTGATGCACGCGGATCACATACACTATACTATCGGTGGATACACCCGTCATGGAGGGCTGGTAGCTGACGCCTTGCTCGGTTCGATTGATGGCCCTAACGTGGATCGGAGCAGCCAGCCCAAGCCTTATAAAAGATAGTTCGTTAGCATGCATTTTTTCGATTCGATGGATATATCCCGTCTCTGGGATCTATTGCAGTATCATGCATCCGCTCCCATGATTTTTTCCAGCGGGACGTTCTTTATCCTCTTCCTTTTGTTCCTTCCGCTATACATCCTGCTACGCCGGCAAACCAGCTTGCGGATCGTATATGTATCTTTCTTTTCTCTTTATTTCTACTACAAGAGCAGCGGTCTTTTTGTCCTGCTTCTTTTAGCGGCTGCTACGAGCGATTTCATCATCGGCCGTTTTTTGTCCCGTCAGCATATCCAAGTTCGGCGCAAACTCCTTGTGGCACTCAGTATGTGCATCAATCTGGGTGTATTGTCCTATTTCAAATACTTCAATTTCCTCGGTGAGATGCTTTTCTCTCTCATTCAGGAAATCGGCCTCGTGACCAATCGCCCTGAGTGGATCATGACCGAGTGGAAGAATTGGGATATTATACTGCCTGTCGGGATCTCGTTCTATACTTTCCAGACGATGAGTTATATCATCGACATCTATCGCGGTCATGTGCAGCCCCTAAAGCGTTGGATAGACTATGTCTTCTACGTCTCTTTCTTCCCCCAACTGGTAGCCGGTCCCATTGTCCGTGCACGAGATTTTATCCCACAGATCTATCGCCGGCCGGTGTTGGAAAGGAAAGAATATGCCGAAGCCCTGATGTTGATCATGGGGGGGCTCTTTAAGAAGGCAATCATATCCGACTACATCAGCCTGAACTTTGTGGATCGCATATTCGATGCTCCGACACTTTACACCGGCTTGGAGAACCTGCTCGGCGTTTACGGCTATGCCCTACAGATCTATTGCGACTTCTCCGGTTATTCCGACATGGCCATCGGTATAGCTCTGGTGCTCGGCTTCCGCTTCAATATCAATTTCGATTCACCTTATCAGTCGGCCAATATCACCGAGTTCTGGCGCAGGTGGCATATCTCCCTTTCATCATGGCTCAGGGATTACTTGTATATACCATTGGGGGGGAATAGGAAAGGGAAAATCCGTACCTATATCAATCTTCTGCTGACGATGCTTCTCGGCGGTCTTTGGCATGGTGCCGCCTTGCGATTTATTTTGTGGGGAGCTATCCATGGAGTGGCATTGGCCGTACACAAACTCTGGTGCGAGATCTTTCCGTCGAGTCGGGCTATGTCCACAGATATGCCTTTTTGGCGCAGATGGCTCGGACGGATCATTACTTTCCACCTCGTCTGTTTCGGTTGGATCTTCTTCCGAGCCGATTCGATGGCAGTGGCCGGACAGATTCTCGGACAAATATTCAATAACTTCCATCCCGAAGTTCTCTTCCAATTCATTGCCGGCTACAAGGGCGTTGTCGTACTGATGGTCACGGGTTACCTGTTGCATTTTGTCGGTAAGGGTAAGCGAAGCAAGGCACAATCCATGCTTGAGCGTGCTCCGTTCGTCTTGCAAACTCTGATGCTCGTTCTCCTGATCTTTACCATCATTCAGGTACGCAGCTCGGAAATACAGCCCTTCATATATTTCCAGTTCTAAACAGCCTTACCCGATCTTCTTTTTTCTAAGCGGATGAAGTAAAGGGCCTTCGAATTTTATAGGCAGAGAAATTGCGAGCCCGAAAATGCTCCGATTGGGGTCTGAGTTTTCTGAAAACGTGGCGCGGGAAGTTTTTCGTTCTGGTGTGGGAAGTAAAAAATTCTCGCGCCAGAACGAAAAACTTCCCGCGCCACGTTTTTGGAGACCATAGATCCATTCGTTTGTTTGTCTACCGGGGTTCTCGCTATGGCCTTTCATGGCATATTATTCAGATGATTCTAAATTGATAAATGGAGAGAGTCGATGACGTCTCCGGTGTCGGGCTATCATTTCGTGTGTAAATGACTCAAAGAAAAAAGGCTGTGCGGAGAAAAATCCACACAGCCCTATTTTTTCTACTTGGGGAAGTTTATTCTCAGAATACTCTTTCCCGTAAGGTCTTATTTGACGATCTTCATCGTTTCACGGATACCGTTTCCTTCAACAACCAAAACGTAAGTACCCGGAGCATGGGAAAATACGTCCATACTGAAGACACTTGTTCCTGCTACTAAGTCTTTGTCCATCGCAGCGACTTCTTCTCCCAGCGTATTGTATAGCTTGATCCGGTATGTGCCGGCAGCATTCAAACTGACAGAGACAGCCAGCTCTGAACGATCGGCATTGAACCATGCACGAAGAGTCTTGGCAGCTCCGGTGACAGTGCATGTATTGGTTTCGTTCATACATGTAAATTTGAAAGGATCGGGTTCGCCGATAAAGGGATAAGTCTCTTTGCGACCACTATTGTCTGCGGCAGAGATATAGTATTCTACCTTATCATTCTTGTTGAGACCTGTAAAGCTGTATGTATAGTGACCTGTAGACTCCATGGTCATATCTACAGCGTTAAAGCCACCGGAACCGTTGATACGGTAGTAGCATTGTACCGGTGATATAGTAGCATTGGCGCATGAGATGACGTCTGCTTCGATCTTATAATTAGGACCGGCCTGTTCGCCAAGTATCGGATAGTGCTTGATATAGAGATAGCCCTTATCTGCTACTTCGTGAGTACGACAGTGCAGGGCATCTGTTCCTAACCATGGTGTTCCCGGAGCTCCTTTAATACCTATAATTTCGTAACCGGGCATTGCTGTCTTATAGACATTCAGAGCATCGTTGTCCACGGAAGCGGGGCCATTGACAGGAACAAATACTCTGTTGTTCAGAATCAGAGAGTTCGTGTACGGCTGTTCATTGGTGGCCAGAACACGGTATATCTCGTACTTCGTTCCCCATGCGCAGGTCTGTGCTGCGAAGTAGGCTGCCATATCTTCCAGAGCTTGGTACTGAGCATGATTGTTGGGTACTTTCCTGATGAGGATTTTGTTCGGTGCCAGATACTTACCCCAACAGTCCACATGGTCGATATAAGTATTGTTCGGATCCTGCACCACATCATGGTGTGTAATGCCGAGATAGTCTTTCATCTTTTGATTTACTTGTGCTTGAGATAGAGAGGGGTTCTCCGTATATGCGATATGTGACTGTACAGCGGATCCATATCCGTCTGTCATGTAGTTACCACCGGTCTGCTTGAGCTTCATGCCGAACATCTCGATTCCCAGATATTGTGCTTCATATTTGGGGAAATCGTCATCGTTAGGACGAGGGCGGTTATAAATAAAGTCCACGAGACCTACCTTGTTCGTGTCGTACATTATGAACCAACCGGTATAGTCGCGTGTCCAATAAGAGTCGGTGTGAGTAATGATGAAATCGCAATTAGAGAGATTCACACCGTTTTGGGTGTATTGGGTTGTAACGGTATTTTTTTGGGTTTCATTTGCCACGATGGTAATCACCTTGTCGTTCTTGGCGAGCTCTTTGATCAATTCCATTGGGATACCGAACGGATAGCGTACCAAAACGGCTGCGGAGCGTTCGTACTCAGCGATAGCACGCACAGGGCCTGCAGGGGGATTCGTTTCCTGGAATGCTCGTTGCATCTCTTCTGTTGCAAACTGATAGTTTCTTCCGTTCGTTTGCGTTTGCGTTTGGGCGATTGCCGGCAGTTGGAAGAGTCCCAATGCCAGCATCAAGGCTTTAGCCTGTAAAAGCTTTTTCATTTCAGATACGTTTTGTGTTATGAGTATGTTTCTTAAGCATGTCTTAATATTTCAGGAAAATGACGGCGATCACCGATTGGCGGTAATTTGAGAAATATCCTTACACGGATTCAACCTCAGTTGCTTTGATTCGGTAATAGGTTTTCTGCTTGATTATCGTGCGTAAAATTAGAAGAAATCAGTCAATATGAAATATAGCAGGCCTGTTTTCTTGATTTTTGTGTATTCAAATAAAATGGAATCCTCTATTACTACATGAATGTATCACTTATACAAGAATATATAAAGAAGAGAGCGGATGTGTGAAGATAATCTTCCACATCCGCTCTCTTTCTGCTACTATTATAATTGTACTTGGTTGTTATATCTTCTTAATGTGCTACATTGATTTTTGTCGTGTGTCGATTGACCTTAAGAATGTAGGTGCCATTGGGAAGGTGGCTGATATTCATTTTGCCATATCCTGTTGATAAACTGCTCTTTAGAACAATCCTGCCAGACATATCGAAAAGAATGATAGCAGTCTCTTGCGGAACGGTGGGAGCAGATATTTCAACGTAGTCCTTTGCCGGGCGAGGGAATACGCTGATCTTCTCTGTAGAGGCTATCGCTTCCACTGCTGTACCGTTAACGATCTTTACCGTATAGCTTTTTCTGCCTTTTAGGTACAACTGTGGTTGTCCATTTACGAATGCATGGAGCGTCGCACGATAAGTGCCATCGGGGATAGAACCTTCCACATGGGGCTTATACACGAAGGTTTCCCCCTGCTGGATATGCGCTGTTTCTTGGGCTACCAATAAGGATCCCGAAGAGGATTGTGTTTGGCGGAAGATAACGACCAAATTACCGTTGAAGGGCAATCCAATATTTTTTACCGTAAAAGGTGGCAATGCTCTATCATCAGCCATGTCCAGCATATAGGAAGAAGTTTGGTTATGATTCACCTCGAATAGCGGATGTGTGTACACACTCGGTGTATTTACAGATACTCGTTCTATTTTTTTCCATTCATCCACTCCTTCTTTGGCAGAAAACCTATACCATAAAGTATAATCACCTTCCATAAGAGTCAGAACTTCTGTCGAGAAAACAACCGGATAGTCATTGCTGCCGCCCGGTACCTCGGCCATTATCCAACCCAATGGTATGAGATTGTCTGCTGTAACTCCCGTAGATAGAGCAAAAGCTACCGGTGTGCGGATTTCGTCCGGGCTATCGCTACTGAATCGCACGGTTATAGAACTCTGCTCGTAAGAATTGAGATCTGCGATGAGACTATTGGGGATGATGCTGAGTTCGCCCTTATTATCGTCTACTGTCACTACGACATTGTTCGGATCTGTCGTATTTACTTTAATACTATTTACATATCCCCCCTGTATGCGTTGTATGGGTTCCCATTGTTCTGTGCCGGTTCGACGATAGAGTAGTGTAATCGTGTTAATTCCTTGAGGAAGTACATTCGAATCCAGCAAGAAAAGTTCTGAAAACGCCCCATATCCATGCCAAAAGATGTTGTTGGATGAGGTTTTCACCTCAGTGATTTCTCCGTTGGCGTTATTTAGTCTATAGCCAAGGTCCAGATTTGAATTTTCTTCTCCTGTGTTATAAACCGAATAATCTACATTCAAACCTAGTCCGGAGGTATACACAGTGGATATACTTTCCAGAGCCAAAATCGGCAAAGCGTCTGTGCCTGCTTCGGACGGAATTTTGGCTGGTTCGATACCCGTAATGATTTCTTGATAAATAGTGAATCCGATCCCCTGACCTCCAATACCCAGTGAGGTGGGAGAGAGGAGTGTAAGTTTATAGAAGCCGTTGGAAACACCTCCCCAGCCCCAATTGAAGTGGAAAGTACCATCCGAGGCATAGCCATCGCATACGAAAGCATGCCCCATACTCTGGTTGTTTCCTGCATAGTAGACTGGTCTTGAGGAGGCAAGTTCCTTTCGGATCATATCCTGCCATTCCTGTGCGGTGTATAGGGCGCGTACGTGTAGCTGTAATGAGCGTTTGTAGCGAAAGTTGTTTCGCAAGGCTCGCACGACATAAACGCTGTAGGTACCACTTCCATTTTCATAAAAATTCATGTTTACAGATGCACTGACATCACGCATCAGTGTGGCATAAGCATCTACTTGGGCTCCGCTCAGATTATCAAAGTTCGGATTACCGGGCATATTGCTCCAGTCGTACGTTTCACCGAATGTGCCGGACCAATTGCCTACCAGTGGTCCCGCGTCGTAATTGAATACCCCTTCACCCTGAAGAGGCCAGCTATGATAGCGCATGATTTGTGCTGTTGCTGTAGCCACACATCCGGTATAGGCATGCTTGCCATTGGGTAGGAGTGGCTCTTTATTATTCCAAGGATATGCCTGATTCCATCTCATCGGATCGTTGGCAAAACTGCCATTGTCCATCAGAGCATGTACTTCTTCGGGTACCTCCTCCGTGCGCAATATCTCTTCATTGGGCTTGGCTTTTCCCGAAAGTATCATCGATATTTCCTGATCGTAGACCTGTAGCCACATACGTAGATTGTCCGGCATATTGTACATGTCGAAACGTCCAATGGGGGAATAGGCAAGAACTGCCGGTATTCTGTCATCTGCTGCAATGAGAGCATAGCCCTCGTTCGTGCCGCGATTGGCTACATAAAAATATGGCGAGGAGTCGCCCTCTGCTGATACAGTACCGCGCTCTGCATCTCCTTGTCGGTAGACGTAGTCGATGGAAATTTTATCAGAAACTACTGGTTGTCCGGTGCGTAATGATGCCTGTCGCAAAGTCAGATGAGCTAAGGCCGAAGCTCGCTCTTTCGTGATAGGAGCAGAGTGCCCTGTCATAGCAAAGCCTAAGAGCATTGCTATGGTTAGAAAAAAACTTTTTTTCATTGAGAATGATATTCTTAATTATGAGAATTTTTTGGCTTTAGAGCAACCTACGATGGCGTTGGATTCTTTGTGAAAGAAGAAAAGCTTCTTAATCCCTTTTCATAACCACTTACAAAGTAAATCAAAAGCCTGAATAATTCTTACAACTCATAATACGTCAGAATTATATTATGCTTGCTATGTCTTGCATAAAGAGGTGAAAATAACTTCCCTTTCGCCGAACTCATATAAGGCGATGTGTCAGTGTTGCACTGATCGGTGGGACGTGCTCCTTATTAGCATGCAATTGGATTCAATACAACAATCCTTATATTTGCGGCCGAAAGACTGTTTTCAATAGATCATTAAAGTAATGCAGCATGCTCATATGCTGTCCTTAATAACAACTAATTCAACCAAAAAACGAAATGAGAAGAATTAAACTACTCTTGGGATTCGCCTTGTTTTTTCAATTGGCAAATGCCCAACAGTCGGGTGACTTGGATCCCACATTCGGTACAAACGGAGTGGTACAGACACCTATCGGTAATGGTAGCTTTATCGTAGATGAAGTTCGCAATGTTACTATCCAGCCCAATGGCAAAATTATTGCTATGGGGTCAACTCGAAATGGTACGAAAAAGCATGTTGCTTATGTTCGCTACAACCCTGATGGATCGCTTGATCAATCTTTTGGGAACGGAGGTAAGCAGATTTTTGTCCCTACTTCTTTATACGGCAATTTCGCTACGGCAGCGGCTACCTTGTCTGACGGTAAAATTATTTCATGCGGCTATGTCTTCGATTCTGATAATACGATTTGCCAACCTCTCCTGATTAGAATGAATGATGATGGTACATTGGACACCTCTTTTGGGAACAATGGTATTGTGCTTGCAGACTTTCCTTATAGCACACTTCCTGAGAAAATGGTACTTCAAAAAGATGGAAAGATGCTGCTGGTTGGCTATTACCATGACAATATGATGACTCTCCGCTATAACCCTGATGGATCCATAGATAAAACATATGGCATTGATGGCGTTTGTGAAATTGTAATTGAAGGTAGTGCCAATTCTTCTTTTGCTAAAGCGATTGCTTTGCAGGAAGATAACAAAGTGGTGATTGTCGGCATGTATGGTACACATCCGGATTGGAAATGGGCTATTGCACGAATCAATGAAAATGGATCATTGGACAATTCTTTTGGGGAGAATGGATTGAAGACCATGTCTATCGGCTCCGGCCATGACTTTGCCACTGCCGTGCAGATTCAGGAAGATGGAAAAATTGTCGTTGCCGGTCACTCTTGGGTTGCAAGCATCCCTACTTTGCAGTACGATCTGATAGTTCTCCGCCTGAATCAAGACGGTGAGTTGGATAATACGTTTGGAGAATCAGGTATTTTCAAAAAGAATGTGATTGACGGTGGAGCCACTTATGTGGATGGTATTGTCCTTTCACCGGAAGGTAACATTTATGTAGCTTTCAACGCCGTAAAGAATAGTATATCCGATCTGGGGTTATTGAGCGTCGATAAAAATGGTAAGTTGAATACCTCTTTTGGGGGAAATGGCTATACTGTAACCGACCTTAGCGAAGCTGCAGATGAAGCAAGTGCTATAGTTATGCAAGCTGATGGCAAGATAGTATTAGGAGCTTCTTCTTTTTCAGCTACTACTGGAACGCCTTTCGTCCTACTTCGGTATTTAACGGACGTGCCCTCTTCCGTTCTTCCTATGGTAGGTGAAGAAAAGTCGTTTGTAGTTTATCCCAATCCTGTGAAAGACGTACTGAATATCGAGTATGAAGGTGAATTCGGCGTACGAATCTTCGACCTTTCCGGTCGTTTGGTGCTCTCTACGAAGAATACTCGTACGATTGACGTGAAGGCTTTGACTGCCGGAAGCTACGTGATCGAGCTGACGACTGAGGCAGGTGTACTGACCGAACGCTTCGTCAAACTCTGATTCCTGTAAGAATCGCTTCGAAAAGAGGGAATGCCGGATTGAACGGCATTCCCTCTTTTCTTTTTTCAGGTTAGAACGTGATCTGGAAGCGGGCGCGGACCCCCCATTTATTAGGGGTTGTCTCTTGCTGTGTGAAGCGCCGGAAGTATTCGATGCGGAGCAGTCGGAAGATATTTTCCAATCCGACACTTCCTTCCAAATACCATGTACGGTTCATGGGAAAAGTATTCTCGGGGAAGAGGAAACTACCGACAGCCCCCGGTTTATTGTGAGGAGTAAGATCACCCCACATACCATGAAGAGAAAGCACTTCACGCCAGGCCAACCGTTTGATGAATGGAATACGATTGAGCATAAGACCTTCTAAATGGTAGGTCAGATGGAACTGCGTGTATCGGTCAGCGATAAATTCCAATGGCTCCATCAACTGGAATGCTCCGCTCTGTAGCGTGTAACTCTCATTGACGGGAGGGATTTCCAAGAGAGGGTAGGGAGCGTGTGTCCAAACTTGCCCTGCCCGTACAGAGGCATCCAGCATGCCGAAAAGAGAGAGCCATATATGATGTTTGTAGCGGAATTCCGTGCGGTGATAGCCGAAATCTCCTCCGAGCAGACCTGAAAATGCCATACGGTGCTCCAGTTCGAACACGGGGGATCGGCGTACTACATTGAACGCTGTGTTCGGCCCTTTCCGCCCATTATATGGAATACGCCCCGGTTCATAGCGGAGGGTAAGCCCCAACTCCGTGGTGCGATACGAATGGATCGGCCGTATCGTACCGTCAGCCTCTACCTGATCGTAGCGTAATGTGCCGGCAGGTTCGTCTCGGCGACGGCTTCCCCAAATGATCGTACTGAAATCAGTCCCCCAGTCTCTATCATATTCCAGCCGATATTCTTCGATGTAGGAGCGGCGCAGATTATTCATCGTACCGAGTATGACCGTTATGTTGTCTTTGAAGATAGGATCCACTACTTGTCCCGGCGTATATAGGTCGTAAGAAGCGATGAAAGAGAGATTGCGATGCGGAAATTCTTGTATGTACAGCTTCTTAGGAATAGAGGAATAAGTAAGAGCACCTCTCCACTTCCATCGTTTGTCCTTGAATCCGTATGCAATATAACCTTGAGCGAAAAAGTGCGGATTGAGAGCGGCCAGCGTCATGCCACCTATGCGCATACGGAAGCCCTCGATTTTGTTGCCCCCGAAGAGGGTATGCACAGGCCCGAAGTCAAATTTGGGGCGTATAGAGTCGTTCATCCTAATGGGGAGTCCGAGATAACCGGTCAGCAGTGTTTTGGCGATGGTGGTGGATGTCTTGAATGTACGATCGTTGCGGAGATAATGCATGAAAGACAACAGCTTTTGCCCCGTGGGAGGTAGCGGTTCCGGTCTCATTACGTTCCAGTAGCCATCCGTTTCGCGAGGAGCTGTCGCATCGTAAACCGAATCGGTAGCAATAAAACCGACAGAAGACGGATCCCTGCCGATGCTTCCTTCACCGATGCGATAGTCGGAAAGGATACGGCTCTGCTCCACTTCCAATCCTTGAGGGATGAATGAAGCAGCCGATAATAATGCCTGAAAATCCTGTCGTTTCAGTACGCGATAGTATCGGGTCGTTTGTCCCGAAGCATCTATACAGGGAACTCGTTGGAAATCTTGCGCTATGCGTAGGTGGGTCACCCAGTTTACATTGCTCGATATAGGCAGGTTCAGGATGATCCGACGTAGCGAATAATCGCTCTTGACGATCCAGAGCCTTCCCGTAAAGCCTGCACTCTCGGGGTTGAAAGGAGAGAAAATCATTTCGATACAATCCTCATCCTCTATTCGCACTGTATCGGCAATGAAATACTTGTAGAAACTTGTAGCAAAAGTGTTGCTCATCGGGCTGGGAAAGCGACTGAGCATGATGGGAATATCGTTGTCGTAGATATTGATCGGACGGAATACTTCCTCCAGATTGGTGGTCAGGGGGCCTTCGTCCAGCTTTTCGTCCACACCGTCCAGTCGTCGTGCCAATACTTGCGTACGCTCGCCTTTGTTGGGTAGTCGCTCGGTCTGTATCAGTTTCTCTCGCATGGATAGCGGCAGTATGCGTCTGTCTGTAAAGCGTGAGCTGTCCGCCCATTGTGCACACTGTCCGTGCTTGAGGTGCAAGAAGCCTTCGTCCGATCGGAAATCATCGTCCGAGACAAGTATCCTTTCGTATGTACGGTAGCTGTACGCCGGTGCCGATTCTATCCGGTTGCTGTCCTTGGCTGCTATGGCTTTGCGGATCAGATCCACAGCGGGATTGTTTTTCTTGGAGTATTTCCGTTTCTTGGCTTTGACCACTACGCTGCTCAGTTGCAGCTCCTCCGAAGCTAAGAGAATACGGCAGTGCATATTGCGCTTTTCGCCCGAGCGTAATGAGTAGGTCTGTCTTCTGTATCCGGTCGATGAGATGATGATAGTCCGATCGTTATGGGGAGAAGTCAGGTCGAACATGCCGGCGGCAGAGGTTACCGTGCCCACTCCTTTATTGTCGGCACAGAAGACCGAAGCATAGGGAATCGGCTCCAATGTAGCCGAATCCAGTACCACTCCGGCGAAGCGAGTTTGCCCTGCGAGTGGTAGCATCCCCAATAAGGAAAGAGAGAGGAAGATGAGTGAGAGAGCCGACTTCCTGCTTATAGCTGACATTGCTGATGTTTGCATGAGTGGGTCTTCCGCCTGCGGGCGGTCAATGCGGAATAGTCAAAAATACCGGATCGGCACCATCTTCGGCACTGACGATCTGTGTATTTATGTCCGAAGCACCGGCATAAAGCTTGAGCAAGCGCACTGCTTCGGCAATAGCTTCTTGGAGGCAGTCCGAATGAGTCCGGTCTACACCGAAATCATTGATGAAAATAAGCGTGTTCCTCGTGCTGTCGTCCACGCTCGTTCGTTCGTGGTCGCTGGTCGGAGTGGCAAAGGCTCCGTTCTCATCACGATAGACGGGCAAGCCTTCGATATTCAATTCGCCACGGCCGATCCCGACAAAAGATTCGTCCGTATGTCCCACACCGAAGACAATGTCAGAGCCTACCTTGTCGCAGTCGAACACCCCGATGGAGTATCCTGTGCGAAGCGATAAGAGGTTGCCGATGTCCACCAAAGCGTTGATGTAATAAAGTCCCAGTCCGCGCACCACGCGTCGGGACAGCTGTTCGGCCGATGGCCTGTAGCGGTTAGGATCCTTGCCGGTACGCTTGTAGCAGTTGCGTGTGGCAGCTATGGAGGGAATCTCTTTGATGGCCGATAGCTCGCAGGTCTGCACCAGCCGATCGGCCTCGCTGTTCATTTCGTCTATCAGAGCAGACGGCGACAGTCCTCCGCCGACTTTTGCAGAGATCACCCCTACGCGAAAAGCCGGGCAATGATGCTGAATGGTACCGTCAAAGCTGATCCGGTGTGTCGTCTCCTTCGTCATCGTATTCGATCTCCAAATCAAAATCAATGTCGTCGAGATCTTCTTCCTCCTCTTCGTCTTCCATCGGTGTCGGGAACAAATCGTCCTCCTCATCCCATGTAAGGCTCGTCAGATCGAGAGCTTGGCGGACTATGCTATCCGGTTCGTGGAGGGTCTCCCTGCTAAGCTCTCGCCACAGGGTATCTTTCAGTTCTTCCAGTCCCTGTTGCGCTACGGCAGAAATGAAAACCACGGGCAACCCTGTCGGCAGCTCCTCCCGAAGCATCTCGCACAGCTCATCGTCGATGAGGTCGCACTTCGTTATGGCCAGCACTTTGCGCTTTTGTGCCAACTCTTCGTTGTATGCCACCAGTTCCCGACTGAGGATCTCGTATTCCTTGGCGATGTTGTCCGTATCGGCCGGAATCATGAAGAGGAGCAAAGCGTTCCTTTCGATATGCCGTAGGAAACGCAGCCCCAGACCTTTTCCTGCTGAAGCTCCTTCAATAATGCCCGGGATGTCCGCCATCACAAAGGATCGCTTGTCCCGATAAGCTACGATACCGAGATTAGGCTCCAGCGTAGTAAAAGGATAGTTGGCGATCTTCGGCTTTGCAGCAGTCAGCACGGATAGCAGTGTCGATTTGCCGGCATTGGGAAATCCGACCAGACCGACATCGGCCAGCATCTTGAGCTGCATGATCACCATACGCTCCTGTGCCGGCTCGCCGGGTTGGGCATATCGGGGGGCCTGATTGGTAGCGGTCTTGAAGAACGTATTGCCGTGTCCGCCCCGGCCTCCTTGGAGCAGCATCACCTGCTGCCCGTGCTCGGTAATGTCTGTGATGAACTCACCCGTATCGGCATCGTAAACAGCTGTCCCACAGGGTACTTCTATGATACGATCCTCTCCGTTGGCTCCGGTACTTCGTTTGGCTCCGCCGCTATGTCCATTCGTAGCCATGATATGACGGTCATAGCGCAGGTGCAGCAGTGTCCAATAGTTCCGATTGCCACGGAGAAAGACGTGTCCGCCACGGCCTCCATCACCTCCGTCGGGGCCACCCTTGGGAATGTACTTCTCCCTGCGGAAATGCGTGGAGCCTCTCCCCCCTTTGCCCGAACGGCAGTATATCTTGACGTAATCAACGAAATTGGACTCTGCTGCCATATGATGGATTTAGTTGGAGGTTTTGTGGAACTTGTCCACAATGGGGCTGATACGCAAGGCGATCTCTTCTATCGTCCCCGTACCTACCACGTTGTGCAGTACATTCTTCCGGGTATAGAAATCTACCAATGGTGCAGTCTCGTCGGCATATACTTCCAGACGCCTGCGAATGGTATCGATATTGTCGTCCGATCGGCCGCTGATCTTTCCTCTGTTCAGGAGGCGTTCGATGAGCATTTCCTCGGGTACTTGCAGATTCAGCACTATGTCCACCTTCCATCCATGACGTGCGAGCATCGTCTCCATGGCTTCTGCTTGGGGAATGGTACGCGGAAATCCGTCGAAAATAATCCCCTCGGCACCGGCCAGAGTGCTGATGAGCTTTTCCATCATGTCCACGATCAGGCTGTCAGGTACGAGGTGTCCCTCATTGATGTAGCCGGCTGCTGCTTGGCCCAGTTCGGTCTGGGCCTTAATCTCGGCACGAAGCAACTCTCCGGTAGAAATATGCCGGAATCCATATCGACGGATCAGCTCTTCGCTTTGGGTGCCCTTACCGGAACCGGGGGCACCGAAGATAAGTACGTTTAGCATCTATTCTTTTATTTTATAGATGTCCTGGTACATGCGTCCCAGATCATCATAGTCAAGGCCGTGTCCTACGATAAAGTCATTGCCGATCTCCAGACCCACGTAATCGGCATGGATGTCGCATTTGAGTGCAGCGGGTTTGGTCAGCATGGCTGCTATGCGTACCTCTTTGGCCCCGAGTTCGTAGAATTTCTCCTTTACGCAACTCATCGTATAGCCCGAGTCGATCAGATCCTCCACGATGACCACCGTCCTCCCACGCATATCGGCCGTCACGGGCATAATCTCTTTGAGTACGAATGTGCTCTGCGTGCCGCAATAGCTGGAGTAGCGTGCGAAATCCACTTGATAGCTCTCATCGAGAGCCTGCATCAGTCCGGCCGCAAACATAAACGAGCCGTTCATGATACAGACGAATAGGGGGTTGTCCCCATGCAGATCCCGTTTGATCTCGGCAGCCATCCTCTTAATGGCTTCATGTATGCGAGTCGCCGGAATGTAAATCTCAAACTCTTTGTCTTTCAGTTTGACTGTTCTCATTTGTCGCAATGACTTTATTGTGCGTGCAAATATAGCCATTTTGCATAGGGCAGCTATAGAAACGGCTCGGCTTATTATATGTAAGGATGCGATTGTATAAGGATGCGTTTGGGATGATCTCCCTAATCTCGTGTCCTAATAGTTTACGCTCCGAAATTTTTATGTTTCTACCTCCTAAAAACGTGGCGCGAGAATTTTTTCGCTGTGGCGCGAGAAGTAAAAAAAATACGCGCCACAGCGAAAAAGTTGCGGTTCCACTTTTTCAGAAAACACGCACCGCAATCGGAGCGTTTTCGGTTCGTGTTTTTATATCGGCAGGTTATGGACATGTACCTGCAAGGGCGATATGCGCTGCCGAAAGTAGGCCGGATCAGATAAAAACAGCTGCCACATATGCTACACTCCGGTTCGTTTATATAAGTCAGAGGCAGGTTCTTTTCCGTTGATTTCTAATAGCATAATGGCGACTTTTTCTCTGTGGAGAGGTTCTTGGACGGAATGGAAATAACCGTGAATTTTCCCGAAAAGAGTCGGTTGCATGGAAAAGTCTGTACCTTTGGAAGAATTATAAACCAAAAATTTTGCACCACATGGCTAACGATAAGACGCAGACCGTGCAGATGCTCAAGCACGATTTGGATTATTTGGAATTGCTTTCGGAGAGCTTTCCGACTGCGACGGAGGTGGCTACGGAGATCATTAATCTCGAAGCTATATTGAATCTGCCTAAAGGAACAGAACACTTTCTGGCCGATATTCACGGCGAATATGAAGCCTTTATTCATGTGCTCAAAAATGCATCCGGCAGTATTCGCAGAAAGGTGGACGAAGTCTTCGGCGGTCAGTTGCGCCAGAATCAGAAGCGAGAGCTCTGTACCTTGATCTATTATCCTCGCGAGAAACTCGAACTCGTGAAGCAAAGCGATGAACGGATGGAGGACTGGTACATGGTCACGCTGAATCAGCTGATCAAAGTGTGCCAGAAAGCCGCGGAAAAGTACACTCGCTCCAAGGTACGCAAGACCCTTCCTCCCAAGTACAGCTATATCATTCAGGAGCTGCTCCACGAAGATGGTGTCAATCCCAACAAATCGGCTTATATCAGCAGCATCTTTTCCTCTATAATATCCACCGGACGCGCCGATGACTTTATTATCGCCATCAGCGAGACCATCCAGCGGCTGGTCATCGACCATCTGCACGTAGTAGGGGATGTCTTCGACCGTGGCCCCGGAGCACATATCATCATGGATGCTCTTATGAAGTATCATCATTTCGATATCCAGTGGGGCAATCATGATATGCTCTGGATGGGAGCTGCCGTGGGCAATGCCTCCTGTATGGCCAATGTGGTGCGTATAGCACTGCGCTATGCCAATTTGGATACGCTGGAGAGTGGGTACGGCATCAACCTTTTGCCTTTGGCGCGTTTCGCTATGGACACTTATGCGGACGATCCCTGTACCGTGTTCAAGCCCAAACTGGCTCAGGCCGACCAGACGTATGATGACAAGAGTGTCTATCTGATCAGTCAGATGCACAAAGCCATATCTGTGATTCAGTTCAAGCTGGAGCACCAGATCATAGCCCGTCATCTGGAGTACAAGATGGACGATCGGGATTTGTTCCATCTGGTGAACTTCACCGATGGTACCATCAAGCTGTCGAGTGGCGTATATCCGATGCTGGATATGAACTTCCCGACCGTCGATCCGGCCGATCCGTATGCGCTGACAGAGCAGGAGCAGAATATCGTAGATCGGCTGATGGGCTGTTTTATGCGGAGTGAAAAGCTGCAAAACCATCTCAAATGTCTCTATCGTCACGGCAGTATGTACCTGACGTATAATATGAATCTGCTCTACCACGCTTCCATCCCTCTGAACAAGGATAAGTCGCTCAAGAAGGTACGGGTAGGGGACAAGACCTATGCCGGACGCGAATTGCTCGACAAGGTGGAAGAGATGATCCGTACCGCGTATGTGGCTCCCGAGAAAAGCGATCAGAAACTTGCGGCTGTGGACTACATGTGGTATCTCTGGTGCGGACCGGACTCTCCTCTTTTCGACAAGGCTATGATGACTACTTTCGAGCGTTACTTCATCGAAGATAAGGCTACGCATCATGAGGAAAAGGGTTACTACTACGTTTATCGTCAGGAGAAAGCCGTTTGTGAGATGATCCTCAAAGAGTTTGGACTCGAAGGTCCCGATACGCATATTATCAATGGGCACGTGCCGGTGAAGGCCAAGAAAGGGGAGCTTCCTATCGGAGCTGAAGGCAAACTGATGTTGATAGATGGCGGATTCAGCAAGGCATATCAGTCAAGTACGGGGATCGCCGGCTATACGCTGATATTCAACTCTCAGGGACTGCATCTTGTGCAGCACGAACCGTTTAGCTCCACACGCAAGGCTATCGAAGAGATGGAGGACATCAAGAGTATTACGGTGGTACGTGAGGTCACATCCCATCGTATGCTGGTGAAGGATACGGACAATGGCCGCTTGCTGAGCAAACAGGTCGAAAACCTCAAAAAGCTCCTTCAGGCGTACAGTTACGGACTGATCAAGGAACGGAAAAAATAGTCGGAAGAGACAAAGAGTGGCTCTAATCTCGGATTGGATCGGAGGGGGATGATGGATATGCCATTCCTCTTCCATTCTCCCGATTGGCCGACTACTTCAGATAATGATAATGATTAGGAGCAGCAGCATCTGCGCCCGATATTTCTAATTCATAGATAATACGACGTTGAGTAAACTAACCAATAAGATCGTTCGGATACTCTGGACCGTCTTCATTGCCGGTTGGGCTGTTATCGGCATTCTGTTTCTGCTCATTGCTACCGGTATGATCGGCTATATGCCGCCTATCGAGCATTTGCAGAATCCTATCGACAAGTACGCATCGCAGCTTATTTCTGCCGATGGGAAGGTATTCGGTTCTTACGCCCATAGCGGTGACAACCGGATATATACCGGATACAACGAGATTTCCCCCAATCTGATCAAGGCTCTCATCGCTACGGAGGATGTTCGCTTCCGGAAGCATTCGGGGATAGACAGCAAAGGTCTGTTCCGTGCCGTGGTCAAACGCGGTATCCTCAATCAAAAAAGCGGTGGAGGGGGCAGTACCATTACCCAGCAATTGGCCAAACTCCTGTATTCGCCACGGACGGAGACCAAACTCGGACGTCTCTTCCAGAAGCCGATCGAGTGGGTTATTGCCGTGAAGCTGGAGCGTTTTTATACGAAGGAGGAGATCATCACTATGTATCTCAACTACTTCGACTTCCTGTACAATGCCGTTGGGATCAAGTCTGCGGCTTATACCTACTTCGGCAAGCAGCCGGCTGATTTGAAGATAGAGGAGGCTGCCGTTCTGGTCGGTATGTGCAAGAATCCGGCTTATTATAATCCCGTTTTGCATGGCGAGGTGGAACGTTGCCGAGGACGGCGCAATATCGTTTTGGAGCAGATGTACAAGGCCAAGTATCTGACAAAAGCGGAGCGCGATTCGCTCCAAAAGCTTCCATTGGTTACATCATTTCACCGGATCACGCATCGCGATGGCGAGGCTCCTTATTTCAGGGAGCGTCTGAGGCAAGTACTTATGGCCAAAAAGCCTGAGCGCAAAAATTATTTGGCTTGGCAGGACGATCAGTATCGTGCCGATTCCATTGCTTGGGAGACGGATCCTGTATATGGCTGGTGCAATAAGAATAAGAAGGCTGACGGCTCCAACTATAACATCTATACCGATGGTCTCAAGATCTATACGACCATAGATCTGAGGATGCAGCAGTATGCGGAAGAGGCTGTGGCCAAGCAGATGAAAGAGGTATTGCAGCCGATATTCGACAAAGAAAAGAGAGGACGTTCGTACGCTCCTTTTTCCAGAGATATTACTTCGGACGAGCAGCAAAGTATTTTGCTCCGAGCCATGAAGCAAACCGACCGCTGGCGAGAGATGAAGAAAGCCGGTATATCGGAGTCCGAAATCCGTGCTTCTTTCAACAAGAAACGAAAGATGCAGGTTTGGAATTGGCGAGGAACGATCGATACGGTAATGTCGCCGCTCGACTCCATCAAGTATCTCAAGGGAATCCTGCGAACAGGATTCATGGCCATGAATCCGCACAACGGACATATAAAGGCGTATGTGGGAGGAATCAATTTCCGCAATTTCCAGTATGATATGGTTAGTCAAGGGCGTCGTCAGGTGGGATCAACCATCAAACCATTCCTCTACTCCCTTTCCATGCTCGAAGGAATATCGCCATGCGATGAGATGCTCCATGTATCCCAGACCTTATTCACCGAATCCGGAAAAGCTTGGACACCGAAGAATGTGGGTGCCAGACGGACGGGCGAAATGGTCAGTATCAAATGGGGACTGCAGAACTCTTCCAACTGGGTTACGGCCTATCTGATGGGACGTACCTCTCCCTACACTTTTGTCCGCCTGTTGAGGTCTTACGGCCTGAGCGGATATTTGGAGCCCAGTCTCTCTATCTGTTTGGGTACGCCGGACGTTTCGGTGCAGGAGATGGTGAGTGCCTATACCACCTTTGTCAATAAGGGTATTCGGGTGAATCCCCTGCCCATAACGCGAATAGAGGATCAGTATGGGAATGTGGTGGCTCAGTTCTCACCGAATATGGTGGAAGTGCTTCCGACCGATGCCGCATATAAGATGCTCTATATGCTGAAGTCCGTGGTCGATGGCGGTACCGGTAGCAGACTAAGGTATCGCTACGGATTCAAACTCGATATGGGAGGAAAGACGGGTACCACACAGAATAACAGTGATGGTTGGTTCGTGGGCTTTACTCCTTCTCTCGTGGCCGGCTGTTGGGTCGGTGGCGAGGATCGGTCTGTGCATTTCGACTCCATGTCGCACGGACAGGGGGCAGCTTCTGCCTTGCCTATCTTCGCCGAATTCCTCAAGCGTGTATATGCCGATCCTAAGCTGGGGTATACTTTGGAAGAGAAGTTCGATTTCCCAAAGGATTTCCAGCCGTGCATGATGGATCAGGATGTAGAGTATTTCGATGCGGGAGGCGGTGAAGTAGTAGAACCTTTGCCTGAAATCCTTGTTGAATAACCATAGAAAATATAATCACTAAAGCAAATAACGAAACGCTATGAACTTTAACGAATTGCGCAACTCATCCACTGTCTATGTGGATAGCACGCTCCAAACGACAACTATGCGCCATGTCTTTACTTGGATGTTTGGTGCTCTCGGTATCACAGCTCTTACAGCCATGCTTGTAGCTAAGAGTTCGTTGATATATACGATGATAATGAATCCCGGTTTGCTGTGGGGATTGATCATTGCAGAGTTGGCCTTGGTCTTTATACTCTCGGCACGTATCGGTAAGATGTCATTCTTCACTGCTTCTCTTCTGTTTACGATCTATTCGATTCTGAATGGGGTGACGCTCAGCAGTATTTTTATCGTGTACACAATGACGAGCATAGCGGCCACCTTCTTTATCACAGCCGGCATGTTCGGCGCGATGGCTCTGTGGGGATATTTTACCAAAAAAGATTTGAGCAAGTGGGGTAGTATTTTCTTTATGCTCCTGATCGGTTTGATTTTGGCCACTGTCGTGAATCTGTTCCTCCGCTCGAATGCTATGGGCTTTATCATCTCTATTCTTGGAGTTATCATCTTTACAGGTCTTACCGCTTTCGATGTGAACAAAATCAAGCAGATGCTGGCGCAAATGCAAGGATTCGAAGAGGGAGATGTAGCTCGCAAAGTAGCCCTGATGGGAGCCCTGACGCTCTATCTCGACTTCATCAATCTCTTCCTCTATCTGCTTCGCTTCTTCGGCCGAAGGGACTAAAGAGCTGAACAGAAAAGACAGAAACAGCAATAAAAAGCCCTGCCAACTCAGATCGTTGGCAGGGCTTTTTATTGGGAATAATTTAGTAAATAGCCGTTATACAACGACATTGACGATTCTTCCCGGGACTACAATGACTTTTTTCGGACTCTTGCCTTCGAGCCAACGTGCTGCTTCGGGAGCAGAAATGGCTGCTTGCTCTACATCCTCTTTGCTCATATCTGCCGGCAGTTCGATATTGAAGCGAACTTTGCCATTGAAACTCACCGGATAGCGTACACAGCTCTCCACCAGATACTCTTCATTGTATTCAGGCCAAGCTGCAGTTACGATACTGCCTTCCGCTCCCAGTTCCTGCCACAGCCACTCGGTGATATGCGGTGCAAAGGGAGAGAGTACTGTCAGCAGCGGGCATAGTATGGTCCGAGAAGTGGTTTTGGCCGCTGTCAGCTCGTTCACGCAAATCATGAAGGCGGGTATCGAAGTATTGAAAGAAAAAGATTCAATATCCTGTCCTACCTTTTTGATGAGTTTGTGCAAGCTCTTCAGCTCCTCTTTCGTCGGTACCGTATCGGTGACGCGTATACCATCTGCATTGTAGTACAACGCCCAGAACTTTTTCAAAAAGCGGTGTACACCATCGATACCGTTAGTGTCCCAAGGCTTGCTCTGCTCCAGCGGGCCGAGGAACATTTCGTAGAGTCGCAGAGTATCGGCTCCATAACGAGCAATAATATCATCGGGATTGACGACGTTGAACATGGACTTACTCATCTTCTCAATAGCCCATCCGCAGATGTACTTGCCTTCTTCAAGGATAAACTCAGCCGAAGCGTACTCCGGACGCCATGCGCGGAAACGATCTATGTCAAGCTGATCGTTCGATACGATATTGACATCTACATGGAGTGGAGTCACCTCATATTGCTCGCGCAGTCCATAGCTGACGAATGTATTGGTATTTTTGATCCGATAGACGAAGTTGGAGCGTCCTTGGATCATTCCCTGATTCACCAGCTTGCGGAAAGGTTCGGCTTCGCATACGATACCGAGGTCAAAGAGGAATTTGTTCCAGAAGCGGCTGTAAATCAGGTGTCCTGTAGCGTGCTCCGTCCCACCGATGTATAGATCGACGTGACGCCAATATTCATTCGCTGATCGGCTGACGAGTGCAGTATCGTTTTGCGGATCCATATACCGCAGATAGTAAGCACTGCTACCGGCAAATCCGGGCATTGTGCTCAGTTCGTATGGATAACCTTCGGCTGTATGCCAGCCGGTAGCTCTTCCAAGGGGCGGTTCACCACTTTCCGTAGGAAGGAATTTATCTACCTCCGGCAATCGGAGTGGCAGTCGATCCTCATCCAGCGCATAAGGCATACCCTCCTTGTAATAGATGGGGAAAGGTTCCCCCCAATAACGCTGGCGGCTGAAGATAGCATCGCGCAGACGGTAGTTCACCTTCACGCGGCCTAATTGCTTTTCTCTGATATACTCCTTGGTGCGAGCTATGGCATCTTCTACCGAAAGGCCATTCAGGAAATCGGAATTGACCATTATACCGCTCTTACTGTCTTTGGCATCCTCCCATGTGGCAGGATCGGTAGAAGCTTCTCCCTCGGGTATCACAACTTGGACGATGGGAAGATCGAAATGGCGCGCAAAGGCAAAGTCGCGTGTGTCATGAGCCGGTACGGCCATAATGGCTCCTGTGCCATATCCAGCCAATACATAATCGCTGATCCAAATAGGAATTTCCTTACCGGTAAGAGGATTGATGGCATAACTGCCGGAGAAAACTCCTGAGACTCGTTTGTCGGATATTCGCTCACGCTCTGTTCGTCGCTTTGTTTCTGTCAGATAAGTCTCTACAGCAGTGCGTTGCTCCTCTGTCGTTACTTCCTCAACCAATTCGCTCTCAGGAGCCAATACCATAAACGTGACGCCGAATATTGTGTCGGCTCTGGTAGTAAAAATCGTAAATGTGCAATCCTTACCGGCCAGACGGAACTCCATTTCAGCTCCTTCGGATCGTCCGATCCAATTGCGCTGTGTCTCTTTCAACGATTCAGTCCAATCCAGTGTCTCAAGATCATGCAGCAAACGCTCGGCATAGGCCGATACACGCAGACACCACTGGCGCATCTTCTTTTGCTCCACGGGGTGTCCACCGCGCTCGCTTACTCCGTCCTTGACTTCGTCGTTAGCCAATACGGTACCGAGGGCCGGACACCAATTGACCATCGTGTCACCCAAATAAGCCAGACGATAATTCATGAGTATCTCTTGTTGTTCTTTTTCGCTCATGGCTGTCCACTCCTCCGCAGTAAAATGGACTCCTTCGCTGCATGCCACATCGAGACCTCCATTGCCTTGTCGGGCAAAAACTTCAATCAGCTCGCTTATCGGTCGTGCCTGCTGTGCTTGATTGCAGTAGTACGAGTCGAACATCTTTAGGAAGGCCCACTGCGTCCATTTGTAATAATTCGGATCACAAGTACGAATCTCGCGTTCCCAATCGTACGAAAAGCCGATTTTGTCCAGCTGCTCGCGATAGCGAGCTGTATTTTCTTCTGTTGTTTTTTCGGGGTGTTGGCCGGTTTGGATGGCATATTGTTCGGCAGGTAGGCCGAATGCATCATATCCCATCGGATGCAATACATTGAATCCACGCAAACGCTTATAGCGCGAAAAAATATCGGAGGCTATATAACCAAGTGGATGCCCTACGTGCAGTCCTGCTCCGGAAGGATACGGAAACATGTCGAGCACGTAGAAAGGTTTTTTACTCGTGTCTTCCGTAACGCGGTAAACCTTGTCTTTGCGCCACTGTTGCTGCACGCGCTTTTCTATTTCCTGAAAGTTATATTCCATAATACCTTATCTCTTCGATCGATTAACTACTATTTTTCTTGGAGCAATATCGAAAAAAGGCAGTCAGCAAACGCGCTAACTGCCTTATTTTCAGTTTGAGCGGTAGGCGAGGCTCGAACTCGTGACCCTCAGCTTGGGAAGCTGATGCTCTACCAACTGAGCTACTACCGCGGTTGGAATGCGACAAAAGTAATCATTAGATATAATATCCGCAAGGAAATTTGCAGTATGAGATTCTATCCCAGATAGGAGGCAACACCTTCGGCACAGCGTTCTCCATCCATTGCTGCCGATACGATGCCGCCTGCATAGCCTGCTCCTTCTCCACAGGGAAAAAGCCCTCGGATTAGAGGATGTTCGCAAGAGGTTGATTCGCGCAGGATACGTACGGGAGAGGATGTGCGACTCTCCAATGCTATCAGCTGGGCTTCCGAAGTGAGGAATCCTTTCGTCTGTTTGTCGAATAGTTGGAAAGCTTTCTGCATCCTCTTTGTAATAAAGGAGGGAAGCCATTCATCCAAACGTGAGGGTGTGAGTCCCATGCTGTAGGATGATTTGGGCAGATCGACAGAGCTTCGGCTTGATAGGAAATCCGTCATTCGTTGAGCCGGTGCTCGCAGGCTGCATCTTGCCTGTGTCCAACTCTCGCCTTCCAAGCGTTCTATCCAATTCATAAGAGCCAAGGGATCATCCGTAGGAGTGGAAAGTACGTCTTCAGGATGAATCTCCACCACTAAGCCGGAGTTTGCCCATCGGGAACCTCTGTTGGCCGGTGACATACCATTCACTACTGTCTGATCCGGTGCAGTGGATGTCGGTACGACGAATCCTCCCGGACACATGCAGAAGCTATAGACACCGCGTCCCTCCACCTGAGCCGTATAGGTATATTCTGCCGGTGGCAGGTAGAGTCCGCGCCCCTTAGGGTTGTGGTAGCGTAGTTGGTCGATCAGAGCCTGTGGATGCTCCAGCCGGACACCGACAGCCGTTCCTTTTGCTTCCAGTCGAATGCCGTTTCGATGAAGATAGCGATAGATGTCGCGTGCGGAATGTCCCGTCGCCAGGATAACAGGACCGCAGTATTCACGACCTTCACTGTCTCTTGCTCCCATGACTTGACCGTTATGTATGATCAGACTTTCCATTCGGCAACTGAAGTGAACCTCTCCTCCGGCTGCCAATATTTGGTGTCGAATGTTTTCTATCACTTTGGGTAGTCGGTCGGTGCCGATATGTGGATGCGCATCGATCAGGATAGAAGGTTGTGCTCCGTGTTTGCAGAGAATACGTAGTATTTTGGTTACATCTCCGCGCTTCTTACTACGTGTATATAATTTACCGTCAGAAAAAGCTCCAGCACCGCCTTCGCCAAATCCGTAATTGGATTCGGGATCTACGTGCCCCTCTTTGGGAATGCGGGCAATGTCTGCTTTTCTCTCGTGTACGGACTTGCCTCGCTCCAGAATAATAGGTCTCAGACCAAGCTCGATGAGCCGGAGTGCTGCGAAAAGACCTGCCGGACCTGCTCCTACTACAATGACAGCGGCTTTCCCTTCTACTGAAGGATAGATCAAATCTGAAAAATCGTCTTCAACCGGAGATTCCGAACCGCTATAGACTTCCAAACCCAAATTGACGTATACCTGTCGCTGGCGAGCGTCAATACTACGGCGTCTGATTATTATGGTATGTATGTCGGTCGGATCTGTTTTTGTCTGTCTTGCTACATATTTGCGCAGTATTTGTTCGTCAGCAGCCTCTTCGGGGCGCAGTCGCAGGTCTATACGCTGTGGCATGATGTTTCGTTTTTGGGGTGAAGACCGAGAGAGGTAGCCTTTTCGATCATAAAAGCACGGGCGGCTTCATAATCATTGGGGATGACACCATCGAGTATGGCCTCTTTGATCGCCTCCTTGATGGTGCCAACGTGGCGCGAAGGCTTTAGACCGAATGTCTGCATAATCTCTTCGCCGGAGATCGGTGGTTGGAAGTTGCGGACGTGGTCTTTCTCTTCTATTTCTTTAAACTTATGACGTACCAAAGCATAGTTGTCTATATACTTGCGCACCTTATCGGGATTCTTGCTTGTAATGTCAGCTTCGCATAGCATCATCAGATCATCTATGTCATCACCGGCTTCGAAGAGCAGACGGCGAACCGCAGAATCCGTAACTCCTTCGTCTACCAGAGTTGCCGGACGCATGTGTAGATCTACCAGTTTCTGTACGTATTTGAGTTTTGCGTCGAGAGGAAGTCGGAGTCGTTTGAAAAGAGAGGGTAGCATCTTGGCTCCAACAAAGTTATGATTGTGAAATGTCCACTGTCCCCCAACAAACTTTTTAGTGCGTGGTTTGCCTATGTCGTGTAGCAATGCTGCCCACCTGAGCCAAAGACTATCGCTGTGTCGAGCCAAGTTGTCCACCACCTTATAAGTATGAGTGAGATTGTCCTTGTGCCCGATACCATCACGCGTTTCCGCTCCTTTGAGGGCTAAGAGTTCGGGAAAAACATATTCCATCAGCCCCGTCTGTTCGAACAGAGAAAGACCGATAGAGGGGCGAGGTGAGAGCATGATTTTATTCAGTTCTTCTATTACTCGTTCGGCAGATACAGCTTCTTTGATCCGGTGAGCATTCCGTTGTATAGCCTCGAAGTCGCGTGGCAGGATGGTGAAGCCCGGTAGCTGGGATGCAAAGCGGATGGCACGCATCATTCGAAGAGGATCATCACTGAAAGTAATATCCGGATCAAGGGGTGTGCAGAGGAGCATATCATCCATGTCGCACAGGCCGTCGAACATATCCACCAGATCACCGAAACGATCGCTATTGAGGCATACGGCAAGGGCATTGATGGTGAAATCGCGACGACGCAAATCATCCTCCAGCGTACCATCTTCGACTATCGGCTTACGACTATCGTGTCGGTAGCTTTCCTTACGGGCACCCACAAATTCTATCTCCAGATCACCATGCTTTACTTGAGCGGTACCAAAATTGGCGAAAACAGATAGGTGAGTCTTTCGTCCCAGCTTCTTGGTTACAACTTTAGCCAGATCGATACCGCGTCCTACGGCTACTATGTCGATATCTTTGGAAGGACGATTCAAGAATATATCTCGTACATATCCACCCACGACATAGGTTTCCAGTCCCAACTGATCTGCCGCTTCTGCGATAAGACGGAATATCGGGATGTCGATTTTACTAAGAATTAACTCTTTGTCTGTCATCTAAAAAATCAAGGAGTGATTGGCCAACAAAGGTACGCACTTGTTATCGAGTTTTCTGATTATTCAGATTACTCTGACAACTCTGATTGTTTTGGTTGCTTCTGTATTGCTTCCTTACGGCTGTCATTTGCTCTCGGATACCACTATAAATCGTTTCTGCAGCGATTCTAACAGCCGATATAGCATGTAGTTGGTCTGATGAATGAGTGGATGCAGAGATTTGCGAGTTCTTCATCCGTAAGGCGCATCATCAAAGAAGAGTATTCTTTCAATAGCTGAGGACTGCGTGCATAGTTACGCATAGATCCATAGCGTGGATGGCTCTTGGTCCATAGAACTCTCTTCCTGACTCGAAGGTAATCTTCATAGTCGAGTAGTAATTCTTCGAGACTGGCTTTCGCTACGTTGGTCAGTTTGATTTCTGTTTCGGCCGATGTGGTAGAAGCTGCATTGCCTTCTGCGATATTTTGTTTGCCGGAGCGCGCTGCTTGTATCATCTGATCTATGGTTCGATCGGACTTGCTCAAATACGTGTGGGCAAAGTGATATGTGAGATCATAGACGACCTCAACGACCCTATAGACACGTAGTCGGCGATACGATCCATGCTGAGGCAGGAAGGAGGTAACTGACATGCTGTATTTTGTTGTTTTTTCGGTGTTGTCTGAATACTCGGAGTACTCCGAATACTCTGAAAGAGATTAGAGGAAAAAGTCCGTGCAATCAGCAAAAACTGCACGGACTTTTAGATCTGATGCCCTAAGAGAGAGGCAGAACGGCTATCAACCTCCGGCAAGGGTTTCTTTTAGGATTTCGCCTACAGTCGGGTGAGGGAATATGATTCGCTCGATTTGTCGATCCGTCATGCCGGTCTCGATGGCCATGGCTGCAGTTACGATGAGTTCGCCGGCCGGATTGCCAATGAGGTGTGCTCCGATCAAGCGATTCTCTTCATCAAGTAGTAGTTTGCACTCTCCATTACCTTGTTCGTTTTCGGCTACAAATCGGCCGGAGAAGGCCATAGGAAGGCGACGAACAGTATAGGCACGTCCTGCTTTGCGAAGCGATTCTTCCGTCTCCCCCACACCGGCAACCTCGGGATTGGTGTACACCACACCCGGTACGGCACGGTAGCTCATCGTTTCGTCTGTTTTGCCCAAAATCTGATCTACTGCTACCTCTGCTTCTCGTACAGCCGTGTGTGCCAAAAGCGAGAAGCCCGTAATATCACCTGCAGCATAGACATTGGGCAGGGAAGTTTGCATCCTTTCGTTAGTCTTTACACCTTTGCCGGCAAGCTCCAATCCGAGCGACTCGAATCCTTGCAGCACGGGGCGGCGTCCTACACTCATCAGGATACGTTCTCCTTCGATTTCCTTCGTTTCTCCTTCGTATTCTACCGTAACAGCTCCGTTGCGAACAGAAGTAACCTTGTGTCCGAGATAGAATTTGATCCCCTCTTTTTCATAGAGAGCGCGAAGCATGGCTGCATGTTCGGGGTCAATGCCATTGAGTATTTCGGGCAGCATTTCCACCACATGCACTTGCGTACCGATACTGTTGAAGAAAGAGGCGAACTCCATCCCGATAACTCCTCCACCAATGATGACGAGAGAGGTCGGAATCTCTTTGTTCTGAAGTGCTTCTCGATTCGTCCAATACTCTGTCTGTTCCACTCCGGGAATGGGCGGAATAAACGTCTCCGAACCGGTACATAGTAGCAGGTTGGCTGCTTCGTACTGTGCTTCGCCCGCAGTAATGCCGATGATGCCGTCTGCATCGCGTCCCGTTACGGTAGCTTCTGCCGACACCATCTCTACTCCGGCCTCTGTCAGGCGTGAACGGATACCGGCCGTCAGCTTGCGAATAATCTTACCTTTTCGGGCAATCACCTTGCCGAGGTCGAGTCCATCGGCCGTTCCACTTACTGCATATTTAGATGCCGTAGCCATTTGATGTAGCACTTTGGCTGAGTAGAGTAGCGTCTTGGTCGGTATACATCCTTCGTTGAGGCATACACCACCGAGAGCATTCTTCTCAATTAGGAGGGTTTTCAGGCCACCTTTGGCAGCACGTTCGGCAGCCGTATAACCGGCCGGTCCTCCACCGATGATAGCTAAGTCGTAGCGCATAGTTTATAGATTGTTGCGTTCGATATCCTTAAAGTAGTTGTACGTACCCACTTTCAGCTCCACACAGGCTGCTTCGTCGCAGACGATGATGCTGTGACGATGGAGTTGCAGGGCAGTGATCGTCCACATTTGGCTGACTGCACCTTCCACAGCTTCGCGAAGAGCACGGGCTTTGGCATGTCCGTTCACCAAAATCATTACTTCCCGTGCATCCATGACTGTTCCCACACCGACGGTAAGAGCACGCTTGGGTACAAGGTTCGTATCATTGTCGAAGAAACGACTGTTAGCTAGTACGGTGTCCGTGGTTAGCGTCTTGATACGCGTGCGGGAGGTGAGAGAAGATCCCGGTTCATTGAAAGCAATATGTCCGTCAGGCCCTATCCCACCGATAAAGAGGTCTATGCCTCCGGTAGCCTCGATAGCTCTCTCGTATGCATCGCACTCGGCCGTCAGGTCAGGGGCATTGCCATTGAGAATATGGATGTTCTGAGGCAGGATGTCGATATGGTCGAACAAATGCCGGTGCATGAATGAATGATAGCTCTCCGGATGCTCTGTAGCAAGGTCTACGTATTCATCCATATTGAAGGTGATTACGTGGCGGAAAGATACGCGTCCTTCTTTACATGCTTTGACCAGCTCTCTATACATCCCTATCGGTGAAGAACCTGTCGGTAGACCGAGCACAAACGGTTTCTCGGCTGTAGGAGCTGCTTTACGGATACGCTCGATGACGTAGTCGGCTGCCCATTTGGAGAGCTTGTCGTAATCCGGCTCTATGATTAATCTCATTGTAAGATTGGGTTAGTCCAGTAGTGGATATGATATATTACTGACGATCGGTTTTGAGTCGTTCGGCTATCTTATTGCCAAGCTCCCAACCCTTCTCGTACAGTTCGTCTGTGGTAGACATTTTTTGTTCCAAAGGTTCGCCTATCATTTCCCAGCCCATTTCTTCTGCAAAGGGAACTATCTTCTTCACTGCCTGACCGGCCCATGTGAATGAACCGAATACGCTCAGATAGCGATCCTTTACCTCACGAAGGCGGATCATCTCCATGATGTTCTTGATCGGAGAGAAGATCTCATTGCTGTATGTGGGGCTGCCGATTATCACAGCCTTGTACTTGAAGATGTCGCGCAGTATGTTGGATGCAGGACTGAATGCTACATTGTGGCACACAACGTTGCGGATATCACCGGCGGCAATGCCCTGTGCGATCGTATCTGCCAAGACTTCCGTATTGCCGTACATGGTACCGTAGAGAACCACTGCACCTTCCTCGGCTTCGTAGCGGCTCATTCGATCGTATAGGTCGAATGCTTCGGAGAAATGAGCCGGTGTCCAAACGGGGCCGTGCGTAGAGCATATATATTGAACAGGCAGATTGGCTTCCTTGAATTTGGTGAGTACTTTCTGTACAAAGCTACCGTACTTACCTACGATACAAGCGTAGTAGCGGTACATCTCTTCCCAGCGGAAAGAGAGATCCATATCCTTGTCGAATATATGTCCATCCAGTGTACCGAACGTACCAAAAGCATCGGCAGAGAACAAGACTTGTTGGGTAGGCAGGTAGGTGAACATTACTTCCGGCCAGTGTACCATCGGAGCGAAAATGAAAGTAAGTTCATTTTTACCGAGAGAGATCTTGTCGCCTTCCTTCACTTCCAGCAGTCCTTCCGTAATGTGGTGGTAACCTTCGAGCATGCCGTGAGTCTTCTTGTTACCCACGATTTGCATATTGGGATAGCGTTGGCGCAGCAGACCTATCGAGCCACTGTGGTCCGGCTCCATATGATCAATGATAAGATAGTCGATGGGGCGTCCTTTGAGGACGGTGTCCAATTTCTTGAAGAAAATCTCCGAGTAGCATACATCTACTGTATCGATGAGAGCTACTTTTTCGTCTACAACGAGATACGAGTTGTACGAAACGCCATATGGCAACGGCCACATATTCTCGAAGAGACTCTTCGAGCGGTCGTTTACGCCCACGTAATAAACGGAGTCTGTTACTTGAGGAACCTGATACATCATATTTCTTGGATACTTTTATAATTATTTGTTGTTATGATAATTTCTGCATAATCGGATTCTTTACGGCACGGATGATAAGCCAAATGCCTGCAAGAACGAATGGTATGCTGAGCAGCTGTCCCATATTCAGGCCGACTGATTCGATAAGCTTGAGCTCCCATGGCTCCTGAACGATCTTGATGCGCTCGATGATCAAGCGAGAGAGGAAGATGCCCGTGAGGAAAACTCCCACTATCAGCCCGGAGTAGCGTCGGGCGGCATCGCGCTTCCAGTATAGCCACATACAGAGAGCGAAGACTGCCAAATAGCACAAGGCTTCGTATATCTGAGTAGGATGACATCCCATATCCATATTCGGCACCAATCGGCGATACTCTTCCGAGCGAATAAAGCGGAAGCCCCAGGGCAATGTCGTCGGGCGGCCGAAAATCTCACTATTGGTCAGATTGCCCAGACGAATCATGGAGGCTACGATACCTGTAGGCACCGCCAAGCGGTCTAAAACCCACAGGATGGACTTGCGCGTTACTCTGCGCGAATACAGCCAGCAGGCTATTATGATCCCGATGGTACCTCCATGGCTGGCCAAGCCACCCTCCCAAGTGACGAATATCTTGGCCGGATTGGCCAGATAGTATGCCGGGTCATAGAATAGGACATGCCCCAGACGTGCTCCAACGATAGTACCTACAAAGACATAGACGGCCAGAGACTCGAACCATTTGGGATCCAGCTTCTCGTGTTCCCACATTTTTTTCTCTATCCAAGGGCCCAAAATCATCAACCCCAATGCAAAGAGCAAGCCGTACCAGACAACGGGGTGGCCGAAAAGGGTAAATAGAACCGGATCGAAATCCCATGTGATGAATGCAGGTAGTGTCATAATGTTCCGATTAGCCGTTTAGTTGAGTAGTATTTTTCTTAGCAAAGTTGCCCTATCCAGTACTCCCTGTCTCCGGGAAGAAGGTCTATGACGGGGATTTCCTGTAGGGTGTAAGCTCCGGGGTGTTGGCGCATGGCTGCCCGAGCTGCACAGACCAGTGCTTGTCCGGTCAATGCCGGATTGTTGATCTCCATATCGAATGACATCCGCTGGTTTTGCGTAGAACCGCTCACACCCTTGCGCACCATGTGGACGCCATGCCCCATATCGATGAGGGCATCCACATCATCTACCTGTATCACGTGGGTCTCGTCGTGAGTGAAGTACTCATCTGCTTTGATGGCAGCCGATATCTCCTCCAAGTTGTGTCCCGGAAGCAGTTCTACGTAAACCATGCGGCGATGTACACCCGTTCCGAGTGGAATGGTCATCGAAAGTGCGGCCTTCACGCCGTCTATGGCCTTCACGGCTACAGTATGTCCCATACTCATACCGGGACCGAAGTTGGTGTAGGTGATTCCTTTGGGGACGATAGCCTGCATCAGCGTACGCACCACAGAGTCGCTGCCCGGATCCCAGCCGGAAGCGATGACGGCTGCCGCTCCGCTTTCTCTGGCAGCATCTCCCAGTGATTGGCGCAAGGCCAAAATGTTGCCGTGAATATCGAAGCTATCGGCCGTGCATATTCCTTTTTTCAATATCTCTAAGGCTGTTCGCTCTACTTCCCGACTTGGTGAACATATCAATGCTACATCGACTGCTTCGAGTTGTTCGATGTCCGATACTACGGGGAAAGGTCGAAGCTCGGAGGGAACTTCGGTCGGATTGCGGCGTACGATGCCTGCTATTTCAAAATCAGGGGCTTCATTAAGAGCTTGCAGGGCATAACGACCGATATTGCCGTAGCCTATGATGGCCGCCCGAATCTTTTTGTTGTCTGTCATTTGTCGAATCTGGGGATAGCTGTTTCGCCCCCTTCTCTTATTTGAGTAGTTTGCCTTTCTCTCTGAAGCCTTTGACCACGGCATCGAGCAGACCGTTTACGAACGTTCCGCTCTTCGGGGTACTGAACAGCTTGGAGAGGTCGATGTATTCATTGATTGTTACCAAAGCCGGAATATTCGGGAAGTTGAGCAACTCGGCAATGGCCAGTTGCATGATCAGCATATCCATGTCCGCTATGCGATCCACTTCCCAGTTGATCAGATTTTCACGGATGATACGGCGATATTCCTCTCCGTTGATGATGGCATTGCGCAGTAGGGTGGTGCCGAATACGGCATCGTCTTTCTCCTTATACGCAGGAAGCAGGATAGCCGATGGATCGGTATCTTGGTCGATCCGTCGGATCGTCTTGAGGACGAACTCCTTCACGATTTCGATAGGTGCATTTTCCTGTCGGATCGTTTGGTAGTTGCCATCGGCAACTGCCTGCCGTACCGACTGTTCCACCTCTTCTATGTCGGGAGTCTCCTCTGTCTCGATTTTCTCGATAAGTTGTATTTGATTGTCCCAGAAGATACTATGCTCTTCCATTACTTCTGCCAGCTCTTCGTCGGGAAGGACGATGTCGCGCATCAGCTCATTCCAGAACGAACGGTCGGCTTCGAAGTCGTCGTTGGCATCGGAACCCATGTAGCGGGCGAAAGTCTCGGACGAATGGATTTTTTTCAGCAGGCGTCGCAGAAAAGCTTCTTCGGAACGCCAGTTCAGAGCGTTCTGTTCGGCTCTTACCCACAAAGGTCTGCAGCTTTCGATCTTTTCGGCAAGCCGGTTGTGTACCATGCGCAGATTGGGGTTTTTGTCCTTCTCTGTCGCTAAACGCTTGTTCTTATTGGCTTCGAGGATTTCCGCATGCAGTCTTGTCAGTTCCGGAACTAAGAGGAGGTAGTATAGGTATAGGTCGTATGTCCGCTCCAGACTGTTGAGCAACTCTTTTTCGGCAGATTGTATTTCAGCATCATCTCGATGGTAATACACATATGCTTGTTGCAAAACTCGGGATCGGACAAGTGCTCGATTGATCATTCTTATAATCCTTGAAAAGTAATGTCTGGCAAAGGTAATCAGACGTACTCAAACCCACAACATATTGGCTTTCGGCTTGAAAAGGGCGATGGGACTCATCTCTGAAGTATGATTATCGTATCAGATCCATCTAACGTTCGTGGCAGGGTAGGGATCCGGCATATTCTCTTCTTTATTTCTAACTTTTATAAGACCATAGTATCCTCTCGCATGAGACCATAGTATCCTCTCGCATGAGACCATAGTATCCTCTCGTATGAGACCATAGTATCCTCTCATGTTAGACCATAGTATCCTCTCATATGAGACCATAGTATCCTTTCCCTGTCGGTCATACTTTATTCACGATATGGATCTCACAATGAATATCCGAATACCGTGGATGCAATTGTCCCGGAGATGGGAGGTGGCTCGTTTCGGTCGATGCTGCTGTTCATCCGAGGAGCTGTTTCGGAGAATACGAACCACAAAAGCAAGAACAGTGGTTCGCGTTCTCCAACAAAAGACGCGCGTAAAACTTTTCGTTTTGGCTCATGAATTTTTCACTTCTCGAACCGAAAGAGAAATTTTCTTGCGCCACGTTTTGTGGCACCTCAATCAATGAGATTGACGAGCATGAATTGGTGCGATGAGGGAAACGGCCTTCGCTGAAATGCGGTGCGAGGAGTGTGGGCACTGACTACTGCGTCAGATTGAAGCGGAAGCTGACGCCGAAATTGCTGTTCGTGATAGGGAAGGAAGCCGAGCTGACAAGCGGATGGTTCATATCCCAATCGTAATAGGCGCGTAGGGTAAGCATACGGCTGATGTCGTAGTCCGCACTGACGTTGATCTTGTGGCTGATATTGCCATTCGTAGCTTGTGTGTAAGCATCTTGGATCTTGCGAATCAGGGTCAGTGTACGGCTGTAAGCATAGTTCACTCGGACGGTCAGCGCGCCTCCGGTACGCGGTGTTGCGGTCTCATTGTTGTTTCGTCCGCCTTTGGCCTTTCTTGCAGGTCTTGTCCGTTGCAGGCCGATGAGTTTGGCAAAATTATCTGCCTTATAGCTCATCCCTACGGTTATCTGATCTTCGTTCGACTCCACGAGCTGATAAGCCGATAGATTCAGATTCAGACGGCGAGTCTTTCTGTAGTCCGTATTGATCCCCAACCCACTCATAAACGTAACTTCCACACCGAGGAGGGGAGCAAAACTATCTTCGAGACGGACAAATGGAATATCGAAAGGCATGGATGCAACGGGGGTCAGCATCGTGGGATCCGATGAGTCTTGGATAAAACCCAGATTGCTACCATCGGCCAAACCCACCCAACCGAGGTAAGAGCTATAGCTATCTACGTTGTATATACCACGGTAGGCATGGTTGATACGCACATTTCGGAAGTACTTCTTGAGCAGTTCGGTTTTGCTCAAGCCCGTGTAGCTGACATTCCAGTTGGGGAGAATGGAAGACAATGAGGGGAATGCCGACAGGCCGATTTTTCCCACCGACCTCTGGGTATAAGCACTGAGGAAAGCCGGAATAAGCACGTCGGCCGAGTTGAGGGATACGGCACTGTTTTCCAGAGAAACCGGCTGACCGGCCAGACTGCTTCCTTCCATGAATCCGGAAGAGGGATAAGTGGCTCCATGATATTGGGCCATGATACGCCCTGCGATTATCTCCCGATTTCGCAGGAACTCATTGAAGGCCTCCGAGGCATAGCCCGTTGCTCCGGACGAACTGCTGAACATGCCTTTCAGTCCGATGGTCGTCATCACGAAGTTACCTCCATAAGTGCGCGGCATACCGGCATAGACGTATTGGGTCTGCGTTTGTCGGGTATCGGTTCTGTTGGCTGTGAGGTTGATGCGCAGCTCGCGAATCGGTTCGAGCGTCATCTTGATCTCGAACGAATTGCTCTCCGAGTAGACGGAGGGTGATACGTTTTGCTGCCCACCGATAAGCCAACCTTTCTGCGCAGCTTTGTCCACGAAATCTTCTCCGGTAAGGCCGAATGCAAAGTCCCATCCCGGTGCCAAAATGCCATCCACGGAGCCTTGTCCGCCGGCAGCTTTGATGTTGGGTAAGAATCCGGGCAGATGCAGGCCGGACGATTGCCGGTAGTTAAGGTTGATGCTCTTGAGCATCATCAGGGCGTATACCATCCTTTCGCCTATCGCACCGAATGCAGGAGTGGAACTGCTCTGCCTCGGGGGGGCTACCGTTACATTGATCTCTATGCTGTCATTGTTCAGAATGACGATTGTATTCTTATCCTTGATTTTTGTCTTCAGCGGATACATCTTGCCATCCGGGCCGAGGGCGGACACTCTCACTTTCTTGGAAGCAAAGGTGTGCGTCAGCGTTACCGTAGAATCGGGGAGCAACCGGATTTTCTTGGTCAATGGCTGAGCTGCTTTTTTTACAGGATCCTTTTTGTCCGGATTCGTGATATGCTGCTCTATTCTCTTGAGGAAAGCGGATTTGCGATACAGCGATGTCAGATTGAGTTGCAGGGGAAGTTCCAGCGTCGCCTGATTGCGGATCGTATTCCCGATGATCTGTTCGGTGGAGGTTTTGGCTCCACGATCCCAGTTATACACGGCATTATAGGTCAATGAACCGTTCACCCAATTCAAGGCGGATATTTGGGTTGTAGGCAGGGTATACGATACATTGAATGTTTGGTCGTATGCGATAGGAGTTCCCAATTCGGCAATACTCCGGCGGACGGAGTCGCGCCATATCTTATACTCATCGGGAGCGAGCTTTTTGTTCACTTGTACATGCGGCTCTTCGATACGGGCATTGGTGCCGCTGCGGAAGTTGATCCTCAGACTGTTGAGGGGATTCCAGTTGACAGCTATGGCACGATCCCAAACGAAATTCTGCATGAACGTCACGGGTAGCTTTTCGGCCTGACCCACTCCATAACTGAAGTTGCGCACCTGTTCCTCCGAATAGGAACGGATCATATTGGTCTGGAAGGTGATCTTCGCAGGAAGCGGATTGATGGCAAAACCTTTCAGATAAGCTCCGGCTTTTTGGATTTTCGCAAACGGCTTGATCGGTTTGAGCAGAGGCGAATAATCATATACCATACCGGCACTCCAATTCAAATTCGTATTGTACTCCATATCGGGATTGTGTCGTTCGCTTTTATTATAGGAGTAATTGAACGAGAAGTTCGCCGGATCGTAAGGCATCGGGTGTTTGCTCTTGACATTGACTCTGATATTGTTCAGTGCCAAACTGTGCGTTGTCATACGGTTTTCGCTTAGCCTCCTCAGAGAGTCGCGAGAATTTTTGTCGGGCAGAGCGTCCAAAGCATCTTTCAGAAGGATGTCTTGATCATAGGGATTGTATTGTGGAGATATTTTCTCATCCGATACCGAGTAATAGAAAGGTATGCTGATCTGAGCCTTTTCGGGGAAGAACTTGCCAAGTTCCAAATTGGTGGAAAAGTTGAGTGTGCGCGTATCTTCTATGGCCCGCTGCGTGAGAGACTCGTCCAAAGCACCGAATCCGGCGGTTATCATCTGTCCGCGCATATTCACCGATCCCAAGTCGCTAAGCTGCATATTGATGGTGGTATTGGCAGCCCATCCGCCTTTCTCATCGTAGTCCGTGAGCCTGAGTTCATTGACCCATATCTCGGCACTCTTGATGTCAGTACTGTTATTGCGAATACCGATCATGATAGTCTTGACTTCACTCAGTGTCGGATTTCCCATAACGCTAACGGTATTGCCGGTGTTTTCGGGGTCGGGTTCGGAGAAAAGGCGATAGAAGTCAGCGGCAGGATTGCCTGCGGCTTTCTCCCTGTTGCGTTTCGTCTTAATATCGGTGAGGGCAGACAGTTTGAAGTCGAACATATTTTCCTTAGGCCAAACAGTTTCCCTGTCGTTCTCGCTATTGGTCGAATAGGTACCGAAAGGAGTCAGGCGCAACGGTATGGAGTATTCGTAATAATTGTTCCGGTAATCCGTCCCTAACCGGATGAAGACGGACAGATCTCCATTGCCTGTATGCGTGGCGTCTTCATCCTGAAGGCGTTCGGCATGCGTAAACATCTGCAAACGCTTATAACGCCGCAGATCATAGCCCGTATTCTTATATACGGCACGTGCATCGCCCGGTGCCAGTGTTCGGACTTTCAGGCTCATGGACTGTTCGTTTTGCTGCGTGCTCTGTGCTTGCTGGGGATCGAGCGAACGCAATACGCCCGGAGGGAGCACATAGTTCACAGGCTTACGGTCACCATTCTCCTCTATGTTTACGGTACTTACTTCCAGTTTTGCATTCGAGATCGGTGTCAGGTTGGCCGGATGCAGTTCGCGTTCGTACTGTCGCCAATCGCCACGCACCAATTTGAAAGTCCCGAATCGTAGAATGACCTCTTCAGAAAAGTTCGTCAAGTAGACACGCATGAAGCGGATGGTCTTGAAGTCCGTAATGCCTCCGATCTTTCTCTCGAACTCCCGTACCGGGACTTTGAACTGATACCAGGTTATAGTCTCCTTTTTGCCGTTGCGCAGCTCTACCTCCTTGGTACGAGAATCGACAATATAGTTTTGCCCCACAACCATTTTAGAGGGATGCAGCTCCACACGGTACTGGAAATACTTCTCTATCTCGTTGAGCGTATTGTCCTGATTGATGTCTTCCACATCGGGTACCAAGCGGCTGGATACGTTGTATCCGGTAATATCGTTGGTGGCTTCGGCCGAGTTGCCTTCCACTCCGTTGTATTGCTTATAACGATCGAGGATCGACTTGCGTGCGTCATCGTAATCGGCCCCCCGATAGTGGTGAAAGTTGTCCCCACCCGGATCGTTGATCGGGCTGAATGGATCTGCACTCCATTGACCCAGAACATCGGGAGATACGATAGACGTCAGACGGGATATATACTCGGCATATGCCGGGAATTCTTTTTCCTCCTCCGTCGTAAGCCCGTTGAAGCCGACATCCTGTTTCGGACGTGCTCCGGCTGTATTGTCGAAAGCATAGCCCGTTCCCTGACGCTTCGGCACCTTACCCCATACTGTGGTCTCTATGGCAGCGGGATCATCGTTGATGGGCATACCGTTCTCGAAAAACTTCTTTTCGTCTTTCAGAACTTCCTCGGATATTTCACCCAAGTTGATATACATTGACCCTCCCTTGGCAGTTTCTTTGTTGTAGATGAAAGGATCGAGAAGCCAAAACTCTACGTACTCGATATTGGATGCTTCGAAGTCGCTCTGATCTATCTTGCGCATGATACCGCCCCAGTTGGATTGAGGATTGGCTAAACGACCGTCCGACTGCATATCCACCGTATTGAGGTTGTATGGGCCACGCTCAGACGGATAATAGGACATCAGCAGCGTGTGCAGATAGCTATTCATATTGTACGTCTGATCGCGATAAGGGAAAAGCTCGGAGGTCTTCACTTCGCGGACATAATGGTTGGAGAGCTGTTCGAGGTCATTCTTCAAGTGGGCGGGCATACCTGCGGAATTCTCTCTTGTGAATATCGGATCAATGTAGAACCACGATAGTTTGGCTCTATGCTTGCCATAGTCAATATCGTTCGTCAATGATGCTTCCGGGAAAAACACCGGCCCTGCTCCATCTTGAAACGGAGTACTGGAGAGCATCCACGAATATGGATTCATCAGATCGATATAGCTCTGCGAACTTTCGAAGTCGTCCAGATAGCTATTGCCTTGGGCATATTTACTTTGATAATGTCCGGGGATCAAATGAGCAAACTCAGCGTTTATCGTGATCTCACTGGGTTTTGTCAGCTCCACGAAAGGCAAAAGATCGAGTGCATTCGTCAGCCATTGAGCTTGAGTGCGGTAGTTCAGGTTAAGTCCCCAAAGCGTATTCTTGAGCGACTCGTCTCCAATCACGGATTTGGTTGTCAGTGGCATTTCGCTCAGGTGCATGAAGGTACCGCCGAGGGTGAAGTCTTTGGAAAAGTTGTAGTTCAGATCTATACCGAACATCGTTTTGCGCTGCATATTCATCAGCCCTCGGTTCTCCAGCGACACATTGATGGGAGTTCCCGAAGAGAGAATCGCTTCATTGATGATCGATACGTTGCCGGAGAGGTAGTCTACCGTATAATCCACATTCTCCGTCAGCTTGACACCGCCGGCCGTCACTACGACGGATCCGGGCGTTACGTTGATAGCCCCCAAAGAAATATCTCCACCCGAAGAAGCTTTGTATTCGCCTCTGAAGATAAATTTGTTTTTCTCTGCTACTTGCTGCGCAGCCACTGCCGTCGTATCGTACAGCTCTTGGAAGCAGTACTTTTTCGCCAATACAGGATCGCCAAACGCATCGGCAAGAGTCTTTCCGAATGGCTCCACGGTAGGAAGGATCACAACTCCTTTTTGAGGAAGGATCGTATAGCCATCGACAAAGTCATATGTGCCGTCGGGGTAAGGTTCTTGCTTGGCGTCCAGTCTATCCATGCCCAACACGCGCAGAAGCAGCTGTCCCTTGATCTTGCCTTCGCTGATATATGGCTGGTAGACGCCTGCGCTATCACTCTGGTAGAAAACATTCAGCTTGAACTTCTCTTTCTGCACATTATAAACACCGCCTCCCAACTGATAGGCATTCTTCATCATGAAGTGCCAATACGGCGAGGTCGAACTCATCGCCGTTCCTTTGAGCAGCTTAACGTAGAGGTTCTCAGTGGAATTGTCCGGCCGGTCTGTAGAAAACTCTCCGACCTGATACACCTGACCATTGTACGTATATTCGAATGCTATCCCCAACACCTCATCGGCAGAGAGGCGCATATTCAAACTGATATAGCCGAGAATGCTATTGACTGTGTAGTCCGCAGGGTTCAATAGGCGAGCACTCTCTACTTTTTCGTAGTCTCGCCCTCCTTGCATGATTCCGCCCAACTCCTGCGTTACCTGGTCGATAAAGCGCAAGTTCGGCATCGATAGTAGCATCGGATAGAGCGAATTGGCCTGATTGGCCGGTAGGCCGTTAGTACTCATGGAGGGAGAAACGGATGGCAAAGCTATCTTTTCCGGTTCTCCCAAATCGGTAAAGGCTACTATGTTACGCGTCTGGGTGTTGTCGAAATTGCCTTTCTTGTTGGTTACCCACACTTCCACACGATTGATTTTGACACCTGAGCTGATAAAGGGCAGTGTCTTCATGGCACCATCATAACGATCACGGAAGTAGTGGCCGAAGAAGAAGTGCCGATTCTCATCGTATTGGCCTGCCGATAATTCGAACGGGGTAGTCTGCGCACCACCTTTCGTGCTGACCCTCTTGGTCTCAGCTTCCTGCTGACTGACCACCATATCCACGTCCAATTTGCCGAACTGCATCTTCGTGTGTATCCCGAACAGGCTCGCTCCACCTCGAATCAGAGTGTTGCGCGTATTCATGGATACATTGCCGGCTTCGATCAGCTTGATGATGTCGTCTTCCTCTCCTTCGAAAGCCAACTTCAGCTTCTTTGCATCGAAGTCGAACGTACTCTCCGTATTATAGTTCATCCCGAAGTTGAGCTTCGTACCCACTGAAGCCTGCACGTTGGTCTGGATCTTTTCGCTGAAGTCGAAATAGGAATGCTTGCGTGCATTTTCGGGCAGAGACGGGTTGTTCGTGGCATTGCTCTTAGCCCCCATGGCCACCTCGGCCGATCCTTGGGTACGGAGTTTGACTCCGCCAGGGCCGAAGAGTTTCTCGGCCGGACCGAGGTCGAATGTCATTTCCAAAGGATTGAACCGCTTCTTTCCCTCCTGTTGAGCTTCAAGTCGTTCTTTTTCCATGAAGTAACGGCGGATGGAATCGCGCTGCATATAGCGCAGGTATTCTTCGGGTGTGAAGGGGATGGGACTGCCCAGAGGTTTATCCCCAAGCTTGGTCACAAGCAGATATGTATTGGTCTTCTCGTCGTAAATAAATTCGGTGCGGATGTTATCCGGAGTCTTCAGGTCGAGTGGATAGTTACCATCCAGATAGCGGTAGTCTTTGGCTTGGGTCTTCTTGACGGGGAAACGAGTCGTATCGGCCGGAGCGGGAGTTGCATAGTGATTGCCGATAGCTGTCCGGGCAGGTACGGAGCCATTCGCCGGACGCCATGTGGCCAAAGCAAGGCCGGCGATTATGGGCAGTAGAGCTGCAAGTAGCCGAATGGGTTTGTTTTTCTTTTCCATTATCAAGACACCCGTGATCCTTCTTTGTTTGAGAAAAGGCTATAACATTCGTAATGCTCGCTTGATAATATCTTCGACAGCCAAAGATGAATCCTCGGAGAGAATGGACTTGACCGCTTTGCGTATAGCCGGATCGGCAAAGCCAAGCATCTTCAGGGCACTGATGGCCTCTTCTCCCGAAGCTATGGTATTCAGAGCGGCACCGCCTACAGCCGTCCGTGCAGACTGGATCTCGTCAGAGGAGGTCTCCAGCTGGATCTTACCTTTCAGATCCACGATGATACGCTGAGCCGTTTTCAGGCCGATGCCCTTCACCGCTTTCAGCGCATCGGCCTGTCCTGTGGTGATGAGTGCGGCCAGTTCTTGAGGAGCATAGGAGGATAGGATGAGCCGTGCCGTCGTAGGACCGACACCGCTGACGGAAGTCAGTTGGCCGAAGAGTGTGCGTTCTTCTTTCGTAGAAAAGCCATACAATAAATGGGCATCTTCTCGGATCAGTTGTGTGATCCAGATGAGTCCCTCTTTCTTCCCCTGATAGGCAGAATAAGTGGTGAGCGAGACATTCACATCATAACCCACTCCCGCACACTCGATCACGAGGTTCGTTGGCGTCAAACCGACTATTGCTCCCTTGAGATACTCTATCATTGCATGCTACACAGACCGAGGGCTTTATGTGTGGCTTCTTGGATCACTCGGCGAAACATTCCACAAAGTCTCCGGTCAAATTACTTTTACATGACTTTTTTTCCAAAAGCCACATAGTGTTGTTGTTTATACTACAGGAAACTAACGCAAAAGTAGGGAAAATGTTGTATCAAGTCCGTTTGTAGTAGTATATACGAGGGGTAGAGGCATCTATTTTATTCCTCAAGGATACGCGAGAGCACAATAATATAATGAGTAGCCGAATTCACTGTTGAGGCAATCGAACGGCGGGAAAAGAATATTGCTTTTTCTCGCAACGAAAAGTCCGTTAGGCTTGCATCGGATTTGAATGGGGAGATATTGATGCGGTTAGTCTGGGAGAACAAGTTTTCGTTTGGCTGTGATCGTATCTATTCGGATACGATAGATGGCGGTATGGGGCATACCGCTTTCAACGGCCTTATCGAACAAATCCATTTTCTCCGCCGTGTACTTCTCACAGATCAATCGTAAGGCATGCACGCACTCCTTACGATCTTCTACACGAACGACTCGCCCCCTGACTATAGCACTCTCGAATTCGGTGGTGAAAATTCGACTCAGCATAGAGCCGGATAAGGGAGCGCTTCCCTCTTTCAGTGCTTCCAGCGTTTCCGTACCATATACATCGGGTACCTCCACTCGGCCTACAAATACAATGGTGGCCGAAGGCTCATGGGTGAATAATTCGACTTTGTGTCCGGCACGTGCCGAATGGAAGTATAAATTCTCCCCATCGCGTACGATGGAAAGTGGCAAGGTATAGGGCGTATGGTCAGTATCCAAGACCGAAAGGACACCATAGGCTGCCCGATCAATCACTTCCAAACCGAATTCTTGGCTCATTTCTCGATCTTTACGTCGCATGATGAATGCCTAAAACAAGGGTTACACTTTGTATTTTCCAATAGTAAATGCAACACCCTATAAACAAAAACACGCCGAGGGATAATCGTTCGGGGTGTGAAGCCAATCGTTTAAATTCGTGTTGCAATGCATAAACAACTAACCTCGGAGCAAAGGTACACAATTGCCTGCCTACTCAAAGAGAACGTGTCCATCAGGAAGATCGCCGCAATGATCGGCGTTGCCCCAAGAAATGAAGGGGATAGCAAGAAGAGGGCTGCTGAAGACCATTACCACGGACAACGGGACCGAATTCTCTAGTTATGAAATCACTGAGAAGGCACTCAAAGTACCTGTGTACTTTGCCCCCCCCTACTGCTCTACAGATAAACCTCATGTCGAATTATTCAATAAACTCGTAAGACAATACATCCCTAAGAAGATGGATTTCAGGCAAATAAGTCAAGATATGTGTATCAAAATACAACACAAAATTAATCGAAGACCCAGAAAAGGGCTAGGATACCTAACGCCAAGCCAAGTTTTAGGACTAACTTAGATCAACAAGGTTGCGCTGGAAGGGGGAATGTGCCCATGCGAAATTCGATTCCCCATGGTTGGAGGTTTTTGCTATATTTGCCGGTCGACAAAGCACCCAGCAAGAGGATATAGTTCTTCGAAGGAAAAGCTTATCTGCTTGATATAGAACATTATTGACAAACAGTTTACGGCTAAATAACAACAAATATGCACGCTGCTTCATACAGCATTCCCTATTTCATCAGGCCGATTTTACCCCATCCGTGTCAGTCATACCACTGCACTATTCGGACTAAGCAAGAATATCTCTATGACGCATAAAGAGGAATAAGGCTTCCATAGTCCCCTCAAACATATAAGGCACCCACCGAGTTCCCTGTAGAATTTGGTGGGTGCCTTTGTTTTATCACTGCCCAAACCAACCTTTTTCAGCCTGCGATTTATATAGAAATGGCTTTTGATCTATATATAAATTGAAAACGATTTATATACAAATTGAAAACGATCTATATATTTATCGTAAATGATTTGTATATAGATCGTTATCTTATCTTCCAAAAGTTATGTTTCGACTTGAAAAACATCCTCTTCTCTCCTTTTTTACTTCAAAATCCGCTTTCTTTCAGATGCTTATTTAGAATCATTCCAAACTCATCTTCGTTGTTGAAAACTTTTTTTGTGTGTGTTTTTAGTACGGTAAACATGCTTAGAAAAGAGAGACACAAGGTAGAGGTGGAGAAGTCACTTAAAATGATAAACGAAAACAATGGTACATTTTTCGTTCCCCTCCTAGAAGTATATTCATTGGACTTAATCTACTGATTACAAGCGTTTAGACAACTGTCAATTAGTCTAAGGGGGATGATTTGGGAACGGAAACTGTACTTTCTATCTACGTCTTGCTACTACTCAAAGAACACCTTACTGGCTCTCTGTAAAGGTATCTTATTCCGATCCCCCAACCAAAAGAACAGCTGAATTTATTTTATTGGTGTCCGATAAAAATTGGGAAAGGGTCAATTTACAGTTAGATTTTCTATGTGTAAAAAGAAATGGCGACAGTTCTTTCATCGCAATCTCACACAACGACTATTTGTTTTTTCTTTCACGGATAAGAACAAAACACGAAAAAGTGCTTACTTCTCATCGCAAAGGGTTATCTTTGCAGATGAAATAGTGGATGTCCTTTGGCTATTCAAAATATTGATTATCAATAAAAATAAGAATCTCCTCTATCTGCTTTGCTTTGCAGTATCTTCAAATATGGCAAAGATGGCTGCAGATTCAAGAGGATCAACAATTAAGTTTTTACAAAAGGAATGACTGACAGCATAAACATATTGATTCTAACAGATGAGATACTTGAAGCTTTCAATAATAAAGAATAACGAATTCAAAGTAGAAAGGAACCCCTCCAATCCCAGCTCCACCTCCTCTCTGAAGCTCGAGACCGCTTGTTCCTGAAATTGATGAGTGGATAAATTGAAGGATAATTAAAAACGATGAAATATGAACGAGTATTTAAGAATACAAAACTTTGGTCCGATTGATGATATAGAATTAGACCATATCACACCTTTAACCATCTTAATTGGTGAATCTGGTAGTGGAAAAAGTACTATCATGAAAACTCTTTCTATGTTCAGATGGATATATAAACGTATTGTATTGCGATCATATGTCAGACAAGCAAAAATTAAAAAAACAGGTATTGGCATTCAGATGAGAACTCTTTTAAAAACATCCCAACTGAATGAATACATAAAGTCTGAAACAGAGATAATATATCGCAGAGGAGATTATACTATTTCCTATATGAATGGCAAATTGAACGCCCAGGCAGATATACCAGCAGACAAGCTTAGCTTGGAAAAAATATGCTATATCTCTGACAAGCGTTCCATAATACCTGACTTCTTAGAGAATAAGATCGAGAGAAAAAATGCAAACTATCATCTACAAGATACATTAGATAATTTTCTGCGTGCGGCTGATAAAATACGCCAATTGCCTTTGGATTATCTCAATGTAGAATTTAAAATAGAGAAAAGTAGCAAGGGCGATAAATATATGATTAAAGGTGAAAATGACAGACCTTGCTCTATACAACTGCGTAATGCATCTTCTGGCACACAGACAGTAACATCTCTAAGTTTGATTGTTGAGTATTTTGCTAAGAAGTTCGACTCGCAGAGATCTATGAATGAGTCTTTATTCAGTTACTTGCAAGATAATGACAAACTTGATGTCTTTAACACTACAAAAAATATTGGTGCAATAGAACAACAAAATGTTCATTTGTTTATAGAAGAACCTGAATTAAGCCTTTACCCGGAAAGCCAAAGCCGTCTGATGGATTTTCTGGTTGATAGATGTTTTATGACTAAACATCCACATAATATGACTCTCATGATAGCTACGCATAGCCCTTATATAGTAAACTATATAAATGTATTAATTCGAAGATCTCAAGATTGTGGTCAAACATTCATTAAACCTGAAAATGTGAACGTCTATGAAATATATGAAGGTTGTGCTGGACAACTAAAAATTCTTGACGAGAGACCTATTATTGATACTCGTTCTATGTCTGAGCCTATAACAGATATGTACACAGAATTCAACTCCTTGTAAGTATGGAACAAATATTAAAGACTGAAATTGTTGATATACTAAATAAGATTCAGCGTAGGGATGCTCCTCAGCTAGTCAATAATGGGATTGTTCCTGCTTATGTTGTACAATCTGCTCATAAGTTTGATCTTGTAGATTCGAAGAATGGGAGGACTCCCATCAAAGCTTTTGGAACAGGAACAGCACATTACACAAATGGTCAAGTGAATAATACTTATAATCTAAAGATCATCTGCTACGATGACTTTATTCATCAATTTACATTCGATGATAAGAAAGGACATACCCAAGTAAGTAGATTAAAAGATGGTGTAAAGGTAGCGGATTTCCTTATTTATGAACAATCTGGATCTAAAGCAATATTTATTGTTCAGGAGGTGTCTGATGAGAAGTCATCAACAAAGATAAAAACTGCAAAAAAGCAGCTATCAGACACATTAAATCAACTATACAAGTCTAAAGTAATAGGCAATTTCATTGATAGTTTTAGAGAAAAGAAATGTTACCTTTCTGCTAGGGATAATCGAAGAATTGTTTCAACAGCAGGAATGGCAGATGGTTTTACCCAAATATACACTGTATTACCAGAACCTTCTCAGTTTAACTGGGGCCAAATTGGAACCTATGGTTTCTTGGCCTTTGAAACAAGTTATGTAGAGCTAGTAAAATAGTCGCTTTAATGTAGTAAAATATTATAGCATAGATCAACTGAGACAGAAGAGTACAGCCGACCTAATGTAACGAGGTGTTTTTCATCGGGATTTCTTTTCTCCTTTCTTTGTCCGCCCGAAACTCACGAAAGAAAGGAACAGTTGGCAAATCTGCCGATCATATTACTCGGTGTGTTCTTCTTGAACGGTTATGGGAAAACCAAAAATCCAAAAGATTCGTGTATATTTGTGCCCGCTAAGCCTGTCGAGCAGGTGTGGTATGCGGCTGTGGTGTAATTGGTAGCCACGCCAGACTTAGGATCTGGTGCTTCACGGCGTGCGAGTTCGAGTCTCGCCAGCCGCACGTAAAAAGAAGAGAGTGTGTCCATAAATCGCTATTTCGAAGCGATTTAAACACACTCTCTTCCTGTTTTATTGGAGATATTACAAAGAATAAAGGTCCGTGTTCAGGCCGGAAGGGATGCTATATATCCACGCATGGCCGAGAAAACAGCGCGGAAATAGCTTTTGAAAGATTGGGAAACCGGCTTAGGGGATCAGCAATGAACCATCGCCATAGCTCAGGAAGCGATAGCCCGATTCGAGGGCATGGTGGTAAACAGCCTTCCAATCCTCTCCGATGAAAGCAGAGACAAGCAGCAAGAGGGTACTGCGCGGTTGATGAAAATTGGTAATCATGGCATCGACCATCCGATAGCGATAGCCCGGAGCAATAAGAATCTCGGTTGGGAAGATCAGCGTTTCGACTCCTTGCTCGTCCATCCAATCGAGTATTATGCGGATGGTCTCACTACGAGACAGGGTTGCATCTTCATTCTCATAGGCTTCCCACTGATTGACCTTTAAGGACTCTTGCGGTGTATGCGGTCCGATCGAGAGGCTTCTCCCCAGCCAATAGAGGCTTTCGAGTGTTCGTACGGAGGTTGTTCCGACAGCAACGATGCTACCCTGCCAATCACGCAGGGCTTCCAGCGATGAACGTTCGATGACTATCAGCTCGCGGTGCATCCGGTGTTCACCGATAGTCTCGCTTTTGACGGGACGGAAAGTGCCGGCTCCGACATGCAGGGTAACATCCACAACCGGCGTGCCTTGTGCTCTTAGCCGTTCGAACTCCTCCTCCGTGAAATGCAGCCCGGCCGTAGGTGCTGCCACCGAACCCTGATTTTTGGCATAGACAGTTTGGTAGGTTTCCAAGTCTTCCTCTTCGGTATCCCGATTGAGATAGGGGGGAATAGGGAGGATACCGGCCATTTCGAGGATTTCGCCAAAGGTGTAGTGATCATTTTCCCAGCTGAAACGGATATATCCATCTGCCGCAGGATCGTGAGAGGCTGTCAATAAGATGCTATCGCCATGCGGAGAAGAGATCTCCATCTGCAAGTCGCCTGACCGCCATCTTTTGGCATTGCCTACCATACAGTGCCAGACGCAGGAGCCACGAGCTGTGAGCGAGAGTTCGTACTGTGCAGGGCTGACAGGTTCGAGGCAGAATACCTCGATGCTTGCTCCCGTGGACTTGCGAAAAAGCAAACGGGCACGAATGACACGGGTATTATTCCTGACCAGCATACTGCCCGATGGCAGCACTTCCGATAGTTGGGAAAATACGGCATCCTTTATCTCACCCTTGTCATAAACGAGTAGTTTACAAGCATCGCGCTGTGGCAAAGCATGTTTGGCAATCCGTTCTTCGGGCAGGGGATAGTCGTAGTCGGCAATGGAAATATCCGTGGTTGTAATCATCGTGGTATGATATTTTGCGCGGCAAAATTAGCAAATACTACGGCCGAACATTCTCTTTTCCCAATGGTTAAGTCGGTTCTTACATATCACAGATCGTTTACCTTTGTCACTGTATGAACTACAGACGATCAAGAACCATGCTGACGATCCGAAACTTCCTCCTCTATTGCTGTCTGTCGCTGATAGTATTTGCTGCCGATGCACAAAGCTCTGTCTCTTCGGGTAGACGACTGACAGAATATGTCAATCCCTTTATCGGAACGGCTAATTACGGCACCACGAATCCGGGAGCAGTATTGCCCAATGGGTTGATGAGCGTTACCCCTTTCAATGTCAGCGGATCGACAAAGAATCGCTTCGACAAAGATTCGCGTTGGTGGAGTGCACCTTATTCGGCCGACAATAGTTACTGCATCGGTTTCAGCCATGTGAATCTGAGTGGAGTAGGCTGTCCCGAACTGAGCGGAATGCTGCTGATGGCCACTTCCGGTACGTTCGATCCTGACTACCGCCACTACGGCTCTTCGCTTAGCCGAGAATATGCCCGACCGGGAGAATACAAGGCGGTGCTGGACAAATACGGTATAGATGCAGCCGTGACCGTAACCGAGCGGACTGCTTTGACCGAATTTGCTTTTCCCGAAGGAAAAGGCCATATCCTGCTGAATCTGGGACAGGCCCTAAGCAATGAATCGGGAGCCTCTGTTCGATTCTTAAACGACTCTACGGTGGTCGGCAGCAGGATGATGGGGACGTTCTGCTACAATCCGCAGGCGGTTTTTCGTCAGTATTTCGTCTTTCAGGTGAGTCGGCGACCGATCTCTGCCGGCTATTGGAAGAAGCAGCCGTCTATGACGGTGGAAGCCCAATGGGATTCGACAGCAGGAAAATATAAGCTGTACGATAGCTACAGGCGTGAGATGAGCGGTGATGACATCGGTGTCCGATTCTCGTTCAACTGCGATCAGGGGGAAAAGATCTATGTACGATCGGCTGTTTCATTCGTCAGCGAAGCCAATGCGCTCTATAATCTGGAAGCGGAACAAGGGGAGGTATTCAAAAATGCCGGAGGGAATCCGGCCAAGGCTTTCTCCGCTATACGCTCCCGTGCCATAGAACATTGGGAGGAAGCTCTCGGTACGGTGGAAGTGGAAGGAGGCACACCGGATGAAAGGACGATATTCTATACCGCACTCTATCACCTGCTGATACATCCGAATATCTTACAGGATGCCAATGGGGAATATCCAATGATGGGCAGTGGCAAAACGGGCACTACGGATCATGACCGCTACACCGTATTCTCTCTTTGGGACACGTACCGCAATGTACATCCGCTGCTCTGCCTCCTCTATCCGGAGAAGCAGTTGGACATGGTACGGACACTGATCGATATGTACCGAGAGAGCGGTTGGTTGCCGAGATGGGAGCTGTATGGACAGGAGACCCTGACGATGGAGGGCGACCCCTCGCTCATCGTCATCAATGACACTTGGCAAAGGGGCCTTCGTGCTTTCGATACGGCAACGGCCTATGAAGCCATGAAAAAAAATGCTTCTTCGGCAGGAGCGACCCATCCGATCCGTCCCGACAACGACGACTATCTCACCCTCGGCTTCGTACCGCTTCGCGAACAGTACGACAATTCCGTATCGCATGCGCTGGAATACTATCTGGCCGACTGGAATCTGTCCCGGTTTGCCCACGCACTTGGGCATAAAGAAGACGCAGCTCTATTCGGAAAACGCTCGTTGGGCTACAGACACTATTATAATAAGGAGTACGGTATGCTGCGTCCGTTGCTGCCGGATGGATCATTCCTTACTCCTTTCGATCCCAAACAGGGCGAAAACTTCGAGCCTAACCCGGGTTTCCATGAGGGCAGTGCTTATAACTATGCCTTTTTCGTCCCCCACGATATACAAGGGCTTGCCCGCCTGATGGGAGGAGCAAAGATTTTTTCGGAGAGGTTGCAGAAAATTTTCGACGAAGGACATTACGATCCGACCAATGAGCCGGACATCGCCTATCCTTACCTCTTCTCCTATTTCCCCAAGGAAGCATGGCGAACGCAGAAATTGACCCGAGAGTTGATAGCCAAACATTTCCGCAATGCTCCTAACGGCTTGCCCGGCAATGACGATGCCGGTACGATGAGTGCTTGGCTTGTCTATTCCATGCTGGGATTCTACCCCGACTGTCCGGGCAGCCCCACCTATACACTGACCTCGCCGGTATTCCCCCGAGTTAGGATTCGGCTCAATCCGCAGTATTATCCTCAGGGGGAGTTGGTCATTACGACCAATACAGAGAATCAACCGACAGATTCCATTTACATCCATACGGTTTCTCTTGGCAATAAAACACTTCCGCATGGAACAAGGCATATCAGCCATGCCGATTTGGTGCGCTGCGGTCACCTCCGTTACGAACTAAGCAATCGTCCTCGATAAAGCCGAAGTTGCTTAGGATTACAAGCATATACCTGAGTTTTTGATACAGAAGGTTGCAACTGCATCCTGAGACTGTTGCATGGGAGTTTCATCGAGCTCTTTTGCTGCAGAGCTGATTCTTAGTGTCTTCGGGAAAGGTCAAACCTTCGGTATATGGACACAGCAAGCAAACAGAAATTTCATCAAGTTTCCATTAGAGAAGTACTCCTTTCCTCGTCAAATCAATGCTTGTGCCGATAGGCGAGAAATAAGGAATGATTGTCGGCTGTTTCTTGCTTCCTGCACGATGCAGGACGCGATTGTCAGCTGATTCTTGCTCCCTGCACGATGCAGGACGCGATTGTCAGCTGATTCTTGCTTCCTGCACGATGCAGGACGCGATTGTCAGTTGATTCTTGCTTCCTGCACGATGCAGGACGCGATTGTCAGTTGATTCTTGCTTCCTGCACGATGCAGGACGCGATTGTCAGCTGATTCTTGCTCCCTGCACGATGCAGGACGCGATTGTCAGTTGATTCTTGCTTCCTGCACGATGCAGGACGCGATTGTCAGCTGACTCTGCTCCCATCAATACGCTAACTATCAGCTGTTTGCAACTATTTTATAGGACTTTCATTGAAGTCTTTTGCCGCAGAGCTGATTCTTAAGTGTTTTTCAGATTACTTGAGGTTTGCAGAGAGATCGCATGAAGCTCTCCTTTCTTCGTCAAATCAATGCATGTATCTGTCTTGATCGATATGAGGGGGGGAGGTTATTGTGCAACAGTCTCATTCTATGTTTTTTTGCGAACCTAAATGGAATGAAAAAGACTACATTTGCACCGTTGTTATTGGATACATATGCTGATTACAGAGAGAATTTACGTATTGGAAGATGTCGATGTACAGGCTTTCCTCGGTGTAAATAACAGCAATCTTATGCTCCTGCGTACGCTCTTCCCGAAGCTGCGCCTGGTGGCACACCACAATGTGCTCAAGATCATGGGCGATTCGCGCGAGACGGATCGTTTCCTCGATGTCTTGGAGCCGATGGTGGCATACTGCCGTGAGTACAACCTCCTGCCCGAAGATGTGATCCTGCGCATTGCTCAGGGAGCCAAGTTACCTGCCGACGATATACCCAAGCATCTCATCCTGCACGGAACAGGAGGCAAGAGCATCGTTGCCAGAGGCGATAATCAGCAGAAGCTCGTGGAGGCTTTCGAGGCCAACGATCTCGTTTTTGCCATCGGCCCTGCCGGAACAGGCAAGACCTTCGTAGCCATCAGTCTGGCTGTCCGTGCCCTGAAAAGTAAGCAGGTGCGCCGTATCATTCTCTCACGTCCTGCTGTGGAAGCCGGCGAGAAGCTGGGATTTCTGCCCGGTGAGATGAAAGATAAGCTCGATCCCTACTTGCAGCCTCTGTATGATGCGCTGGAGGAGATGATCCCTGCCGTGAAGCTAAAAGAGTACATCGAAAACAACATCATCCAGATAGCACCATTGGCCTATATGAGAGGACGTACGCTCAACGATGCCGTGGTCATTCTGGACGAAGCTCAGAATACGACCGAGTTGCAGATGAAAATGTTCCTGACCCGCCTTGGTGCCAATGCCAAGATGATCGTCACCGGCGACATTACGCAGACCGATCTTCCCAGAGGTGTGCACTCCGGTCTGCGTCAGGCTCTGAATATCCTCCAAGGAACGAGAGGGATAGGCTATATTGCATTCCAACGCGCTGATATAGTGCGCCATCCGCTCGTACAGCGTGTGGTGGATGCCTACGACCGGTACGATGCCGAACGGAAAAAGGAGGCCGAAGCTGCAGCTGTCGTTGCGCAAACCATATAGAATCAGGCGATACCGATATTATTACGAATCACTAAGCATACAATTCACGATGAAAGAAACATTAGCTCGTACCGACTTCAGACTGCCGGGACAGAAAGCCGTGTATCACGGCAAGGTGCGCGACGTATATACGCTGGAGAACGATCTTCTGGTCATGATAGCCACGGATCGCATATCGGCTTTCGACGTAGTCCTTCCGGCCGGTATCCCTTACAAGGGTCAGGTACTCAATCAGATAGCGGCACACTACCTCGATGCCACTCGCGATATAGTTCCGAACTGGAAGATAGCTACGCCCGACCCGATGGTTACTGTCGGACACCGTTGCGAACCGTTCAAGGTGGAGATGGTCATCCGCGGCTACATCACAGGAAGTGCATGGCGTGCCTATGCTGCCGGCGAGCGAGTGCTTTGCGGTCTGCCTCTTCCCGAGGGCATGCGCGAAAACCAGCGTTTCGAACATCCCATTATCACCCCTACGACCAAGGCCGATGAGGGTCACGATGAGAATATCTCTCGTCAGGAAATCATTGCTCAGGGGCTGGTGTCTAAAGAGGACTACGAGCAGATAGAACGCTATACCTACGCACTTTTCGAGCGCGGTACTCAGATGGCTGCGGAGAAAGGACTTATTCTGGTGGATACCAAATACGAATTCGGCAAAAAAGATGGTAAGATCTATCTGATCGATGAGATACATACGCCGGACTCTTCTCGCTACTTCTATGCTGAGGGCTATCAGGAGCGATTCGAACGAGGTGAAGCACAAAAGCAACTCTCCAAGGAGTTTGTCCGTCAGTGGCTGATCGAAAACGGTTTTCAAGGTAAGCCCGGTCAGCAAATACCGGAAATGACGGAAGCATATTGCGACAGCGTGTCGGAACGCTATATCGAATTGTACGAGCGGGTAGTGGGCAAGCCCTTCGAAAAGGCAGACCTGAGCAATTTGGCAGAAAGAATAGAAAAGAACATAACAGACTATCTGCGATAACATTCGGCCGATAGCCGAATAATCATGTGCCATGCAAAGTCCTGAAAGAATAACACCCTACGATACCGAACGACCCAAGGATGAACAGGTGGAGGCCATGTTCAACCATATTGCCGGACATTACGATCGGCTCAATCACCTCTTTTCTTGGGGGATGGATCGTGTATGGCGGCAGAAGGCTATCCGTATGATCGAACCTTTTGCTCCGCGTACGGTGCTGGATGTGGCTACCGGAACGGGTGATTTGGCCATCGAGATATGCAGGCATATCCCTTCCGTCAAGCAGGTGACGGGTGTCGATCTTTCGTTGGAAATGATGAGGATAGGGGAGCAGAAGGTGCGTTCGGAGAATTTGGATGATCGGATTACTTTCATGCAGAAAGATTGCCTCGATCTTCCCTTCGCAGATCATAGTTTCGATGCGGTTACAGTGGCTTTCGGCGTGCGCAACTTTGTGAATATCAAGCTCGGCTTGGAGGAAATGTATCGTGTGCTCAACGAGGGTGCTCCCCTGATGATACTGGAGCTTTCCCGTCCGGTGAGTTTCCCATGGAAGCAGGGATATAATTTCTATGCTTCGCATGTGATACCTGTTGTCGGTCGTTTCTTGTCGCAGGATGCGGAGGCCTATACCTATCTTCCCGAATCGATAGCCGTCATGCCCCAACGAGAGGAACTGACGGATCTGATGCTCTCCGTCGGATTTCGGGAAGCGTATTATCGTACCCTTTCGCTGGAGGCGGCAACCGTTTATATGGGACTGAAATGAAAAAGTACGGTCTGATCGGCTATCCGCTGGCTCATTCGCTGTCTGCCGAATTCTTCAACTCCAAATTCAAGATGGAGGGAATCAATGCCGTCTACGAACTTTTCCCACTGGAATCGCTCGCCCAACTGAAGAGTCTGCTTTCACTCCATCCCTCTCTTCAGGGGTTCAACGTGACATCGCCCTACAAAGTGGAGGTGATGCGCTATCTGGATCGGATAGACGAGGAAGCGGAATTGACCGGAGCCGTCAATACGATTCGGATAGAACGTGCGCGTTTTCGCCGTCCTCGTCTCGTCGGTTATAATACCGATGTGAAAGGCTTTGCCGATAGTCTGGAGCTGATCCGAAAGCCGTGGCATACGCAAGCTCTTGTCTTGGGATCGGGTGGGGCAGCACTGGCTGTGATGCGAGCTTTGAAAAAGATGGGAATAGTACATCGACAGGTCAGTCGCACGCCTTCGGCTATCGGTGTGTATGCATATTCGGATCTGACGCCGGAGATTATCGAACGGCACAAGTTGATTGTCAATGCCACTCCGGTGGGTATGTATCCACATATAGACCAATGTCCGCCTATTCCGTTCGAAGGTATAGGTGCAGAGCATCTCTGTTATGATCTGATCTATAATCCGCAGGAAACGATCTTCATGCATCGCGCTCAAGCACAGGGTGCTTCTGTACAGAATGGATTGGAGATGCTGCTCATACAGGCGTTGTGTAGTTGGCGTATCTGGAACGAACAATAGTCTCTCTCCGTATATCTGTTCTTCTATGTCCTCGTGTTCTGTTCGGTATCTAATCGGCATTGCCGGCTGCTTGCTTATCATGCTTGCTTCCTCCTGCTCGGTCACCCGTTATGTGCCGGACGGCGGCAGACTGCTGGACAGGGTAACGATCGTAAGCGAAACGGACAGCATCGCTCTGCCGGAAGATATACGGGACTATACCCTCCAGCAGCCCAATTACAGACTCTTCGGGATGACTCGCTGGCTACTGCGCGTCTATAGTAGCTCGAACCCGAACAGCAACAGCTGGTGGAACCGTTCGCTCCGGAAAATGGGTGAACCACCTGTCCTCATCGATTCCGTCCTCACCGAGCGTACTGCCAACCGTCTGGCAAAGGCGATGGCCGGCGATGGCTTTCTCGACGCCACTGCTCGTACCATGGTAGATACCGGCCTGTACAAGAAAGCACGCATTACTTATCTGATTCAGCCAGGAAGTCGCTACTATATACGGAATATGGATATGGAAGTGAGGAATCCGCTTCTTCCTGCCATTACGCTTGTCGATTCGCTTCCTTCGGCATACAAGGTCGGGATCAGCGAAGGCTCTCCCTTGTCGCCCATCGTACTCGATGAAGAAAGAAAAGCGATAGCTCGCTATATGCGTAACAATGGTTTCTGGAGGTTTTCCGCTGAGGACATTTATTATGAAGCTGACACTACCGTTTCAGCAGGATCGGGTACGAAATCTGCCGATCTGAAATTGGTGGTCAATGGTATCGGGCGTTATCCATATCGGATCGGCAGGGTATTCTTCCATGCCGATTATGATCCTCTCGAATCGGATTTCAGAGTTCAGGAACTGCCACGTATTGATTCGGTTTCGCGTGGCGATTACACTGTTTACTATGGGGGCAGGGGACGTTATATTCGGGCATCGGCTCTCGCGCGGTCGGTGTCGGTTACTCCGGGAGCTTTGTTCTGTGAGGATGATGTGGAACGCTCTTATATCAAGCTGAATGCGCTCCCCATCATTCGGAACGTGAATATCCGATTTGTGGAGTACAATGGTAATGATGAGATTGCTCCGGCGGATAGCTCGCGACTTGTGGATTGCTATATTCTTACCGTTCCGGCCAAGAGCAAATCGTTCGAAGCCGAGGTGCTCGGCACCAATTCGGCAGGAGACTTCGGGGCAGCCTTGTCTCTCGGTTTTACCGATCGGAATTTGTTTCGCGGAGGGGAAATGTTGAATGTCAAACTCAAGGGTGCGTACGAAGCCATTCGCAAAGGTTCGCACAGCTTCATGGAATACGGTGCGGAAAGCTCCCTCCGTTTTCCCCGTCTCCTCTTCCCCTTTATATCTGACCAGACACGCAGGCGGCTACGGGCATCCACGGAATGGAAAATCGGATACAATTACCAGACCCGTCCGGAGTTCGATCGGGTAATTCTCTCCGCTCAGCTCAACTATTCATGGCAGACCTATCTGCACAATCGTTTGCGTCATACGATCCGCCTGCTGGATGTCGATTATCTCCATCTCCCGTATATCGATCCCGACTTCGCCCAATCCCTTCCTCCTACGACTGCCTTGTATAACTACACGGAGCAGTTCATTCTCGGTTCGGCATATATACTGAACTATACTACGGCTTCGTCCATGGAGCGTACCGTAGCCAATCCTTTTACGGCGCGATTCAGTATCCAAACAGCCGGCAACCTGCTGCAAGCCATTTCTTATCTGTCCGATTCTCCGAAGGACGAGCATGGGTCGTATGAAATGTTCGGGCTGCACTATGCTCAGTTCGTCAAGCTCGATCTCGATCTGGCCAAAACCGTTCTTCTCGAAAAGGACAATACTTTGGCACTGCATCTGGGCTTCGGTTTGGCTTTCCCTTATGGCAATGCCCGCCATATACCCTTTGAGTTACGTTACTTTGCCGGAGGATCGAACAGCGTTCGTGGCTGGAGTGTCCGTACGCTGGGGCCGGGTAGCATGAAGCTGACTCCGGACAAGACCTTCTTCGATCAGATGGGAGATATTCGTCTAGACCTGAATGTCGAATACAGGACAAAGTTGTTCTGGAAGTTTCGCGCAGCAGCTTTTGTCGATGCCGGCAATGTATGGACGATAAAGGAGTATGAGAATCAGGAGGGCGGTCTCTTCCGTTTCGATCGCTTCTATAAGGAAATCGCTTTGGCCTACGGTCTGGGGCTTCGTCTCGACTTCGATTATTTCCTTGTACGGCTGGATGCCGGCCTGAAGGCCTATGACCCTCAGCAAACGGGGCGTTACAAATGGGCTATCACGCGCCCGAACTTTTCTTCCAACTTCGCTTGGCACATTGCGGTAGGGTATCCGTTCTGATCCTTTTTCTTGCACAAGCTTGGCTCCGCAATCATCCCTTTACTACCTCCGACTATAAAGCCCGCAGACTTTATACTATAAAGTGTGGAGGCTTTATAGTATAAAGGGGGGTAGGGGTTACAGTATAAAGTATGGAGGGTTTATAGTATAAAGGGGTAGAGGGGTATAGTATAAAGTCGGAAAGGTTTATACTATTAAGTCCGTCGGCTCGATATTTACAGGTCGGAGGATTTCACAATACGAAGCCTCTATCCGGCATTTCGAACGAGGAGTACCACATTCTCTACATGGTGCGTGTGGGGAAACATATCTACCGGACGGGATTTTACGGCTCGGTATCTGCCGTCTGCCATCAGCAGAGCCAAATCGCGAGCTTGTGTGGCAGGATTGCAACTGACATAGACTATCTTCTTGGGCGCAGCAAAGAGGATAGCATCGATCACACTCTCGTGCATGCCGGCTCGGGGCGGATCCGTAATGATGACATCCGGACGTCCATGCTGTTCGATGAAGTCACTGGTCAGGATGTCTTTCATATCTCCTGCATAGAAGAGAGTATTCTCGATCCCGTTCAAACAGCTGTTCGTACGGGCGTCCTTGATGGCTTCGGGCACGTATTCGATACCGATTACCCGACGGGCTTGTCGGGCTACGAAGTTGGCAATCGTCCCTGTGCCGGTATAGAGGTCGTAAACCAGTTCGTCCCCCGTGAGACCGGCAAATTCGCGCGCTATCCGATAGAGTTGGTAGGCCTGCCGGCTATTGGTCTGGTAGAAAGATTTAGCCCCGATCTTGAACTTCAGTCCCTCCATTTCCTCTTCGATATACTCCCTGCCATAGTACAGGAGCACTTCCTGATCGCCTATCGTGTCGTTGCACTTGGTATTGATCACGTAGAGGAGCGAGGTGATCTGAGGGAAACGCTCTGCTACGGCCGCAAGCAGAGCTTCGCGAGCAGCAACATCGTCACGGAAGAAGACCACGACCACCATCAGCTCTCCTGTGGATGTAGTCCGGATCATCAGCGTTCGCATCAGACCCTCCTGATTTCTCAGGTCGAAGAAGGGATAACGCTCCGGATCCTGCATGCAATATTCGCGGATGAAGAGACGTATTTCGTCCGATACCTTAGCCCCCAAATGGCATTCGCGAATGTCCAATACCTTGTCGAACATGCCGGGGATATGGAATCCGAGTCCGTATCGCACTTCGGGAGAGAAGTCGCCATCGACTTCCTGTACCTCTTCGGGCAGTAGCCAACGTTTGTTGCTGAATGTAAATTCGAGCTTATTGCGGTAATATTCCGTCTGTTCCGATCCGAGGATCGGCTGCATCTCCTCCACTTCCACCTTGCCCAGACGCACGAGTGCATCGGTCACTTGCTGCTCCTTGGCTCGGAGCTGTACTTCGTATGGGATGTGCTGCCATTTGCATCCGCCACAGACGGCGAAGTGCGTACAGAAAGGCTCTTTCCTGATCGGCGAGGGGCTTTCGATCGAGACGATTCGCCCCTGCATGAAGTTGCGCTTTTTCTTTACCACCTGAACGGTGCAGCGGTCGCCCGGTGCGGCGAAAGGCACGAACATCACCAGATCATCAATGCGGCAGAGAGCATTGCCCTCTGCCGCCAGATCCGTTATTTCCACCCCTGTAATGAGGGGAAGCTCTTTTTTCTTTCTTGCCAATGAATGATCTGTTATAAGCTGTTGTCTTGATTTTGAAAGAGCCGGCTTACAGCTCTCGCTCTATCTCCGAACGGAAACGATCGGCCAAGTCCTGTGCTTCCTTTTCCGTCCGGGCTTCGGTGTAGATCCTGACGATAGGCTCGGTATTGCTCCTGCGCATATGTACCCAGCTATCGGGAAAATCGATCTTCACGCCGTCCACGGTACTGATCTGCTCGTTCTTATACCTTTCGAACATGGTCTGAAGCAGACGCTGTGTATCGGTACCCACAGGGGTGTCCACTCGCTGCTTGCTCATAAAATATGCAGGGTATTCGGCTCGAATTCGGCTCACCGTCTCCTTGCGCTTGGCCATGTATGTGAGGAATAGGGCTATTCCCACCAATGCATCGCGTCCATAGTGAAGCTCCGGCAGGATTACTCCGCCGTTGCCTTCTCCTCCGATGAGGGCACCGATTTCTTTCATCTTCGTCACTACGTTCACCTCTCCGACGGCTGCTGCTTCGTATTTCCCACCATGTCGGGTCGTTACATCGCGAAGGGCACGAGTGGAGCTGAGGTTCGATACCGTATTGCCGCCACCGTTGAGTCCCAGCAGATAATCGGCTATGGCCACGAGAGTATATTCTTCTCCGAAAAACTCTCCGTTCTCGTCTACGATAGCCAAGCGATCCACATCGGGATCGACCACGAAGCCCACATTGGCTTTCTTCTCCTTGACTACCTTGCATATTTCGGTCAGATTCTGCGGCAGAGGTTCGGGATTGTGAGGAAACTGTCCGTCCGGTGTGCAGTAAAGAGGGAAGACGTTCTCCACTCCCAAAGCAGTCAATAGGGCCGGTATCGCTATTCCTCCTACGGAATTGACACAGTCGATAGCTACCTTGAATTTGGCTGCGCGGATGGCAGCCACATCGACCGACGGCAATGCCAATACGGCTTTGATATGTGCCGGTGTGTAGTCCAGCGTATCGGCGATGCGCCCCATCTTCTCCACCGGAGCGAACTCCGCTTCGCCGGCATCTGCTATCCTAAGGATTTCTTTCCCTTCCGCATCGTTCAGAAACTCACCGGAAGGGCCTAAGAGCTTCAGCGCATTCCACTGTACCGGATTGTGGCTGGCCGTAATGATGATACCGCCATCCGCTCCACAGCCCGTGACGGCCATCTCGGTAGTGGGAGTCGTAGCCAAATCTATATCTACTACATCGCATCCCATGCCCATAAGAGAGCCGAAGACGACATTCTTGACCATGAGTCCGGACGGACGGGCATCCCTGCCGACTACGATGCGAGGGCGTGTAGCTTTGGTTAACTTTTTGATGAAATGAGCATAAGCGGCTGTGAATTGGGCTATGCTGATAGGGTTCAAGCCCTCATCGGCCATACCGCCTATCGTGCCTCGTATGCCGGAGATTGATTTGATCAACGTCATGATATTGTGTGATGTTAGATGAATAGATTCCTAAGATTAGAGGTCGGGGGAGGTCAGTCCCGAAATACGTATTCCACTTCCTTGTAGTATCCGGTCAGGCCTCGCGAATAGAGTGATTCCGGGCCGATTCGGAAAGGTACGATCAGGCGCACACGGGCACCATTGCCAAGCATGGTCATGGGGAAAGCGACTCCTTCGCAGACAAACATATCCAAGTTGGCACCGGTCGTGCACTTGATCAGCTCGAAGTGAATATCCCCATCGTTGTACTTATATATATAGCGGAACACGCTCTCCTGAAAGCCGCCTGAAGTGAGGCTGTTAAAGGCATAGATGGAGTCCCTCTCACGATTGAACATGAAGCCCTCCATCCTGACGTTGATCTTGGTCTTGTTCAGCACAGGAGCTTCTTTGCCCTTGTCTATCACCTGCATATAAAGATCGTTGTCGAAGTGGTACATGATATTGGGATCGAATTCGCTTTGTCCCTCATGCCCTTCTTTGATGGTAAAACCCATCCTGTTGATGAAGGATTCGATGGCTTTGCGTTCGTCCTTCTTCATTTCTTTGAGCGATTTGATGTCGCTTTTCTTACAGCTGCCCAATGTCAAAACAGCCATACCTATGGCCAAAACCGGCAGCAAGATCATTATTATCCTTTTCATCTTGGTCAGAAATATTCTCCACCTCTACGGCCTTTTCGACAGGGAAAAAAGAGAGGGAAGAGAGATGATTATTGTTGATTTTTATTGTTGTAATTCTTGGGGTTGAAGTCTTTCCAAATCTTCAGCAGCTTCTCTGTGGCTTCCTCCAGACTGCCTTGGAATTCGCCGCCGGCAGCATTCTTGTGCCCACCACCACCGAAGTTCTCGGCAAGGGTGTTCACCGGATAGTTGCCCGTGGAGCGGAATGAGAGCTTGATCTGATTCTTGTCCTCTCGCAGGAAGCATACAGCCTCTATCCCTGCAATATCAAGGGGCAGATTGGCCAGTCCGTCGGTATCGCCTGTCCGGTTGTGGAATCGTATCAGCTCCTCGGCTGACAGCGTGAAGTAGGCTACGCCCATTTCCGGCAGTAAGGTCATTTTCTCGTACAGCACATAGCCCTGCATCCTCATTTTGCCTTCAGAATTTTGCTGAAAAGTGTTGTGGATGATCGTGTCTTTGTCCGCACCGGCTCGCATAAGATCTGCTACAAGCAGATAAAGATCCGGATCGGAAGAGCTGTAGGAAAATACACCCGTATCCGTCAGTATCCCTGTCATCAAAGCCGTGGCTGCATCTTGGGTCAGGCAGGATGCCATGCCCATGGCCTTGGCCAAACGCAAGACCAACTCCGAAGTAGAAGACAGGGGAGGGTAGCTGAAGCTGAGAGTGAATATATCCGCCGGATAGAGATGATGATCGATAAGCACTTTGGGGGCTGACGAACTTTCCAATGCGCTTTGCAGTCCTGCTACTCGGTGAGGAGCGTTGAAATCCATGCAGAAGACCAGATCGGCTTCTGCCAATGCCTTCTCCGCTTCCGAAGGATGGGTCTCGTGTACTATTACTTTGTCCGCTCCGGGAATGCAGTACAGGTATCGGGGAATATCGTCGGGTACGATTACACTGATGTGGGACTTGCCTTTTTCTCTCAGCATGGCAGCAAAACCGATGCTGCTTCCTACCGAGTCGCCGTCCGGAGCCGTATGCGAGATCAGAGCGATCCGCTCCGCCTCCTCTATCATTTTACGCAAAGCTGCTACCGGAGCCGGATCGATTTTTATTCCTGCCATAGCTTTTCCTCTTTAGCCTTTTCTTCGCTTTGTTTCTCAGAGATTCGTACAAAGATAAGATAGAAATGCTTAAGCCCTGCAATGCGCACTGATATAAACCGACAGATATTACCGATGGAAAAAGGGTAGGTCTATTCCTGTTAGGGCGTCCATAGAGGGTCATTCTACCATGACTGACTTAGCCAAATTGCGTGGCTGATCCACGTCCAAACCTTTGCAATCGTATTGCTGCGGAATGCTATCCCCTTGCGCCTGTAGTTTGGCTTTGAGGGTGGAGTAGTTTTCGATAATGCCTTTGTGCACCAAGGCAATATTTCCGGAAGAGGGGTACTGTCGTATCCACGATATTCGAGCCTTTTCAATCCTTTTATCAGAATGGGATATACCTCACGGCTCCCTATGTATCCTACTATTCCACACATGTTTTTATTGCTTTTTATCGGGGAGCCAAAGGTAAAGCAATCCGATAAAGTTGCATTTCCGGTTTATGGCTGTTTTTTCCGGTATTTTCCGTTCTGAAAAACGTGGCGCGTAAAAGTTTTCGTTCCCGAGCGTAAAAAGAAAAAAAGTCAAGCCAAAACGAAAACTTTTTGGTCTGATTTTTTCAGATTTTCGGTTTGGCTTTTCTGGTTTTTTCGGTCTGAGAATTGCCCCTTCTACCCAAAGCCATAGATGCATTTGGGTGTGGATAACCATAGAATCCGCAGGACTTTGCCTGAGAGATAAATTGTGGCTATATTTGCCGCCATTTGGCGATATTGCCTCGTAATAAAATGTAAAAAACAAGAAGATGCAACTCAAAATGAAATGGATGACACTGCTTTTTGCTCTGGTGGCTGTTTTCTCATTGGCTTCATGTAAGAAGGAGAATGAGCCGAAACCGGATAATCAGGACAATCAGGAAAAAGTGATCGAAGGCACCATCTGGGAGCGTGTGTACACGGAGGCAGAAATGGCTGCCATAACCGATACGGAAGATTTGGTTGATCCGGACGAAGACGGACGGATCACAATGTCGGTATCCTTTGTGTCCAAGACTGAAGCTATTATGTCACAAGCCTATGGAACGGAAGCAAACCTCATGGAGGCATATATAAAGCACAAAGTGTCTTATAAGTATGACATGGCTACGAAAAAGGTTGTTCTTGATACAGCTCATGCTACACTTCTCGAGCTTGTTGGTGAAATAGAAATCGGACTCAACAATACCGGTGTTATCGATGGCCTCTTGGACTGGGAGAAGAATACGATTACACTGAGCGTGACGGATACCGATCAAAACATGCAGTTCGTGTTGTACAAAAAATAAGCATCCATCCTTTTTCGGAAAAAATAATATGAAGCCGGCATTTCTGCATTAGCAGGGGTGCCGGCTTGGTTTTTGATGGGTTATCTTTAGGCAATGTCAGAATCAATACCCTCTGTTCTTATAGCATATTCCTTTTCGCACCATTTGCTTGTATGAATTCAGTGAAACATTAGAGAAGGCCTTCGTCGGCGAAACTGAAATACGCCCCATCGTCACCGATGATCAAATGGTCGTTTAGCCGAAATCCCAGCAATGTGGCAGCCTTCTGTACCCTTTGGGTAAGCTGAATATCCTGTTCGCTTGGTCGTACCGTTCCCGAAGGATGATTGTGTGCCAGAATAATTGCTGAGGCAAGATGGGAGACGGCTTTGTGCATGATCAGACGGACATCGGCCGAAGTCTCCGATATGCCTCCTCGGCTAAGGTTCTCCGTGGCGATTATCTTTCCGCTTTGGTTGAGGAGTAACACCCACATTTCTTCTTGTGGTAGGTCTGTGAGGAATGGACTTATAGCGCGATAGGCCATCCGGCTGTCGGTGATGGATTCTCTACGAGGCATCTCTTGCGAAGGAATACGTCGGGATAGTTCCATTGCTGCCATCACGGTGACTGCTTTTGCCGGTCCCATACCTCGGAATTTACCGGTCAGCTCTTGTATGTCGGATTTGGCCAGACGTGGCAGGCTGTTATCCATCTTGGACAGAATCTCTTGAGCCAGTTGGACGGCTGTCTGCCGGTCATTACCCGATCCGATGAGGATGGCCAGCAGCTCGGCATCAGTCAGGCAGCGAGCACCGAATCGGATCATTTTCTCTCGGGGGCGATCGGATTCGTGCAGCTGCTTGATAGTCATTTTCTCCATTGCAGTACGTGTGGGGTTATTCGGGGCGATAAAGGTAGTCCGATTTGGAGGTTAAGGAAAGGCTTGGAGTGGAAATTCTCTTGTTTTTCAACCACAAAGATTTTTTTGATGACTATTGCATATTGAGGAAAAAACTTATCTTTGCACCGCAATTGCAGGTCTATACAGGCAATGCAGGTCCTATAGCTCAGTTGGTTAGAGCACCTGACTCATAATCAGGGAGTCCTTGGTTCAAGCCCAAGTGGGACCACGATGAAAGGGGTACGAGAGTATCCCTTTTTTCGTTTCCCTGCGATAGTAACGCTTAGAAGGATGGCTTTTATATTATGCGGAGCAAACTCCGTTTATCTTTGCTTCACTAAACAACCAAGTATTTATGAAGATAAGCCGGCGAATCCTTTCGATTTTCATACTGTTTTCCTCTGTTTGCAGTATCTCATGGGCTACCGTATTATACGGAAACGGAGCTTTATCCATGTCGTCCGACAGTCTTATTTCTGGGAAGAGGCCGTATTGGGAAGATGAAACGGTGTTTGGCGAAAACAAAGAAGACGGCCACGCCACCTTTATGCCCTATGCTACAACGGCCTTGTTGCAGGCTGATGAGCGGTATCAGAAACCTTGGCTCACTCCTTCGCAGGCAGAATTTTTATCACTGAACGGCTTGTGGCATTTTCGTTATTCTCCCGATACCCGTACTGCCCGTACCGATTTTGTCGAGGATCTGTTCGATGTGTCTGCATGGGATACCATCACAGTACCATCGTGCTGGCAGATGAAAGGTTGGGATACACCTTTATATATCAATGTAAATCACATCTTCGAGGACAATCCTCCATTTATTCGGATTCAGAAGGCTTATGCTTCGGCAGTGGATCCCAATCCGACAGGTTCCTATCGGCGTGACTTTATCCTTCCGACAGGCTGGGAAAAGAAGCGCGTTTATCTCCATTTCGATGGCCTCTATAGTGGGGCTTATGTGTGGGTAAACGGGCGTTATGTCGGCTATACCCAAGGGGGCAATAACGATGCCGAGTTCGACATCAGTGCGGCAGTTCGTACGGGACAGAACAATGTGAGCATACAAGTAGTCCGCTGGACGGATGCTTCCTATTTGGAGGGACAGGATATGTTCCATATGAGCGGATTGCATCGGGATGTCTATCTGTACGCCACGCCTCGTACTTCCATTCGGGATCATTACATTACGAGCAAGCTGCATCCCGAATCCGACTATACTACAGGGGAAATATCCGTAGCCGTAGATATGGACAACAGAGACGGATCGCCCACACGTAAGACTGTCGGAATACGTCTCATGGATCCCCAAGGGAGAATGCTCTGGGAGGAACGGAAGCAAACCCGACTGTCTGTGGGAGAACAGAAACAAAGCCTTCACTTCCGGAAAGCCGATCTTCGCAATCTATCTCTGTGGACAGCCGAGATACCTACGCTCTATACTCTTATTATTACCCAGTGGGATGAAAAGGGGCGCGAAGAATTGGCCTTTGCCACCAAGTATGGATTCCGTCAGTCGGAAATTCGCGATCAATCGGTGTATCTGAATGGTCGTAAAGTACTGTTCAAGGGAGTCAATACGCAGGATACGCATCCGCTTCACGGCCGCAGCATCGACTTGCCTACAATGATCAAGGACATAACGATGATGAAGCAGGCCAACATCAATACCCTTCGTACGAGCCATTATCCACGGCAGCCCAAGATGTATGCACTATGTGATTACTACGGCCTCTATGTCATGGACGAAGCCGATCTGGAGTGTCATAAGAACTGGGATGACCATGGGGAGAAAGGCGGTATCACCAATGCCGAATCGTGGCGGGCGCAGTACGTGGATCGCACCGTCCGTATGGTCTGTCGGGATCGGAATCATCCCTCGGTTTTGTTCTGGTCGCTCGGCAATGAATCGGGTGGGGGAGAAAACTTCCGACATACCTATGCGGCGGTTCGTGCACTCGATTCGCGCATCATTCACTACGAGGGTGCCACCCGTGGCGGAACGGAATATACCGATCTGCATTCCGTTATGTATCCTTCCCTTGCTCAGGTACAGGCCGGAGCCAATGGTCGGGGGACGGAGGGAAAGCCCTATTTCATGTGCGAATATGCGCATGCCATGGGCAACGGTGTCGGCAATTTGCAGGACTATTGGGATATAATAGAACGGAGCAGTGCCGGTATAGGCGGTTGTATATGGGACTGGGTGGATCAGGCCATCTACGATCCTTCCGAAATCAAACGTGGACTCTATCGCCTGCATACCGGATACGACTATCCGGGACCTCATCAGGGAAATTTCGTGAACAACGGGCTTGTGACGGCTGACCGCTCATGGACTCCGAAGTTGTACGAAGTGAAGAAAGTGTATCAGCATGTGAAATTCGACGCATACGACAGTAAAAGCAAACTGCTCTCTCTGCGAAATGCCTACTCCTTTACGGACTTGAATCGCTTCGGGCTTCGTTTCAAGCTCCTCTCCGACGGCTGTGTGATCGAAAGCGGAGAAATGGATTTACCCGAACTGCCGGCTGGAGAAAAAACAGCGTTGAGAATACCCGTCGCCGATATTCCAATGTATTCGACTCGCGACTACCATATCAATTTCGAACTCTTCCTTCGTGAAGCCACCACTTGGGCTGATAAGGGACACACGGTAGCATCCGAACAGTTTACACTTGCACAAAGAGAAGGTTTTGCTTCCCTCCTGCCCGAGCGGATGCCCACGCTGCAAGTGACGACGGAAGGGGATCACCTTCGTATCGCTAATGACAGAGTGCAGCTCGTATTCGATCTTCATACGGCAGAGCTTATTCGTTGGAACTATGGCGACTGCTCTGTGATCGTCCCGAAGGGAGGCCCTGTCTATGACAATTTCCGCTGGGTGGAGAACGACTCCCCCTACGGAAGTATTCCCCCCGGAGCACCGGCAAGTCAGGTACAGCCCGCTGTTCCTTCCTACGAGGTCAATGCCGATTCCACACGGGTGACCCTCACGGCATCGCATCATGCCCTCTGCCCTTATCGCCTTACCTATTATATATATGGAGACGGTACGGTGGATATTCGGGCAGACTTCACGCCCGAAAAGGAACAGGCAGATAAGTTGCGTAGACTTGGGATAAAAATGTACCTGCCCTTGCAGATGGATCGAATCGAATATCTGGCACGAGGCCCTCATGAGAATTATGTGGATCGCAGGCAGAGTGCTTTCTTCGGATTGTATTCCGACCGCGTGAGCCATATGGTCGAATCCTATGTACGCCCCCAGAGTATGGGCAATAGGACCGGCCTTAGAGCTCTGACCCTGACGGATGAATCCGGTAGGGGTATCAGGGTGGAAGTATCGGGGCAGGTCGATTTCTCCATTCTTCCCTATGACGACGAGGTTCTTGCACAGACTCGCCACCGATGGGAGTTATCCGCGCCCACGCATCATATTTTGCGCTTCGACTATATGCAGCGCGGATTGGGCAATGGTAGCTGCGGCCCCGGTACTGCTCCGGCATACCTTTGCCCTTCATCGGGCACATACTCCTTCGAACTTCGTTTTCGTCCTCACTGATATATGTCCGCAGCTACTCCGAATACGAAGAGAGCGGGACATTATTTTGTATTTCCCTTGGGCTTGGCAGGCATTCGTTCGTAGCACACATCGGTAAGCGTAAAGTATTTCTTCGATGGATTGAGGCGTACGATGGGTTTTTCGATATGCTTCTGTATGCTGAAAACCTCCCCTTTCGGAACGGCTTTGCTCTTGAACGAAGGCTTGAGCGTACCCAAATCACCAAACTCTACGATGTCTCCGTTTGCTACGATGTCTCGGGCAATTTCGGTGGCGTAATTCAAAACCGCTTCCACTTCCTGACGATTGAAGGAAGTGGACTTTGCCACACGCTCGCAGAAACTGCGAAAACTTACTCGATGTCTGCCCGTCGGCTGGGCAATCTGCACGACTTTTCCTGCATTTGCACCGACGTTCAATTTGCGTTCCACGAGGACGAATTGTAGAGGTTTATTGGACATATCTCAATCGTTTTTTCCTTTATTGTCTTTAGGTAAAATCCGGAATAGCAGCGGTTTATTCCCGAATCTTCTTGATGTATAGGGGCAAAGGTATTGAAAACTATTCAAAATACTCCTAAGTTTTCTGTCGAATAGTTCTAAGTATTCTATTAAAAGCTCCTAAGCTTTTTTCAAAAAGCTCTTAAGCTTTCTATCAAATAGTTCTAAGTATTCTATCAAAAACTCCTAAGCTTTCAGACAATACTCTCAATAGTTGCAATGAGATATAATAGAAGAATCTTGTCGATCCTATAGTATATACTTGGGTATGGAGCTTTGTCGATTCGGAATTGAGCAGACAGATCCACGGCTAAGAACCTGTTACCGAACCGGAAAAGATCTGATCGTAGTGCATGTTTCTGGAAAGAGCAGCGCGAAAACCTTTTTGTTTTGTGGCGTGAGAGTTTTCTATTTCCCGAGCCAAAACAAAAAAGTTTACGCACCACACTTTCGGTGATGTGTGACGTGTACAGGAAAAAGAAGAGGCTGCCCGCTCTACCGGGCAGCCTCCATCGTTCTCAAACCGTAATATATCTGATATTAATACATATATCCGATGTAGCTGAAGTTCTCTCTCACTTTGTCAAGTCGGAGTGCGAAAATGCCATCGTCTTTGGATAGATTGAAGTACTTTTTGTTTTCGAAGTGAGTAACCCAGTCTCTTTTACTTAGTACTCCATCTCCTGTTGGCTCAACCACTCCCCATGGATTGCGGATAATCAGGTAATAGCCATCATTGGAAACTGTATATCCCAAAACTGTATAAGCATGCAGCTGCACAATCCCATTCATATTTGGAACAGGATCGAATACACGCTCATCTTCATCTATGCCTCCAGTTGAAATTGTCATCGGTTTTGTCGTCTTATAATCCTGGCAATTATTTTTCATGAAATTTAGTAATGTCTCATCTGTGAAAGAAGAAAGCATATGATAATTGCTGACAAACCAGCTATCTCCACTCAGTTCACAAAGTGCTTCGTGGGGAAAGCCTCCTGCAATTTGTTTGATTGCGTTCTCTTTAGATGCATTAGGAAATTTCCAGTTCGCATACGCTTGTTCGAAAAGAGCGGGCCAGTATTCTCCGTTGAACCAATAGCGGCTTCTTGCATAGATCGGAACTTTGTAATATCCTCTCTGAAGAATTTCATTGGTGGAAATTCCTGCTCCCGATGAGCATGGTATTGACTGTCCTGAACGCCCTATGAAGTAGCGATAGAGTCGCCATTCATCTTGATTCGACATGATGTCCACATCCATATTCAATAGAGCGGGATGTACCCAGGCTATAGCCGACAAAGCTGCAAGCATGTAACAATCGCCAACGGCTCCTTGGACTACTGTGTCCCACAGATTATGTGCTCCATTGCTCTGGAAGCCGACTTCTCTGTACTGATGCACTGTATTATGATCATCTCTTAAATTTTTTGTCGGAAGGATGATTTTGCTGATCTCCTTTGTGATAGTAGTGGATGACAGTGCTTGCTCTCTGAGGTCGTTGATGTCAAGTTTTTTGGCTTCTTTTCTTGCCTTTGAGGCAGCTTCTTCTTTTTCTTCGGGAGGCATGTCATAATCGTTGAACGATTCAAGGATTCTCTCCAGACCGTCCTGCCCTCTTTGGGTCTTAGTCAAAGCCGAATCCACGATTTTGACCTCAGCATCCCGGTCTCTTCCGGCTCCTAATATAGAGTCACCTTTGGATAGATCTTGCATGCTTGAGCCCAACACACGTTCTACTATATCGGTAGTCCGTGGGTTGCTCCAATCCAATGGTCTCTCTAAAACAACTTCTGTAAGTGCATACGGATTGATCATCCCTGTAGGGCTGCAATCTTTACATTCTTTAGATTCGACAGGAATGTTCAGTTCTTTAAGCTTGGCTTCCTCCCTTTCGATTTTACGAGCTTTCGCTTCCTCTTGTTGAGGAGTAAGAGTTGCTTTTGCTTCTAATTTCTGCAATCTTTCTTTTGAAATTAGTTGTGGTACTAATTTTTTCGCCATAATTGAAAAACTTTAGGTCGATTAAACTGTGACTTTTGACTCTTTTCTTGTACTTTAAGAGTCGCACAAATGAAGTAACATATTGTGGGAAAGACTTGGACAAATCACGCATTCCCTTGGACAAATCACGCATTTGTCTACAAAAAAACTGACGAATCTTGAGTGCAATTTGGACAAATCACGCATGCAAAAGAGTTTAATACGCATTATTTCAATCGCTTACGAGTACAAGAGCAAAAACAGGTAATTTTTACATGAAATGTGCACGAAAAGTGTTTTGAAAAAATACAAAGGTGTTTTTTCAGACAAGGCACCTCAGCAGCAGGGGCGACACATTAAAATTGTATTGAGAGGAAAACGATCAGGAGTAAAAAGTCAAGAGGATAAATTTTTTACGCTCTATCCGTGGGTCCGGAACCATGCAGAGGCTTTCAAATAGAGAATGATACACAACTAACGGGGCTTTAATGACTATAAAAGTACTTAGAAAGCTGTTTTTAATGCGTCAGCCCTGAATAGGGAAGTCGGGCTTAGATCGAACTGACGAGAAAATAAAGGGGGCTGCGCCAAAAATGAATTTTGACACAGCCCCTTTTGTATTAATGTTATCGAATTACAGTATCCCTACTTGAACATCAGGCTCTATGGCTTTTACACCTTCGTTCTGTGCCAATGCCTGCAATTCTTTTGCAGTCAGTCTGGCAGCCAAGATGTTGCTCATCAACACCCGATAGTTTTTCAAGTTGAGAGATTCTGCATTCACGCCTTCCATCAATGTGATAATAACATCAAATTCTCCGAACGGTTTCGAGTTTATCTCTCTTTGAAGTTCAAAACTAATTTTGTCCATAACATTCAATTTTAATGTTTCACATCAATGTCAAAGCTACAACGAAATCTTCACACTAAGCTGATGCCTTTTGTGTGTTGCTTCGTACTACATTTACCAAAATAGATACCATTCTTTCCAACTGTCATAGAAGACGGTTTCATCGGTTGAAACTACCCTATCACAATTGATAAGACCAAATCCCTTTTCCACGCTTTTTGGATATGGATGCCCGTAGTAAGAACCTATCAATATTTGCTTCTTAATCCAGTATGTATTCACACTATGGCCCCATCTTTCCCATAGTAAAGCTGCAAGTCCTGCAACATGTGGACAAGCCATACTTGTACCGTCCATATACGCATAACCGTTATTTAAATAGGTTGATGTGATGCTTACTCCAGGAGCAACACAACCGACAGGATTCCATGGCAAATATTGTCGTCCTCTTGATGAGAAAGAAGCAAGATTATTATTCCAATCAACAGCACCAACTGCTATCGGACTTGTACTCCACCAATTATCTCTGGCTGAATTAGCGGGAGCACCTACCCATGGGAAGTATCCGTCCCCACCATTGCCTGCCGCTGCAACAACAAGAACTCCATTTAGCTGGCATCTTGAAACAGCGTTTTTATAAGCTTCAGTCGGAGCGTAGGAACCACCTAAACTCATACTTGCCACCTTAATGCCATTCCCCACACACCAATCCATTCCTGCAATTATATCACTTACATATCCGAATCCATCATCACCCAGAACCTTTACGGCATAAAGTCTGGCGCGAGGAGCAACGCCTACAGTTTGCCCCCGATACTCTCTTGCTGCAATAATACCAGCACAATGCGTACCGTGTCCACAATAATCCATATAACTTCCTGAACCAGAGAAGTCAACACCACCATAAATCCATAAATCAGGGTGGTTATAATCAATACCGGTATCCAATACGGCAACTTTTACATTCCAGCCATCATAGCCCCTTGCCCATGCTCCAGGCGCTTTTACCATTTTGATATTCCAAGGAATGTACGAAGCATTTATATCCATAGTAGAGTCGAGTGTTTGTGCCGATGCAGCTGCAACATCACAAGATTTTGAAGCGTCTTTCTTGAGATTTGCATCTAACATTGACGAGAACATATCGACCATTGCCTTCTTGTATCCATCAGCAAAACCACCTTCTTGCGTTTGAGTTTGCTTATCGGTTTCCAATGACTTGTCGGCAACTAAATTGCTTTGACCGGAACATCTTTGAAGGCTAAAAGGCTTAGATTCTTCTTCGGGAACTGTTTTGTCTCCCACTATCGTGCCTTCGCTCTGAACTTTAAACGGCACAACGGTTTCAGTAAAGGCTTCTTTTGTGCGAAGATCGCCTTTAACTCTTGCAGCTCCTTTGCTCTTGCTTGCTTCTAACTTCGCCATTTCCTCCTGATTGATGTAAACCTCTGGCTGATAGTTATGGTCGAACCCTTTTGGCTCCATGCCCAAACCCAAGGCAAATACCTTTGTATCTTCTTCTACTGCCAAGACACCTTTCTGAGTTGCAAGTTTCTTTGCTCCTTCCGATGTAAGTTCAAGCACTGAAATACCAAGGTTTTCAAAATGCAAGACATTATCTTCCAAAGCGGCTCTTTCGGCAGACATGAAAGATACCCCTTCCTTTACATTTGATTGGTTTACTTTTAACAGTTTTGATACAGAGGCTTTGCTAATTTCTTGATCTGCATAGGTTACTAAGAATCTTTTGTTGTTTTTGTTAGGCATAGTTGTTATTTATTAAATTTACTACTCGTATGGCTTTTCGAATCCGCCCCGTTTTTAATGGTTTCTGGCTCCATTTCTTTTGTCAAACCGGGTAGTTAACCCTTCCTTTAGACTTCTTTTTGTGTTTTGATTATTATACTACTTTTCTGTGATAATTGAAAAATTTTAGATTGATTAAACTGTGACTTTTAGCTCTTACACTTTAAGAGTCACACAAATGAAAGAATATATTAAGGAAAGGTCTTGTACAAATCACGCATTTTCTTGGACAAATCACGCATTTGTGTACAAAAAAACTAACGAATCAAGGTGCAATTTGGACAAATCACGCATGCAAAAGTGGTTAATGCACATTATTTCAATCACTTACGAGTACAAGAGCAAAAACAGGTGATTTTTACATGAAATGTGCACGAAAAGTGTTTCGAAAAATTACAAAGGTGTTTTTTCAGACAAGGCACCTCAGCAGCAGAATACGTGAAGAAGGGGATTATTTCATTACCTTTGAACAGCAGAAACTTAGCTCAACAATATATGATTACAGCCGAACGTTATCACGACATTAGCATGGGACACCGCGTAGTGGGGCACGATCACAAGTGCAGACATCTGCATGGACACAACTATCGTATCCACTTTATATGCAGTGCACCGGCTCTTGATTCGATCGGGCGTGTAGTCGATTTTGGCGTTATCAAGGAGCTGCTATGCCAGTGGCTTGAAGATCATTGGGATCACAAGATGATGCTATGGGAGCAGGATCCGTTGCTTCCTGCTTTGCGTGAGACTGTGCCGGACGATCTGGTCGTGGTACCATTCAATCCTACAGCTGAGAATATGGCTGTTTATCTGACAGAAGTGATAGGGCCGATGCAGCTGGCCGGCACGGGAGTGACACTGATCGGTTGTCGGGTGGACGAGACTCGCAAGTGCTCGGCCTCCTATACATTATAATATAGTACAGGATAATACGGAGCAATGCTCGTAAACGAAATCTTTCACAGCCTTCAGGGTGAAGGAGCCAATACCGGACGAGCTGCTGTCTTTGTCAGACTCGCAGGCTGCAATTTGGCATGTCCCTATTGTGATACCGATTTCATCCAAGGGGAAAAAATGTCACTGGAAGAGATTGCCCACAGTATCGAACATTATCCCACACGCTTTCTCATTTGGACTGGTGGAGAACCGACACTGCAACTTACAGAAGAAGCTACGGCTTATTTTCACCGGCTTGGTTACTATCAGGCCATAGAGACCAACGGAACTCGCCCCGTACCCAAAGGTATAGACTACATTTCCTGTAGTCCCAAACCCGAAGCCATAGGAAAGCTGAAAGAAAATTTCCCGGATGGAGTGGGGGAGTTTCGTTTTCCGCTGGGATCCGATACCCCTCTGCCTCCACCGATCGATGAATTGCCCACTGCTCTGTATTATCTTGTCAGCCCTATCTTCACGGGGGACGATGCCATGGAACCCGATCCTTCTGCCATTACTCGCTGCGTCGAGTTCGTCAAGGCTTTTCCTGCTTGGCGTCTGAGCATACAGATGCACAAACTGATTCATATCCCATAGCCTATTCCTTTTCTTCTTAATATGCACAACGGACAACATAAAATCCATTATCCTTTTCTTATCCTGTTGGTATGCCTTGCTTTTGCTGCCTGCAAGAGCGTGAAGCTGAAAGATGCGGAGAAGGCACACGATCGCCAAGAGTACACCAAGGCTGCCGATATGTACAATACGCTATACAGGCGTACACCACGAAAGCAGATGGAGATGAAAGCTTATACGGCTTTCCGATCCGGTGAAAACTATCGTGCCGCCGGCAGACAAGCCAAAGCTCTGCGTGGCTATCTGAATGCCAGACGCTACGGGTATCCGGATTCTGTGGTACTGCTCCGTTTGGCACAGACCTATCAGCAAGGAGGTAACTATAAGGAAGCCGAGGCCCTCTTCCGTGAATATTTGGAAGCTTATCCGACAAGTTATTTTGCAGCTATCGGTTTGGAGGGGTGTCTCTTCGCCCTCCAACAGAAGGAATATCCTACACGTTACCGGATACGACGAGCCGCCGAGTGGAATTCGGCACGGGGCGACTTCGGCCCGGCCTATGCACCCGATGCTTCGGCTCTCTATTTCACCTCGAGCAGAAGCAAAGACGACGGTTTGGATAATAGCAGCATAACGGGACTGAAACCCAATGATATTTATATCATCAAACGTGATGCACAGGGACGATGGGGACGTCCCGATAGCGTGTCCGGAGGGATCAATACTTCTTGGGATGAAGGCGTGCCGACGATCACTCCCGATGGCAGTACCATATATTATACGTTGGCGCAGCAAGGAGCCGATTACGACCGTACGGTACAGATCTATTCTGCCACTCGGAGCGGAGAAGGCGGCTGGAGCAACGGTTCGCTCGTGGACATTATGCGCGATTCGCTCCGTATGGCTGCTCATCCCTCTATGTCGGCATCCGGCAATTACCTGTATTTCGTCAGCAACATAGGCGGTAGCTATGGCGGCAAGGATATTTATCGTGTCAAGGTGTCGGATCGTTCTTATCGTTCACCGGAGAATTTGGGTCCTGACATCAATACGCCGGGGGACGAAATGTTTCCCTTCATAGATGGGGATAGTACCCTTTTCTTCGCTTCGGACGGACACGCCGGTTTGGGAGGACTGGATATTTTCAAAGCCGTACTGGACTCTACCGGCCGATGGCATGTAGTCAATATGGGACAACCGGTCAATTCCTCTGCCGATGATTTCGGTTTGGCTGTGGAGCCTAAAGGCAAAAACGAAGAAGGAGCTTTGCCGGACAACGGTGTCAATGGCGTATTCTGTTCCAACCGAGGCGATGCACGCGGATGGCCGCACCTCTTCCATTTCGAATTGCCGGCTATCTACACCGAGATTCAAGGTTATGTAATGGACAGAGAAGAAAATCCCATAGCCGGAGCGACTGTCAGGATCGTAGGCGAACGCGGCCCCGTAGGACAGGGATTCGTGACCACTCGTGACGATGGCTCCTATAAGATGACCGTGCAGGGCGATACCCGCTATGTGATGCTTGCAGGAGCATCCGGCTATTTGAATCAGTATGTAGAGCTCAAGACCGATACTGCCAAGCAGAGCGAGACCTACTACGTGGATTTTTTCCTTGCATCGCGTGAGAAGGCCGAAGGCTTGCAAAATATTTTCTATGATTTCGATAAAGCCACCCTTCGACCCGAAAGTATGAAGAGCCTGGACGAACTGATTCGTATCCTTACGGACAATCCGGATATTCGGATCGAGTTGGGTTCGCATGCCGACAGGAAAGGCCCCGATGCTTACAACCTCGGACTATCCGACCGTAGAGCCAAATCCGTGGTGGACTACCTCACGAGTCGCGGCATAGCAGCTGACAGGCTTACGTGGAAAGGCTACGGTAAGTCTGTCCCCAAGACGGTGACGGCTAAGATGGCCGAACGGCACGATTTCCTGAAGGAAGGCGATGTACTCACCGAGGAATTCATCACACCTTTGACCGAGGAGCAGCAGTCAATCTGCGACCAACTGAACCGTCGTACCGAGTTCCGTGTCATCGAGGAAGAGTCGCGTTAATCACTCTTGGGATAAAAAAGTAGGACGTAGAAAGCCGTACCGAGTGGTCTTTGACAAGACTTATTTTTCAGCGTGTCGAATCTAATATTAGTTTTGGCTGAAACTAATATAAGTTTTGGAGAGAAGCTCCATAGGTGTAGAATGAGAGTAATGTTGATCACACTTTTCCAAACTCTTGGATCGAGTTCTCGTTCGTAAATAAAACGTTTTCTAACAGATACTATCCGGCTGCTAATGCGTACTTTTGCGGCAATACAGCACGAACAATATGGATAAGAAATCTTTTCAGGAGTATTATGCCACCGGCTTTAGCCATTGCTACGGTTGTGGCACATCGAACGAGCATGGTCTGCATGTAAAGAGTTATTGGGCGGAAGAGCATCCGGATGAGACGGTAGCGCATTTCCGTCCCGATTCACATCATACGGGAGGGTTCCCCAGCTTTGTCTATGGAGGACTCATTGCCGCCATCCTCGACTGCCATGGCAATGGCACCGCAGCCGCAGCCGGTTATCGTTCTCAAAGTCGCCCGATGGATTCGGAGCCGAATCTGAGATACGTGACGGCTAATCTGAATCTCAACTATCGTCGTCCTACCCCGATGGGAGTGGACTTGGAGCTACGTGCCCACATCAAAGAGGTAACGGACCGGAAAGTGCTGATGGAGCTGTCGCTCATCGCAGAAGGGCAGGTAACGGTAGAAGGAAGCATGCTATCCGTTCTGCTACCCGAAAAGAAGTAGAGCAAGCAAACGGAGAGGGTAGGATAAAAACGCGCTTTGCGACTCAGGCATAGACGGCACAGTCGGCCGAATATGAAAGAGTCGCAAAGCGCGTTTTTTTTGTTCGATTCTTATTTCAATATCACGATGCCTCCGCGGGCACCATGCGCCCCGATTACCAGAGACTGCTCTATATCGGCAGTCTTGGATGGCCCACTGATAAAGCAGGAGTATGGAGACTGCGAGTCTATTTCGGCCACACGTTTATAAGCCTCGTGCATGTTGTGTACGAGCTTCGTCTTGTCCAAGACGATGACCAGATACTCCGAGATGAAAAACATGGCTCGCTTCTGTATCGTCTGATCCACCCATACACATCCGTTCTCGCACACCCCTATTTCACCTTCGATAATAGCCAAGTCCGTACCGTTCATGTCGCCCGGATTCTCTACTTCGTCCGGTTTGTAGGTAGCTATATGAATGTATGGAAGGGCTGATCCGATCCGTTTGGCGTCCGGATATGCGGCTCTGATCACTTCGTTAATGTCCTGTCCGGGCTGAAGCTCTATGGCATCGCCGCCCACTGCACGCGATATTTCGATGAAGCGAGCCACCTTGTCCGGAAAGGTAATGGGAGTAAAGTTCATCTCCGGTTTCGGTTCACGCTGCTTGGTGTGCTGTTTGATTCTGTCTAATATGATTTGTCTGCTGTCCATGATGATTACTTCTTGATATTCTTCTTCCACCAATTATTGAACGAAGTAGAGGCAAAGCGAGGCAATTCGCGCCCCTTGCCCCATGCGTTCAGGCTGTTGTACAGCAGGAACCGAGGCAGACTGTTGGCTATGGGAGCCATCTTCAGAGCCGCATTGAAACGCCACGGGCTGTCCATCAGGTATTTCATACCGGCCGACATCAGCTTTTTCTCTTGGCTGGCACGCCCCAAATGATCCAAATCCTGACGCCAACGATAGATCTGCTCACCGAGGTCGATTTTCACAGGGCACACGCTCGAACAGGAGAGACAGAGCGAGCAGGCCGATACATTGTCGCTATACCGGCGCGGATCCTTGAGCATACCCAGATTGATCCCGATAGGCCCGGGGATGAAATAAGTGTATGAATAACCGCCGGAGCGACGATAGACGGGACACGTATTCATACATGCACCGCATCTGATGCAGTTGAGCGTTCTCACGTGCTCCTCGTTTTCGATGATGTCCGTCCTTCCGTTGTCTACGATGATATAGTGTAGCTCTCCTCCTTCATGAGGTTTGCGATAGTGTGCCGTATAGGTCGTAGAGGGCTGTCCCGTACCCGAACGTGCCAGAAGTCGGGTGAATACCCCCACGGCATCCAAGTCGGGCACCAACTTCTCCAACCCGAAAGAGCAAATGTTCAATTTCTGACAAGCCATACCCATATCGGCATTGCCCTCATTGGTGCAAACGACGACTTCGCCCGTAGAGGCAACGGCAAAGTTGCCACCCGTCATTGCTGCATCCGCGCTGATAAAGTCTTCGCGCAGGCTTTTGCGTGCTGCACGAGTCAGATACGTAGGGTCGTAATTGCCCTTCTCCGTACCCAGCTTGTCGTGGAACAGATCGCTTACAGCCTCGCGCTTGATATGGATGGCCGGCATCACGATGTGGCTCGGTGGCTCTTCCATAAGCTGGAGGATACGTTCGCCGAGGTCTGTCTCGATCACGTTTATACCCTTTTCGATAAGATATTCGTTCAGGTGGCACTCCTCGGTAAGCATGGATTTGCTCTTCACGAACTTTTTGACGCCATGATCACGCAGGATACCATACAGGATCTCGTTGTGCTCCTTGGCGTCCTTAGCCCAATGGACGATGACACCGTTGCGGCGAGCATTCTCTTCGAATCGAAGCAGCAGCTCATCGAGGTGCGTCACATTGTAGCGTTTGATGTCGTGAGCCAGTTGGCGCAGGTCTTCCCATTCCGGTACCGTATCACGTTGGATGTCCCGTTTGTGGCGTACCATCCAGAGCGTCTCGTCATGCCACTTGGCTCCGGCCTTATTCTCCAAAAAGCGGGCAGCCGCTTCGCTATGCTTCGTACTCATAAGTTTGCTGCTAAAATTTCTACTGCATGAATTGTCTTGATCGGCAATTTCTCTCTGTCTATCACCCCTTGCATATGCATCAGGCACGAACTGTCCGGCCCTGTGATGTACTCCGCACCCGTGGAGATGTGGTCTAGCACCTTGTCATGCCCCATACAGGTGGATACCTCCGGCTCCTCCACCGAGTACATACCACCGAAACCACAGCATTCGTCTATTCGCTTCGGCTCGAATACCTCTATGCCCTGCACCATCTCCAATAGCTGGCGCACCTTGTTGTGGTACGGACGGTGCACTTCGCTGGGGGTGGATAGATGCAGTTCGCGTACGCCGTGGCAGCTGTTGTGCAGGCTCACCTTGTGGGCAAATCGAGAGGGGAGGCTCGTGATCTTCAGATCATCGTGCAAGAACTCGCATATGTCGCGCACCTTGGCTGCCGACTTGCAGACATGTCCTGTCGGTCTGAGGATGTGATCGTAGTTTTCCTTCACGAAAGCAACGCAACTGGCCGATGGCCCTACGACCACATCATACGATTCGAACAGCTCTTCGAATCGCAAAGCCAGCTTTTGTGCTTTCTGTTCGAATCCGGCATTGGCCATAGGCTGGCCGCAACATGTCTGATCCATCGGGTAGTCGACATCTATGCCCAAACTCTTCAGCAGTTTGTACGTGGCGATACCCACTTCCGGATACACTGCATTGACATAACAGGGGATGAACAAACCTACTTTCATTGTGATAAATCTGATAATTGTATTCTTAAAAACTTTTGTCCCTATGCCCTGAAGAGGTGCAAATGCTTCCTCTTCGGCCATACGTCAGGGGGAAAACTCCACGGGAAAGTCTAAAAAAGAAGCTCGCAAAACCAAAGAATACGGGCACCTTTCCCTATCTATATTTCGCATGCCCTCCGGATACGATCGCATCGTATTCAAGCTCCTTATGGGTCTACTCTTCTATCCCAAAGTAAATATATTTCCGCCAAAAAGCATACCTCCGTCCGATAAATGTCTCTTGGCGCGGAGGTTCTTATCCTCTACGGATCAGGTCGGCTACTATCGGCAGCCCATGATTTGGAGGATGGCTTCTATGCGCAGTTGGGGCGTGGAAGGTGGATGTGCCGAGCTGTTGAATATGATGCTGCCGGCCGAGAAGTCGAGCATGGGTACATCATTGGCACCATCGCCTACGGCAACTATTTCGGCAGGGGTGAGGGATAGCTCCTTGGCCAGGGAGCGGAGAAATTCGGCTTTGACCTTCGCATCCACTATGGTACCCGATAGACGGCCTGTCAGCAGGCCATCTTTGACCTCTGCCTCCGATGTGCAGATGTAGTCGAAGCCGTACCGTTCTTTGATGTAGTGCGAATAAAGTCGGAATCCTCCCGAAATGATAGCGGAGCGAATGCCTTGCTCCTTGAATTTGCGCATCAACGAAGGCAGTCCCTCAACGATCGGGAGAGATGCAGATAGCTCCTCCAGCTTCGCCAAAGGCAAGCCTCGTAGCATGGATACGCGCCTGCTGAAATTGTCCGGAAACTCCTCTCTCCCCGACATGGCAGCCTCCGTCAGTTCACCCATCTCATCGAGGCATCCGTGTGCGGTGGCCAATTCATTCATGATCTCCGTGCGCACAAGCGTCGAATCCAGATCGAAAGCTACGAGTCCGATGCGCCCAACAGGTGTATCCTCTCTGCGAATACCGAGCATAATCGGATACGTCCGGGCCATAGGCATCAGAGCCTTTATCAACAGAGATTTGGCTCCTTTGTAGGCTACCGATAGCCGCACACAAGGATCGTATGTATCAGCCTCACGCACGAATTGGACTACCCGTGCGCCGATAGCTTCCACAGCACGACAAACCGCTGCCACATGCAGCAGATCTGCCCTTGCAGCCATGATATATATCCGATAGTCACCGTTCATTCCGCCACAAAGATAAACCCTTGCCGATGAAATGTTTTATAGTAAAACATTCGGTGGCTGTTACGATTCATTCGACTTCAGCATTTTCGTTACCTTTGCCAGCCTGATGAAGCTCTCTGTCGGAAGTTGGATGTCGCTGCCGAGAGAGCCGATTGCTTGAATAGAAATACATGGATACTATAGACTTAACGATGACAGAATATGCACACCGAATACCTTTATACCCCGATCTTTCCGGCCGATTCTTTCGCGCCCATAGCCTATCATGCCATTTCGATATTCAGCAAACAGTATAAACCTCTATGACGAATAAGTAGGAATAACCCCTCTTATACTCCCCTAAAGGTACAAGGCACCCGTACGGTTCGGCCACGAATCGTGTGGGTGCCTCTTTTATTTCAGCTCCTGAGAGAGCCTTTTTCAGCCTGCGATTTATATAGAAACGAGTTCCGATCTATATATAAATGGAAAACGATTTATATATAAAATGAAAACAATCTATATATAGATCGAAAACGGTTTATATACAGATCGTTATCTTCTCTTCTGAAAAGCATGTTTTGATCCGAAAAAGTTCGTTTTTTCATCTTCTGGACTTCATAATCTACTTCTTTTTACCCCCTTATTTAGAATCATTCCAAACTCGTCTTCGTTGTTGAAAACTTTTTTCGCGCGAAAAAAATAACCCGAATGGCATGCTCTGCTTTTCTCCGATCCGATCCGAAATACAGCTTTTTCAGCTATACATTCTGTCCCTCATTTCAGGCAAAATCTTGGAAAAGCGGAACGAAAAGGTCATTTTCATTATGGAAAAGTGGAATAAATACCCTCTTTACACCTTGGAAAAACGGAAAATTACGGTTATGTTTGTCTTGCATAAATGGAAGTAGCCATGTTGAGAAGGAAGATAGACAAGTACCTCAAGGATTATTACGAAAGTTCTCGTAATGCTTTGCTTCTTACGGGAGCGAGGCAAATCGGTAAGACATATTCCATCCGTGAGTTTGGAAAATCCTTTAAAAGTTTTGTGGAGATAAACTTTGTGGATACTCCGGAGGCTGTCGATGTTTTCAAAGATGCCAAAAGCAGTTCGGAGATTTTGCTTCGCTTGTCTCTGATGACGACTGTTCCCCTAATCAAAGGCGATACGCTTATCTTCTTTGACGAAGTACAGAGGTGTCCTGAGATCGTAACGGCTATCAAATTTTTAGTGGACGAAGGTTCGTATCGCTATATATTGAGTGGTTCGTTGTTGGGGGTGGAGCTGAAAGATCTACGCTCCGAACCTGTCGGGTATATGGGTGTCAAAGACATGTATCCGCTTGACTTCGAAGAGTTTGTTTTGTGCGTGGGTATCAGTGAAGATATAATAGGGTATTTGCGCAATGCTTGGCAAAACCATACTGTTGTCGATGAGTTTATTCATTCCAAAATGATGGAATTGTTTCGTCTCTATCTTGTCGTTGGCGGCATGCCTGCAGCTGTCAGCAGCTATATCGAAAGCAATAACCTTCAAGAAGTTATGACCATACAGCAAGACATTATTCGTCTCTATAAGCGTGATATTGCACAGTATGATCCGAACAACAAGCTATACATAGAAGAGATTTTCGATCTGATTCCTCCCGAACTCAATGCAAAGAATAAACGCTTTATCCTAAAACGACTAAATGAGAATGCCAAGTTTGAGCATTATCAGAACAGCTTTCTTTGGTTGAAGAATGCAGGAGTGGCTTTGCCTGTCTACAATGTAGAGGAGCCTAAGACGCCTTTGCTACTTGCTCGTTCGCGAAATTTGTTCAAACTCTTCCAGAGTGATATTGGCTTACTTGCAGCCCAGTATGCAGAGGGTATCCAGCTGCGGATAATCAAGGGCGATAAGGATATTAATTTCGGTTCCATATACGAAAATGCAGTCGCACAAGAATTGGCGGCTCATGGATTTACGCCCTATTATTACAATAATAAGAAGCGAGGCGAATTGGATTTTGTCATCGAAACAGAGGGACGGGTGCTTCCCATCGAAGTGAAATCGGGCAAGGACTACCAGACGCATCGTGCCTTAGCTAATATCATGGCAGACAAGGAGTACCGATTGCCACGTGCTCTGATTTTGAACAATGACACCCTAAAAGTGGATGGACAACTTATTTATGCCCCCATTTATATGGTGATGTTTCTACAGAAAGACAATACTGCCCCTACTTACTATAAAGTGGACCTATCGGCTTTGCAATAAAGTCATCAGGCTATATTTCATATTGGCAGATGTATTCCGAAAGGAGAAAGAGCGGAGGTTGTGCCGTTGATGGGGAAGTATTCCTAAATTAGCGATCGCTAAAGTGATGGAAGATGGATAGGAGGATCGTGTTCGGAGGGGAGGGTTGTAGCCGACAGTGTTTGTGTGCAGTTATCCATTCGATCGGGAGGCCTTTCGTTCTCTTCTTTGGCTTTTGTCTGTAAATCCCGATTTCCTTAACTCATATAATTGTCTGTTCCTATCAAACGCTCTCATCTCCTTATCAGTGCTGCTTCATCGGGTGGTGGAAAGACTACTTTCACGCTCGGATTGCTACGATTGCTTCGAAGGCGCGGTCTCAAAGTGCAGCCTTTCAAATGCGGTCCCGACTATATCGATCCTAAGTATCACCGCCTTGCATGTGGCACGGAAACGGTGAATCTGGATGCTTTCATGATGAGTCGGGAGCATATCGCCCGACTCTATGATCGCTACGGCAGTGAAGCCGATGTTTCTATTGTGGAGGGGGTGATGGGTTTCTTCGACGGGTACGACCGTATGACGGGTAGCAGTGCCCTTTTGGCCGAAAATCTGCGCATTCCCGTATTGCTTCTGATCCATGCAGGCAGCACGGCCTATTCTGTGGCTCCGATACTGTATGGCTTCAAACACTTCCGCCCGGGTGTGGCTCCGGTGGGTGTCGTTTTCAATAAGGTTGGCTCCGCTTCGCATTATCGCTATCTGGAGGAAGCGGCTGCGGATGCCGGTGTGGTCAGCCTCGGTTACTTGCCGAAAATGAAAGATTTGGAAGTACCGTCGCGGCATTTGGGTTTGTCTGTGGAGGATTTAGCCCGTTATGATTATTTGCCGGACAGGGTGGCAGATGCCATCGAGAAGTATGTGGATGTGGAGAGATTGCTTGGTCTGATGGCCTCCGATGTCGATCCGGTTATCGAAGAAGAGAGCTTTACGGAATCTTCTTTGCACGGGAGGAAATGCATTGCGGTGGCGGATGACGAAGCATTTAACTTCACCTATCGGGAGAATATTCGTCGGCTCGAAAGCCGGGGAAGGGTTGTTCGATTCAGTCCTTTGTGGGACAATCGTCTGCCCGATGATTGCAATTTCCTGTATCTGCCCGGTGGTTATCCGGAGTTTTACCTGCCGGCATTGAGTGCCAACGAATCCATGAAGCGGTCGGTACGGGACTATATCGAGTCGGGAGGTCATGCTCTGGCCGAGTGTGGCGGTATGATGTACCTTTGCGATACGATACGGGGCATGGACGGACGGGACTATCCCATGTGTGGCGTATTGCCTGAAGCGGCTACGATGGAAGGAATGCGCCTGCACCTCGGCTACAGGTGGATGGTGTACAAGGGGAAAGAGCTACGCGGACATGAATTTCACTACTCTTCGACTATCGGCTCTACGCCATCCGTGGCACAGCAGTACAATGTGCGAGGCGAAGCCGTGGAGACTCCGCTATACCGATACAAGAATCTCTTGGCCGGATACACGCATCTCTACTGGGGTGAGCATGACGATCTGTGGACGTGGTTCGACTGATGGAAGCGAAACGATGTAATCTATGATATATACGAAGACAGGAGACAAAGGAACGACCGGCATATTCGGTGGGGAGCGCGTCCCCAAAGATGATATACGGGTGGAAGCCTACGGCACGATGGATGAGCTGAATGCTGCCATCGGCATTATTCGGACATTCCTGCCGGAGGAAGATGAGCGTCAGACCATGCTGTACGACATGCAGATGCGGATGATGGCAGCGATGAGTATCGTGGCTACTCCTGCCGGCAAGCGTGAGCAGAATCCCAATCATTTCCCCGAAGATGCCGCAGCCGACTGCGAGGCTTTTATCGACAAGCTTTTGGCCGAGACAGCCGACAACGGCTATTTCATCCTTCCGGGTGGTACGCCGCTTTCCGCTCATTTGCAGTTGGCTCGTACGATAGCACGCCGAGCGGAAAGAAGGTTGTGGACATTACACCGGTCCGATGAAGTTCCGGATGCAATCTTGAAGTGGATGAATCGCCTGTCTGATCTTTTCTTCGTGATGGCTCGGCACGAAATGCAGCAGCAGGGTTGGAGCGAGGAGAAGTGGCATAGATTCGCCTATAAGAGAAAGAAGAAATGACGGAAGGCGGAAAGCTACGGCCGATTATGTTTGTCGGCACAGGCAGCGATGTAGGCAAGAGTATCATCGCTACGGGCTTCTGTCGCATTTTTCGGCAGGACGGCTATCATCCGGCCCCATTCAAAGCCCAGAATATGGCTTTGAATTCGTTCGTCACGCCCGAAGGTTTGGAGATCGGACGAGCGCAGGCCGTGCAGGCCGAAGCTGCGGGCATTCCGTGCCATACGGATATGAATCCCGTGCTGCTCAAGCCGAGTTCGGATCGTACTTCACAGGTCGTACTCAACGGCCGTCCGATAGGCAATCGGGATGCTTACGAATACTTTCGACGAGAGGGAAGGGACGAACTGCGTACGGAGGTGTACGCCGCTTTCGATCGCTTGGCTTCTCGTTTCAGCCCCATCGTCATGGAAGGGGCGGGTAGTATATCCGAATTGAATCTGCGCGATACCGATATAGTCAATATGCCGATGGCTATCCATGCAGGTGCATGTGTGATCCTTGTGGCCGACATCGACCGTGGAGGCGTGTTCGCTTCGGTCTATGGTTCTATCATGCTGCTCTCGGCCGAGGAGCGAAAGCATGTGCGAGGCATCATGATCAATAAGTTTCGGGGCGATCTTCGCCTTTTCGATGAAGGGAAAAAGATCCTTGAGGAATTGTGCGGCATTCCCGTTGTGGGAGTAATACCTTATTATAAGGATATTCATATCGAGGAGGAAGACTCCGTAGCACTGTCGGTCAAGCAGTATGCTGCCGGACAGGGACGGGTGAATGTGGCTGTAGTCCTGCTGCGATACTTGTCGAACTATACGGACTTCAACATTTTGGAACGCGATCCTCGCGTACACCTTTACTATACGAACAATACGGAAGAGCTGCGCAAGGCCGATATTATCATTCTACCCGGCAGCAAGAGTACTTTGGCCGATCTCTATGAGTTGCGGCGCAATGGTGCGGCACAGGCTATCGTGCAGGCACATCGCGACGGGACAACGGTATTGGGGATATGTGGCGGATTCCAACTCATGGGCATGGAAGTGTGCGATCCCGACCATATAGAGGGCGATATAGAACGCCTGCCCGGTCTCGGCCTGCTGCCTGTAACGACTGTGATGACGGGCGAGAAGGTTACGCGTCGTACGGCATTTCGCTTTCTGGATCATACGGATGAGTGCGAGGGATATGAGATTCATATGGGACGGACGATGCCTGTCGAAGGTGCAGCATCTTCTCCACTGAATCGACTCTCGGATGGAACAGAGGACGGATATTTCGTGGATGCTACTTGTATGGGTACTTATGTGCATGGTATCCTCGACAATCCGACCGTAATAGACTATCTGCTCTCGCCGTATGCAGACAAAATGGAAGAACGGAAGAGCTTCGACTATGCCCGCTATAAGGATGAGCAATACGATAAATTGGCTGACCATCTGCGTCGATATGCCGATGTTCCGCTGATTTACCAACTGATGAAAAACGATGATTAAAGGACACGGAGACGATCTCTATCGTCATGGACCCATTCGGGCTAATTTCAGTTCGAATGTATATAACGCCACCGAGCGTCAGGGTCTGCTGGATTACCTTCATCAGAGACTGGATAGCATCGGCTCTTATCCGGAACCGGAACCTTATTCTTTGGAGAAAGGTTTGGCCGATTATCACGGCATAGCTGCCGACTCTATCAGTGTGACCGCTGGTGCCACGGAAGCTATTTATCTCATAGCACAGGCTTTCCGTGGATCTTCTTCGGCCGTGGTGGCTCCCACTTTCAGCGAATATGCCGATGCTTGCCGGCTACATGGCCATCGTGTGGATTTCATTTCCAAGCCCGAAGAGGCTTCTTCTCGATATGATATGGTCTGGCTCTGTAATCCGAACAATCCGACGGGGCGCGTTTGGAAGGCAAGCGAATTGTATCGTATCGTTCGAGAGTATCCGTCCACGATTTTCATTGTGGATCAGTCTTACGAATACTTTTCCACGGCCGAAGTACTCGATACGAAAGAGGCGGTTTCTCTCCCCAATCTTTTGCTGCTGCATTCGCTTACCAAGCGTTTTGCCATACCGGGCTTACGCCTCGGATACCTGGCAGCCCACGTTTCTCTGACCGAAAGGATCAGAGCTTGCCGCATGCCGTGGTCGGTGAATGCCCTGGCCATTGCCGCCGGTGAGTATTTGGTGCAGCAGGGATTTCCTGCTTCTGTACCTTTGGCCGAGTTGCATGCGGAAACCGAACGGCTACGCATGGCTATCGGCTCAATCGCCGGTTATGAGGTGGAGCCGACTGATACCCATTTTATGCTGGTTCGCTGTCGTCATCATTCGGCTGCCGACCTGAAAGCTGTTTTGGCCGATCAATACGGTCTGCTGATTCGGGATGCCTCCAACTTCGAGGGCTTGGATGCCCATTGCATTCGTATAGCTACACAGACGCGCGAGCAGAACGATTGGCTGATCGATGCACTTCGATCGATTTCTTTCTAATTCCTTTTTTCTGTTCGGTATGCAGGAATCTGTTTTAATCATTCTTCTTCTTTTTTTATTGCCACTGTTGCTGGGATGGTTGGCAGACTATTTTTTAGGAGATCCTCTTTCTCTTCCGCATCCTGTAGTCGGCTTCGGTCGTATGATTGCATTCGGAGAGAAAAGGTTTAATAGAGGCAACTACCGCAAGGCGAAAGGCGGCTTGATGTCGGTGGTCTATATCATAGCCGTTTTTCTTTTGACCCTATTGATCCTCTTGGGGCTTGCTTTTGTCTGTATCTATGCCATTTTGATGGACGATTCTTTGTGGATTGCTCTGGCATTTGCTGTGGCTTCTCTTATTTCGGCTGTCGGCATTTTCTTCTGTTTGGCCGGCACTACCCTTATTCGTGAGGTACGTATGGTATTCCAAGCAGTCGATCGTTCGCTTGAAGAGGGGCGCAGGCAAGTGGCCCGCATCGTAGGACGCGATACGGTAGCTCTGTCGGCGCAGGAAGTCAGGACGGCAGCTCTGGAGACTTTGTCGGAGAATCTGAGCGATGGAGTTGTAGCTCCTATGTTCTGGTATATGTGGCTGGGATTGCCGGGGATGATGGCCTATAAGATGGTCAATACCCTTGATTCGATGATTGGCTATAAGACGGAGCGGTATCTTCTTTTCGGGCGGATAGCTGCCAAAATCGACGATGTCGCCAACTATATTCCTGCAAGGCTTACGGCTTGGCTGATGATTCTCGTGAGTGGGAAGCTCCACCTGTTCTCTTTTGTTCGTCGTTATGGTCGGCAACATGCAAGTCCTAACTCCGGTTATCCCGAGGCAGCTCTTGCAGGTATATTGAATTGCCGTTTCGGTGGCACACACGATTATTTTGGAGAAAGCATCAGCAAGCCTTATATCGGCCATAACGAACGTGAACTGACAACGGCAGATATGCAGATTGCTATTCGTATCAATCGGCGCGTAGAGCTGGTGATGCTGTTGATGACACTCGTAGTGAGTTGGATTACCTCCTCGCTCTTTCTTTTTGCCTGATCTCTGAAAAAAAAACTAAGAATAAGCTCTGCAGCGAAAGACTTCAACGAAAATCCCATAAAACGGACACAAATAGCTGATAGTTAGCGCATTGATGGGAGCAGAATCAGCTGACAATCGCGTCCTGCATCGTGCAGGAAGCAAGAATCAGCCGACAATCGCGTCCTGCATCGTGCAGGAAGCAAGAATCAGCTGAC
>NZ_KB899147.1 GCF_000378065.1 Porphyromonas gulae DSM 15663 | reverse complement strand
TCAGCTTATCGCAAACCGATTGGGACTCGATATTGTCACTATAAACGGCAGTGACACAATACTCCACTTCCACCTGATCGTCTCGTGAAGAATAAGTCTCATCGATATACTCCAAAACAGTCGGGTCTTGTATGTGAACAAGGAGCGAGCCGTTTGCATAGATTTTGTAGCCGGCAAGCTGCAACCGGTCTTTATCATCAGTCTTATCGGGTTCGTAGCCGTTAGGATAATTCCATTTCAAGCGTCCCTTGTTATTCTCAATAAGCGAGACAACGAAATCGGTAACAGGTTCGGGCTCTGATGCAGGAGTCCCGAATACAGTGATATCGTCCAACTTCAAGAAATATATATCGGTACAGTTGTAATGCCGCCATGCGATGTATTTAGTCCCTTCAGGTAAGTTGATGGTTCTTTCATACCATGCGCCGGTCGGCTTCGCTGTCATGGTTTCTTCGAACAATATGACGAAATCTTCAACAGCAGTCCCCGTTGTCGAAGCCATCACCGCATAATGTTCCGCTGCCCAATTGGCATCCTGCGTGCTTACCCAGTACTTGACACGTTTGGCTCCTTCAACCTTGGGGGTAATCAGATAGTTGTCGGGAGTCACCGGGCCTATACCCGGAACATAAGAAGCCGACAAGGAGCAATGGCCTCCATTATGGCCGGGAAAAGCGTCGTATGCATTCAAATAGTGTCCCCAGCTAAATCCATCTCCATCAGCGTCTATCACAAGCCAACCATTGGGAACAGGCCCATTCTCAAAATTTTCATAAAGGATGGCATCCGTGGCGTAATGCAGCGTGCCACATACGGTCGAAGATTCTATGCTTTCATCGTAAACGGCTGTAACGCAGTACTCCACTTGCAAGGGATTGTCTCGCAAAGAGTAAGTGCTGTCCACATACTCCAGTATGGAGACATCTTTTATTTGTGCCAGTAGTGTACCGTTCGCATAGATGTTGTAGCCGCTAAGCTGCAACTCTTCATTCCCCTTTCCTTCCGGCTGATAATCCTCCGGATAGTTCCAAGTCAATCGTCCCACATTCTGTCCGATATTGATTACTGTGAAGTCGGTAACAGGTTCGGGCCCTTCGATCGACCTATACACAGTGACATCATCCAATTTCAAGAATTCTGTGTGTGAGTCGGTGACTTTGTAATGTCGCCATGCAATATATTTGGTCCCTTCTGGTAAGTCCACGATTCGTCTACGCCATACGAGAGGAGTCGGTTTCCCTGTTATGGAATCATCAAACAACAAAACAAAGTCTTCAATGGCAGTCCCCGTTGTCGATACCATTACTGCGTAATGTTCCGGATTGGTACTATACTGATTGCATACCCAGTACTTGACCCGTTTGGCTCCTTCTATATTGGGTGTAATCAGATAGTTGCCCGCTGTTGAGATACCGGAACGTATATGGGAGTAGGTGCAAAGGCCATTGTGTCCGTAAGGTACAGAGAAAGAGCCTGATGGGCTTCCCCAAGTGGCACCATCAGCATCAGCATCTATCTCAAGCCAGCCATTGGGAACAGGTCCATTCTCAAAACTTTCATATAAGATAGTATCCGGTTGAGCCGGAGCAGCCAGACAGGATGCATTCATGCCTGAGATCTCTTGAGCAGTCGGATTCGTGATCGCTGCCCACGAGAGCAAAATCGTTAGAAATGCTCTAAAAACAATACTTTTCATCATGATAGCCATTATTTGATTCGTAATTCTTTTCTATCAATAATCTCTTGGTCTATAATAGAATGCGGATATACCAGCCTTTTATTTGAGGGGAATAAGCAGCAGACTAATTTTCTCTGTAACACTGCAATTTCAGGCACCCACCCATGCGTCCAAATATAACATCAAAATTTGGAATAAAACTATTTTTCACGCAAAAAACATCAAAACACATCCATCTCAATCCGATTTTTCAATGACTGCATCTAAAAGCTGTGGTCAGCGTATAAGTAACTATAAGCTTGATATAAAACAGGGAGAGACCATCAGGAATTCGTCCTGACAGTCTCTCCCTGTTTGCTTGCGCTCCCTGCGTTTTTAGAACAATCGTATCGAAACGCCTATGTTGAGCACGGGAAGTATCTGTGTCAGATAGACTGCCTCCTGTGCATCTTCGGAAAAGTCAATCAGCAAGTTCGGATCACCCGTTATCACATTGGGAGACGAGATCTGTGCTTTTCCGGAGAAAAGCATTCCAAGATCGGCGAAGAAAGATACCCTCGATACGGGAACGGCAAATCCGTAACCGATGCCGATATAAGGTTGTACGGCCCTACCCAAATGTACCGATGCTTCCACCTCTGCCGTCGAAGAGGGTTGGATGCTCACCTTATCCGCCGGATTGTCTTTATCCTTGATCGTGATGACAGGCATGTTGTTCGGATTGAGCGTGCTCTGATCGTTCATGATGGATTGTCCTGTATTTTGATTGATCAGCTGTATCTTGGCATTGATTTGCGGACGGTTGAAGTACAAACCGGCCGTTACGCGGAAAGCGTTCTTGAACGGATGGTAATCAGCCAATACATGGCCGGAAAAAGAAGAAACCTTCAGATTCCCCCTGATTCCGGGCGTATAGCCCAATGCCGACTGATATGCCTCCAATTCTTGGGGATCATCCGGCACAAACACTTTGTTGTTGATAATGGCAATGGAGGGTATGAAGGCGAAGCCTGCACGAGCCGTCAGTTCGGGCATAAAGCGCGCGCTCCCCTCTATTTTGACGCCGTTCAACACACCTACCGAAACAGTTGTTCCATAATGGATCTTTCCATCATGAAGGTTGTTGTCGTCCTGAGCAATAGCCGGCAGAGCGAACAATAGAGCCAAAACGCCAAACAATAAATTCTTCTTTTTCATAACACTTGGATTATTGATAAATGTAACTGATGACTTATTCGACTACTCTACCTCGATGAAGAAAGTAAAGTGCAGCACCTCTGCCAACATATTTACCCCCTCTATATTCTTGTCCGTCGTAGTCGTCAAGCGGATAGGGAGGCCTGTCGATTGGAGCAGAGGAAGCAGATTGTTCATTTCTATCTTGAGCGAAAGCTCATCGCTCGACAAAGAAGTGATGGTGGCGATCAACTTATAGTCGGAGCCGGCATAAAGTTTTACTCCTTCGAAGATCGACAAATCGAACGAACCGGCTACCTTGTTTTTGATCAAGACTTTGTCTTTGATCAAAAACTGAGAAACGGCCGAAGAGCTAAGGCCGGATTCATCGACAAACTCCTGCAATTTGATAGGAAGGACGGATTCGTGCAGGATATGTTCGGCTCTTCCTGCAAGCGATTCCTCTCGTCCCGCTCCGGCATTGAAAGCCTCTATATCGATCAAAAGGTCGAACCCTTTGCGCACTTCGGCAGAGCCGGATACGCTGAGTTCCTTCTGTTTGCTTTTTGATTCACAGCTCGAAAATGACATAGATACGAGCAAAACAGACAGGATAGCAAATAAAATACTCCTTTTCATACTACAAATGATTGTTACTGATATTAGGATCTATTTTTTTGTGATTTCTACAAGCAATCCATTCCTTGGATCGGTAAATTGGAATTTCGTTCACAATATTACACCATCTGCTTGAAGGAAACAACAAGAGGAGACCGTGCCAACATTTTTTATGTTTCCTTATCGAGAAAAGAAGGAATTCTACATTCAAAATCTTTTGGAAGGCATCCTGTTCCGAATTTTTAGGGGTTCCGAAGGCCATGTATTATTTTTTCACTATATTTATAGTATAGAAAGCTGCTTAGGAATGCAATCTCGGGCGATTTTTTAGCCTGTAACCGGTTCCTGATCAGTTTTTTTTCTTTTTGAGGCAAGTGATACTGAGTCCGGATACTTTTTGTCACTTTCACAGCGTTCCGGCAAGCCTTGACCTCTCTCCTCCCTCTTTCTCCTTTCCACTAAAAAAATTCGCACCAAAAAAGTTTTCAACAACGAAGACGAGTTTGGAATGATTCCAAATAAGCATCCAAAAGGGAGAGGCATCCAAGGTAAAAAAGGATAGAAATCTGTCCGCCGAAGTTCGAAATTTGTTTTCCGAGGAGTCGAATAACGATCTGTATATAAATGATTTTCAATTTATATATAAATAGTTTTCGTTTTATATACAAATCGTTTTCAATAAATATATAGATCGCAAGAGATTTGTATATAAATCGCAGGCTCGAAAAAGCCTTTTCCGAAGCCGATATAAAAGAAGCACCCGTCGAGTTATCCGTAGAACTCCGGCGGGTGCGATACAGGTGCGTAGGAGCTTGTCCTATGCTATGATACTATTGGTCGATCTATGATTTGCGTATCTGATGGATTCGTTCTCTACAATCCCGACCGGGATCGATGTCTATTGCTACAGTATATTCGATCGAGAGGATATTCCGATTGGATGTAAAGCAGTGGGTTATGAGTGGTAGCATTTCGATGTTTTGCAATTCTATTCAATTTTCTCTTTTTCAATTCATTACCGGCTCCCTGAATATAGGAAAACCATTTTGTGGAGCAGTCCTTCTGCGAAGACAAAAGTAACCAATTCTTTTTTCTCCGTAACGACTGTTTCATTTACCCTTTATACAAGCACACAAAATTAGTTGCCAGTTTGGCGCGGATAATTTACTTTTGTAAGGAAAAGGATTATTCTATGACCGGAGAAGAGGAACTCGATCTTTCGAAGCTGGAATATAACGTCCGCAAGCTGATGGAGCTGGTGGAAAATCAGCAAAACGAAATTTCGTCTCTTCGGGCCGAACTGGCTGCGAAAAATAAAAAAATCGCACAGCAGGATTTGGCCTTGGGCATAGCAGAAACCAAGAACAAGACGTTGCTGACATCGAGGGTGATCGTAGCCAATGAGGACGAAGCCCGCCAGTCCAAACAGCGTCTGGAAAGTTTGATAAGAGAAATAGACAGGTGCATTGCCCTGTTGCAAACGGAATAAAAGAAGATGACAAAGGATCCGGACTCGCTGAATATCACGCTCAACATTCAGGGGAGCCGGTTGAGGCTTGCCATACCACGTAATGATGAGGCCCTCTATCGGCAAGCTGCCGATAGACTCAACTTCCGGATCATGCGTTATCGCGAATCATATCCCAATATGGCCCAACTGCCTGCAGGCGGACATTTGCTTCTGGCTGCAGTGGATACGGCTTTTTATTTGGTACACGAGCGCAAACAGGCCGATCGTACCCCGATCAATGACCGCTTGCGCAGGCTCAATACCGAATTGGAGGCTTTTCTAAGTCGCTATTAGTCGGGAGAGGACTACTACCGCTTTTTCTTCTCATTCCTTTCATTCTTTGTTTCTTTCCTTTTCTTCGAGGTCTTTGCTGTGATCGGCCTCGGAACACGTGTGTAATACTGCTACTTACTAATTTCAAAGAATACAAACGAAAATGGGAATAGGAACACTTTTATTATTTACTTTTTTGGGGCTTATAGCCGGTGCCGCTGCCGTATGGCTGATCACGCGGACACTGCTCAAGCAAAGGACAGAGGGGATTCTCGCCGAAGCTCGCCGTGAAGCCGAGGTGATCAAGCAAAAGAAGCTCCTCGAAGTGAAGGAGAAGTTTCTCCAACTCAAAGGCGACCTGGAAAAGCAGGTGGCACAGCGCAATAGCAAGCTCCAGTCGGTGGAGAGCAAACTCAAAAGCCGCGAACAAACCCTCAACCAACGTCAGGAAGATATAACGAAGAAGGGGCAGGAAATGGATTTGATGCGTGAGAATCTGACTGCTCAGCTCTCTGTGATAGAAAAGAAAAAGACGGAGCTCGACGAGCTGAAGGCTCGCGAACAGGCTCATCTGGAATCTCTGAGCGGACTCTCCGCAGCGGAGGCTAAAGACAGGCTGGTGGAAAGCCTCAAAGACGAAGCCAAGGGGCAGGCCTCTGCATACGTCAATGAGATTATCGAAGAGGCCAAGATGACTGCCAACAAAGAGGCTAAGCGAATCGTCATCCAATCCATCCAGCGCGTGGCTACGGAGACGGCCATCGAAAACTCCGTGACCGTCTTCCATATCGAAAGCGATGAGATCAAGGGGCGCATCATCGGCCGAGAGGGCCGCAACATCCGTGCATTGGAGGCTGCTACCGGCATCGAGATCATCGTGGACGATACGCCTGAGGCCATCGTCCTGTCGGGATTCGATCCGGTGCGTCGTGAGATAGCACGTCTGGCACTCCACCAGCTGGTACAGGACGGACGTATCCATCCGGCACGCATAGAAGAGGTGGTATCCAAAGTGAGAAAGCAAGTGGAGGAAGAGATCATCGAGACGGGTAAACGGACGGTGATCGACCTTGGAATCCACGGCCTGCACCCGGAGCTGATCCGCCTGATCGGTAAGATGAAGTATCGCTCTTCCTATGGGCAGAATCTCTTGCAGCATTCGCGCGAAACGGCCAATCTCTGTGCCATCATGGCCAGCGAATTGGGGCTGAACCCGAAGAAAGCCAAACGAGCCGGTCTGCTGCACGACATCGGCAAGGTGCCCGATGATGAGCCGGAATTGCCACATGCTCTCTTGGGTATGAAGCTCTGTGAGAAGTTCAAAGAGAAACCCGATATATGCAACGCCGTAGGAGCGCACCACGATGAGGTGGAAATGATGTCGCTGATAGCTCCTATCGTACAGGTGTGCGATGCCATTAGTGGTGCCCGTCCGGGAGCTCGTCGCGAAATTGTGGAGGCTTATATCAAGCGTCTGAACGATCTGGAGCAGCTCGCCATGTCCTATCCGGGCGTTATCAAGACCTATGCCATCCAGGCCGGTCGCGAACTCCGTGTAATCGTCGGTGCCGACAAGACGGACGATGCCTCGGTGGAAACGCTCTCGAACGAAATAGCCAAGAGAATTCAGGATGAGATGACCTACCCGGGACAGGTGAAGATCACGGTGATCCGCGAATCTCGCTCCGTCAGCTACGCCAAATAAATCCCGCATACCGATGGATAGTACCTGCTTGCATAGTGCGGCGGTTGTGCCTTATACCTCCTATCAGCAGCAGTAGAGAACTACACCGGACAAAGCAAAAGACGGATGGACTACCGATTAGACAATACGACCTCCCTGACGAAGGATGCCTGCAAGGGGTGTCATAGCCAGCCGCTCAGCACTTATGACTGGCTGAGCGACATCCCCGATTTGCCCGAAGATGGCGGATTCGTGGAGGTACAATTCAAGAATACGCGCAAAGGGTACTACCTCAACAGCGAGAAGATAGAACTGCACAAAGGGGATGTAGTAGCCGTAGAGGCTAATCCGGGCCATGACATCGGGACGGTGACGCTGACCGGTAAGTTGGTAAAACTCCAGATGCGCAAACATCGATACAGCACGAACAACGGCGAGCCTTTCAAGATATACCGCATAGCCAAACAGGGCGATCTGGATAAGTACCGCGAAGCAAAGGCACGAGAGTACGATACGATGATCCAGTCCCGCCAGATTTCGGCCGATTTGAATCTGGATATGAAGATCGGAGATGTGGAGTATCAGGGCGATGGCAATAAGGCCATTTTCTACTATATCGCCGATGAGCGCGTAGACTTTCGCCAACTGATCCGAGTACTGGCGGAGACTTTCCACATTCGTGTGGAGATGAAGCAGATCGGTGCAAGACAGGAGGCCGGCCGTATAGGCGGTATCGGCCCTTGCGGCCGCCAGCTGTGCTGCTCGGCGTGGAAGATGAATTTCGTGTCGGTGAATACGAGTGCAGCTCGCTATCAGGATTTGGCTCTCAATCCTCAGAAACTCACGGGCCTCTGCGCCAAGCTCAAATGCTGCCTCAATTATGAGGTGGATGCCTATGTGGAAGCTCGTAAGAAGATGCCGAGTCCGGAGATCGTCTTGGAGACGAAAGAGAGTGTGTACCACTATTTCAAGGCGGATGTATTCCGTCGGGAGGTTTCGTATTCTACCGTTCCCAATGCTCCTGTCAATCTTACGACCATATCGGCTCGGCGCGCTTTCGAGGTGATCAGCCTGAACAAGCAGGGGATCAAACCAGTATCGCTGGAGTATGACGACAAGAAGCAGTCGTCCGGACACGAATTGTCCGACATCCTTACGGACAATAGTCTGACTCGGTTCGACGATGCCTTGTCTCGCCGCAGGAGGCGCAACGGCAACGGTGGTAGAGACTTCTCTGATAGAGAGAAAAACGGCGAGCCTCGTCGCACGCATGAATCTGTACAGCCTACACCTCGCGTTCGCAGCAGTAGCAGAATACCATCACGAGAGAAAGCTCCCCGACCGGAGGGAGGTGATCGTCGGGAGAATACGCGAGAGCGCAGTCGAGGCGATGCTCGTTTTGCACGTCCCTATACGAACGAGGCCGGCTCCGAACGAGTGGAAGGAGCCAGACGCGTGGCGGGCAGTGGTCGCAGACCACCGCGTCAAAGTACTCCTCGTCAGGAAGGCCGACAGGGAGAGAGAAAGGAGGAATAGAGGGGAAGATGGGTGCTGCCACACAAAAGCAAGTCCGAGGGGCAATCAGTTTTTTTCTGGTTGCATTGGGGATATGCTTGGCTGTGTCTTGCACATACCGTAAGGACGAGCGAATACTCTATCGTCAGGTGCCTCATGGAAGATGGCAGAAAAGCGATGTGCTCGACTACGAAATCCTCATACCGGACTATACTCGCTCATATTCTTTGGAGTTGCTGATCCGCCACGACAATCGGTACGAATATCGCGATCTGGCATTGGCGTACGAGGTTTCAGTGGGAGAGCGTCTGATCTTTGCGGACTCGGTGGATCTGACTTTGGCCGATAAGCCACAACAGTGGAACGGAAAAGGGGTTGCCAAGCAGCAAAACCGGTTTCGCCTGCCGATCTCCGCACGTTTTCCCTATTCGGGCCTTTATAAGATAGAGTTGAAGCACAATATGAGGGTGCCGACTCTTTCAGGTATAACGGAAGTAGGTATTCGCTTGACAGAAGGACGAGACAATCCTCCACCCTCTATCTTACCCCAACGAGAATGATCATAGAAGAACTCCATATCGTCAATTTTAAGAGTATCGTAGCTGCCGATTGTCGGTTTTCGCCCAAGGTGAACTGTCTGGTGGGAAACAATGGAATGGGCAAGACCAATCTACTGGATGCGCTGCATTTCCTCTCTTTCTGTCGCAGTCATCTTTCCGTACCGGACAATATGGTAGTGAAGCATGGTGAGGAAATGGCCCTGCTGCAGGGACTGTATCGAGATGAAAGTGGCGATGCCGTAGAGCTGCTTCTCTCTATTCGTCCTGGGAAGCACAAGGTATTGCGCCGGAACAAGAAAGAATATGAGCGGCTGAGCGATCATATCGGTCGTTTCCCGCTGGTAATAGTTTCTCCACAGGACTATCAGCTCATCCTCGGAGGTAGCGATGAGCGCAGACGGTTCATGGATCAGCAGCTTTGCCAGCAGGATCCTCGGTATCTGTCGGCCCTCATTCAGTACAATCGGCATTTGCAACAGCGCAATACAATGCTCAAGCAGGACCGTCACGATGATGCTCTGATGGATGTTTTGGAGCTACAGATGGAATCCTATGCAGCAGAGATCTACAACAAGCGTCGCTGTTTTGTCGAAGATTTTCTTCCTGTTTTCAATGATCTTTATTCCGATATTAGCGGATCTGCCGAGGAGGTCAGCCTGTCCTATCGCTCGCATTTGGCGGACGGAGTACCTCTTGGGGAATTGCTTCGCAGGAGCCGCCCGAAGGATTATCTACTGGGGTTTTCTTCTTGTGGTGTACACAAGGACGAATTGGAAATGCTTCTCGGTGGAGTTCTTATTCGGAAAATAGGTTCGGAGGGACAGAACAAGACTTTCCTGATCAGTATGAAGTTGGCACAGTTCCGCCATCAGCAACTGCACGGTCATGAGACGCCCATTTTGCTGCTCGATGATATATTCGACAAACTGGATGCTACGCGCGTGGAGCGGATTATCCGCCTTGTCGGTGGTAACGGTTTCGGTCAGATATTCATCACAGACACGAACCGGAAATACTTGGACGAGATTATCGCCTCTTGGAGTGAGGATTACCGCCTTTTCAAAATAGAAAACGGACAGATATTCCAACAATAGGTATCCCTCGGATGGAAAAAAGCGAAATACAGAAAGTGGATCAGGTAATTCGGGCTTGGCTGGAGGACGAACCGCTCATGTATGAGCGACTTCTCGAGGTGGAGGCTTTGGATGCTCTGCCACAGGTGTTGGGGCCTCTCTATAAATTCCTCGGTCGTAGCCGGATTCATGACGGTGTACTGTACCTGACATTCAATTCGTCCGTTGTACGCAGCCAGCTGAGCAACAACAAAGCAGAGTTGCTCCTCAGACTGAATACGGCCGTAGGTGCAGAACTGATTCGACAAATAGTTTTCTTATAGCTCTTTGTCGATCACTTCCTCAATGACTATCGAAAAAGGGGGGAGGGAGGCTTTAGCCGGAGCGTGCGGTTTTTTGCAGACGATCGCAGTCGATAATCTTGATCCTTTTGCCATCAAGTGCCAGCATTCGCTCGGAAACAAATGTAGAAAGGGTACGTATGGCATTGCTTACTGTCATGTTGGAAAGGGTGGCCAGTTCCTCTCGACTAAGGTAGATACTCAGGGTAGCTCCATCGTTCTCAAATCCGAAATTTTCTTTCAGTATCAGCAGCGTTTCGGCCAGTCGGCCACGAACATGTTTCTGCGTGAGCGTTACGGTTCGCTTTTCTGCATAGCCCAATTCTTTGGCCAAAGCTTTGAGGAAGTATCTACAGAATGAGGTGTTTCCTTTCAGCAATGCTTCGATAGCTTCGACCGGTATGGCAAGGACTTTGGAGTTTTCAACGGCAATGGCTGTGGACGAACAGGTTTCTTCGGCAAAATAGGGACGCATACCGAAGAACTGCCCCGGCTTAACGATGCGAGAGATGTGGAAGCGTCCATATACGCCTTCCCTCAGGATCTTTATTTTTCCTTCGTACAGATAAAAAAGACTGTTGGGGATGTCTCCTTCAGAGAAGACAGTAGAGGCTTTCTTACAAGGGAAAGGCCGTATCTCCTTGTCTAATAGCTCTCGCTCGTCTTCGTTAAGCAGAGGCCAGACATCTCTAAGCAAGTATCCCAATCCTTTATCCGAAGCTGTCTTCCACATATAAGTGTTCAGAGAATGTCTATTTGGTCGAATCCGTACAACGAGGTAGAAAGCCTGTCGGACTATTCCGAACCGATGAAGAAAAGACAAAAGTGCTTCTCTATCAATCTTCTAACCCGTATTTTGCAAATATAGGCCTGAAAGTCCGAATAACCACAATATAAGGAGGTTACTTGTCCTAAAACCAGCTAAAGACAAAAAATCAGGACTGTGTCGAAGTTTTTCACCCTAACACAGTCCTGATTATATCATTTCAAGGGTGTTTAACCCTATGAGAGCTATTCCGATGGAGCTTCTTCCATTGCTGGCTCTGTAGTGGGTACAGAAAGGAAACTCTTACGTTCGGCTGTCGCCTTTTCGTAATCGTCACGATGCATAACGACGAGCTTCTCGTAATCACGCAAACCGGTACCGGCCGGAATGAGGTGACCGCAGATAACGTTTTCTTTCAGTCCTTCCAGATAGTCGGTCTTACCACAGATAGCTGCTTCATTCAGCACCTTGGTTGTCTCTTGGAAAGAGGCTGCGGACATAAAGCTCTTGGTCTGCAGTGCCGCACGGGTAATACCTTGGAGTATCTGACTGGCGGTAGCTGACTTGGCATCGCGCACTTTCACGATCTTGAGGTCCTTACGCTTGAGCATACTGTTCTCATCGCGGAGCTTGCGTGCCGTAACGATCTGTCCGGCTTTCAGCACTTGGCTGTCTCCGGCATCGATAACGACTTTCTTGCCCCAGATGCGATCGTTCTCTTCCATTACTTCGAACTTATCGACTACTTGCTGTTCGAGGAAGAGCGTATCACCCGGATCGACGATTTCAACCTTACGCATCATCTGACGAACAATGACTTCGAAATGCTTGTCATTGATCTTCACACCCTGAAGTCTATACACATCTTGTACTTCGTTCACGATGTACTCCTGTACTGCCGTAGGGCCTTTGATTGCCAGAATATCAGCCGGCGTAATGGCACCGTCTGAAAGCGGTGTCCCGGCACGCACGAAGTCGTTTTCCTGTACAAGAAGCTGCTTGGACAAGGGGATCAGATACTTTTTCTCTTCACCCAACTTAGAAGTAACAGTGATCTCACGGTTTCCTCGTTTCAGCTTGCCAAAGCCGATCTCTCCATCGATTTCAGAGACGATAGCGGGATTAGACGGATTTCGTGCTTCGAACAGCTCAGTAACACGTGGCAGACCACCGGTAATGTCACCGGCTTTACCTACAGACCGAGGAATCTTCACTAAAATCTCTCCGACTTTGACTGCGTCGCCATCGTCTTTCACTACGTGAGCACCCATCGGTAGACTGTAGTTCTTGAGCATCTCTCCATTCTCGTCTATTATTCGAGCATAAGGAGCCATGGTCTTATCCTTGGATTCGATGATGATCTTTTCTTTCAGACCGGTAGTCTCGTCACTTTCCATCTTGAAAGTTACATTCTCCACTACACCTTCAAAAGAGAGTGTTCCCGCTACTTCCGATACGATGACTGCATTGAACGGGTCCCATTCGATGATTTTGTCACCTTTCTTGACCGTATCACCTTGGCGGAAGAACAATTTTGCACCGTAGGGGATATTGTGATTGGCCAAAATGATACCGGTATTCGGATCGGCAATACGCAATTCAGTCATTCGACTCACTACGACCTGATGCGATTCGTCAGTAGCATCTACAGCACGCAGTTCTTCAAACTCGAGGATACCATCGTATTTGGACACCAAACTATTCTCTGTCGCCACATTGGAGGCAATACCTCCGACGTGGAAGGTTCGCAGCGTAAGCTGTGTACCCGGCTCCCCAATAGACTGAGCTGCAATAACGCCTACGACCTCACCACGCTGTACCATGCGATTGGTAGCAAGATTTCTACCATAGCACTTGGCACATACACCTTTCTTGGATTCACAGGTGAGAACGGAACGGATTTCAACAGCTTCGATCGGAGAATCTTCGATAATCTGTGCTGCTTGCTCTCTGATCTCTTCTCCTGCCCTAACGATAATGTCGCCCGTGGTAGGATGAACAATATCGTGAACGGAAACGCGCCCAAGTATGCGTTCGTACAAAGAAGCAACTACATCTTCGTTTTGCTTGAGTTCGGTAGTAAGAAGTCCTCGCAATGTGCCACAATCTTCTTCTGTGATAATAACATCATGAGAAACGTCCACAAGACGACGAGTAAGATAACCGGCATCAGCCGTTTTCAATGCGGTGTCGGCAAGACCCTTACGAGCACCGTGAGTAGAGATAAAGTATTCAAGTACCGAAAGCCCTTCCTTGAAGTTTGAAAGAATGGGGTTCTCGATAATCTGACCACCCTCGGCTCCGCTCTTTTGGGGCTTAGCCATCAATCCACGCATACCGGACAGCTGACGAATCTGCTCTTTGGAACCACGGGCTCCAGAATCCATCATCATGAAGACAGAATTGAATCCGTCATTGTCTGAGCTGAGTTGCTTGATCAAGACATTTGACAAGCGGCCATTGATATGCGTCCACGTATCAATAATCTGGTTGTATCGCTCGTTGAACGTGATGAATCCCATGCTATAGTCTTGCATAATCTGCTCGACCGCAGTGTAACCCTCTTGAATCAATTTGTCCTTCTCTTCAGGGATAAGCACGTCTGCCAAATTGAAAGACAAACCACCCTTAAATGCCATGTAGTAACCCAAGTTCTTGATATCATCCAAGAATTTGGCAGTTGTAGCTACTCCACAGACCTTGATTACACTGCCGATAATGTCGCGTAGAGCTTTTTTGCCAAGTACTTCATTGACATAGCCAACTTTCTTCGGCACATATTCGTTGACCATCAGACGCCCAACGGATGTCTCTACCATACGGCGAACCGGCTCTCCGTTCTCGTAGTCTTCTACATAGACTTTAATAGGGGCATGAATATCAACTTTGCCTTCGTTATAGGCTATTGTCGCTTCTTCAGAGCCGTAGAATATCAGGCCGTGCCCTTTCGTGTTGGGGCGTAACTTCGTGATATAATACAGACCCAATACCATATCCTGCGAGGGAACAGTAATCGGTGCCCCATTGGCAGGGTTAAGAATGTTATGCGAAGCCAGCATAAGCAACTGGGCCTCAAGAATAGCTTCGTTGCTCAGAGGAAGGTGCACAGCCATTTGGTCTCCATCGAAGTCCGCATTAAATGCAGTACAGCTCAATGGGTGCAATTGTATTGCTTTCCCCTCGATCAGCTTAGGCTGGAACGCTTGAATACCCAATCTGTGAAGGGTTGGGGCACGGTTGAGAAGAACCGGATGTCCTTTCATCACATACTCCAAGATATCCCAAATAACAGGTTCTTTGCGATCTACAATCTTCTTGGCACTCTTAACAGTCTTCACTATACCACGCTCAATCAGCTTGCGAATAATGAAGGGTTTGTAAAGTTCGGCCGCCATGTCTTTCGGAAGTCCGCATTCGTGCATCTTGAGCTCCGGGCCAACAACGATAACAGAACGGGCAGAGTAATCGACACGCTTACCGAGCAAATTCTGACGGAAACGGCCTTGCTTACCTTTGAGACTGTCTGAAAGGGATTTCAGAGGACGGTTGTTGTCAGACTTAACCGCACTCGACTTCCGTGAGTTGTCAAAAAGTGAGTCAACTGCTTCCTGGAGCATACGCTTTTCGTTACGTAAGATAACTTCAGGAGCTTTGATCTCGATCAATCGTTTGAGACGATTGTTACGGATAATGACACGACGGTACAAGTCGTTCAAATCAGACGTGGCAAAACGCCCACCATCCAAAGGCACCAAAGGGCGAAGATCCGGCGGGATAACCGGAATGACTTTCATAACCATCCACTCAGGACGATTCACACCTTTGGATGCACGGAAGCTTTCAACGACTTGAAGACGTTTAAGTGCTTCGGTTTTACGTTGTTGCGAACCATCTGTATTGGCACGATCTCGCAATTCGTAGGAAATGGAATCCAGATCCACACGACATAGAAGATCATAAATAGCTTCTGCTCCAATCTTCGCAATAAATTTGTCTGGATCAGTATCCTCCAAATTTTGGTTGCCCTTGTGGGTACGTTCTATTTCATCGAGCTTGTCGAGGTATTCTTCCTCCGACAATAGATCAAGTTGACTCAGCCCTTCGGCAACACCCGGTTGAATGACAACGTAGCGTTCATAGTAAATGATAGCATCCAACTTCTTGGTAGGCAGACCTAATAGATAGCCGATCTTATTCGGGAGAGAACGGAAATACCAAATATGAGCAACGGGCACGACCAAGTGGATGTGTCCCATACGCTCACGGCGAACTTTCTTTTCCGTCACCTCGACTCCACAACGATCACATACGATACCACGGTATCGAATACGCTTGTATTTGCCGCAATGACATTCAAAATCCTTAACCGGACCGAAGATGCGTTCACAGAATAAACCATCTCGTTCCGGCTTGTACGTACGATAATTGATCGTCTCCGGCTTCAATACTTCTCCAAATGAGTTCTCAAGAATCTCTTCAGGAGAAGCCAAGGTGATACGAATCTTCGAGAAGTTGTTCTTTATCTTATTTTCTTTTCTAAAAGCCATAGTTCACTTTGCTTGAATAGGAATGGATGAAGGCAAAAATAATTGTACAGACTCTCGATTAGGAGTTAGTCCAAAGAAAAACTTAAACCGAGGCCTTTCAATTCATGCAATAGCACGTTAAGCGACTCCGGAATACCCGGTGTTGGCATCGGATCTCCTTTGACTATCGCTTCGTATGCCTTTGAACGTCCAACAACATCGTCAGATTTCACAGTAAGAATTTCTTGCAAGATATGCGAAGCTCCAAATGCTTCTAGAGCCCAAACCTCCATCTCTCCGAATCGTTGTCCTCCGAATTGAGCTTTACCACCGAGAGGTTGCTGGGTGATGAGTGAATACGGTCCGATGGATCGAGCATGCATCTTGTCATCGACCATGTGTCCAAGCTTCAAGAAATAAGTTACACCAACGGTTGCAGGCTGGTCGAAACGTTCGCCGGTACCACCATCGTACAGATATGTCTTTCCATCACGAGGTAGGCCTGCTTTGTCTGTCCACTCATTCATATCTTTAAGGGAAGCTCCATCGAAGATAGGTGTAGCGAACTTGACATTCATCTTGCGTCCTGCCCATGCAAGTACAGCTTCGAATATCTGTCCCAAGTTCATACGTGAGGGCACACCAAGAGGGTTCAGGCATATGTCCACCGGAGTACCGTCTGCGAGGAACGGCATATCCTCTTGACGCACGATTTTGGACACAATACCTTTATTCCCATGACGTCCAGCCATCTTGTCGCCAACTTGGATCTTCCGTTTCTTGGCTATGTAGACTTTGGCCATTTGAACAATACCCGCAGGCAGCTCGTCTCCGATCGTTTCATCTAATTTGCGACGGCGTAGTTCAGCTTCAATTTCCTTGGAGTGCTTCAGATAATTCACCGCGACAGCCTTTATCAGCTCGTTCGTATGTGCATCATTTGTCCAATCACTTAATTGGATCACATTGAAATCAAGAGCTTCAAGATCTTTTTTGGTGAATTTGCTGCCGGCCTTAATCAACTCAACATTCAAGTAGTCCTTTACGCCACAGCAGGTTTTGCCTTTGGTCAGTTCTGTTAGCTTTTCGATCAGACGCTCATGAAGTTGTTGCTGCCTTTTCGCATATGTATCGTCAAGTTTGTTTACGGCTTCTTTGGTCGATGTCCGACTCTTTTTCTTGGCAGCTTTTGAGAACAATTTCGTGTCGATTACCACCCCTCGCAGAGAGGGAGTTGCTTTCAATGAAGCGTCCTTAACGTCGCCGGCTTTGTCGCCGAAGATTGCGCGCAGCAGTTTTTCTTCAGGAGTCGGATCCGATTCACCCTTAGGCGTAATTTTTCCAATAAGGATGTCACCGGGCTCGATATGTGCCCCGATTCGCACAATCCCATTTTCATCCAAGTCCTTTGTCGCATCCTCGCTGACGTTGGGGATATCGGAAGTGAGTTCTTCAAGACCTCTTTTGGTCTCTCTAACCTCAAGAATATACTCGTCAACATGAACAGACGTGAAGAAGTCCTCTCGAACCATTCGCTCGTTCAATACGATAGCATCCTCATAGTTGTATCCTTTCCAAGGCATGTATGCTACCTGAACATTGCGGCCGAGGGCTAATTCTCCCCCCTGAGTTGAATAGCCTTCCGTCAAAATTTGGCCAGCCTCTACTCTATCCCCTTTAGAACAAATAGGATGCAGGTCAATGGTCGTGCTTTGGTTCGTTTTGCGGTATTTGGGAAGATAGTAGGTAACGATGGCATCGTCGAAACTTACAAACTCTTCATCAGCTGTCCTGTCATAACGAATCTTGATGCAAGAGGCATCCACAAAGACAACCTCTCCGCCTCTCTCCGCCACGATCTGTGTACGTGAATCCTGTACCAATTTACCTTCTATACCGGTACCGACGATCGGAGATTCAGGCCTTAGTAGGGGAACAGCCTGACGCATCATGTTAGAACCCATCAACGCACGGTTGGCATCGTCGTGTTCCAAGAAAGGAATTAAAGCTGCTGCGATTGAAGCAATTTGAGTGGGCGAAACATCCATCAGATCGACCTCATCCGGTGTAACCAACGGGAAATCCGACTCGTAACGTGCTTTTACTCGTTCTCTGACAAATCGACCATTTTCGTCAAGAGGCGCATTTCCTTGTGCTACGGTCTTCTCTTCCTCTTCTTCTGCCGTGTAGTATTTCAGTCCATTGTCGGAAAAATCTACCTTGCCGTTCTTTACTTCACGGTATGGTGTTGTGATAAAACCCAAATCACTGATTTTGGCGTATACGCAGAGGGAGGAAATCAGACCGATATTGGGTCCTTCAGGCGTTTCAATAGGACATAGACGACCATAATGCGTGTAGTGAACGTCCCGGACTTCAAAGCCGGCCCGTTCGCGCGATAGACCTCCGGGGCCCAATGCCGACAGACGTCGCTTATGCGTTATTTCAGCCAATGGGTTTGTCTGATCCATGAACTGCGACAAGGCATTGGTACCAAAGAAAGAATTCACGACAGAGGAAATAGTCTTAGCATTGACCAAATCAATAGGAGTGAAAACTTCATTGTCGCGAACATTCATTCGATCGCGTACCGTCCTGGCCATACGGGCCAAACCAATACCAAATTGGTTGTAAAGCTGCTCTCCGACAGTCCGAACACGACGGTTCGACAAGTGGTCTATATCGTCTACTGATGCCTTGGAATTTACTAACTCGATAAGATACTTGATGATCTCAATGATATCCTCATTTGTCAGTACTTTGATATCGGGATCGATATTCAAGTTCAGCTTCTTATTGATACGATAGCGCCCGACATCGCCTAAGTCGTACCGTTTATCAGAGAAGAACAGATTCGTTATTACCTCTCTTGCACTTGCATCATCAGCCGGCTCGGCATTACGGAGCTGTCTGTATACATAATACAGGGCTTCTTTTTCCGAATTACATGGATCCTTCTGTAAAGTGTTGAATATGATGCTGTAATCAGAAGTATTCGAATCACTTCGGTGTAGCAGGATCGTTTGTGTATTTGAGTTGAGGATTGCCTCAATATTATCCTCTGTCAGTTCAACCTCTCTGTCCACCACGACAGTGATTCGCTCCATGGAAACAACTTCGCCGGTGTCTTCATCACTAAGATCATCGATATACGTATTGATGACGCGAGCTGCTAATTTGCGTCCGATGCATTTCTTCAGGTTGGTCTTCGTTACTTTTACCTCTTCGGCAAGATTGAAGATGTCGAGAATGTCTTTGTCTGCCTCGAAACCAATGGCACGAAGAAGAGTTGTTACAGGAAGTTTCTTCTTTCTATCGATGTATGCATACATGACATTGTTAATGTCCGTAGCAAATTCGATCCATGAGCCTTTGAATGGTATGATTCGCGCTGAGTATAGTTTGGTACCGTTAGTGTGAAGGCTTTGCCCAAAGAACACACCCGGAGAACGGTGCAATTGGGAAACGATGACGCGCTCGGCTCCATTTATAACAAATGTGCCGGAACTTGTCATATAGGGTATAGGTCCAAGAAAAACGTCCTGAATTACGGTCGCAAAATCTTCGTGATCAGGATCCGTACAATAAAGTTTTAGCTTAGCTTTCAGAGGGACGCTATAGGTGAGCCCCCTGCTAAGACATTCCTCGATGGAATACTTGGGGGGATCAATATAGTAATCAAGGAATTCCAGGACAAAGTTGTTACGGGTATCGGTTATTGGAAAATTTTCCGCAAAAACTTTATAGAGACCTTCTTTTTTCCTCCTCTCGGGCGGAGTATCTAACTGAAGGAAGTCATGGAACGACTTGAGTTGAACTTCGAGAAAGTCCGGATAGGAAAGCGGATTTTTTATCGAAGCGAAGTTGATTCTATTGTTGTTTGTAGTCGGCGTCATCTAAAATTCAGGACTATTTTAACTTGGGAAAACTATAGACACGAAATGGTTAAGATCCCCCAAAATGGGGGGCCTTAACCATAATAACCTGATAATCAGGCCTAAAATGCGTTATTTCAGTTCTACTTCAGCACCTGCTTCTTCGAGAGCCTTTTTCAGAGCCTCAGCAGTAGCTTTGTCTACACCTTCCTTCACGGTAGAAGGTGCTGCGTCTACGAGATCCTTTGCTTCTTTCAGGCCAAGACCGCATTGTTCTTTAACAGCTTTTACTACCTGCAATTTTGCAGCTCCAGCACTCTTAAGAACTACATCGAAAGAAGTTTTCTCCTCTTCAGCTGCAGCACCGGCAGCACCAGGAGCAGCGGCTACAGCAACAGCAGCAGCTGCCGGCTCGATGCCATATTCTTCTTTCAGGATAGTAGCGAGTTCGCTAACTTCTTTTACTGTCAAGTTAACCAGTTGTTCAGCAATAGCTTTAATGTCTGCCATTTTATTTTTGAGTATTAAAAGTTTTCAATTATACTGTTGAATTATTTTTCTTCCAAGGTCTTCAACACACCATGGATCGTTTGACCTGCTGACTGCAAAGATGCAATAACGTTCTTGGCCGGAGACTGCAGCAATGCCACAACATCTGCGATAAGTTCGTTTTTGCTCTTGATCGAAACCAAAGCATCCAGGTTTTCCCTTCCAATGTAGAAGCTTTCCTGTACGTACGCAGCTTTTAGCCAAGGTTTTCCTTCTCCTTTGGTATCCTTTGTAAACTGCTTGATTACTTTGGCGGGAGAATTAGCCACTTCACAGAACATGACAGCGGTATTCCCTTTCAGACAGCTGTACAATGAAGAGAAATCTACATCACTCGCTGCTAAGGCTGCACGCAAAAGCGTGTTTTTCACCATTACCAACTTCACTCCGTTTTTATTGCAGTTGCGACGGAGCTCTGATGTTTTCTCAGCATTTAATGCTTCTATGTCAGTCAAGTAGAAGTGGGGGTATTGGCCGATATATTCGGTCAACTGCCTTATAACTGTACCTTTATCTTCCTTTCTCATCGTTTCTACCCTTTCTTAATTTTCATCCACTGTCTTAGGATCAACTTTGATACCGAAACTCATAGTACTTGAAAGATAGATGCTTTTGATATAAGTACCCTTAGCTGTAGTAGGCTTGAGTTTAATAATCGTATTAATAAACTCACGTGCATTATCGCGGATTTGGTCCGCAGAGAATGACACTTTACCTATCGACGTATGAACGATACCGGTTTTATCAACTTTAAAGTCAATCTTACCGGCTTTCACTTCTTTTACAGCAGCACCTACATCATTGGTTACAGTCCCGCTTTTAGGGTTAGGCATCAATCCGCGAGGACCTAAAACACGTCCCAATGCACCGATTTTACCCATAATGGCAGGCATGGTGATGATGACGTCGATGTCAGTCCAACCGCCCTTGATTTTTTCTATGTATTCATCAAGACCTACATAATCAGCACCAGCTTCTTTAGCTTCAGCTTCTTTATCAGGAGAGCACAATGCCAAAACGCGGATCTGCTTTCCAGTTCCGTGCGGAAGCGTTACAACGCCACGCACCATCTGGTTAGCCTTGCGGGGGTCTACACCCAAGCGCACATCAATATCCACAGATGCATCAAAATTGGTCGTGGTGATCTCTTTCACCAAGGCCGATGCTTCCGATATTGTGTATGCTTTCCCGGGTTCAATCTTGCTAAAGGCCAACTTCTGTTTTTTTGTTAGTTTGCTCATTTTGAGTAAGATTAAATTATTTATTCCGGGAAGTCCCCTTTAACCGCGATACCCATGCTTCGAGCAGTACCGGCTACCATTTTCATGGCAGCTTTAATATCGAAGCAATTCAAATCGACAAGCTTGTCTTCTGCGATCGCACGTACTTGCTCCCATGTGATTTCTGCTACCTTCTTACGATTAGGCTCTGCAGAACCGCTCTTCTGTTTGCTGGCTTCAAGGAGTTGAATAGCAACAGGAGGAGTTTTTACGATAAAATCAAAAGACTTATCGGCATAGTACGTAATTACTACAGGCAATACTTTGCCGGCTTTGTCTTGGGTTCTGGCATTAAATTGCTTGCAAAACTCCATGATGTTGATGCCCTTTGCACCAAGTGCAGGCCCAACAGGGGGTGAGGGATTAGCTGCACCACCTTTTATTTGCAATTTGATTTGTCCAGCAACTTCTTTAGCCATTGTTCTAAAATTAAAAATTCAGACACACACTATATCAATGTGAGAGAGAAAAGATCCGTAACATAACCTTATTCTTTCTCAACCTGCACATAAGAAAGCTCCAGTGCCGTTTTTCTTCCGAAAATCTTCACCATCACCTTGAGCTTCTTCTTGTCGGGATTGACCTCTTCCACTATCGCATCGAAACCGGCAAAAGCACCATCTGATACTTTCACGGTTTCACCCACCATAAAGCTGAGTTCATATTCTTCGTCTTCGCTGTCCAGTTGGTCTACTTTTCCTAAGATTCGACTAACCTCGGATGGATGAAGAGGTGCCGGACGACCGTCACCCAAGAACCCAATCACATTAGGTGTACTGCGGAGTCGGTGCTCTACTTCACCAACCAGAACAGCTTCGACCAATACGTATCCGGGTAAATAAGGGCGTTCTTTTATAACCCTTTTACCGGCACGCTGTGTCATCACTTTTTCAGTGGGAATGAGAACCTGAAAGAGATAATTACCTAAATCGGAGTGCTTCATTTCTGCTTCCAGATATTCACGCACTTTGTTCTCCTTACCACTAATGGCACGGAGAACATAGAATTTTCTCTCTGCGTTTGTCATATCTTGATAAGCAAGAAATGGTTAGAACACCAATTTGTATACCAGTTCCATGATCCGCTCGAAAGCAGTATCGACAACAAACACAAAAAGAGCAATGATTAAGGAAGCAATCATCACTACTACAGCACTGTTTGTCAGCTCGGATCTGGTAGGCCAAGAAACCTTATGTACAAGCTCATTATAGGAATCCGTTATCGAAGTCCCTATTTTATTGAATAGTTTCATTGATTGAAAATTTTGCACGGGTTGAGAGACTCGAACTCCCGACACTTGGTTTTGGAGACCAATGCTCTACCAACTGAGCTAAACCCGTTTGAAAAGAGCCCGATACCCACCCATTGAGAGAGGTATCGGGACCCCTTAGTATTGCTGACTAATCGAATTAGTCGATGAGTTCTGTAATCTGACCGGCACCTACCGTACGACCACCTTCACGGATAGCGAAGCGGAGACCTACGTTACATGCAACCGGGTAGATGAGTTCAACCGTAATCGTTACGTTGTCACCGGGCATAACCATTTCTGTTCCTTCGGGAAGAGTGATTTCACCGGTTACGTCAAGCGTACGGATATAGAACTGCGGACGATATTTGTTGTGGAAAGGAGTATGACGACCACCTTCTTCTTTCTTCAAGATATAAACCTCAGCCTTAAATCTCTTGTGAGGAGTAACCTTACCCGGGTGAGAGATAACCATACCACGCTTGATCTGATCCTTATCGATACCACGGAGGAGAAGACCAACGTTGTCACCGGCCTGACCTTCGTCAAGAATCTTACGGAACATTTCAACCCCCGTAACAACCGACTTCATTCCTTCTGCACCGAGACCGATGATCTGAACTTCGTCGCCGGTCTTCACAATACCGGTTTCGATACGTCCTGTAGCAACCGTACCACGACCCGTGATAGAGAATACGTCTTCAACCGGCATCAAGAACGGCTTGTCGATGTCACGCTCAGGCAGGGGAACCCAGTTGTCAACAGCTTCCATAAGCTCCATCACCTTGTCTTCCCACTGAGGCTCTCCATTCAAAGCACCCAGAGCAGAGCCACGGATAACAGGAGTATTGTCGCCATCGAAATCGTAGAAAGAAAGGAGTTCGCGCATGTCCATTTCAACAAGCTCGAGCATCTCTTCATCGTCTACCATGTCGCATTTGTTCATGAAAACAACTAGACGAGGAACGTTTACCTGACGAGCCAAAAGGATGTGCTCGCGAGTCTGAGGCATAGGACCGTCTGTGGCAGCTACAACGATGATAGCACCGTCCATCTGAGCAGCACCGGTAACCATGTTCTTCACATAGTCGGCGTGACCCGGACAGTCTACGTGAGCGTAGTGACGATTAGCTGTTTGGTATTCAACGTGTGAAGTATTAATCGTGATACCACGTTCCTTTTCTTCGGGAGCGTTATCGATTGAATCAAATGAACGAAGCTCTGAAAGACCCTTCTTTGCCAACACGGTTGTGATTGCAGCCGTCAAGGTAGTCTTACCGTGGTCCACGTGTCCGATCGTACCTACGTTAACGTGGGGTTTCGATCTGTTAAAATGCTCTTTTGCCATAACCTTAAGTTCTTTGTTTTATTTAAGTTGTTTGTTTGTGCTTATACAAAACGCTAACCACAATCAGAGCCGATGCCGGGACTTGAACCCGGGACCTCTTCCTTACCAAGGAAGTGCTCTACCGCTGAGCTACATTGGCAATCCGATATTCCCTCATTTTGTCAGAGAGGGTGGGCAGTGATGGATTCGAACCACCGAAGGCGTAAGCCAGCTGAGTTACAGTCAGCCCCATTTGGCCACTCTGGTAACTGCCCCTCGCGCTCCGGTGTCCGACTTATTACTGCTAAAATCACAGCCTTAGCCTCATTGCGGATTAAGGGGAGGCGAATCGGCTGCAAATTTAGTGACATTTTCTAATTCGCCAAACATTCGGCGAATCTTTTTGGCCTTTGTCCTATTTTCTCTGTTCTTTCCTTTTTTCGATTTGTCTCTTCAGCGCATCGACCGTCAGATCAATAGCTTCCTCAAAGGTGTCTGCTGTCTTTTCTGCAAACAAGTCGTCGCCGGGGATATAGAGCCTGATAGATGCTTCTTTGTTTTGTACGGTCTCAGGCTTGACGAGCTTGAGGACTACTTCGGCTCCCGTTATTCCATCAGACAAGCGATTCAGCTTGGATATTTTCTTCTGTGCAAATTCTTTCAGTTGGTCAGTAGCATCGAAATGCAGAGCCTGGATTCTTACATCTGTCATGGTCGTTTCTTCTTTTTTTGCTCTTGGATGAGCGTTATACATTTGTTTAAGTTGCTCGAACGAAATATGCGTGTACTGCACCGTCGTAGAAAGACTGTCGTGCCCTAAGAGTTCTTTGACCGACATCAGATCTGCTCCGTGATTGAGCATTTCGGTGGCGAAGCTGTGTCTCAGAACATGCGGACTCCTCTTGGTCAGGTGCGGTACGTTTGCCAATGCTGTACGAACTATGTTGTAGACCACTTCACCTGTCAGTGGCCTGCCATCCAAAGAAACGAAAAAAAAATCAGATTTCCCTACTTTTTCTTCACGAATATTCCGATAGTTGTCTATCATATCATGCAGACGTTTTCCGAAAGGTACTATTCGCTCTTTGTTCCTTTTGCCGATGACACGTATGCAGCCAGCCTTATCTTCTACCGCGCTGTCTTTGAGAGTGGCTATTTCGGAACGCCGCAGCCCCACTTCATACAGTGTTTCCAGAATCAATCTGTCCCGTACGGCCTCGAAATCATCTTCACGGATGGGCTGATTCAGCACTTTTTCCATTTCATCGTTCGGGACGAAAACGGGTAGTGGCCTCTCTTTCTTCGGCCCCCTCAACATTCGGACAGGGCTTTGCCCTATAAGCCCGATTTTGACCATGTATCTGTAAAAGCTTTTCAGCGCGCTCAGCCTGCGCTGGACGGAAGAGCTTTTTTGTCCGGATTCCATCAAAGAGAAGAGCCAAGCGCGCGCGACATCCTTGTCGCGTTCGCTTGGCTCGAATACTTCTCCCGTGTGTTCACTGAAGAAAGCGGCATAGCGATTCAAATCTTGCGCATAGTCACAAATAGTTCGTTCTGACGCGTGAACTTCGTAGCGCAGATAATAGAGGAATCTTTCGATGGTGTCGGGTGTTTCATTCATTGTCGCGAAAGAGGTCGGTCTCGATCATTGCACCCGTCTTGAGCGCCGCAAAGAAAATGCGGCAATAGCTATCCTTCTTACTCTTCGGCAACCTGAAGCTGCTTCACGTAGATGGCTTTCTGCATCTTCTTGCGCTTGGTTACCGAGGGCTTTTCAAAAGCCTGACGAGCACGCAACTCGCGTACTGCTCCGGTTTTTTCAAACTTTCTTTTGAAGCGTTTCAGTGCTCTTTCGATGTTCTCGCCTTCTTTAACTGGAACTACGATCATAATCTTCTTCTGTTTTTTATTTTGTTTTTGTTATTCTTCGTTCGTGATCATGAAATTCGGTGCGCAAAGTTAGAAATACTTTGTTGATTGCCAAAAACTTTGCTGAAGATCTATTTCGAAAAGCGGATGATTTCGGCCATTGGAGATCGTATAGAAAGCTGTCATCCCAATTCGACGACAGTGATACCGGCTCCTCCGAACTGGACATGTTCGTCAGCAAAATGCCTTACCCCATCGACTGTGGCCAAATACTCCCTGATCACCGTCCTGAGTGCACCTGTTCCTGTTCCATGAAGTATCCGTACGCGTGGCATTCCCAGTTGGATAGCATCATCGATAAAATACATGACAGCTTGGACGGCTTCGTTCACACGCATGCCGCGCAGATCGATGTCTTGCTTGAAATCCAAACGCTTCTCGTGGATCCGGTCTATGATCATTCGGGCAGATGCTCCGGAGGCAGGGGCGGACTTCCGCTCTTTGACGGGCTTGGCCGGTTCCAACCGATCGATCGGTACAGTCGTTTTGATCATTCCGAGAGCGATGGTAGCCTCCCGATCATTCATATCTATAATACTGCCTATAGCCGTCTGTCCTTTGATTCGTACCGTATCGCCCACTTGCATGACAGGGGATTGGGGTACTTCTTGCGGCTTTGGCTCTACAGGTGTTTCGGTCGAACGGGGTGCTGCTTTCTCTTGCTTCCGTTTTTTTCTCCGTTTTATTTTCTCTATCTCCCGATTGATTCGCTCTTCTTTTTCGACCTCTTCTTTGTTGATCGTTTCCCTGAAGTCGCTCAGCTCTTGTCGTGCTCTCCGCGTTTTCTCCCTTTCGGCTTGCGCCTCTTTGATGTCGCGGATCGTTTTCTCTATCTGAGCAGACGATTGGGACAGCATCTCGGATGCTTGTTGGCGAGCTTCGTCCAGTATTTGTTTGCGTTCTTTTTTGATAGACTCCAGACGCGATTCATATTCGGCGGCAGCCTCTTCCAGCCGTTTTTCCTCCTTTCGGATATTGGTACGCTTAGTCTCCCAGTATCGTTTGTCCCGTACGATATCCTGAAGATACTTATCCATGTCGATGTAGCCCGTGCCCACCTTGTCTGTGGCTTCGGCTATGACCTCCTCGGGCAGCCCGATCTTGCGAGCGATCTCGATGGCAAACGAACTTCCCGGCCGACCGATGGAGAGACGGAAGAGTGGGCGCATCTCATGGCGATCGTAAAGCATGGCTCCGTTTACAAGCCCCGGTGTCTCTTCGGCATAGGCTTTCAGATTATGGTAGTGAGTAGTTACCACTCCGAATCCTTCCTGTTCGTTGAAGCGATGTAGTAGTGCTTCGGCGATGGCTCCGCCTATCTGAGGTTCGGTACCGCCACCGAACTCATCTATTAGTAATAGTGTACTCTTATCCGTATGGCGGGCAAAGTGTTTCATATTCCTCAGATGCGAACTGTAGGTGCTGAGGTCATCTTCTATCGACTGTTCATCTCCTATATCGATGAAGAGCTTGCCAAATATTCCTGCCGTAGAATCGGGGGACATCGGTATGGGAAGACCACTTTGGAGCATGTATTGCAACAGCCCCACCGTCTTTAGACAGACAGATTTGCCCCCTGCATTGGGACCGGATATGATCAGGATACGTTTGTCGGGAGCAGTAAGCGATATATCCAGCGGAATCACATCTCTACCATGTGCTCTGAGACTGCGAAGCAGCAGCGGATGTACGGCTTTCACCCACCGGATCTCCGGCCTCTTGGACAAAATGGGACGGATAGCATTCCATTCGACGCTGAGACGAGCTTTCGCTGAGATGAAGTCAAACAGTCCTATCCATTCGTAGCAGTCAATCAGATCATGAATGTGCGGACGAAGTGCATTGCATACCTCTATCAGTATGCGAATGATTTCTCGCCTTTCGGCTGCCTCCAGCTCGCGAATACGATTGTTCGCTTCTACTATCTCTGCAGGTTCGATGAAGACGGTCTTCCCCGTGCCGGATTCGTCATGGACGATACCTCTTACCTTCCGCTTATGTGCCGGAGGTACCGGAATCACCAGCCGTCCATCGCGCACCGATGGCTGTACACCCTGATCCACCCAGCCTTCGGACTGAGCCAAACGAAGGATGCCTTGGAGAGTGCGCGAGATATTCTTCTCTATGGAGGAGAGTTCGCGGCGGATATTCATCAGTTCGGGCGAGGCATTGTCTTTCATTTTCCCGAACCGATCGAACAGGCTGCTGATACGCTTCTCCAGATCCGGAAAGGCAACGGCTTCGGACAAAAGAGCTTGAAGGTGGGGGTACGGTGTATCCTTAGCCTCCGTTTCTTCCCCCACATGGAAGAAACGGATGAGGGCTTCGATTGTCCTCAGTGCAGTAGCCACATCCAGCAACTCTCGCTCTTCCAGATAGGTGCCGGCAGGTCGGATACGGTTTAGTGCTTCTCGTACATCGGCCAGACGGAGATCGGGAAACAAGTCTTCTTCTCTCAGGATAATCTGCATTTCTTCCGTCTCGGCGAGCAAACGGCTGACTTCGTCATGCCTTGCAAGAGCATGCATCTGTACCACCCGATCGCTGCCCATCGGACTATGACAATGGCCGATGAGAAGGCGACGAATCTCATCGAAACCCACTTTCTCCTCGAAGTTGTGGGGGTAGGTTTCCATTCGAATCATAGCAGTCTGTCAGCGAAAAGCCCTGAGCAAATCATTGCCATTGGCATAGAGAACGAGAAGAATCAGAATAGCCATCCCGATCAATTGTGCACGAATAAGGACTTCCTGACCGACTTTCCTGCGGGTAATGATTTCGATAAGAAGAAAGAGGATATGACCTCCATCCAATGCCGGTATGGGCAGGATATTCATGACTGCCAGCATAATGGAGAGAAGTGCCGTCATAGCCCAGAATTGAGGCCAGTTCCAAGAGGCCGGAAAGAGACTGCCCAATGTGCCGAAGCCACCTATCTGTCCTGCCCCTTCTTTGGTGAAGACGTACTTCATGTCGCTTACATAGCTGCGCAAGGTGCCCACGCCTTGTGCTATTCCGGCCGGTATGGCTTCGAACAGCGAATATCGGATATGATCGATGGTATAGATGGCATCTAACGGTCGGAGGCTCACTCCGATAAGTCCACCGGTATCTACCGGCAGCGTTATAGTCAGCTCTTCGCCTGCACGGGCTATAGTCAGGGCTATACTATCGCCTGCATGACTGCGAATGGCTCCGATCACATCGCTTGCATCAGGCATCAACTTGCCATTTACGGCAGTGATGCTGTCGCCCACTTTCAGCTGATAGGCATAAGCTGTCCCTTGGGGCATGACGCTATCGATGACGAATGGCACCTGTATGGACATAAAACCACTGTTGGCTTTGAGCACACGCTTCATCATATCGTGCGGAACGTGTACGATCTCTCGCCGGCCTTGTCTCAGGACTTCCACTTGGCGAGCCTGAATCACCGATCGCATGAACCCCGAAGCCAAAGCATCCACCGGCCGGCCATCCACAGTGAGGATAATATCATTGTCTTGAAAACCGGCCTCCTGTGCCACGGAGGAGAAGGCCATGCCCGAACTGATACGCTCTGAAGGCATCCGCATGCTACCCCATTGCAGGACAATACCGGAATAGATGACAAGAGCCAACAGGAAATTGAACAGCACTCCTCCCAGCATGATCAGAAGCCGCTGCCATGCCGGTCGGCTGCGAAATTCATAAGGTTTCGGCTCTTGTTGCAAGTACTCGGTATCCATGGATTCGTCTATCATCCCGTTGATCTTGCAATAGCCGCCGAGAGGAAGCCAACCGATGCCGAATTCCGTTTCACTCCGTTTGGGCTTGTAACGGAAGATGGCACCTCCCCAATCGAAGAAAAGGTAGAACTTGTCCACCCTGACTCGGAAGAGACGAGCAAAAAAGTAATGTCCCAATTCATGGACGAAAACCAGAATGGCGAATGCGAGGATCAACTGCGCGGCCTTAATGAGGAAAACTATCATGCGAGAGTCTTAATATTATGTAAGAGGGCTGATTGTATGTGCCTCTTTCCTTCAATAACATGCGGCAAAGATATAGGTTTTCGTTCTCTGCTCCCCCCTTGCAATTATATGAGGGCAGGATGATAGTAGAGCAATCTGGAACGAAAAAAATGGATTTCTACAGTTCAGAAAAACGTGGTCTGAGTTCGTTTTCGTTTTGGTTCGCAAATTTTTTCTTTCCCGAACCAAAACTAAAATAATCTCGCGCCGCATTCTCAAATTCATGGAACCGCAATCTTGCCATATTCGGTTCGAAAAAAACGCGAACCATTCTTCTGTTTCTCATTCTTTTGAGCAGGGCAAAAGACACAGATGCCACACGCACTACGTGTAAATGTCAGACGTAAAATGAGTTTTGCTTATCTTTGCAGAGCTTGCTCTGTGAGCCAAAAACGAATCTTTCTCCTACAACATCTTCGTATAACAAGCATAACTGAAAGCTGATGTTATCTACTGAACACTTCCTCCTCTTTGCTTCTATTGTCCTATTTGCAGGTATTATGGCCGGAAAGGTAGGCTATCGTTTCGGTATCCCTACCCTTTTGATCTTTCTCTTCACCGGCATGCTCTTCGGAGTGGATGGATTCGGGTTTCAGTTTTCTAATGCCGATGTGGCACAGTCGGTAGGGATCATCGCTCTCTCCATTATTCTCTTCACCGGTGGTATGGATACGCGGATCAGAAAGGTGCGTCCGGTCATTGCACAGGGGCTTACGCTGTCCACTTTGGGTGTCCTGCTGACAGCTCTTCTATCCGGTTTCTTTATCTTTTGGCTGAGCGGTTCGGAGTTTGGCCCTTACCGGTTCGCTCTTTCTACCTCTTTGCTGCTGGCTGCCACGATGGCCAGTACCGACTCGGCTTCGGTATTCGCTATCCTCCGTTCGCAAAAGATGCAGCTCAAAGAGAATCTGGCTCCCACACTGGAGATGGAGAGCGGTAGTAACGACCCCATGGCATATATGCTGACCATTGCACTCATCGATTTCATCACCACCGGTCAGAGCGGAATAGGGCCTATTGTTCTGACTTTCATCCTACAGTTTGTCGTAGGCGGTGCATTGGGTTTCCTGATGGGGCGCTTGGCCGTCTTTATCCTCAATCGGATGAATATCCACAACGATACGCTCTATCCTATCACCCTGCTGTGCATGGTGTTTTTCACCTTTTCGGTGACCGCTCTTTTGCAAGGGAATGGTTATTTGGCTGTTTATATCGCCGGTATTGTGGTCGGAAACAATCGGGTTATTCACAAGAAGAGCATCAACACCTTTTTCGATGGTATCACCTGGCTGGTACAGATTATCCTGTTCATCCTCTTAGGCTTGCTCGTCAATCCGAGAGAAATGCTGGATGTGGCACCGTTCTCCCTCGTGGTAGGTGCTTTCATGATTCTCATAGCTCGCCCGTTGGCCGTCTATTTCTGCCTGATTCCCTTCCGCAAAATGTCATTCAGGGGTAAGACCTTTCTCAGCTGGGTCGGATTGCGCGGAGCCGTGCCTATCATCTTTGCCACCTATCCCATGATCGATAATATCCCCGGAGCGGATCAGCTTTTCAATGTCGTCTTCTTCATTACCATACTCTCTCTGCTTGTACAGGGAAGTACGATCTCCCAGGTAGCACGTTGGCTCGGACTGGATATTCCCTCGCCACCGATAGGTAGCCTGTTCGGTGTGGAAATACCGGAAGAGACGGGAACCAAGTTGGAGGAGAGAGTGGTGGACGCTTCCATGCTGTCCCATGGCGATCTGCTGATGAACCTTTCTCTTCGTGACGAAGAGCTTGTCATCCTGGTACGAAGAGGCGAGGGTTATCGGGTACCGAAAGGGCGTATGCACTTGCAGGTGGGAGACGTGCTACTGATCGTATCCGAAAAGAATCTTTCCCAGACACCGATCTCAGGCGATCCGGAGAATCATCCCGGTCTTCTGCAACGTCTCAAGCACAGACTCCTGCGCCGTTAGGCTGTGAGTTGCTCCAGCTTCTTTTCCAATCGTGCGGCTTCGTCCCGAAGTCGTGCTGCTTCCAGAAAGTCCAGCTCTTTGGCTGCTGCCAGCATTTGCTTCTTGGTGGAAGCAATGAGTGCTTCCAGTTTGGGTTTGCTCAGATAGTCGGCCAAAGGATCGGCAGCAATCATGCTGCTCTCCTCTATGTACGCACCGGATTCTGTGCTGGATTGCAAGACTGAGACATCGCCTTCTCCCCAGATAGCAGCACTATTCTTCACTATCTGTTGGGGGGAGATGCCGTGCGCTTCGTTGTAGGCCAACTGCTTGGTACGCCGGCGTGCGGTCTCGTCCATGGTGAGCTGCATACTGTCAGTGATCTTGTCCGCGTAGAAGATGACACGCCCATGAATATGTCGGGCAGCACGTCCGGCAGTCTGCGTGAGCGAACGATGCGAGCGGAGGAATCCTTCCTTATCCGCATCCAAAATAGCCACAAGCGAAACTTCCGGCAAGTCCAGTCCTTCGCGGAGTAGATTCACCCCGATGAGTACGTCGTACACACCCTTGCGCAGGTCTTCCATGATTCGCACACGCTCCAGCGTGTCCACATCGCTGTGTATGTAGCTGGTACTGATGCCGTGGCGTAGCAGGTATTCGCTAAGCTCCTCTGCCATACGTTTGGTCAGGGTCGTTACCAGCACACGCTCCTTCTTTTCGATGCAACGCGCTATCTCCTCCATCAGATCATCCACTTGGTTTGCCGTTGGCTTGACGTCGATAATGGGATCCAACAATCCGGTCGGACGGATCAGCTGTTCGACGATCACGCCTTCGCTTCTGTTCAGCTCATAGTCGGCAGGCGTGGCACTGATATAAAGAGTCTGGGGTGTAAGAGCTTCGAACTCATCGAAGCGAAGCGGCCGATTGTCGAGGGCGGCAGGTAGGCGGAATCCGTATTCGACCAGATTCTCCTTGCGCGAACGGTCGCCTCCGTACATGGCACGTATCTGTGGTATCGTTACATGGCTTTCATCTATGACCAAGAGGAAATCCTCCGGAAAATAATCCAACAGGCAGAAAGGACGTTCCCCTGCATCACGACCGTCGAAGTAGCGCGAATAGTTCTCTATACCGGAACAATAACCCAACTCACGGATCATTTCCAAATCATACGTGACCCGTTCATACAAGCGTTTGGCTTCGTATGGTTTACCGATTTCTTTCAGAAAATCCACCTGAGCACCCAGATCCACATCGATTTTCCCCACTGCCCGATCCACCTGCTCCTTGGTCGTCACGAACAGATTGGCGGGATATATCTTCAGTTCCGACAGCAGGCCGTATTCCCGTCCCGTGCGTGGATCGAAGGTACTCAGTCGCTCGACCTCTCCATCCCAAAATTCCACCCTGTATGCCACGCCGTCATATCCTTCTACGGCAGGGAATATATCCACACTGTCGCCTTTGACGCGGAAGTTGCCGCTCTCGAACTCTACTTTATTGTTCGTGTAGTAGCTCTCTACCAGCAGGCGGATGAAATGATCTCTATCTGCCCTTTGTCCCGTGTGCAGGCTGATCACCTTTTCGGAAAAAGCTTCAGGATTGGCCATACCGTAGAGACAGGATACAGAGCTGACCACAAGCACATCCTTCCGCCCTGACAGGAGCGAAGCCGTAGCCCTTAATCGCAACTTCTCGATCTCCGCATTGATGGCCATGTCCTTTTCGATATAGGTATCAGTGACAGGGAGGTAGGCTTCGGGCTGATAGTAGTCATAGTAGCTGACAAAATACTCCACTGCATTCTCCGGGAAGAAAGCTTTGAACTCTCCGTATAGCTGTGCCGCCAAGGTCTTATTATGACTCAGGACAAGGGTCGGACGATTGACCGCTGCCACCACATTGGCCACCGTAAAGGTTTTGCCCGATCCCGTTACGCCGAGCAGCGTCTGTGCCGGCATCCCTTCATTGATGCCCTCCACGAGTTGGCGGATGGCTTCCGGCTGATCGCCCGTGGGCTTGAATCGCGAAGTGAGTTTGTAGTCCATTGCTTGTCTTTTCTGATTGTCGTCGAGCTTATAACTTTCCTCGGACAAAGATAATAGGAGATCATTGTATAGATTTTCAAGACCCTGAATTTCGAGAAAACCGCTTCCGTATCCCGAGCGATTCGGACAAATAAAAACGGCTATGCTCTGTGAAATGAGCATAGCCGTCGGGGATGACGAAAGCTACTGCTAAGTAGCTATTTAATTAGTCGGCGTTGAGCGTGAAACGCTTGAAGCCTACTACAGTCAGCGTCTTGCTACCGGTATGGAGGTATTGTTCGATAGTAAGCTTGCTGTCCTTCACGAACTCCTGCTGCAAGAGCGTGTTTTCCTTGTAGTACTTCTGCAAAGCACCTTGAGCGATACGATCCAGCAGATTCTCCGGTTTGCCGGCTTCGAGAGCCTTTTCGCGAGCGATCTGCAATTCCTGATCGATGATGTGCTGATCAACCTGCTCGGGCAGTACTGCCACGGGGTTCATAGCTGCAATCTGCATAGCTATGTCACGGGCCATCTGGTGTTCGATAGCTTCGTTGAACGCAGCCACGGTAGCCAGCTTGTTACCGGGGTGGATATAAGAAATGCTGGAGGCACCACTGATGTATTCATAAGCGCCCAGTTCCATCTTCTCACCCGTCACACCGATACGATCGGTGATGTGGTCGGCTATGGCACGTCCGTCTGCCAAAGGAAGGGCGAGCAGCTCTTCTTTGTTGGCCGGCTTCTTGTCCATAGCGGTATTGAGGATATTTTGTGTAAGCTCGATGAATTCGGCATTCTTTGCCACGAAATCAGTCTCGCACTTGAGTGCTACGATAGCAGCAAATCCGTCTTTGTCGGCTGAGAGTACGCAGCCTTCTGCCGCTTCTCTGTCCGAACGCTTGGCAGCTACTGCTTGTCCCTTCTTGCGAATGATTTCCATTGCTTTCTCGAAGTCGTTGTTGGACTCTTCGAGCGCATTCTTACAGTCCATCATGCCGGCACCGCTCATCTTACGCAGTTTGGCAATGTCTTGAATTGTTACAGCCATTGGTTTGTTCTATAATGAATGGGTTATTGGTATTCTGTAAAAAAGTTATGAGCCATGAATCATAACCCCTGAGTTTGGAACCTGCATGCTGAGGCCACTCATGGATTATAACCCATAGCTCATAATTCCATGTGTGCTGTTTATTCTGCCTCTTCGGCTTCGGGAGCTTCTGCTACCTCTGCGGCAGCTTCTGCAGTTGCTTCGTCCTGATTCTGACGAGAGCGACGAGCTCCTGAGCGAGCGCGACGTTCGCGACGGGGAGCCGCTTCTTCCGTCTCCTCCTCTTCGGGCTTTTCGGCCTTGCGCTCCATCAGACCTTCGTTGATAGCCTGGCACATCGTGCCCACGATCAGTTCGATAGCCTTCAGGGCATCATCGTTAGAGGGGATCACATAGTCGATAAGCGAAGGATCGCTGTTGGTATCCACCATAGCGAATACGGGGATGCCGAGACGGTTGGCTTCGCGTACGGCGATGTGCTCTTTCATCACGTCCACCACGAACAGGGCAGAAGGCAGACGGTTCATATCGGCGATAGAACCGAGCGTCTTCTCCAATTTGGCACGTTGGCGAGTGATTTGCAGCTTTTCGCGCTTGGAAAGATTATCAAATGTGCCGTCAGCCGTCATTTTGTCAATCTGGGTCATCTTCTTAACCGCCTTACGGATGGTGGGGAAGTTGGTGAGCATACCGCCCGGCCAGCGTTCTACCACGTAGGGCATTCCCACTGATTTGGCCAATTCGGCGATAGGTTCTTTGGCCTGCTTCTTCGTGGCAACGAAGAGGATCTTCTTGCCATTTTTGGCCATACCCTTAATAACTTCGGCTGCTTCGTCTACTTTAGCAACTGTTTTGTGCAGGTCGATAATATGAATATCGTTGCGCTCCATAAAGATATACGGAGCCATAGCCGGATTCCACTTTCTCTTGAGGTGTCCGAAGTGAGCACCGGCTTCCAATAATTGATCAAAAGAAATTCTTGACATTTTCGTTTACGTTCTTTGTAATGATTACTGTTTGCAATCCAAACCGGTAGAGCAGACTCGAAAAGAAATGAATTACTCCCGAATGCAATCCGATGGATTTAGATACTAAACGCGAGAAATATCCTCTAAGGACATTAACGCTTACTGAATTGGAATCTCTTGCGAGCTTTGGGACGTCCCGGTTTCTTACGTTCTACCACGCGAGGATCGCGAGTGATGAAGCCTTCTGAACGCAAAGCGGGTTTGTCGTCCGGATTGATCTTGACCAGTGCACGGGCGATAGCCAAGCGAGCAGCCTCACTCTGACCTTTGAAACCACCTCCACGCAGATTGATCTTGATATCGTATTTCGCAGCAACATCGAGCTTGAGAAGCGGCTGCTTAACGATATACTGCAAGATTGAAGACGGGAAATACTGTTCGATTTCGCGCTTGTTGATCACGATCTTGCCGGAGCCTTCGCTCAGATAAACACGAGCTACAGCAGCCTTACGCCGGCCTATTGCATTGATATAGTCCATAGCTGTCGATTATTTGAGTGAATTAATGTCCAATTGCCGGGGTTGCTGAGCCTCATGCTTGTGCTCTGTGCCGGCATATACATACAGATTGCCAATGATCTTGGCACCCAAGCGATTCTTGGGGAGCATACCCTTTACCACCTTGCGGAAGAGGTATTCGGGGCCTTTGTTCATCAAGTCACGAGGTGTGAACTGACGTTGTCCGCCGGGATAGCCCGTATGGCGGAGATAAATACGACCGTCCCACTTATTACCGGAGAGAACGATCTTGTCTGCGTTGATAACGATCACGTTATCGCCACAATCAACATGCGGGGTGAAGTTGGGCTTGTATTTGCCGCGCAGGAGCTTTGCCACCTTGGCACACATACGGCCAAGTGTCTGTCCTTCAGCATCTACAATGACCCATTCCTTCGTAACAGTTGCTTTGTTCGCAGAAATGGTCTTGAAGCTTAAAGTATCCACTGCTTGTTTTTTTGTTGTTAGTAATTTGGTGAACGATCATCTTTTCTGTCGATTCGGCCGGTGCATCAGGAGCTTTACGCACGGACACTGGGCTGCTCCTCTCGGACAAAAACGCACTGAAAATCAAACCGTTCGGCACTATTTGATAATAATCAGCGTGGCAAAGGTACATTATTTTCAGCAAATTTCGGACATCGTGTCGCTCTGCACATTCCACAAATAAATGCAAACAGATTATGTAGTGAAGGATATCGGCATCATTTTAAGCTCTACGAACGACTTTTCATATCCTCGAATTGGCAAGCTATTTGCCTCTTCCAACGCATCGAAATGCTTCTCGTATGCATCTTCGTTGCCGTGGAAGGCGTGATGCCCGAGCTTCGTGTGCCGCTAATTGCCGATATAGGCGTGGGAGCTAATTGGCTCGAAGCACATTAGCCGTTCAGTGGCTCGATCGCTCGACTGACAATCGAGTTTCGACCGCTATCGGTATCAAAAACGAAGGGTGCATAGAGATCATCCATACACCCTTTTAACATTTCGAAATTTCCATGAAGGACTTAGAGGTTTAATCCTATGCCAATATTGTTGTCGATAAGTTTAATGAAGGTTCGATCCTTTTGCTGGTAGTCATTGATCCTTTTTCCGAACATGCAAGACGTAAGATCGGTTCCTGCCATAAAGTAAACGGCCTTATTAATGTGGTATTGCAGATGCATCCCGAGACCAAACTCCAGTCCCGACCTCGTCTTGCGCTGCTTATCCCAAGTCTGCGAAGTAGAATTGTAAATTTGCTCATGACGACTCATCCATGCCATTCCGACTTCTGTAGAGAAGATGAAATTAAAATTTTTGATAGGGCGTATAGGAATGGCTATTCTATTATATGCTCCGACAACGTAAAATGCATAATTCAAGGTATTTTCTTTGCCGGACACATTAACATAATAACCCGGAGAGGGAGATAAGAAACGAAATGCTACGCCGGTTGCATTCTCTTTCTTACTTGGTGTCAAGCCCAGATAAATTGCACCTGACAAAAGCCTATCGTTAGCAGATGTATACCCATACATCAGGTTGGTAGTTGAACCTGCAATATATCCCTGTCCCAGCCTAACAGAAAAATCAAATCGTGATTTCTCTGTATTATTTTCTTGTGCAAAGGTATAGGTACCGGAAAAAGAAAGAGCACAAAGAAGTACTAATAGCGACTTAAACAAATGTTTCATTATAGTTTGCTTATATTTAGTTAGAAATGCTGGTGTTCCAAAGAATGCTACTATTGGCAGCAACAGATATTCCATCAAGTATTAATGGTTTTGACAAAGGTAGATACTTTTTCTTTTTTGCCAATTTTTTGCAGAATTTTTGCATCTGCACACAATGTTGTCCTAAACGTTTTTTCGAAACACATCCTAATTCTCTGATACTAAACTCTTTGCAAGGAGATTCTGCGTGTCGGAGATTCTACTCTTAAAATATTGTTTATCAATTGATTAACAAAACGCTTAGGATACTATTGCTCTGCACATTCCGTTTTTCAAGTACAAGCAACAACAGTCGTTGGTAGGAGAAAAAAGATTTGGCTAATTTTGTCCTCCGAAAAGCATTGCTCCGAACCGTGAATTTCCCCTGTATTGGAAACGAGCAATAAATTGAAAAAGAGACTATTATACAATATGCTACACATCGACAAACTACCGTCTATGCCCCATCACCTGACATCAAGCCCGAATAGGCTCCTACTCGGATGCCTCAGTACAGCGACAGCCCTCGATCCGATCCGAGATCGCAGAGCGGAATCGTGCAGCTACATCGAATCACATGCAAAAAGATAGCATCTTGGCATAGGCCCCACCACATACATATCCGGACTGCACCCGTCGGAGTTCTCCGTAGAACTCGGCGGGTGCTTCTTTTATATCAGCTTCGGAAAAAGCATTTTTCGAGCCTGCGATTTATATACAAATCAATTACGATCTATATATTTATTGAAAACGATTTATATATAAAACGGAAACGATTTATATACAAATTGAAACCGATTTATATACAGGTTGTTGTCCGACTTGTTTTAATTCGTATTTCAGTCCGTGAAAGTTCATTTCCTCGTGGCTTTTGCCTCGTTTTTCTTTTCTCCGCAGATGCTTATTCGGAATCATTCCAAACTCATCTTTGTTGTTGAAAACTTTTTTGGCGCATGTTTTTTGAACAGCTTATCACATTCAGAATCTCTCTTTTGCCCCTTCATTGAAAAGCCGGCAAAGTATCGTGAGCTGAATTTGAGGCACAAAAAAAGCCTTGCAGTAAAGACTTCTGCAAGGCTTTTTGTTTTGATTTTCTCAATCGAGGACAAATCCCTCCGGCAGGAAATCCGAGACGTCTCGTCCAAAGGAGATCAACTCGCGTACGGCACTTGAGCTGATGAAAGAGAGACGCGTGTCGGTACAAAGCAGAACGGTATCCACTCCTGAAAGGTGACGATTCAGGTCGGCCAAAGTGCGCTCGTACTCAAAATCAGATCCAGAACGAATACCTCGTACCAAAGCTGTGGCTCCGGTTTGGCGCACGAGATCGACCGTAAGCCCACTATAAGTAATCACCCCGATAGCAGGACGGGAAGCATAGTAGCGAGCTATCTGCTCTTGTCGCCGCTCTGCGGAGAAAAGCGTACGCTTTTGTTCATTGATACCGATAGCAATGATCACCTCATCGAATATGGCCAGCGAGCGTTCGACGATGTCGGCATGCCCGCGCGTGAAAGGATCGAACGAACCGGCAAAGAGGGCGATATTCTTTTTCATATTTGATTCTTGAAAAATTGGGAGGATCGCTTAAAGCACATCCTCATCCACAACTAAGTTGTCAATGATAAACTCCTGACGCTCGCTCGTATTCTTTCCCATATAGAAAGAGAGCAGCTCCTTGATCTTATCCTCGCGCTTGAGGCTGACCGGCTCGAGACGGATATTCTCCTCGTCGATCAAATCCTTGAATTGCTCCGGAGAGATTTCTCCCAATCCTTTGAAGCGCGTGACATCGGCTTTCTTGCCCAGCTGTTTGAGTGCGGCTTGCTTCTCGGCCTCACTATAGCAGTATATATCCGTTACCTGCTTAGGCATATCGGATTCCAGCTTCTTGCGTCCGCGTTTGGGAGCGGCTCCGAAGGTTTGTTTTTTGGATTCGGGCGGAAGGAAAACGCGGAAGAGTGGTGTTTCGAGGACATAGACATGCCCCTTACGCACAAGGTCCGGGAAGAACTGAAGGAAGAAAGTGATGATCAGCAAGCGAATATGCATCCCATCGTCATCGGCATCAGTGGCAATGATCACACGATTGTAGCGCAGGCCGTCCAGTCCATCCTCGATATTCAGAGCGGCTTGCAGGAGGTTAAACTCTTCGTTCTCATAGACCACCTTTTTGGTCAGACCGAAACAGTTGAGCGGCTTACCGCGCAGGCTGAACACGGCCTGATAGTTGGCATCCCGACACGTAGTAATAGAGCCACTGGCCGAATTACCCTCGGTGATGAAAATGCTGGTACGCTCCGGTTCCTTCGCCTTGGGATCGTTGAGGTGGACGGTGCAGTCACGCAGTTTTTTGTTGTGCAGATTGGATTTCTTAGCTCGTTCGCGTGCCAATTTGGTGATGCCGCTCATCGCTTTGCGCTCGCGTTCGCTCTGCTGGATCTTGCGCAGCATCTCCTCCGCCGTTTCGGTATGGATATGCAGATAGTCGTCCAGTTCTTTCTTCAGGAAGTCGCCCACGAATTTTTGTATGGTAGGCCCATCCGGCCCCATGTCACGGCTACCGAGTTTGGTCTTGGTCTGACTCTCGAAGACAGGCTCTTCCACTTTGATACTGATAGCTGCGGCCATGCCGCTACGAATGTCGCTGTATTCGAAATTCTTGGAGTAGAACTCTTTGATCGTACGGGCTACGGCCTCACGGAAAGCACTCAGATGCGTCCCCCCTTGTGTCGTATTCTGACCGTTCACAAAGCTGTAGAACTCATCGCCGTACTGCTGCGTATGGGTGACGACGATCTCAATATCCGTATCGCTCAGGTGAATGATCGGATACAGTGCATCGCCCGTCATATTCTCAGCCAAAAGGTCTTCCAAACCTTTGCGACTGAGGAATTTCTTCCCGTTGTAGAAGAATGACAATCCCGTATTCAGGAAAGTATAGTTCTTGATCATCGAAACGACGAACTCCTCCTGATACCGATAGTTGCGGAAGAGACTATCGTCAGGGGTAAATCGCACCTCCGTACCGGAAGGCTCATCAGAGGCGACAGGATCGGTCTCCTCCAAAAGTTCGGCACGGCTGTATCGTACGCGTTTGGTTTGTCCATCGCGCCATACCGTAACGACGAATTCGGTGGAGAGAGCATTGACAGCTTTGATACCGACACCGTTCAGTCCGACGGACTTCTTGAAAGCTTTGGAATCGATTTTGCCCCCCGTATTCATCTTACAAGTGGCATCGACCAGCTTGCCGAGGGGGATACCGCGCCCGTAGTCACGAACGGTAACGGTGCCATTCTCGATCGTAATATCGATGCTCTTGCCGGCACCCATGACAAACTCGTCCACAGAGTTGTCCAGCACCTCTTTCAGCAGCACATAGATACCGTCATCGGCATGAGTGCCATCACCCAGCTTACCGATATACATTCCCGGACGACGGCGAATATGTTCGTCCCATTCCAGCGTCTTGATGTCGCTCTCGATATACTCTGTCTGCAACTGTTTTTCTTGCTCCATAGCGTTCTAAATGAGGCCTAAAAGTACAATAAAAAATGGGGAGGCGTTAAAAAAATTGCACGCCCTCCCCTACTTTTGTAGATCGAATCAGAAATCGGAGCATTTGCTCTGCCTCGCACTTTTCTTTTCTCATTTTCGGCTTCAATAGATAGTACACATCTTCGAAGTAGAGTAATTGATGCTTACAGAAGTGCTCTCTCCCGTCATTTCTAAGTTTGATTTTACTTTTGTCCTGTGGCTGTGCGACCAAGGCGATGTCAGGGAGTCGATCTTTGCTCAGGTCTCCGGTGGCATGGCTGACTTTCCAACCTTGTGGGACAATTTCTTCAAGGTTACCTCCCTCTTTCGCCAGGCTTTGTTGTGATGTTTTTGGGGCTGTAGCCCGGTATTCACTCAAAAGGAAAGACAGAGTGGTAATGGTCGATAACGAGAGGAACTCTGTACTTGCTTATCTTTTTCATCCGGAATATTATGCTTCATAGTTTTAGCTGCAAATGCGAATAAAAATCCAACAATGAATTGCAGTTTTCCGCTGATTTTTCGAAACAGATACCAATTCCGAACTAAATAAATATATTTGCCCGAAAGCATTTCTATGCATACCAGGGCAATCGCATTTGAACTGTTAACACACTTATAAACCTAACGATTGCTACGTTCGGTTATCAAAACAAGTACGAATTAATGTGATAGAATCCCAAATTATACAAGAAAGAGGCCAAGTATGCAGTATAAACTTTCAAATGCGATAGCCCTGCTATGCATACAGGAGAGAGGATGTTATAGTCCGGCTTTTGTCAGCTTTGCACTTTATCACCGGAATCAACAAGGTCTATTCCCTCACGGACAAGCTCTTTGCCATGTGGATCAATACGCTCTACGGCACCAAAGACTTTTGGCGAATGACCTCCCGGCCATAATCAGGCCATTATTCATAACCTCCAAATAACAAAGTATGATGAGCACATTTTTACTGAAGAGAGTGATGATCGCTGCATGGGGGCTCGCCTGCCTTACGATGACAGCACAGTCGCAAACACCCCTTACCGGCAAAAACATCGCAACAGGCTCGGAATGGAAAGGTGCGGACAAGAACTTCGTCGAGACACCTCCTCCGGCAGGCCCTGTTCGCAGTATAGCAGAGTTCGAACGTTCTGCCGGAGCTCTTATCGCTTTTCCGCTGCGCATTCCGATGGAGTTGGTCATAGAGCTATCCAAGGACGACACCGTCTATACCATGGTAGGGAATGAGAGCGAAAAGGCTAAGGCTATATCCGAATATACGGCTGCCGGTGTGAATATGGTTCATTGCAAGTTCATCACTGCGCCGGTCGATGTAGAAGCTTGCTGGACCAGAGACTACAGCGGTTGGTTTATCATGTACGACAACAACAAGGTCGGGTTGGTCGATTTCCTCTTCGATCGGTCTCCGGCCGTAGAAGATGATTTCCCTCAATACGAAGCCAAATATTTGGACATGGAGCTTTTCGGCATGAAACTGGTGGAAAGCGGTGGCAACTATATGTGCGACGGATACGGAAGGGCCATGCAGTCCAAAATGGCTTATACGCAGAACCAAATTGACTTAGGTCTGACTCCGGAGCAGGTACAGGAGAGAAAGAAGCAATATCTGGGCATCACGGACTTACAGACTTACATTGACGCCAATTTGATCGCCTATTCCAATAGCCACATCGACTGCTGGGCAAAGCTCCTCTCCCCGAACAAAATAATGGTCTTGCAAGTTCCTGAAACCGACCCCAGATATAGGAAGCTGAAAGCTTTCGTTCAGGAAATAGAGAAATTGACTACCCCTTGGGGCACCAAATACGAAGTTTACAGGGTAAAGACAAACAGCAAAGATCCCTTTACAAACTCGTTGATACTGAATAAAAAGGTTTACGTCCCTATCCTTAACAATGGAGCAATCTCTCAGGCTGCGCTCGAAGCATATGCCAAGGCTATGCCCGGCTATGAGATCAAGGGTATCATCGGGGATTCCTGGAGTTTTGCGGATGCACTTCACTGCCGCACCCACCAAATAGCCGACAAGGGGTATCTCTATATCAAGCATTATCCCCTGTTGGGCGATCAGAAAGGTCCCGACTTCAAAATCGAGGCGAATGTGGTGTCCTGTGCCAATGCGGCCATCACAGGTGTCAAGTGCTTCTACAGGGTCAATGGTGCCGGTGCCTTTGTCGCTGCCGACATGACCGCTTCCGGAACGGCCGGCCATTATACCTACGCCTTTACCAACCTGAAAGAAAACGACAAGGTGGAATATTACCTCTATGCCGACGATGCCGGCGGACGAAAGGAATGTTTCCCATTCATCGGCGAACCGGATCCTCTTCGATTTACAGCTGTGCAAATACAGAGCATCAGCACTGTCGAAGAGCAAGATGCCGGTTTGAGAACATGGTTCAACGGCAATAAATCGGAGCTTGTCGTATCGGTTCGGGTGGATAAGTCGGGCCAATATCGCTCCAATCTCTACAACCTTAGCGGACAGTCGGTGAAAACCGTCACAAAGACTCTCGTCAGTGGCACCACTGTCTATAGCATGGACATACACGACCTGCCACAGGGCACCTATATTCTCCGGATCGAAGGAAACGACAAAACGCTTACGACAAAAGTCCTCAAATAAGATCTGCCCGAACAACGGGAGAGGATCTTATATCTCCCACACATATACTCTGCCGGCACGGGCTATCCCTCCGTGTCGGCAGAGTACATTATAATATATATGGGGGTTGCTCTCCGTTCGCATTATGTAGTAAATTTGCGACATGAAAGAAACTAATGCGGGAAGCGTATACAGTCCGGAGTTAATAGAATTTGCCACAGTGGGCGTTGAATTCTGTGCTCTCGTCGAACAGGCAGCAGCTCACCGGACTACGGATTTCATCGACAAAGCTTCCAAAGTACTGCCTCTTCTCTATCTCAAGACAGCCCTTTTGCCTCCATACGAATACAGCGAAGAGATGGACTTCGTGGAGGAATACATCACGGAAGAATCCTACGAACAGGTACGCTCTGCCGTAGAGTCACAGCTGGGGTCGTACGACTCTTTCCTCGATGCGCGACACAGCGATATGCAATACAGCGATACTCCCGTAGGAGCAAGTATTGGGGAATGTTTGGCCGACGTATATCAGCAGGTGGGCAATCTGCTCGGAGTCGTACGCCAATCGAACGACAGTGCCATTCCTCAAGCCATCGGTCGCTGCCTTACCTACTTCGGCGAATACTGGGGCAATCGGCTCTTGGCTGCTGCCGGTGCTCTGCACGAACTGCGCTACAGCGAGGCCTATCGGACGTGGGAAGAAGAGGAGAGGGAAGAAGCTGAGGACTTATAGTATATAGGACAATAAAATCATGGTAGCCAATATAGATAAAGAAGCTGTTGCCGGCATGGAAGCAGAGGTATTCCCCGGGAGCATCCACCTGATCGACAAATCTGAAGCCATACCTGAAGCCATAAAGCTACTATCGGCCAGCCGCACGATCGGCTTCGATACAGAGACCCGCCCTTCTTTCGTACGTGGTGCCCGTCCGTCGGTAGCTCTGATGCAGATGTCCACAGAAACGGACTGCTTCCTCTTCCGACTCAATATGATAGATATACCGGAGGAACTGCAACAGCTACTGGAGAATCCTGACATACTCAAAGTAGGACTGAGCCTGAGCGATGACATGACGGTGATCAGACGGCGCAAACCGATCGAACCGGCAGGATTCGTCGAGCTACAACGGCTCTGCCCTGCATACGGCATCCGCGATGCCAGCCTTCAGAAAATATACGCCATCCTTTTCGGCAGACGCATCAGCAAATCCCAACGGCTCACCAACTGGGAGGCACGTACGCTGACTGCGGCTCAGCAGTCCTATGCTGCACTTGACGCCTGGGCTTGCCTGCGTATATTCAATCAGCTTATGACACTTCCCACCCCTACCCCTGTACAATTCGCCCTCTTATGACAGCCTTACCCTCCATTACGCTACTCCCGAACAAAGAGGAATCCGTCAGACGATTCCATCCGTGGATCTTCTCCGGTGCCATAGCATCGATCAGCGGCAATCCTGCCGAAGGAGATCCGGTTCGTATCTTTTCCTCCAAACATGAACCTCTCGGAATCGGCCACTATGAGAAAGGAAGCATAGCCGTGCGAATGCTTTCCTTCGATATTGATATGGTACTCGATGTTTCCTTCTGGGAAGAACGGCTATCTGCCACTTTCCGATTGCGTTCGGCTCTGGGACTGATCCGCTACGATGATACGAGATCCAAAAATACGGCCTATCGCTTGGTGCATGGAGAAGGAGACGGACTTCCCGGTCTTATTATCGATGTATATGGACATACAGCCGTGATGCAGGCGCACAGCGTAGGTATGCACCACGCGAGAACGGATATTGCGAAGGCTCTTATAACGACGACTACAGGCTTGGTAGATGCCGTCTACTACAAGTCGGACAGCACTCTACCGTTCAAGGCCGGACTGGAATCGGCCGATGGCTTCCTGATCGGTTCAGCACAAGCCGAAGCAGAGTATGAAAACGGACTTCTCTTCCTGCCCGACTGGATCAAAGGACAGAAGACGGGGTTCTTCATCGACCAACGAGAGAACAGAGCCTTGCTGGAGGAATATGCCTCCGGACGTAAGGTGCTCAATATGTTCTGCTATAGCGGTGGTTTCTCCCTGTATGCAATGAGAGGAGGAGCCTGTAGCGTACACTCGGTGGACAGCTCAGCCAGAGCCGTACATCTGCTGGAAAAGAATATGGCACTGAATTTCGCGGGAGACAGTCGTCATCACTCCTATGCCGCCGATGCTTTTCGTTTCCTTGATGAGATGGAAGTCGGAGCTTATGACCTGATCGTGCTGGATCCGCCCGCTTTTGCCAAGCATCGCAAAGTGCTTCGCAATGCTCTGATAGGTTACCGCAAGCTGAATGCGGCAGCCTTTCGCAAGATCGCGCCGGGAGGTGTGCTCTTCACCTTCAGCTGTTCACAGGCAGTCAGTCGGGAGGAATTCCGTTTGGCAGTATTTACAGCAGCGGCATCAGCCGGCAGAAAGGTGCGCATACTGCATCAACTTACCCAACCTGCCGATCACCCTATCAACATCTATCATCCGGAAGGCGAATACCTGAAAGGGCTTGTTCTCTACGTAGAATAACTACATCGAGGAATAAAAGTCCCGGCCCTATGCCTCATGCTGTCCTTGGTGGGAATAAAGGATCAATGGTAACGATCGTAAAGCCGCTCCAATTCGCCTGACAAGCGAAGCCGCTCGAACCAACTATTGAGACTGTCCTGCAAGGAGGTTGCACTTCGGCGCACCAACCATGCCTGTCGCAGTTCGAAAGAGAGCGGTACACTGCAGTCCAACGCAGGGAGGAGTTGTCCCAACTTCTTAGCTTCATGTTGGTTACAGACGGTCAGATCGATGTCGCCCGATGCCACCATCATGGCTAATTGCTCTGCAGAATAAGTGGGATCGGTTCGTATATATATACTATCCCCGATTTCCTCGGACAGGTGTTTGACGAACAACCTCGCCGGAGAGCCTTCCGGAATGGTCACCGTCCGTCCGGACAAATCAATCTGGCGACGAATCAAGGCAGTATCGGATCGACGTTGTACCAGATAAAGCCGTCCGAGGTGTATCGGACGAAGAAAGCGGTAGTGGACGGTGTCCGTTACAGCCGTCAGCGGAATGTCTTGTGCAATGATGTCGCATGCACCTCGTCGCAACCTTTCAAGGCTCTCTTTCCAATTCTTTTCGAGACTGATTTCTATCCGAATACCACTGATTTCCGATAAACGCCGTGCCACATCATAAACAAAACCGGCGGTGGAATCCTGTCCCACATAATAGTCTCTGTCATTGTATCGGGCGATGATCCTCAGTACTCCTTCTCGGTGAATATCAGAATAATCCCGCAACGAATCCACAGCGTCCCCACCAGTAGAGCTCCCTCTACCACAGTGGCGCAAAGCAACCATCACGATAAGGACAGAGATCAGCAAAACGCCGTAGAGAGCAATCTGTTTCTTCATTTTCATTTATTTATTGAAGTCGATGGCAATACCCATACGCAGACCACGAGGGTTGTACGGCGTATGCACCAAGGAGAAACGCTTGCTATCCATGAAAGCCTCGGCCAGATTGTACATTTCAAAGAAGAAACGTGAGCGTTTGAGGTGAATATTCACATAAGCATTCATCAGAGGGAAAGATCCTCCTACCTTTATCTCTTGTTGCGTGGTGAATTGCTGTACCGCAGGTTCATAATACGGAGCATAGTAAGAGGAATGGATACGAGCATCCACTCCCGTCTGTATACGCATCACCTTGGTACTGCTCGGCAGGCGGAAGTTCAAATAGAGATTGCCATAAGCCGCCAGCTTCGGTAATGGCAAAGCCGTACGGTTGCTACTCGTTTGATAGGCCGCTTCCACTTCCCAACCCAAAACACCCCATCGGTAGGCATGTGCTATCCGCCCTTCGAGAACTTGTATGGGAGAAGAGACCTGTTGGGGGAAAGCCGTATGGTCGAAGTATATATAGTTCTTGAGCGTAGCGGATTGCAATGTCAAGGTCGTGCCCAAGTCCTTCAAGCGAAGAGAGCCACCCAGTCTGAGTTGCTGGATGAAGTCGAACGATTCGTCCCACCAGTGCACAGTACCATGATGATGACGCAGGAAGTAACCCGGACGAGTATTGAGGAGCTGTCCCCAGGCTTCCATTTCCGTCCTCCGACGAAAGAGATTGAACGCTGTACTTAGTCGTCCTCTGAGTTTGAATGCTCCGGCATCGCTCCCGACAACCGAGAGCTCTCCATCTGCTGCGAAGTTGAGATATTTCCCCCCTCTTCGGCTGATCTCTCCCCCGATATAAGTGCTGAACTCCCTGTCCGTAGGGGGTACGCCGACCACTGAATCTTGTAGCGTATAAAACCGATTCTCCAATCTGACATAAGCCGTCAGGCCGAACTTAGCCCAGCGATGGAAACCTTCCCGCAAAGAAAGTGCCACCGTATTGTGGTATTCTTCCATTCGCGTGGTATCGTTCGGCAGCACGATCACTTCTCCGGCATCGTTCAGTCGTTTGATGAAAAGATTGGGATAGACGGTACTGTCCAAAGGGCTTTTGACCTTGAAACGGCGGCGACTCTTAGTATAATTGAAAGTATGGGAGATACTGCCCACGGGCACGAATACCATCGTATCGATCAAATGGGGAGCCTCGAATTCATTGCCATCATAATACTCGGTCTGTCCCTCACGATAGAAACCGAGGTTGTAGCGATGGGTCAGACGAGCCGTTCCTTGCCGAAGCGAATTGAACATATTATTGCCGGGAAACTTCACCGGAATATCCGTGGATACGAATTCGTTCGTCCCATTGGCAAAGTTACCCGGATGGATTACGTAGTCATCATTCGTAATCCCTCCGTTCTCTGTCATCAGATAGTAATTATTGCCCACATAAGCATACGCCTCGTAGCGATCGGAACGGTAGCTACCGAAAAAGCGGTAAGAGATGGCTTTCGTCTTGTTGGAGTTGTAGAAACCGTTGCTGTAGATATAATCCACATCGTTACCGATGTTGATTCGCTTGCCTATATTCAAAGCCAAAGTAGAACGCAGCTCTTCCTCTCGCGTCTGATTGTCGCCATGCCGGAGATAGAGCACCTGAGTAGTAGGACTCTTGGTATCGTAGAATCGGGCTGTAAAAGGATCTATCAACATACCGTGAAGCCCGTACATATACATGAACTGCGGATGATAGAGCGGACGATCGAAGAACATTTTGCTCTCCCACGGAGAGTTCAGATTGCCCAAATAACCGATGGCAAGCGAACGTCCCTCGGCTTTCACTCGATTGTAGAAACCGAGCATAGCCGTATCGATGGGAGAGCGCAAGAGATCACCCGTATTGGGATTCAACGTATAGACCTTGAGTTTATCCCCCCGAGCGATCTGCTCTTCTTCGGTAGGTTCCTTTACCTCCTTGCCTTCGAAATCAAACTGATAATCATGTTGTGCAAGAACGGGAACCACTGCAAACCACAGTGATACCACAGCACCGACAATTTTCCTGATACTTCCAGCCATCAACATAGTTAAATTACCAGCCACCAGAGGCTCCACCTCCACCAAAGCTGCCACCACCGAAGCCACCGCCGCCAAAGCCGCCTCCGAAACCGCCGCTGCGGCCTCCACGACCAAGCAGCGAACCCAGCAGGATACCTGCAGCAGCAACTTCGGCATCATTATTGTCTCGGTACTGTTGGGTATGATTCTCTCCGCAGTACAGACAGCGCCATTCCTTGCGAATCATCATGCCCCTGTCCGTACGCACACGCTTTTCTCCCATATAGCGCAGGGCAACCGTTCCGCAGTTAGGACAACGCTTGTAGGAGGTAGCCGGACGATCGTAGCCTATTACCTGCGCATGGTCGCAGGAAGAGCAGGCATAGACTCTGAAATCCCGACTCTTAAGTTTATGCTCCATCTGCTGAGAGGGACTGAGATAACGATCTTCTTCCAAACTTTGATCAAGCAGATGTACCGAATGCTGATGGCAGCGTGGACACAGAGCCATCTCTTTCTTCAGTTTGTTCTGTCGTGATTTGACGATGGCCATCACCACAATAAATCCCGGAGGGAAAAGCAGTAAAAAGACGCATCCCAGCATCGATATTCGCCTGCGAAGAAATTCATATTCCTCCACTGCCGTTGCTCGTGGATATTGCCTGCGATATGAAGTCAGCTGATAGAGTACCGAAGCCGAAGCGAGGAGCATAAAGACGCAATAGAATATAAATATGGTACCCCAGCTCATATTGGAAACAGCAGACCGATCTCCACCGTCAGGCTTCACATCATAAGATCCGTCCAACACCTGCTGAACAGCAACAACTCCCTCGGATAAACCTTCGGCATAGTTCCCCGATCGAAAATGAGGGATCATGCGATCATGTATGATACGGCTCAGCAAACCATCGGGCAAATAACCTTCCAGACCATAGCCCGTCTCGAAGCGTACCCGTCGCTGATCCAGCACGAGTACGAGCAAAAGGCCGTTGTTGTTCTTTTTATTACCGACTCCCCATTGACGCGCCAGCTTCAAGGTAAAATCCTCCAATGGAGCATCACCGATAGACGGGAGAGTAACGACGGCAAACTCGACGGCATAACTGCTGCGGATGGCTCGTAGCCGTCCGTTCATGACCTCCTCCTGGGCATTGCTGAGCAAACCCGCTTCGTCCGTCACGAGCCGAGTGCTATCGGCAAGTTGGACGTTGGGTACATCCTCCGGCTTATATACCCGCTGTGCCGATACACTGGAATGCATCAGAAAGAAGCAAAAGGCCATTAGGAAAAAAGGCCACTCTGCAAGGCTCCGTAACCTGATCTTTGACGAACGCATCATTCGCAAGAGCGAAAAAGAGGATTAGAATTTTACTTGAGGAGCCTTCTCTGCACCTTCATCAGCCTTGAAATAGGGACGCTGATCGAAGTTCATCATACCGGCAATGATATTGGCCGGGAATCTGCGCACAGCCACGTTATATGTCTTGGCTATGGCATTGAAGTCCTGACGTGCTACCGTGATTCTGTTTTCCGTACCCTCAAGTTGCACTTGCAGATCGCGGAAGTTCTGGTTAGCCTTGAGATCGGGGTAACGCTCTACTACGACCATCAAACGGGACAAGGCACTCGATAGCTGATCCTGCGACTGCTGAAACTTGGCCAAGTTCTCTTCTGTCAGATTGTCGGCATTGATATTCGTAGCAGTGGCTTTGCTACGTGCTTCGATCACGGCAGTAAGCGTTTCGCTCTCGTGAGCGGCATAGCCTTTGACGGTCTCTACGAGATTCGGGATCAAGTCCAAACGACGTTGATATTGGTTTTCCACTTGACTCCAAGCCGTATTGACGGCTTCCTGCTTGTCCACAAAACTGTTGTATTTGACCACACCCCAGCTAAATAGCAGTACAAAAACTGCAATAATGGCAATGATGATTACTGTTCCTTTTTTCATATTCATTCTATGTTTACGTTACTATTAGGTTTATCAGAATGTGCTACTTACGACGTCTGACAGGCGTTTTGTCTTTCTTGACCGACCAGCCGAAATAGCCGAGAAAGTCCCCAAGCGAGAAGTATTCGCCATGCGAATATGCCAGCAGGTTTGCTTTCTCCATATCGAAAGAACCTGTCTCCGGGTCGATATATTGTTGGTCGGCACGCACATTGACCACATCGGCCATAAACATGTCATGGCTACCGAGTGGAATGATCTGTCGTACCTTGCACTCTATGCTGACCGGCGATTCGGCCACCAGAGGAGCTTTGATCAGCTTGGCAGGTTCCACGGTAAGGCCTGTCTCGGCAAACTTGTCATAGTCCTTGCCCGAACGAACACCGCACCAGTCCGTCTGTCTGGCCATGCCGACCGTAGTCAGGTTCAGACCGAACTCGCCACTTTCCTTGACGAGAGCATGGGAGTGACGTTCCGGACGAATACTGACATAGCACATAGGTGGCTGGCTGCATATCGTCCCCACCCAACTGGCCGTAAGCAAATTATAATCCTCCGGCCGAGAGCCGCAACTCACCAATATGGCCGGTAGCGGATAGATAAGTGTGCCGGGTTTCCAATCTTGTCTCATTGTTTTGTTCTTGGAAAAGTTACGCGAACTATAGCAGTTCGATACGTTCATTGGAGAGCTTTCGCTCGCAATAGTCGCATCGGAGCGTACACTGTTCGGCATCGATCACACGGAATCGGGTTTGCATCAGTTCGTTGTTCGTAATACACTTCGGATTCGGACAACGGACGAGCCCCACAATCTCGTGTGGGACTTCCACCTGACGTTTTTCTACAACTTCATAGTCCCGAATAATGTTCAGACGTACATTCGGGGCAATAAGGGCGATACGGTTCAATTCCTCCTCGTCGAACGTTTTATCCTCTATCTTGATAACCCCCTTCGACCCATGGCTCCGACTGCGCAGATTGTTGCCGATGGTGATCCGCTTGTCCAAATCATCCAGCTGCAAGAGCGTAGCCACTTTGAACAACTTTGTCGGGGGGATATGGTCTATCACGATGCCGTTTCTAATCGCGGCGACGAGCATTTCTTCCTTTTTCATCACAATATCTGCTTAGTTTGCAACGTCTATGCCGAGCACTTCACAAATAATGGACTGCCTCGTATAAAGTCCGTTCAGTGCTTGCCGGATAAAGTAGGCCTTAGGATTGTCATCCACATCGTAGGCAATCTCCCCCACACGAGGAAGTGGATGCAGTACGCGCAGATTCGGACGGCTGTCGGATAGCATATCGTTGGTCAGCACATAGACATCTTTGACCCGTTCATATTCCTCCATATCCGTGAATCGCTCGCGTTGTACACGCGTCATATAGAGAATATCGCAGTTATTGATCACCTCCTCGTCGAAATGTTTGGTTTCCATATAAGGCAGATCATGCTCTCGACAAAACTGCTTGTATTCTTCAGGAAGAGACAGCTCTTCGGGAGCAACGAAGATAAAGCGAGGACGGAAGTGCGACATACCCTCTATCAGGGAGTGGATGGTGCGCCCGTACTTAAGGTCACCTACCATAGCTATGGTCGTATCGTAGAGAGTGCCCTGCGTCTTGCGAATCGAATAGAGATCGAGCAAAGTCTGTGAAGGATGCTGGTTGGCTCCATCGCCGGCATTGACTACCGGCACACGGCTTACCTCCGAAGCATAACGAGCCGCCCCTTCCAGATAGTGGCGCATAATAATCAGATCGGCATAGTTGCCCACCATGGAAATGGTATCCTTGAGCGATTCGCCTTTCGTAGAGCTGGAGGTGGATGCATCCGAAAAACCGATGATACGGCCTCCGAGACGGTTCACAGCCGTCTCAAAGCTCAGGCGTGTACGGGTCGAAGGCTCAAAGAAGAGAGTGGCTACGACCTTACCTTCCAAAAGGTGCCGATTAGGATTCTTTTCGAATAGCTCTGCCCGATCGAGAATGCGAAGAATGTCCTCGGCCGAACACTGGTCAATAGATACGATATGCTTCATTTTTTATGGAATATAATTGAATGATGTGGACGGGGAATAAAGCTCACCTCAAAGCGAAAGAAGCCTTAACCGTTATGCTCGCTGTCTTCATCTTGGAAGATGTATTGAACGAACCGCCCCAGCTGTAATCTTCGTTCGAGTTGAGTCCCACTATCTGGAACACACCCATCGAAGAAGATAGCATCTTGCCTACGGAAGAACCGCTCCCTTCGGCAATGACCGAAGCACGATTGAAAGCGTCTTCGGAAGCATTGCGCAGCATCTCCACCTTCAGATCATTGAGCTTGGTGTAGTAATAGGCCGGATGGTTGGAGGTAATCTCTACCCCCTGATTGATCAGCTCCGTTATATCGCGAGATATTTTCTCCACATGTTCGATGTCCTGTGAGGTCACCGTAGCTGTCTGGCTGAGCAGATATCCGGCAAAGGTCCTGACGTTTTGTTCCTGCCGCGGATCGTAATAATAGTTGTACTCTTTAGAGATGGCTACGCTTGAGAAGATATAAGACGAATCCGGCAGCTGCTTGCTTTTCAAATAGTCTGCCACCAATATCTGTTTTTCCTTCAAAGCCTTGTAGGCCGATTCGATATCCATCATCTGGAGCTGGTATGAAGCACTCCAAACGATCAGATCGGATTTGAAATTACGCTCGGCCATACCGGTCACAATCACCGAAGGCTGAGAGCGACGTAGCTGAGCGACACTGCGACCAAGAGCATAAAGGCCCAATACGAAAGCCAATCCGGCGACGATCGTAATCCAAAGTTTTTCTTTTTTCATCACAAAGCACTGTATTGATTGTATATTACTACTTCTTATCACCATAGAATACGGGATAAGCAAAGTAATGCGTTTCCCACCGGCGAGTCCAGATATTGTATTCGCGCTCTGCCCCGACGGCAAAACCGAATCGTTCGGAGACCTTCAGCTCGATCGAACCACCGTACTGAGGGCCGAATCCATGCATCGGCACCGCCATATTGAGTCCTGAGCGCGTACTACTGTAGAGAGGATAAGTGCCGAATCCATTGATAAAGACATTGTCTATCAATTCGTATCGAGCAGTGCCCCCGAGCGAGAGCGTTCTATTATCGAAAGCATTCCACTGCACCTGTCGATAATCGACACCGGTGGTAAAACTCAACCTATCGGTGGCTTGCCAGCGGAATTGACCACAGACAGTCCTCATAGGCATAAAACCGAAGTTCTGCTGCCAACCGCCTTGAATATGCGCCGTAAGATTTTGACTCAGCAAAAAATCGGCACCGGCATTCCATCCAAAGTCCTTGCGTACACCGGTCAATAAATCATGACCAAGACCGATATTGCCGGATGTATAAAAACGCATCCGGTCGGTCGGTCGCCAAGAAAAGACACCGGCAGCGTGGCGAGTTTGCAAGAGGGGGGATACGAAATCCCGGCGTTCTGCCGTGAAGTCGAGCTCATCGTTCAATCGCAAAGATGAGCGATGAGGCTTCAATCCATTGAGCAAAGCATCGGAAAGATGTCTGTCCCGAATTCCTTGCAGCGGACGAGGATTATGAAAAGAAGCAGGCAGGACGGGGTGATCAACGGAGAGGAGGGGCGTCTGCTCCACCTTGCTGATATTGGGCACAGGCTGAGCCGTAGAGAGAGTATCCTTTTTCTCTTGTGCCGTTGCATAAGAAAGACTTGCCGCGAATATCAATCCGAACAGGATGGTTCTCGGCCGACCGATAAGACACCGTATTATCATGAGTCTTGCATAATTTGATATACCGCAAAGATAAATTATTATAGGTACAACAGACACACCGTGCAACATTCATAGCCTTATACGAACACCACAAGACGATGACGATGGAAAAATCAATCCGCCGAAAAGTGTAGCAGGCATCATCTCACAGCCGATTGGTTTACGCGCCGGATTTTTTGCGTTTGCAGTCTGGGAAAACGTGGCGCGTAAACTTTTTCACTTTGGCGCGAGAAGTAAAAAAATCTCGAACCAAAACGAAAAAATTCCGGCACCACCTTCTTCAGAAAAGACGCGCCACAATCAGAGGTTTTTTGGCTCGTATCGGTGGGATAGCGGTTGATGGATATTGACTCGATAGTAGAGCTGTCCTCCAACGGCAGCCCTAAGAAAAACTCGATAAAAAATGCACCATTCTCATTGTCCGGCATCAAAGAGATCGTCCAGGGCGAACCGAATGAAAACCAATGAGATCTCATCGTCTTCTTCGACGAAATAGCCGATCGTTCCATCCGCCAGTAGAGTCATATCCGAGTAGGCACTCGATCCCGAATTGACGACTACGGGGGTAGACCAGCGGCCGGAGGTATGATCGAAGAGATAGACCGCTCCATCGCGACGTCCATCCGGGCCGAGAGGCAGGGAGTGCAGCATTTGATTCCTTCCGCTCCGCTCCACCTGAAGCATAGCCCCATTGCAGCCGGGGTCATGGATGCCCTCGAACTGCTTGGCTCTCTCCCAAGTAAGGCCATCGTCGGAAGAGAGAGCGAAGAAACGCTGTCGGCTCTCCTGCCGTCCCTGATTGCGTACGCTCATCAGTACCCTGCCATCGGGCATCAATGAGAGCTTTGCCTCATCGCCACGGTGGTATGCACAGTCGGACAGGTGCCAAGTGGTGCCCTCGTCGTCGCTATAGAGGACATAGTTGTTCAGGACGTACTCCTGCCCTGATTCGCGGATGGCAGCCACAAACATGATACGACCGGATGGCAGCACAAGCCCTTGTCCCGAAGCACAAAAGGAGGCCAACCAGCGACTGCGTCCCGGATCGGCACAATCCTTGCCGAAGATGAAATGGGTTATATCCCGAGGAGGAGACCAGGTGAGGCCTTCGTCCCGACTCTCCGACACATAAGTTCGTTGGGGACGATCGGGGGTGGACTGCCAGAGTCCTACTCCGCCGACGAAGATCATCAGGAGCTTTCCGGCCTTGGTCTGTACGAGAGCTACATCGCCAAAGCCATGATTGCGGCCCTCTCCCTGTACGATGATTCGTGGATCGCTCCACGATCTCCCTCCGTCCGTACTGCGCCGCATGACTATATCTATATCCTCCGGCAGATCCGTCTGATTATACTTGCGTCTGTCAGCCATCGCGATGAGCGTCTCTTGGGAAGTTTTCAAAATAGCCGGAATACGGTAGTTGCGCGATCCGCCATCTCCGGGCACAAAGAGAGCCTCATACCCCCTATACAGCCTACGGGAGGCAGGCGACAGCTCTTTCAACGGCAAAGGACGGCCATCGACAGCCACCTCTTGTACACGGGCAGTCAGTGTGTCGGATCGGGAAAAGGAAGTGACAGGCCCTATATCCGCAGCCAGATAAAAGGAACGGCGGCCGGCAACAGAATCGACAGAAAGAATCATGAAGCAATCTTCCTTTGAGATCGGGAAGCTATCGTAGGAGACTCGCCCTTTATAGTCCGGCAGATCGCGTACTGCCAAAGAATCACTCACAAGGAGATACAGGGCAGTGACTTTGTCCTTTGTATCTTGTGGAAAGGAGTAACTGATTCGGATCTGTTTGGCATTCGGCGGCAGAGGTTCGCTCAGTACTATTTTCACCAAAGTTCGATGTGCCTGATCGGGTGCCACACCATGCTTGTCTCCCCACACTGCTACCTCCTGTGCAGTAAGGCGCAACATCGCCACAAGACAACAAAAAATGACAAGGCAGACAGAACGCCGAGTCCTCGCCAAAAGAGTATTATTAGCCATCGAAAACAATTTTATACCATTTTGGGAATCAAAGTTATGAAATCATAGCAGTTGCGTCCGCGCAAGGCATTGGAACGAACATTGTAATCCTTTCCGGATTCTTCTGATCGATTCACCAAGCCTCAGCACAAGCCGTTCCCACTCCTGTCGATGGCGACCGCTCATGGGGCAAAAAGAGACCAATGTGGAGTGTAAAATCAAAGAAAAAAATCAGGCCATAGAGGTCCGAGATTCGGCAAGCAATGCTCCCAATAGCGAGCGAAGCACAGCCATAGAGGGAAGGACAAGTGATGCACCGGCATCCCACAAATCGGCATCGGGCAAGCAACCTGTATTTACCGCAATGGTAAAGATACCGGCATCGACAGCTGCACGAACTCCCAGCGGAGCATTCTCTACCACAAAAGCCTCGGAAGGCGACATCCCCACACATTCCAACGCTTTGAGATAAGGTTCCGGATGAGGTTTTCCACGGTGTACATCGGCACCTGTCACCATATTCGCAGGCCCGAAGCTGTCGCCATAACCTCTTTGCAAACGCTGCAATATATCGGTCTGGGACGAACCCGTCACCAGCATGATACGCAAGCCCTGTCTACAGACATCCGACACCAGAGCCGGAGCACCGTCGATCACGTTTCCCGAGTTATACAAAGCGAAGAGTTGGCTCTTGCGTCCGTACATATCGGCTATTTCTTTTTCTGTCGGCTGCCGTCCGTATCCCCGTTCGAACAGGATCTTGATGGTATCGCTACCCTTCTGCCCTTCCCAGCGATAAAAATCCAGTGGCTCCGCAGCGATACCGTATTCTCCGGCAGCCTCCACCCAACTGCGTGCATGTGCGGGCATGGAATCGAACAGCACTCCGTCCATATCGAAAAAGCACGAACGGAAAGGGGCATGCCGGTATGCCTTCTCTGTTCGGAATGTCTGCAATGCTTCCGCTATATTATTGTAGTCCATCGATTCTTTTCTCTCCATTAACTTATGACGCTCCAGTCTTCCTCCTTGGGGAAGAGTTTATTCAGACGAAGAGCGAGCATTTGATTGTCAGGGTGGCGAAGTTCGGGGTCGCGCTCCAGTAGTCGCTCCGCTATACTTCGGGAGAGGGCTATCAGCTCCGTATCTCGTGCAGGATTGGCTATCCGAAGGCTGATCTGACGACCGCTCTGGCGCGTACCCTCCAAGTCGCCGAAACCACGAAGGCGCATATCTTCCTCTGCTATTTCGAATCCATCGTTCGTCTCCACCATCACCTGAATACGCCGGCGCGAATCCTCTCCCGTTTTCGTTCCTGTGATCAGGATGCAATAGCTCTGCTCTCCACCGCGGCCTACACGTCCTCTGAGCTGGTGCAGCTGCGACAGGCCGAAGCGATCGGCATTCTCCACCACCATCACTGTAGCATTGGGGACATTCACACCGACTTCGATAACCGTCGTAGCCAACAGGATACGGGAGCGACCGCTGACGAAGTCTGCCATACGCGCCTCCTTTTCCTTGGCTTTCATCTTGCCGTGTACCATCGTCACACCCTCATCGGGGAAAATGGAAGAGAACAGCTCGAAGCCATCCTCAAGATTTTTCAAATCGGTCGTCTCCGATCCCTCGATCATCGGATACACCACATACACCTGCCGGCCGGCAGCAAGCTGAGATCGCAGGAAACGAAAGACCGGTGCCATATCGTTGTCGAAGTGGTGGAGCGTCTGTATGGGCTTACGGCCGGGAGGCAATTCGTCGATGATGGAAATATCCAGATCGCCGTACAACGTCATGGCCAAGGTACGCGGTATGGGGGTGGCACTCATAATCAGAATATGGGGCAGAGTGTCGAGGTTCTTTTCCCACAGACGTGCTCGCTGCTGTACACCAAATCGGTGCTGCTCGTCTATGACGGCCATTCCCAAACGGTGAAAGACTACTCCCTGCTCCAATAGGGCATGCGTGCCGACGACGATGGAGATCGAGCCATCGGCCAGACACGGGAGCAAGCGTTCTCGCTGACGTGCAGTACAGCTTCCGATGAGCAAGCCGACCTCTACGCCAAGCGGTCGCAGCAGCTCGGACAGGGTATGATGATGCTGTCTGGCGAGAATTTCGGTCGGAGCCATCAGGCAAGCCTGACAGCCATTGTCCAGAGCCAACAGCATGGATAGCAAGGCTACCAAAGTTTTACCGCTACCCACATCGCCCTGCACCAGCCGGTTCATTTGATGTCCGCTGAGAGTATCTTGCCGGATCTCCCGTACCACCCTTTTCTGTGCGCCGGTCATTTCGAAAGGCAGATGCTCCTTGTAGAATCTATTGAACAAGGCTCCTACTTGGGCAAAAACAATTCCCTGAAAGCGAGCCTTGCGTTCCAGCTTGCTGCCGATCAGATGCAGTTGTACATAGAACAGCTCTTCGAACTTGAGTCTTGTACGGGCAGCTTCCAGCTGTGCCACCCCCTGAGGGAAATGAATCTGTCTGATGGCCTCCTGATAGGAGACGAATCCATAAGAAGAAAGGATGTAAGGCGGCAGTGTCTCCGTCAGTGTAGCCGATACCTGATTGAGGAGTACGTACAGGAGTTGCTGGAGTTGTTTGCTGCCCAGCCCCATACTCTTCATTCGCTCTGTGGTGTGATAAATCGGAGTCAGTCCGCCGGCTACCTGCTCTGCCTTCTCCTCCGCATCTATTTCGGGATGTGCTATGTTATAGCCGGAAGCAAAGAAAGCAGGCTTGCCGAAAACGATATATCGCCGTCCTTCCTGTAGCTTGTCGCGTATGTACTTGATCCCCTTGAACCAAACCAGCTCTATGCTTCCCGTACCGTCAGAGAAGGTAGCCGTCAGCCGCTTGCGCCGTCCTTCGCCCACCTCGGAGAAGTTGCGAAGGACACCGCGCAGCTGGATATAGGGCATATCGGAGCGTATCTCCCGTATGGCATAAAATCGACTCCTATCGACATAGCGAAAGGGGAAATAATGAAGAAGATCCAGATAGGTACGTACTTCTATTTCCTCTTTCAGTACTTCCGCCCGCTTCGGCCCTACGCCAGTCAGGTAAGTGATTTTGGTCGATAGCATATCCATCTGCCGCCCGAAGATAGAGTGTCGCGTACGTTAATGCGCCGGGGATTACTTCTCCGACAAGCGTTGCTGCCAACGCCATGCACTCAGCAGTGTGTCCTCCAACGACTCCAAAGCCTTCCAACCCAACACCTCATTGGCTTTCTTCGGCTCGGCCCATACCTGTTCGATGTCGCCTTCGCGCCTTCCTACTATCCGATGAGGAACGGCAACGCCTGTCACCCGTTCGAAGGTGCGGATAAGTTCTAGCACACTCACTCCTCTACCCGTACCTATATTAAAGACTTCGAGCGAATCGCTCGCTTTCTCTTCGTTCAGCATCCGTTCGATGGCAGCCACATGCGCTTTGGCCAAATCCGCCACATAGATATAGTCCCGGATACAGGAGCCGTCGGGCGTGTCGTAGTCATCACCGAAGACACTCAGCTCGGCTCTGATACCTGCCGCCGTTTGAGTCAAATAGGGGATCAGATTCTGAGGCACCCCGTTAGGAAGCTCTCCGATATGCGCTGTGGGGTGTGCCCCGATCGGATTGAAGTAGCGCAGGAGTATGGCCTTGTACCCTGCTCCGGCATGGATGGCATCGCGGATAATCTCCTCGTTGATTTGCTTCGTATTGCCATAGGGAGAGAGAGCTTCCTGTATCGGAGCCTCTTCCGTTACGGGCAATACCTCCGGCTGTCCGTACACAGTACAAGATGAGGAGAATACGATCCCACGAGTGCCGAATCGCCCCATCAGTTCGAGGATGTTCAGTAGAGAGAGGATATTGTTCCTGTAGTACAAAAGTGGCTTCTGCACCGATTCGCCTACGGCCTTGCTTGCAGCAAAATGAATGACGCCTGCTATATCGGGATGCGCCGTAAAGATGCGCTCCATCGCCTCCATATCGTTACAGTCGGCCTCATAAAAATCGGGGCGAACCCCTGTGATCCAGGCTATACCATCGAGCACAGCAGCATGGGAGTTGGAGAAGTTGTCCACACTCACGACCCGATAGCCTGCCTGCTGTAGCTCCACAGTCGTATGGGATCCTATATATCCTGTCCCGCCGGTAACGAGAATCTTTTGTTTCATTTCGGTTTTTTATTTCGTAGCTAATTCTTGATTGATCGAGTCGATATAATCCAGCAATTCTTCTTTGCCTGTTTTCTTTTCGGAAGAGGTAATAAATACCGGAGGAAGCTCCTCCCACGTTTCCAGCAGTTTTTGCTTATAGGCCTCCGTATTCTCTTTCAATCGGCTGAACGAGAGCTTGTCCGCCTTGGTGAATACGATGCTGAACGGAATCCCATTCTCACCCAGCCATTGGAGAAACTCCAAGTCGATCTTCTGCGGTTCGTGCCTGCAATCGATCAGGACAAAGAGGCTCGAAAGCTGCTCGCGACAGAGGATGTACGTCTCGATGATCCTGCGCAAGGACTCCCTGTTGGACGCGCCCAAACGGGCATATCCGTAGCCGGGCAAATCGACCAGATACCACGAATCGTCGATGATGAAGTGGTTGATCAACTGTGTCTTACCCGGCTTTTGGGAGGTCATGGCCAGTCCCTTTTGGCCGGTAAGCATATTGATCAGAGAGGATTTGCCCACATTCGAACGGCCGATGAAAGCATATTCGGGGAGCTTCGTATCAGGACATTTGCGCACATCGGTATTACTGATTACAAATGCCGCCTTTTTTATTTCCATTCGGTTCTGTCGTTATTTATATACGGATAGCCGTACAATAATAATTATATCTTTGTGACATACAAAGATAGCTTTCTTTTATCGGTTAAGCCTCAATTAGAATATGAACAAATCGCTTACAATTCTTATCTATACCCTCGTTTGGGTTTTGCTCATCGTCTTGCAAAGTCTGGCATTGGAGAGCACCAACCCGGGTACTCCCTCCTTTTGGAATACGCCCTCCGCTTACTATTCCATATGGATCGTGGATGCTTATATCATAGCCCTGTACTATATCAATTATTTCCTGATAGCTCCGGCCATGATCAAGAGACTCCTCTTCCGTCCCTATATCGTGCTGTCGCTGGCCTTGGGAGGAATAGGCATGTTGCTTCCCGTCATCTTCCACCACGCTTGGCAATGGACCATACCGGGCACAGCCGAGGGGCAGATGCCCCTTTACGGAGAGGGCTTCATAGCCGCCATAGCTGCCATAGCCGTAGGGCTGTCCGTCCGTGGAGTGCGTGAGTGGGTGCGTCTGGCTCGTCGGAATACCAATCTGGAGATAGCACTCAAGAACAAGTCCATCGCATACGATCGTGCCGAAGCGCGGCTGCGTTCTCTGGAACAGCCGGTTTCCTTCCGCGACCTCGGTACGGGAGCGAAGGTGGAAAATGCACCTTCCTCCACTCCTGTCAGTCCACAAACAAACGAATAGCCATGCGAAAGAAACGCTCCAATCCCTACTACCAAGTCAGCAGGCGGAAGTTCAGCAAACGAAATTCCGGACGCAGATATTCGAGAAAGAGGAGAAGAAACGGAAGGCGATGGGGGCTGGTGATCAGTCTGCTCTTTCTTGTCGCCCTCGGCATCTGGGTAGCCAAGCGGTACAGAGCTTGGTTCGTTTCTCCGGCCGAAGTCTCCTACACCGTACCGCATACGATAGACAGGCTCACCCTGACGCCGGGAGAGGATTTCCTCACCCAAAGGACGGTCAGCTGGCGGTGCGACACCCTGCCGCAAGACTCTTGGCTGGACTATCGCTCTTTGGACGGAACGGATGCTGATACCCTGCTGATCTCGCTGCCGGCCGAGGGGAAAGAAGTCGTCACCCGTGCAGGACGCAACTACTATTACCACGCTAAGATAAACGGGCTCAAGCCCGGCCGCACCTATACCTACAGGGTCAAGACGGGAGAGCAGACATCGCCCTGGTACCGATTCTCCATTCCCGACAGTTCGGCTGCCACCGACTTCATCTACATCGGAGACGTTCAGGATCCGGGCAACGGAGGCAGTCAGGCACTGCTCCAACGGCTGCGCACCCTGCATCCCGACCCTGATTTTCTGGCTTTGGGTGGGGATCAGATCGAAGGCCCCACGGATTTCTATTGGGAAGTATGGCATCGTGCCATAGGCGACTGGACGGCATCGACACCCGTCATCGCCGCCACCGGCAACCACGAGTATATCAAAGGACTGAAAAGACAGCTCGATCCCCGTTGGGTACCTCAGTACAACTATCCGGCCAATGGCCCCAAAGGCTTCGAGCAACGTTCGTACTACATAGACTTCCCCTATATGCGGCTCATCGTCATGGACTCCAACGACATCCAATGGCCGGCATCCGTATTCAACCACCGCACGTGGTTGAAAAATGCACTCGAAACCACCGTACAGCCGTGGAAGATAGTCATGTTCCACCACGGAGTATACTCGGTGCGGCAGGGACGCATGAATCCGATCATCCGCTACGGCTTCCGCTCCATTCTGGAGGAAGGCGGTGCCGACCTCGTCCTGCAAGGACACGACCATGCCTACTCCCGCATCACCACGAAGACGGAGTCCGGCATGAAGAAGACACCCATATATATCATCAGCAGCGCATCGCCCAAGCACTACCGCAACGGATTCTCCGACCGGCACGACAGGATCGGCTCCGGTCTCTACCTCTATCAGACCATCCACGTCACGCAGGGAGAGATCCGCTACCGCTCCACCACCTTCGACAATCGCCCGTACGATGACCTCCACCTGAAGAAGGTGGGAGGCCTAACCACGGTCAAGGACAATGCCGAGGACTGGAAAGAGATCTTCGCTTTCGACAACTTTGCCGACAGCAAAAAAGGCCGTAAGAAGCGTGCCGACTATCGGCAGGCAGCCCAAGAACGAGTAGCCGGCCATCGGTAAGCGGACGATCGGTGGCGCGTAAAATCGGATCAAAAACGAACGAACAGCCACACTGCCAACAACTTTTCACTACCTTCGTTGCCGTAACCACAGAATAGAAACATAGACGATACTCGGCCGAAAGGCTGTGCGGTCGTCGATTTTTCGATTAACTAACAAACAATGAAAAAAGAAGACCTTATGCGTAGTGGCTTTGCCACACGTGCCATCCATGGAGGCGCTATCGAAAACGCCTTCGGCTGCTTAGCCACCCCCATCTACCAGACATCGACTTTCGTTTTCGACAGTGCCGAACAGGGAGGCCGTCGCTTTGCCGGAGAGGAAGGCGGATATATCTATACCCGTCTGGGCAACCCCAACTGCACCCAAGTGGAAGAGAAACTGGCCATGCTCGAAGGCGGAGAAGCCGCCGCATCGGCTGCATCCGGTATCGGAGCCATCAGCTCTGCCATCTGGGTATGCGTGAAGGCCGGCGACCATATCGTAGCCGGCAAGACGCTCTACGGCTGCACCTTCGCCTACCTCACCCACGGACTGAGCCGCTACGGTGTGGAAGTCACCCTCGTGGATACCCGCAATCCGCAAGAGGTGGAGGCCGCCATTCGCCCGAATACGAAGCTCGTCTATCTGGAGACTCCGGCCAACCCCAATATGTACATGACCGACATCAAGGCGGTCTGCGACATCGCTCACAAGCACGAAGGCGTACGTGTCATGGTGGACAATACCTACTGCACGCCCTACATCTGCCGTCCGCTGGAGCTGGGTGCCGACATCGTCGTACACAGCGCGACCAAGTACCTGAACGGACATGGCGACGTCATCGCCGGATTTGTCGTAGGTAAAGAGGACTACATCAAGGAGGTGAAGCTCGTCGGCATCAAAGACCTCACGGGTGCCAATATGAGTCCGTTCGATGCCTATCTGATCAGCCGTGGTATGAAGACATTGCAGATACGTATGGAGCAGCACTGCCGCAATGCTCAGGCCGTAGCCGAATTCCTCGAAAAGCATCCGGCCGTAGAAGCAGTCTATTTCCCCGGACTTCCGAGCTTCCCCCAATACGAATTGGCCAAGAAGCAGATGGCACTGCCCGGAGCCATGATCGCCTTCGAAGTGAAGGGCGGTTGCGAAGCCGGCAAGAAGCTGATGAACAGCCTGCACCTCTGCTCCCTCGCCGTGAGCTTGGGCGATACGGAAACCCTCATCCAGCATCCGGCCAGCATGACCCACTCACCCTACACACCCGAAGAGCGTGCTGCCAGCGACATATCCGAAGGACTGGTACGCCTGTCCGTGGGTCTGGAGAATGTGGAGGACATCATCGCCGACCTCAAGCACGGTCTGGACAGCCTGATCTAAACGCGCCAAAGGCTGCATAAAAGCCTGACAACAAACAGCATGAACCCCGAAAGTCTTTGACGGACTTTCGGGGTTCGCTTTTATATATCTGTTTGGCTGCCGCTGTCTTTTGCGTGGTCGTTTTTGGAGGTGAAAACAGGCGCGAAAAAAGTTTTCAACAACGAAGACGAGTTTGGAATCATTCCAAATAAGCACCTGTGAGAGAGCAGATCCTGAAGCAGAAGAGATCGGAAATCCGGGTCTTTACGATCGGGATTCACTTTTCCAAGGGTCGAATCACGATTTATATACAAAGTATTTTCGATTTGTATATATATCGTTTTCATTTTGTATATAAATCGTTTTTGATTTATATATAAATAGATTGCGAAAAATATATAGATTGTAAGCCCGATTGATATAAATCGGACACCTCGAAAAGCCTTTAGCGGAGGTATAAATAAAGAGGCACCCACCGAGTTCGTGCAGGAACTCGGTGGGTGCCTCATCTTTTTCGAGGGGGTACGAAACGGCTCTCAGGCTCTACCGCTCATACAGCAGGTTTGCATCAGCCATACGCAATGCCGGTATATAACCACACATAGGCCGAACGAAACCGGCCGAATACGAATGCTGGGAAGAGAGGAATCGGAGCACATATCTATCATTCATTTAGTCGTTTACAAAGTCATTCCATAAAAAGGGAAAGCACTCCCGGCACAAATTCACCGAAGAGGGGAGTACCTCGTCCGCCTGCAAATGTAGCGAAAAAGCCCCAACGCGGAAGAATCCCCACACTACTGCACATTCCAACGCCCAAGCCACCAATCAAGAATCATGTTGTGTGTACCCTTCGAATAGAGGGTAGATCCAACATAAGAAAAGAGGCTAAGAAACAAAACCTTGTTGTGTGTACCCTTCGAATAGAGGGTAGATCCAACACAAGGGAAGAAAAGATGCAGAAACTCAAGGTTGTGTGTACCCTTCGAATAGAGGGTAGATCCAACAGGAGAACTCAACTACAGACGGCGGGACACGTTGTGTGTACCCTTCGAATAGAGGGTAGATCCAACTATAACTGAATATATAAGGTCATTATGAGAGTTGTGTGTACCCTTCGAATAGAGGGTAGATCCAACCGATCAGCAGAATCCAAGGGGATATTCCGAGTTGTGTGTACCCTTCGAATAGAGGGTAGATCCAACGCCGAGGAGTCTATTCTTTGGTTCAAGGAGTTGTGTGTACCCTTCGAATAGAGGGTAGATCCAACGCTGCAAGCCCAGGGGCAGGCGGCCCTGTTGTTGTGTGTACCCTTCGAATAGAGGGTAGATCCAACTTTTAACTTAGAGTGAGTATTGTGATACTTGTTGTGTGTACCCTTCGAATAGAGGGTAGATCCAACAGCGCAGTTCCTCAATGACAACAACAACAAGTTGTGTGTACCCTTCGAATAGAGGGTAGATCCAACCTACCCCCATCGAATTTGAAACCGATTGAGAAGTCATCATTCCACAGAAAGTGAGTGACGGTAAGGCTTTGGAGCCACTGCAAGCCGGTGAAAAACAGTCTGTCATCATCATTTTAGTGGGATATTAGGATTGAAAAAAATGACTCTCTACGGTCGGGTTTATGCTATTTTCTCTCAAAAAATCATTCCTACGTTCCTGCCGGTTCGCACTCAAAAGTTCAAAGTTCGCCCCTTCAGTGCGATGGCTTCTCTAACGGTTTGGGTAAGCTCCTGATGAATACGGATCATCCGTTCGGCCGTTTCGGGCTTGTTCATCACAATCCTCTCATCCGAGCTATCCCTCTCCGAAAGCAAAAGGCCGTAAACGATACTTCTATACTCAAAGATACGGGAAATAATCTCTTTAGACAAGAAAACACCGTTGCCATTCTTATAAAATTCGTCCGTCAGTTCGGACAAGAATCCACGGATGCAGGCCGGCCTGAAATAATAGGTTTTCGCTCCGCTCCCTTTGGCTTTCTGCCATACCAATATGCTATCGGCATTCTCCGTATCGGTGGTGAAGCGCAGCAGCTTGTAGAAACTCCGGTGCGCCTCCAGCACGGCTTGGTATTTGCAGCGTTCGATATTCTCTATGCTCTCTTTGGAGAGCTTGCGCACGGCATAGCGATATGCCAGATATGCGGCAATGAAGATACCCGATAGCTCGATCAGCTGTACGCATATCGGTGTCCAACAAATAGTCATCGTCATCATTTTCTTATGCTTGTATGATTCGTTCTACCGTTTCTTTTGCCTGCTTCACTTCCTCGCTCAACCGGTGCGCGATGTTCAGCCCCATCCTTTCCTCTATGGCATCGGGGGAAGAGGGGTCGTACTTCCGAATGGACGAAAAGACGGCCTCATCGTACATGGGATACTGATTGTGCGAGAAGGCATTGCGCACAGCGATCAGAAGCCGGACTTTCCCGTGCAGCTCCGGCCACTTGGCCAAGAGAGGATCCGACCAGCTTTCGAGCATCTCTCTGAAGCTCTCATCCGGCAAGTGAGGATACCGGCTCAGCAGACTCTCTTCCAGCCTGAGCGTCAGCTCGAAGACACAGACCCTTGCCGTCTGATACTTGGCCAGCTCGTACTCCACCCTGAGCTTGCTGATCGGGTACTGCTCCATCGCGAGTCCGCCGGTATCGACGAAAGAGAAAAGGCCGTTGAGCCGGCGATCCTTGACAAAGGATTTGAAATTGCCCTGCTTCAGCAGCTTGGTGTCCCTCTCTTCGATATAGACCGTCGCCAGAGGAGCCTCCTCCTTGTGCACATGGCCCCGGCTGTCGGCTCTGTACACGACCACAGGCAAGCGCATCGGCTTCACGCGGTTCAGCACATTGAGGCTCCCCTGCTCTTGGACGTTGGGCCGAATATCTTTCAGGTAGAGAGTACCGGTATCCAATCCCTCCACCTTGTTCTCTTCCATGAGATCCCGGCACATCATCCAAGTGATAATATCCTGATTCTTGACAAGTCGCAGTTCGCGCTCGAACTTCTGCCACGACTTGAAGTCGTGATAGGGGTGTTCTTGGGCTTCGAGTATTTCCTTTTTCAGTTTGGCGAGATTGATCTTGTCTGCCCTGACTTTCAGCTTGCTCTCAAAGGCTTTCCAAAGGGAGAGATCCCGCAACAGCTGCTCGATTTTCTTCTTATTTCCCGGACTTGCATACTCGATTCCGGCAAAAGCATCCTCTATCCGACGAGCAGCACTGTGCGACCAAGCCTCAAGGTCTCGGAACCGCTCCTTACCTCTCTCCCACTCTTCGGCTCGCTCTTCTTTGCTCAGGAAGCGTCCTTTCTTGGGCTTGAGGCTGTTGCCTACATTGAAGGGGCTGTCATAGAAAGGCTGTACACGGTCTTCACAAGCTCGCTCGAAATACAGCGGAACGGCTTTGGCCATGAATCCGACTTCCCTGTATGACCCGACTTCATCGTACCCCATCTCTATCAGGCAGTCTCTGACCGCTTCGGTAAAAATCCCGCGTGGCAGATGAAATTCGCTCTTCCAGCCTGCCACCAATGTCTGTCGATCGGTTTTGGGTTCCTTGAGCAGGAGGAAGGGGCGATTCTCCATCCGATCGCTTCGCCCTATGCGTTCGAGGAAAGCCTTTCTTGCTCTCAGATAGCTGCGATAGAAGGACAGGATATTGGTATGGCTCTCCCACCGGGTATCGTGCAGGAAAGGATGGGGATTGTTCCCTCCCGTCAGATTCATCTGGCGGAAATACGGGGTCAGACGCTCCTTCTCTCCACCGAAAAGGGCGAGGGCGCGCTGTAGCATCCGGTATTCGGTGCTGTTGGCCTTGCTATTGTTCAGGGGCTTGCCGCTTGCGTCTTTCGCCACGGGCTGAAAGCGCATCATATCCCGTACCAGCCAGTCGGCTATGACGCCCGACTTGGGCAGGCCGGCATTCTTTCGGCCGATCCTGATCTTTCGGTCGGTCTGCCGATCCAGCATATCCAGACGATGATCCGTATCCGCTATCATTTCCTGAAGTTTCTTGCGGACTTTCTCCTCCATATTCTTATGTTCTTGGGACAATATGGCGATCATTTGCTTGGGGAGATGTCCTCGCCGAATACCCTTGTCCGCCAAACAGGCATCCAACTCCTTGAGCGTATTGATTTCGTCTCGGGCGAAAGCATCGTAGACAGCGTACACATCCTCTATCACCCTCTTGATTCTTCCTTGCACCTTCTCGGCACTTACCTCCTCGGAATACTTCTCCCTCAGCAGGAAGTAATAGAACATCATGGGCATCAGCTCATGCACGCTCAGGAAGGCTTCTGCCGTGAGCCGTTTGTCTTGGGCATATTTGCTTCGCCCCGTTCGGGTCGTTCCTACCTCCGGCGACGGCCAAAGATGCTGCCCTTCCGGCATGAACCTCAGCCCGATCTTGCCTTTCTCGATATGATAATGCGGAGAGGTTTGGGAGATATAGGGCTTGTCGCCGGTCTCGAAGTAGTCCAAATCCCGCACCAAACGCTTCCACTCTTCGGGTCTATGCTCCTCGGCGAAATCCTGTATTCGGCCGAAGCCGTACAGGTTGCGCGTCAGATGGCGGTCTTCCGGCTGCTCGCCGATCATCTTCTTGTATATGGCGAAGTGGTAGGTGCCCAAATCTATATGGAAGCGGAGGGAAGTGAAGACTTTCTTCAGATCGAAGTATCGCAAGGCGAAGTAGGGGAAACGATCCTGATGCCTGACCAGCGTGTTTTTGAAGGGGTCTTCTCCCCCACCGTCCGTATCGTCCTCATCGGGCAGAATATCGACGGGCACTCTGAAACACGCTCTATCGTCTTCGCGAAGACGATCGTACAACGGCTTGGGACAGCGAACCAGTTCGTTCAGCATATCGAGCAGCATCCAGTCGTCCGTGCGCAGGCTCTCCAGTTTGAGCTTCGGCAAGGAGATCCGGCTCCGGCAGAAGACTTCGTTGGTCATCTGCTGGTAGGTTTCGGTGCCGCCCTTGAAGCCTCGGATCTTCTTTTGCATCCAGATGGCATCCCTTTTCTCAAGAAAGAGGGAGACGAAAAACAGCAGTCCGGCTTCCGTGACCATCCCCTCACTATCGACAAAATGGTGCTTGAAGGAGGGATTGTCATTATGGCCGTATCTGTCCTTCTTGCCTTTCCTGACAAGGTGGTTGAAGTGGTAGTGGGGATCGACCTTGTCGTTGTGCTCGTGATCTCTTTTCACCCGTTGGACACTCACATCGAAGACGTTGTACAGTCTCTGAAGCATGTTTCCATCGAACAGGGGCAATTCCGAAGATCCGGAATGTCGGTAGTGGGAATAGTAATTCCTGAAATCCTTGAGCTTTTGTAGAAAGTCGAACAGGATGCTCTTCAGATTGTCCAAGGAGAGTGCATTGGCTTGCAGCTCCTCCTTTTCTTTTTTTGTCAGTTCTTTATTCTTGGAGGATTTGTTTCCGGAAGATTTGCTTTCGAAGAGTTTCTTTCCGTATGCCGCTCCTTCCAAAAAGGAGAAATGCTTCAGGATCAAACTTCTCAGCCGTGACTTCCTCTCCAGATCGTTGTCGAGGTTTTTCCATAGGGCTTTGAAAGAGAGTACATCCTGATCGTTGGTTATATCGGCCTTGCTGTAGGCGAGCTGTCTGTCGATATGTGTGAGGGTGATGTAGGCTTGTGACGTGCCAGATTGAGGAAGGCTGCCCAGAAATGTTTGTCCTCCAGTGTGTAGTAGGTACCGTTGTACGGTCTCTCGCTTTGTTCTGTCATATTCTAATAAGTAGTGTGGATCGATAAGCAGGTCTATCGGGTTTCATAATGTGCCGAGTGCCTGCCGTTTTTATTTCATGGCTATAAAGTTACAACCATATTGACGAATATTCACATGTCAAAACCCGGCTTACTTTCAGCTCGCCGGGGTAGCACAAAGCCTTCTTTACAACAGGAAAAAAGAGTAGGAAGTACGCTTTGATACCGTGGAAAGAGGGGGCGACAGAGGTCGCCTGTGTTTTTTTCCTACTTTTGGATTGCATAATCGATAAGCACAAACTGCAATATGGTATTCAACTTTCTGATAGTTTCCGATGAGGTGGAAGATTTCCGCCGAGAGATAGCGATCGACTCCGAAGCTACCTTCCTCGACCTCCAAAATGCGATTCTGGACTCGGTGGGCTATTCGCACAGCGAGCTAACGTCTTTCTTCCTCTGCGATGAGGACTGGCGCAAGGGGCAGGAGATTACACTGATGGAGATGGACACGGCCTCGGATGAGGACTCGTATGTGATGGAAAATACACGCTTGGAAGAGTTCATCGAGGACGAACACCAACGTCTCGTCTTCGAGTTCGACTTGATGACGGAGCGTTACTTCTTTATCGAAGTGATGGATATAGTACCGGGCAAATCGCTCTCGGAGGCTAAGCTCCTCACGTCGGAAGGATTGCCTCCGCGACAAAGCTCTCTGGACGATCTGATGGATCCGACTGCCTCTCCTGCCAAGCAGGCCAAGGGATTGGATCTGGAAGAAGACTTCTTCGGCGACAGCGAGTACAACGAGGACGAGATAGACCGCGAGGGATTCGAGGGCTTCGATGAGATAACATCCGACCTGTCCGATAACTATTGACCCTGATACGTCCGGCGCATTGGAGACTCAGGATCATACGCTATACGTCCTCCTTGGCCCCACCGGTGTGGGCAAGACGGATCTGAGCCTCGACATAGCCGAGCGTTTGGGTAGCCCGATCATCTCGGCCGACTCCAGACAGATATTTCGCGAACTGCCCATAGGAACAGCGGCACCCACTCCCGAACAGCGGGCGAGAGTGCCGCATCTTTTTGTCGGTACGCATAGCGTCAGGGACTATTATAGCGCGGGAATGTACGAGGTGGAAGTGCTCGAAGCTCTGAAAGAACTCTTCCAAAAGTATAGAGGGGTGCTCCTTACGGGCGGTTCGATGATGTATATAGATGCGGTTTGTCGGGGGATAGACGATATTCCCGACCCCTTTCCGGAGGTGAGGGAAGAGCTTTACGCCCGATACGCAGCGGAAGGATTGGACGGGATACTGGCACAGCTCCGACTACTGGATCCCGATTACTACGCCAAGGTAGACAGACGGAACTATAAGCGAGTGATCCACGGTTTGGAGATATGCCTCTCGACCGGCCGGCCGTTCTCCTCGTTCCACCGACACGAGGCCAAGGAGCGTCCGTTCCGAATCGTCAAGATCGGACTTTGCCGAGAGCGCGAGGAACTATGCAGACGGATAGACGCCCGTGTATTGGCGATGATGGAGCAAGGTCTGGAGGAAGAGGCTCGTGCCGTCTATCCCCTGCGCCATCTCAATGCGCTCAATACGGTCGGCTACAAAGAAATGTTCGAATACTTCGACGGCTCGATCGACCGGGCAGAAGCCGTAAGGCGGATCCAACGCAACAGTCGTGTATATGCCCGCAAGCAAATGACATGGTTCAGGCGCGACAGTACGATCCGCTGGTTCCATCCCGAAGCGGACAGAGAGGCTGTCCTGACCCTTGTCACCTAAATGCTTTGTCATCGTCTATTCAGGGCAACCGCATCAAAATGTAAGTACCTGATTATCAATCATAGTTTTGAGTGCATTCTTTATCTTTGAGTATAATCTCTGAAATGCAATCATTTGAAAATTAGCAACTTATATTTTCTCGAAATTTTTGATGCGGTTGCCCTGTCGTCTATTAAAGATGATTGAGCTTTGCCGATTTTTATCCTTAATTTTGTTCCAAACGTTTTCAACCCGAGTTGCTTGTAAAGAAACTTTCCAATAAACTTCAATTTTGTTCGCTGCGTTTATGAAGTTATTATTTCAGAAAAAAAGGACATTTCCTCAAATCGCTACAAGCCTTATTGCCCTTGTTGTACTGTTTTTGTCTTGTATTCCATACTTCAGCAAATTAGACAACCTACCGATTCAATTATGGGATGAATCGCGTGTAAGCATGAATGCCCTTTGTATGTATTATAATGGAGACTGGGGCATGACATACTTCTTCGACGAACCTGATATGTGGAATACCAAACCTCCTCTCTTGGTATGGCTTCAGGTGGTTTTCATGAAACTGTTAGGCCCTTGTGAGCTGGCTGTGCGGCTGCCTTCCGCACTGGCAGCCGTTGGCACCGGCATCCTCTTGTTTTGGGCTGGGAGGAAAATCTATGGCAACAATTTGTCCGGAATGATCGTGGCTTTCGTTCTCTCGACCTCACCTCTGTTTGTGAACATACATGGGATGCGTACGGGTGATTATGAATCTCTACTGACATTCTTGCTTAGCAGCTTTATCATTTGCTCGTTCTTCTGCGGTCAAGCATACCGACAAGGACTCTTCAAGCAGGCTCATCGCTACCTCTATATTGCAAGTATGGTTCTCTCTTTAGCCGTTCTTACCAAGGGAGTACAGGCGTTGATCGTGGTGCCGGCGGTGTTCTCTTTTGTGATATTTTATGGAGGACCTCGGCGTATTCTGAAAGATAAGCATCTCTACTTTGCCTTTCTGCTTTTCATCCTGATTGTGGGTGCATGGTATGTGGGACGTGAAATAAAAAGTGCAGGCTATCTGCAAGCTGTATGGGAGAATGAATTGGGAGGACGATACTTTGATTCTGACTCTCCCGTAAATCACAGACCGGGACATTTCTATCTAACTTATCTTTGGGAAGCGTATCCTTGGGGTACAGCGGTTTTTGGCGGATGTTTGCTATACACCATTCTTGGCGAACGCAAAAAGAGTAGGGTCTTTGCCTTGTATTTGGCACTCTGCATCGCATTCTACCTGTCAATACTTTCTATGTCTTACACCAAGATCTGGTGGTATATGCTCCCTATCATTCCTCTTATGGCAGTGATAATTGGAGGAATAAGTGTACCGGTCATTCATCATCTGAACAAACTGTATCGGCCTGCCATTATAGCCCCGATCTCCTTGCTACTGGTTGTATTTTTCTTCGCTATTCCCTTTGCCGGTATTATGAAAAATATTCAGAAGAATGAGTTTGGGCTTTACTACGAACCACAAGAAGATTTCGGGAACTACCTCAGACGATTGACCAAGATAGAGGATGAAAAAGAGATTCGGACGAATCCTTTGATCCTTGTATACGGAGAAGGACATTATCAGCGTGCACACCTCAATTTCTACATACTCCAACTTCAGAAGAGAGGGATCGAGGTGGAATACAAACAAAGAGAAGAGTTAGAATCCGGCGATTTCGTTTGTGTAGCAGAGCAATGGGTACAAGATTATGTAGATGCGCGCTACCAATATGAAGAAGTCGGGAGGGAAGGGAAGAATATGAAGCTTCTGCGCATACTTGGACACCACGAATGAAATACAAACAACTTAATACTATACACAATTATGAGTATCAATACCTCTTATACGAAGGAGCTTTCCATCGTCGTACCGATCTATAATGAAGAGAAAGGCATCCCCGAGCTGGTGCGGCGGTTGAGTGCGGCGGCGGCTTCGATAACGGAGGACTACGAACTGATCTTTGTCAATGACGGCAGCCGCGATGGTTCGATGGAGCTATTGCGCAGCCTGTGCAAGGGTGATGACCGTTTCTTCTATATCAATCTGAGTCGCAACTTCGGCCACCAGATAGCCGTGTCGGCAGGATTAGACCATGTGAGGGGAAAGGCTACCGTGATCATCGACGGCGACTTGCAGGATCCGCCGGAATTGATACCGGAATTGTATGCGAAATACCGTGAGGGCTACGAAGTGGTCTATGCACAGCGGAAGCATCGCGAAGGCGAAACGTGGTTCAAGAAGGCGACGGCCAAGGGGTTCTACCGGACGATGCGCAAGATCACGTCTATCGATATGCCGCTGGATACGGGCGACTTCCGACTGATCGACCGGAAGATCGTGCAGTGCCTCAGAGAGATGCCCGAGCAGAACAAGTTCCTGAGGGGGCAAATCGCCTGGATGGGATTCCGCCAGACAGGGGTGCTCTTCGACAGAGACGAAAGAAAATACGGCCAAACGAACTATCCGCTCAGGAAGATGCTTGCCTTGGCCATCGACGGCATCACGGGATTTTCCAGCAGGCCGCTCGAATGGGTGGCCAAATTAGGTGCCTGGGTTTCCCTGCTCTCGTTATTCGTGATCGTCTATGCCCTCGTCTCGCACTTCCTGCTGGATAAGACGGTCAGCGGATGGACGTCCGTCATCGTAAGCTCCATGTTCTTGGGAGGAGTACAGCTGATATGCCTTGGGGTGATCGGCACCTATATATCCAAGATCAACAAAAATATAGTCGGAAGGCCCCTCTACTTGGTAGCCGAAAGCAATATAGCGGCAGACGAACGGTAGCGAACGGCCGCTATCGTCTCCTCCTCCGGAGCATCAGTTCGAGCGGTTCGGAGAAGACGATAAGCGCAACGGCTATAAGGATACAGCCCATACCGACTATAGCGGAGGCCCCCAACACCTCGTCGAAGACCCACACACCGACCAATACGGACGTAAGCGGCTCCATAGCTCCCAGTGCAGAGGTGAGCGTGGAGCCGATGTTGCGTACGGCCACTACCAAAGCCAGATTGGACACTACGGTCGGCACCAAAGCCAAGAGCAGGATATGGCCCCATGAAGCCACATCGGGAAGAGGAGCCACTTCGCCCTGTCTGACGAGGACGTTGATGAGACAAAAACCTGCCGCAGCCACGAAGACGTAAAACGTCAGCCGCCGCCCCGGCATGGTTCGGATCCGGCTCCGATTGACAAAGACGATATAGAGGGCATAGCAAAGTGCCGAGATGGCGACTATCACAAAGCCGGTAAGCCCTACCCGATCGCCCCCTCCCGTGAGGCCCATCAGCAAGCCCACGCCTATCAGGGCGATGAGAATGGCCGTCAATGGCACGGGCGAAAGTCTCTCCCGAAAGAATAGAAGCATCAGTGCCGAGACGAACAGCGGATAGAGGAAGTGGATGGTGGTGGCTACTCCGCTGGCCATATAGCTGTAGCCGTGGAAGAGGAAAAGTGCCGAGCCGGTGTAGAGCAAGCCCAGCAATACCAGCGGACCTATATCTGCGCGGCCGACTCTGAAGCTGCCGCCCGATAGGCGATGCAGCAGACCGATGGCGATGGCTGCGAAGAAGAAGCGATAGAAAAGAATAAGCTCGAACGAAGCCCCCTTAGCCGAAATCGGCAGCGTGAACAGGGGGATGAGTCCGAACGTGGCGGACGACAGTACACCGACCGCAAGACCGTAGAGGCGTGAAGATGTCATGAATGCTGCCGTAACGAATGGAGGATTGATACTTATAATAATAAGGTATAGCAGAGCGAAGTGCTCAGCCAAGTACGGAGAGAGATCGAAGGACGATGCGCTCGGCTCTTCGACCTCTCTCCCTCCTGTCTGCCGGTCTGCTACCGGATAGAGGGCGGCTTGTCTCTCACAAGCCTGTCTGCCGCCCGCTCTCCTCTTGTGGAGGGAGGGAGCGAGGCAGCGCGGTTATCAGTTGCTCATCGAGGCGAGGAACTCCATATTGGTATGCGTATTCTCCAGCTGCTTGCGGACGAACTCCATGGCCTCGACAGGATTCATGTCGGAGAGATACTTGCGCAGGATCCACATACGGTTCAGCGTGGTCTCGTCCTGTAGCAGGTCGTCGCGACGCGTACTGCTGGACATGATGTCCACCGCCGGGAATATCCGCTTGTTGGACAGGCGGCGATCGAGCTGCAGCTCCATATTGCCCGTACCCTTGAACTCTTCGAATATCACCTCGTCCATCTTAGAACCCGTGTCGGTCAGTGCCGTGGCCAGAATGGTCAGACTACCGCCGTTTTCGATGTTACGAGCGGCACCGAAGAAGCGCTTGGGCTTCTGCAGGGCATTGGCATCGACACCACCTGAGAGCACCTTGCCCGATGCCGGCTGTACGGTATTGTATGCACGTGCCAGACGGGTGATGGAGTCGAGCAGGATGACCACGTCATGACCGCACTCGACCATTCTTTTGGCTTTGTTCAGGACGATCTCGGCGATCTTCACGTGACGCTCTGCCGGCTCGTCGAAGGTGGAGGCGATGACCTCGGCGTTCACACTTCGCGCCATGTCGGTGACCTCTTCGGGACGCTCGTCGATGAGCAGGACGATCATGTACACTTCGGGATGATTGGCCGCGATGGCATTGGCAATATCCTTGAGGAGCATCGTCTTACCCGTCTTGGGCTGCGATACGATGAGGCCGCGCTGGCCTTTGCCTATGGGGGCGAAGAGGTCTACGACGCGGACGGATATTTTGTCGTTTACGGCACGCACGCCCGGAGCTTCGAGGGTAAACTTCTCTTCGGGGAAGAGGGGTGTGAGGTGATCGAAGGGCACGCGGTCGCGGATCTCTTCGGGGCTACGTCCGTTCACACTCTTGAGCTGAACGAAGGGGAAGTACTTCTCGCCCTCCCGGGGCGGACGGATATGTCCTGCCACGACGTCGCCCGTCTTCAGTCCGTTCTGCTTGATCTGCTGCTGGGACATGTACACATCGTCCGGAGAGGACAGGTAGTTATAGTCCGAGGAGCGGAGGAATCCGTAGCCGTCGGGCATGATCTCCAGTACTCCCATGCACTCAAGGATACCGTCGAAGTTGTAGAGAGATTGCTGAGGTTCGCGGCGGAGAGTCGGCACGTTGGCCGGCTGTCGCTGCCTGATGGGGCTGCTGCCGACCGGAGCTGTGGCAGGCCTCGGCCTCTGCTGGGGCTGGGGAGAGCTGTACGGCAGCACCTGATCCAGCACCGAAGAGCTGTTCTTGTGCCTGAATACGAGGCGGCGAGCACCGCCCTCATCGACGGCTCCCGTAGTCGATGCCGTGGTGATGGACTCGATGGCAGGGGGAGGAGCAGGCGTCTCCGCTCTGGTCTCCTCTTCTACGGGCTTGACGGCAGGCAATACGGCAGCGGCGGCAGGCTTAGTCGCAGCCGGCTGCTTCTCCTGTGAGAGGTCGCTCTCGGCCGGGACATCGACGGATGCCGGCGCAGCCGGTTTCGGAGCCGGCTTCCTGTCCGTCCTCTTCTTCTCCGTGGCGTTTATCTCTTCGGCAGCGGCCAGAGCCACTAATTGCTGGGCGTCCTCCTGAGTCTCGATCGCAGTCTCTTCCGACTTGCGAGGACGTCCGCGCCTGCGCTTGGTCTGAGCGTCTTCCGCTGCCGGCTCGGCAGGAGCCGTCTCGGCGTCTTTGCTTTCGGGAGCTTCCTCCCCGGCGTCCTTGCGAGGACGACCCGGCTTGCGCCTTTCGGTGCGTTGTCCTTCTTTCGCTTTTTGTTTTTCCTTCTGAACGCCGGCTACACTGATAGCCTGTTCATCGAGTATCTTGTAAATAAGTTCTTGTTTGGGCATTGAGCCGGCATTGGCAATACCCAACTCACCGGCGATAGCGGCGAGTTCAGCTTCAGCCTTTTCGTTCAGATCGACGATCGTGTACTTCTGCATAAAAAATGATGATGAGTTTTAGGAAATAAGATGATGAGTTGAATCGGGAAACGGTATCAGGGATGAGGCTTTTCAGAGTACTCGATACCGTCGGGACGAAAGGATAGAGAATAGGTGTCTATCTCATTTTCCGTCGTGCAAATGTAAGAAATAAATCGAAAAACGGTCTCCACCCCCCCCTCACATTCATCACGAGAATCTCCCCCACCGCATGCCGCCGGCCTGAGAGCCCGTGAAGAGAGGCCGCCGCAGACGACAGCAGAGCGGCTCGCTCCGGTACCCTGAGGGGTGGGACAAGTATTTGGTTTTCGCTATCGGCCGAATCGAACTATTTGGGTACCTTTGTCGGCAGTTTGCAGACCGCACCGACAAGTCGTGGCCGCCCCCTCGGTCAGCCGCATGCGGGAGGAGCCGCAGCACTCCGCCGGAGGAAGGCCGAGAGCCACTGACCCGAACGTCAGGACGAGGCCGTGGCCGTCTGCAATACCCCCTCGAAAAAACGTCTAGACGTTTTGCCCGAAACGTCTAGACCTTTTGCTCGAAACGTCTAGACGTTTTATTCGGAACGTCTAGACGTTTTCCTCCGAACGTCTAGACGTTTTTTTTCGGAGCACTTGAGGGATGTATCGGGCATGAGTAGTCATCGAAGAGTAAGAAACTAATAATAAGTAAGTTATGTCCCTAAAGTATGTAATCAAAAAGTCTGTCGCCAAGATCGGCCCCAAAGCCGGACAGACCATCTATTATGCCCAGCCGGCGGCACAAGACTCGGTAACCTTCCACAGCCTCTGCAAGCGAATAGCCGAGGAGTCGTCTCTGACCTCTGCCGACGTGAAAGGCATCCTCGACCGCCTGGTCAATATCCTCACCGAGGAGCTGCCCAACGGCAAGACGGTTCGCATAGGCGAGCTGGGCAGCTTCCGCCTCTCGTTCGGCTCCAAACAGCTGGACGATCCCAAGAGTTTCTCCGTGGATCAGATCCAGAAGCACAGGCTCGTCTTCATCCCCTCGGCAGAGCTCAAGAGCATACCGGCACGCGGCAAGCTCCGCCCCGGCTCCTCGGCACTGGCCTTCGACTATGAGCGTGTGGAGCCTCAGCCCAAGAAGAAACCCGGCGCAGGCGACAATCAGACACCCTCTCCCTCCGGACCCGATGGTGGCGGCGAACAGGGCAGCACCGGCGGCGGACTCTGATCCCGTCCGATCATTACTATAATCAACCCAAGCAAAATACAGACATGGCATTATCAAGAATCATGGAGTGCGTGCCCAACTTCTCGGAGGGACGCGACAAAGAGAAAATCGAGAAGATAGTAAACCCCTTCCGCACGCGCGAAGGCGTCAAGCTATTGAACTATAGCAACGATGAGGATCACAACCGTCTCGTCGTGACCGTAGTGGGCGAACCTGAGCCCCTGCGCGATGCAGTGATCGAAGCCGTAGGCATCGCCGTAGAGCTGATCGACCTGACCAAGCATTCGGGTCAGCATCCCCGTATGGGCGCAGTGGACGTGATCCCCTTCATTCCCATCAAGAATGTGACTGCCGAAGATGCCGATGCCCTCGCCAAGGAAGTAGGCCGTACGATAGGTGAGAAGTACGGCATACCCGTATTCCTCTATGAGAAATCGGCTACCGCTCCCCACCGTGAGAACCTGGCCAAGATCCGCAAAGGCGAATTCGAAGGCATGGCAGAGAAGATACACGAAGCCGACTGGCATCCTGACTTCGGCCCGGCCGATCGTCACCCGACAGCCGGTACCGTAGCAGTCGGTGCCCGTATGCCGCTCGTCGCTTACAACGTGAACCTCAATACGAACGACCTCTCCATCGCGGACGCCATCGCCAAGAAGGTACGCTTCCTCGGCGGCGGTCTGCGCTTCTGCAAAGCCATGGGCGTAGAGCTTACCGACCGCGGCATCGTACAGGTGTCCATGAACCTGACGGACTTCACCAAGACGGCCGTCTATCGTGCTCACGAGATGGTACGTATGGAAGCCGCACGCTACGGCGTATCGGTAGTGGGCAGCGAAGTGATCGGACTCGTGCCCATGCAGGCACTGATCGACTGCGCCGAATACTACCTCGGCATCGAAAACTTCTCCATGAGTCAGGTCCTCGAATCTCAGATCATGGAGTAAACGTCATCATGTTTGTTGTTTGAAGGATAGAGATACCACCCGCCTCCCTCTATCGGGTGGCGTGGTGGTGCTCTATTTGCAAGCTTCTTTCCGACAATACATGCCTAACACCCCCGACACAATGAATCTCTACATCAAGAATATCGCCCAGCTCGTCACCTGTCAAGGCACCGAAGCCAAACACGGCCGCGAAGCCATGCGGCAGATACACACCATCGAAGGCCCTGCCGCAGTGGTCGTCCGCGATGGCATCATCACCTTTGCCGGCCGCATGGCGGACGTAGCCCCCTCCATGACCCAAGGCTGCCAAGAGCTCGACGCCACGGGACGCTGCGTACTGCCGGGCTTTGTCGACAGCCACACGCACGTAGTCTTCGGCGGCTACAGGGAAGATGAGTTCCAATGGCGGCTCGCCGGCGACAGCTACATGAGTATCATGGAGCGCGGCGGAGGGATCGCCAGCACCATGCGCGCTACACGTGCCGAATCGGAAGACGAGCTGAAAGCCTCCGCCCTCCGGCACCTCTCCAATATGATGAAGATGGGCGTCACCACCGTAGAAGCCAAGAGCGGCTACGGGATGGACCTCGAGACCGAGCTGAAGCAGCTGCGCGTAGTGCGCGACCTTCAGGACGAACAGCCCCTCGACCTCTACTCCACCTTCATGGGAGCGCATGACACCGCCCCCGAATACAAAGGACGTCCCACCGAATTCATCGAGTACCTCTGCCGCGAAGTGCTGCCCGAAGTCGTGCGGCAGGACTTGGCCGAGTGCTGCGACATCTTCACCGAGAAGGGCGTATTCGATCACGAACAGACCCGACGCATGCTCACGGCCGCCAAGGAAGCAGGGCTCTCCGTCAAGATGCATGCAGACGAGATCGTGCCATTCGGCGGAGCTGAGCTGGCTGCCGAACTGGGATGCCTCTCGGCAGATCATCTGCTTCAAATATCCGACGCGGGAATTAAGGCCTTGGCCGAAAGCAACACCGTGGCCACTCTGCTACCGTGTACCGCCTTCAGCCTCCGTGCCGACTACGCTCCCGCCCGTAAGATGATCGACTCCGGCTGTGCCGTAGCTATCGCCAGCGACCTCAATCCGGGCAGTTGCTTCTCGGCTTCCGTCCCCCTGATGTTTGCCCTTGCCACCCTCTACATGGGCATGACCGTCGAAGAAGCCATCACGGCCCTCACCATCAACGGGGCTGCTGCCATAGGAAGAGCCGATACGATCGGCAGCATCGAGCCGGGCAAGAAGGGCGACCTCGTCGTGCTCCAATACCCATCGTACAAATTCCTCTCCTACCACTTCGGCATGAACCTCGTGGAGCATACCGTCAAAGGTGGCAGGGTCATATACACCAACGCATAAACCACAAGGCAAAGACCGGAGCGAAGGCACTAAACGAAGTCCCGCTCCGGCCTTGTCTTTTCCCACCCAAAAACCACCGCATACATTATTATAAATGGAGACAAGATCTCAGCACAAGCAGCGGACGTTCAGGCGTCATCTCTTCGAAGCCCTCGGCTTCGTCATTCTCTTCTTCGCCATATTCGGCTACGTAGGGCATGTCATGGGTCTGCCCAATATGCTCAATACGATCATGCAGACCTCCTACCACCTCCTGCTCGAGACCGTATTCTACATCATGGGTATCACGGTACTGAGTGGTGCCTTGGGCAGTCTGCTCGTGGAGTTCCATGTCGTGGATATGCTCGAGCGCATCCTACGGCCCCTGATGAAGCCCCTCTACAACCTGCCGGGCGTGTCGGCACTCGGAGGCATCCTCACCTTCCTTAGTGACAATCCGGCCATCATCTCTCTGGCACAGGATCGCAAGTTCTGCTCCTACTTCAAGAAATACCAGCTCGTCAGCCTCACCAATTTCGGTACGGCCTTCGGCATGGGTATGGTCGTTATCATCTTCATGGCAGGACAGGGCTATGGCGGCGGCGCCGTGGTAGGCCTCTTCGGAGCCATCGTCGGCAGCGTAGTCAGCACTCGTCTGATGCAGCGCAGCACACTCCGCCGCTATCCGGAGATGGACAGTCCCGTCAATGTAGAGGAGATGGAGCACGAGGAAACGAAAGAGCATAAGGAGAACCTCTTCCTGCGTATGCTCAATGCCGTATTGGACGGCGGCAAGACGGGTGTAGACCTCGGTATAGCCATCATCCCTGGCGTACTCATCATCAGTACGGCCGTTATGATGCTCACCAATGGACCTGCCGGACCCGATGGCACCTTCGCCGGCAAGGCATACGAAGGCGTCGGCCTGCTGCCGGCCCTTGCCGACAAGGTGGACTTCCTCTTCCACTGGCTCTTCGGCTTCACCGATTCCCGCCTCATCGCCTTCCCGATCACCGCGCTCGGAGCAGTCGGTGCAGCCCTCGGACTGGTACCCAACTTCTCGGCCCAAGGTATTCTGGACGGCAATGCAGTAGCCGTCTTCACTGCCATGGGTATGTGCTGGAGCGGCTTCCTCAGTACGCACACGGCCATGCTCGATAGTCTCAAGTACCGCCGCCTCATCACACAGGCGATCGGAGCACACGCGATCGGCGGACTCGTCGCCGGCGTATTCGCCCACTGGCTCTTCGTCCTCGTCTCACTCATTTGATCCCATCCACGACCAACGTATGAACAAATCGCTATTATCATTGGCATGCCTCATCCTGTTCGGTATGCCGGCCATCGCCCAACAGACAGGACCGGCCGAACGCAACGGCGAGCCTTCTCTGGCCGAACGTGTATTCGGTCTGGAGCAGAAGCAGAAAAAGCTGAAGGTGTACTTAGGCATACAGTCGTTCTACGACCAGCCGCTCGTCGATGACGAATCCCACATCGGACGCTTCAAGGTACACGAGCTGCGGATGTCTGCTCATGGCGAACTGAACCGCTATCTCAGCTTCGACTGGCGACAACGTCTCAACCGTGCGGCCGACGGCTCTTCATTTGCCGACAATCTCTCCGATGCCATCGACATCGCAGGTGTGGACTGGCACCCAAGCGACAAGGTGTCCTTCTTCTTCGGACGTCAGTACGCACGTTTCGGAGGGATAGAATACGACATGAACCCCGTAGAGATCTACCAGTACAGCGACCTGGTGAATTACATGACATGCTATACTTCGGGCGTGAACTTCGCATGGAACTTCCACCCCGAACAGCAGCTGCAGCTACAGGTACTCAATGCTTACAACAATCGCTTCGCCGACCGCTACCACGTGACACCCGATGTCGCTACCGCCACGAGCTACCCGCTCCTCTACTCGGCACAGTGGAACGGTACCCTCCTCGGAGGAGCACTGCACATGCGTTACGCCGTATCGATGGCTCACCAAGCCAAAGAGCGTAATATGTGGTACTTCACGGCGGGCAATCAGTTCAATCCGGGCAGACGGATCAACGGATACCTCGACCTCACCTACTCGATCGAGGGATTGGACGACAAAGGCATTATGACTGCTCGCTACGGCAAGGGCAAGACCCTCACGGACGTCAAGTACTATGCTCTGGTATCGAAGTGGAACTTCCGCCTCCTCGATCAGGTCAATCTCTTCGTCAAAGGCATGTACGAGAACGGCTACGCGCCTGCCCAATACGGCGAAAGCAGCCACACGCGCCACTCCTACGGCTATATGGGAGGGGTGGAATATTACCCCACGGAGACCAACTTCCGTCTGTTCGTCACCTACATAGGACGGCATTACCGGTACAGTGCGACCGAGACGGAAAGCACCAATGCTCTTCGCGCCGGACTGATCTATCAGATACCTTTCTTATAATAATCACCAAACATTCACGTAATAATGATTCTAACAGATCTTACAGTAAAAGGCTTCCTCGCCGAGACAGCAGGCCAGGAACCCGTACCCGGAGGAGGCAGTATCTCCGCTCTGAACGGCTCTATTGCAGCAGCATTGGCCGAAATGGTGGCTAACCTGACTATCGGTAAGAAGAAGTACGCCGAGGTGGAAGCCGAGATGCAGACTATCGCTACCGAAGCAGCCGCTATTCAGAAAGAACTGGTACTGGATATAGACCGCGACAGCGATGCTTATAATAAGGTATTCGCCGCCTTCAAGCTCCCCAAGGAAACGGAGGAAGAGAAGGCCGTTCGCTCGGCTCAGATTCAGGAGATGACCAAATATGCAGCATCCGTACCTATGGAGGTGGCTCGCCGTGTACACAGTCTGTTGCCGCTGATCGAAGCAGTCGTAGCCAAAGGCAATCAGAATGCCATTACGGACGGATGTGTAGCCATGATGTGCGCTCGCACGGCTATCATCGGTGCCCTGCTGAACGTTCGTATCAACCTGACGTCTATCAAGGACGAGGGTTTCGTCAAGACGCATACGGAAGAAGCCAATGCGATCGAAGCCGATGCCGTACGTCGCGAGGCCGAGGTATTGGCTATCACCAAAAAAGCATGCGAATAACGATGGCACGTACTTCTTTTCAGGTCGGTTCCGAACCGCTCTCTCTGGATCTGCTTCGCGAATATCTGGATAGTCGCTTCAAGCTGGAGCTATCGGCCGATGCCGTAAGACGTATCGAGCACTGCCGCCACTATCTGGACGAGAAAGTGAAGCAGTCGGACAAACCCATATACGGCGTGACCACCGGCTTCGGCTCTCTCTGCAACAGGACAATTACACCGGATCAGCTCACCGCCCTACAGGAGAACCTCGTCAAGAGTCATGCCTGTAGCTGCGGTACGCCCGTTCATGAGGACATCGTGCGCCTGATGCTTCTGCTCAAAGCTCATGCCCTCCAGTTGGGACACAGCGGCGTACAGCTATGCACCGTGCAGCGTATTCTGGACATGCTCAATAACGATGTGCTCCCCATCGTTTACGATCGCGGTTCGCTCGGCGCATCGGGCGACCTCGCCCCTCTGGCCAATCTCTTCCTGCCGCTTATAGGTGAGGGAGAAGTCATGTACAAGGGAGAGAAGCGCAATGCCTGCGATGTGATGCAGGAGTTCGGCTGGGAGAAGATCATCCTCAAGAGCAAAGAAGGCTTGGCTCTACTCAATGGCACACAGTTCATGAGCAGTCATGGCGTCTACGCCCTCCTCAAGGCGCACCGTCTCGTAGAGGTAGCAGACTGTATCGGTGCACTCTCGCTCGAAGCTTTCGATGGCTTGGATGCCCCCTTTACCGACAACCTCCACATCATACGTCCTCACCCCGGACAGTTGGCCGTAGCTCGTCACCTGAAGGAAGTTCTGAAAGGCAGCGAGCAGATAGCCCACCCGAAGAAGCAGGTACAGGATCCGTACAGCTTCCGCTGTATGCCGCAGGTTCACGGAGCCAGCCGTGATGCCATCGCCTACGTTACAGAGGTAGTCATTCGTGAGATCAACTCCGTGACCGACAATCCCACGGTCTTCCCCGATGAAGATCTTGTCGTATCGGGTGGTAACTTCCACGGCCAACCTCTTGCCATCGTATACGATTTCCTGGCTATAGCCTTGGCAGAACTGGGCAATATCAGCGAACGTCGCACGGCTCAGCTCATACTCGGTCTGCGCAATCTGCCTGAGTTCCTCGTAGCCAATCCCGGTCTGAACAGCGGATTCATGATACCGCAGTATGCAGCCGCAGCTATGGTGAGCAAGAACAAGATGTACTGTTTCTCCGCAGCCAGCGATAGTATCGTCAGCAGCAACGGGCAGGAAGACCACGTTTCTATGGGAGCCAACGCAGCAACGAAGCTGCTTCCGATCATAGAAAACCTGGAGATGATCTTCGCCATCGAACTCCTCGATGCGGCCCAAGCCTTCGAATTCCGCCGTCCGACCAAGACGTCTCCGTTCTTGGAGAAGATGCTCGGCGAGCTGCGCAAGGTAGCTCCCAAGGTGGAGGACGATGTAGTCATGTACAAACAGATACAGGCAGCCACGGAGTTCGTTCGCGAATATGCTTTCTAACGAACCACGTTTCTCCAGCTGATTCCTTACGCTGAGGGAGAGGGAGATACAGGCTTTCCGAATGCAAGAAAGAGAGGGTATGCCACGAAGTATTTTCGTTTGGCACACCCTCTCTCATACAGGGTCGCTCCGACGCAATAAGGGTAATGCCATGCCCGTTTACAAGACATGAGATCAGACTAAACAATCGAAAACAAACAATGACAAAAGAAACATACCCCAAAGCTACTGTCCTCGACATATCGGCATCAGTAGAGTATTCCGACGGCGGAATCATCAGCAAACAAGTACTTAAGAACGAAGTAGGCAACATTACTCTCTTCTCCTTCGACCAAGGGCAGGGACTGAGCGAACACACAGCACCTTTCGATGCCTTCGTACAGATATTGGAAGGGGAAGCGGAAATAAGAATCGGAGGCCAACCTCTTCTCCTCAAAGCCGGCCGGTCCGTCATCATGCCGGCCAACGTCAGCCATGCACTCCATGCTACGAAACGCTTCAAGATGCTCCTCACCATGATCCGCGGCTGAAAACGGGCAGACATATACTGCGCCATCCTAGGGACGTAAAGCCTCCAACAAATAAACAAAGGAGAGGAGATCTGTACATGCCGACAGTCTCCTCTCCTTTCTTTTTCTTCCTAACCTCTTGTCTACCTTGCGACTGCCTGCCTCTTGCGCATCATGAGTTTGTCCACGATCAGCGAGATAGCACCGTCGCCTGTGACATTACAAGCCGTACCGAAGTTATCCATGGTTATATACAATGCTATCATGAGTGCCTGTAAGGACTCATCGAAACCGAGCATACTCTGCAAAACACCTAAAGCCGCCATGATGGCTCCACCCGGCACTCCCGGAGCTGCCACCATCGTAATACCGAGCATAAAGATAAATCCGGTAAACAGACCTGCATCATAAGGCATCCCCTGCATGATCATCAGAGCCAAGGCACAACAAGTAATCTTGAGCGTGCTACCGCTCAGGTGGATCGTAGCACAGAGAGGGACGGTAAAGCCTGCTATCTCTTCCGATACGCCACACTTCACCGCACTCTTGAGCGTGACGGGAATAGTGGCTGCCGAAGACTGCGTACCGAGAGCAGTGAAATAAGCCGGCATCATCCGCCACAGCATTCTGAAAGGATTCTTCTTGGTTATAAATCCTGCCACAGCGTATTGGAAGATCAGCAGGATGATATGAAGGCCGAAAATAATACCGATGATACTAAGGAATACGGATAATACCTTCACCACTTCGCCCTGATGGGTCATGTTCAGAAAGATCCCAAAGATATAAATAGGTAGCAAGGGGATAATAACTTTGGCGATCAACTTGGTGATAATCTCCTGGAAATCCTGCATCATTCCCTTCATACCACGGCTTTCCATGCCGGCCAACCCCAGACCGAGCACAAAGGAAAGGACAAGAGCTGTCATCACGCTCATCATCGGCGGTATGGCGATAGAGAAGTAAGGCTCTACTCCTTGCGACTGAGTAACATCGCTCATACCCGTACCGGGAGAAATCAAAGACGGGAAGAAAGCATTGCCAGCGAAGTAGGCGAATAGGCCTGACAACACAGTAGCCATATAGGCTATCAGCACAGTGATAAGAAGCATCCTTCCGGCACCTTTCCCGATGTCAGCAATAGCCACCGTCACCAATCCGAGGATAATCAGCGGAATGGAGAAGCCGAGCAGTTCGCTAAAGAGAGTATTGAAAGTGACGAAGATCCGAATAAACGGGAAGCTGAAGAGGTTGCCGAAGCCGATACCGAGGATAATGGCCAATATGATCTTGGGCAAAAGGCCGATCCGTAGTTTACGCATAAGGGTTAAGGTTGCTTGATCAAGAAGATTATTTGTTGGAAATATAGCGGAAGTAGGCATCCAGTAGACGACGGGCAGCAACGAAACTCGTGGCACGATCTTCCAACACGGCCTCTTCGACCTCTGGTATGAGGCTCTGAACCTCTGTACTGTTGTAGAACGAATCGCGCAGTTCGTCGTTGATCGTCTCGTACATCCACCACTTGGCCTGACGCTGACGCTTCATCCGGAAGAATCCGTTATCCGTCGTAAAATGGCGGTACTCGTCGATCATATCCCAAATATCCTTGATGCCGATGGCATAATAGCCCGAATAGGTAAGGACGCGCGGCTTCCATCCCGACTCCGCCGGTGGGAATAGCCGAAGAGCATTCCGATAATGCGAAGCCGCCAGATTGGCCTTGTCGATATTGTCTCCGTCCGCTTTATTGACGATGATACCATCGGCCATCTCCATGATACCGCGCTTGATACCCTGAAGTTCATCCCCCGTACCGGCCAGCTGGATCAGCAGGAAGAAGTCCACCATCGAATGGACAGCCGTTTCGCTCTGTCCCACGCCTACCGTCTCTACAAAGATCGTGTCGAATCCGGCCGCTTCACACAGCACGATGGTCTCACGCGTCTTGCGCGCCACACCACCCAGTGAGCCGGCAGCAGGACTGGGACGAATAAAGGCATTCTTCTCTCGGGAAAGCTGCTCCATACGGGTCTTATCTCCCAGAATACTCCCTTTGGATCTCTCGCTGCTGGGATCTATGGCCAGCACGGCGAGCTTCCGCCCCTGCTTGATGAGGTGCATACCGAAAGCATCGATCGAAGTACTCTTGCCCGCTCCGGGTACTCCGGTAATACCGATACGCATGGAACGGCCGGCATGAGGCAGGCACTGCTCTATGATCTGCTGCGCCGTATCCTGATGCATGGGCAGGAGACTTTCCACCAGTGTGACAGCACGACTCAGGATGGTAATATCGCCCGCCAAAATGCCATCCACATAGTCCTTGACCGTCAGTTTCTTGCGTCTTGTTCTGTGCAGGTAGGGATTGATGATGGGCATATTGGAAACGCCCTTATTCACTTTCAGTCCCTTATAACAATCATCATTTTCGGGATGATGAAGTAGTTCGTCCATAGTTATTGTTCAGTTTATCAGATCTGCTGTAATCTCGCTTGCAATAACGCTTGGCAGCAGCTCCACGGGGGAAAGTTACAGTTCGGCTTTGACCTTGATACGACGTAGCGGAGCCTGCGGATCGTTGCAAATGATGGAAATATCGGCTGCTATACTCTGCCACCCCTCAGCCTTCATCACCTGCGAATCCACGGCGATGCGCAATAGTGTGCTTCCGCCGGGCTTTATCTCCGTCCGGTCGGCTACGGCAGTCAGGGCCGGATTGCGTGTGGTGACGCTATGCAGTCGGAGAGGGCCTGCGCCGACGTTGCGAATGTCTATCGCAACCTTTGTCGTCTCTCCATCCAACTGCCCCATGTCCAAATAGGTGCTAAGTTCCATAACACCTGTTTGGGCTGCGGTGAGGGCTGGAAAATTGTCCACCAGCGGCAAGGAAACCAAGACGGAATCAACGGCTTTTATTCCTGTTTCGGAAGATATTACCTCTAAAACAAGCGGTTCGTCCTTCATCCCCGGAGGCATATTGCGAGGTACGGCAAGCGAAAGATTCAGCTCTCTGGGTTCACGAGCTTGCAGCCGGAATGCCCGATCGTCCAGCGATACAAATGAAGGCAGCGATACGACAGCAACTTGCAGGTCGGACTCATCCGTATTGTTCACCACCAACCGTACCACCCCCTCATCTTCAGGCATGGAAATAGGGAAAAGCAGGCGAGCATTGCTCACCTGTAACGGCCCTATCGCCAAGGCATAGGCATGCGGCATGGCACCACCAAGGGTCGTGACCGTACCGCTTATACTGAGTTCAAGAGGGGAAGAGGGAGCATTGGAGAAAACACGAATCCGCTTGACGAAAGTCCCTGCCCGACCGATGGGATCGAAGAGGACGCGAATCTCCGCTTTTTCTCCGGGAGCAATGGCTTCTTCCGGCCACGCCGGAGTCGTACAGCCACAATCAGCCGTCACACGAGTGATCACGAGAGGAGCGGTACCGCTGTTGCGAAACTTGAAGCTATGCCCTACCGAACCTTTTTCCTCCGGAATCAGACCAAAGTTAAAGGACTGCTCCTCGACCTGTATTTCCGGACTCTCTTGAGCTGTCAGCGACAGAGGAGTCAATAGGAAAAGGAAGAAGAGCAGCCCTCGAAATGTACTGACGATCATACGCCTTGTACTACTTGCAGAGCTATGCTATTTATTCTACAACCCCTTTGATGCGTAGCGTAAAGGTACCATCCTTACCATTGCTGTACACGGCTATGGTCTTTACGAACTGACCCGGACGGCCGGCAGGATTATATGCGACGTCTATTTTGCTTGTCTGACCCGGAGCGATAGGCTCTTTGCTGAACTGGGGTGTCGTACAGCCGCAAGAAGCCACTACGCGAGTGATCACCAAGGGAGCGTCTCCCGTATTCTTGATAACGAATGTGTGAGTCACACTGCCATCAGCTTCTTTGATCGTACCGAAGTCATGCTCCACATTGTCCGAAGAGATGACTGCTTTCTTTGCATTTTGTGCCGTAGCTACTCCTATTCCGATAAGGAGTGCGATCATTACAAAAACTATTCGTTTCATAGTTCTATTCTTTTTGAAATAAGATTTTACACTCTAAAAATTCAAACCGGCATCCTCGACATTCCACCGGAATTTTCGTATGCCTATGGGAACAAAGGTACATTTTTCTTTTATTGTAAAGGTCTATTTAGCATTTTTAGCAGGCATGCAGATTTCATCTATAAATGCAACACTAAGGCAACAATCGAGTTTACGTTCGGGAATTGTTTCGCTCTACGTCCCTAAAAACGTGGCGCGAGATTTTTTTCGTTTTGGCGCGAGAAGCAAAAAATTTACGCGCCGGAACGAAAAACTTTTGGTTCGTGTTTTCAGGAAAATACGCGCCACAATCTGCTCATTTATGGTTCGCAAATCGCGAACGAAAGATATGCGAAGGAAAAGAATGTCCACTACTCTTGTATTGATTTTTCAGTCGGATTTTGAGTGTACCATATCGGATTGGTCTGCGGCTATATTCCGCTTTATTCTTTGCCTTTGTCCTAAATTTGCACCATGTCGTTTCACACGGGAGAAAACTATTCCCCTCCCCTATTGACTCAAAGCCTCAATCACAATGACAAAAGAAACAACCGAACACCGATCGGGAGAGCGCATAGCCCGATTTGCAGATATAGAAGTACTCAGCTATCGAGCCGATCTCTTCGGCACATTGACCCCTAAGCAGAGGATGCTTTGCTACCACCTCTCGGAAGCCGCCCTGCGTGGGCGAGACATTACGACCATACAGAACTGCCGCTACAACCTCTGGGTACGCAGCCTGATGGAGCATATTTACATCCATCTTAGCCAATCGGAACAAACCGACGACTTTGCTCTGCTGGAAGAATACCTCTTCTGTATCTGGTTTGCCAATGGCATTCACCACCATTACAGCGGAGCCAAATTCATAGCCCGTTTCAGTCCGGAGTTCTTGAGGGACTCCCTAAGAGAGGCAAGAGTGGAGCTGGAGCCGGAAGAACAGGTGCTTTTGGAGCGCGTATTGTACGATGCCGATTTTCTACCCAAACAGACGGAGCAGAGCGGTGAAGAGGATATTATCAAGGCTTCTTCGGTCAATTTCTATGCACCGGGTATCACCCGATCTGAAGCGGAAAGCCATTACAAAAACCTGATAGAAGCTCTTCCCGAAAAAGAGAAAAGTTATCCACCGAGCTTCGGGCTGAATACACGTCTGATTCGTTCGACTTCGGGCGAATTGAAAGACGAGGTTTGCAGCACAGACGGATTGTACGGTCCGGCCATAGAAGCCGTAGTCGCTTCTTTGGAGGCTGCCATACCATACACGGAGAACGAGGAACAGGCTACGTGCATACGACTGCTGTGCGACTATTACCGCACAGGAGACGTCAGGCTGTACGACCGGTTCTGTATCCGCTGGGTGGAAAACAATCGCACGCGGATCGACTTCATCAACGGATTCACCGAAGTATATGCCGATCCGATAGGCATACACGGCAGTTGGGAGGGATTGGTACACATGCAGGACGAAGAAGCCGGCAGACGTACGCGCATCATCAGCGAACATGCAGGTTGGTTCGAAGCTCATTCGCCTATCGATGCACGTTTCCGTAAGAAGAATCCCCGTGGCATATCGGCTACGGTGGTCAATGTGCTGACCATAGCCGGCGACAGCTATCCTGCCACTCCAATAGGGATCAACCTTCCGAATGCCGACTGGATTCGTGCCGAACACGGATCCAAGTCCGTCACCATCGACAATATCACAGATGCATACAACCATGCTGCACGAGGGACGGGTCTGTACGAGGAGTTTATCCCTGACGAGGAAGTACGCAGACACGTAGAACTGCATGCCGACCTGACGGACAGTCTCCACACCGACCTGCACGAATGCCTCGGACATGGCAGCGGACAGCTACTCCCCGGTGTATCGGGCGATGCACTGGGAGAACATGCCTCCACGCTGGAGGAGACGCGCGCTGACCTCTTTGCTCTCTATTTTCTGGCCGATCCCAAAATGATCGAATTAGGCCTTTTGACCGATCCCCACGCTTACAAAGCCAATTATTACAAATACATGCTCAACGGTCTGATGACCCAACTCGTGCGTATCAAGCGAGGAGAGGTGATAGAGGAGGCGCACATGCGCAACCGTGCGCTCATAGCCCGTTACGTCTTGGAGCATGCCGAGCGACCGGGGGCTATGTCGCTGGTTTGCCAAGGGGGCAAGACGACACTCGTCATCGAGGACTATGAAGCGGTGCGTGCGATCATTGCCGATTTGCTGGCCGAGGTGCAACGCATCAAGAGCGAGGGCGACTATACCGCCGGCAAGGCGTTGGTGGAGCGTTATGCCGTCCACGTGGATCCGCTCTTGCACGAGGAAGTGCTGACGCGCTATGCCAAGCTGGATATTGCTCCGTATAAGGGATTTGTCAATCCTCGGTTGAGACCCGTATATAATTCGGAGGGCAGGCTTACGGATGCAACGATAGAATACACGGAAGGCTATGCCGAACAAATGCTTCGCTACAGCGCGGAATATGGCTTCCTGCCTGCAGACAGTCCGCTCTTGCAGGAGGCAAGAAGATTGCGCTCGCACCTCCGACGAGCGATGGACGGTGTACTATCGGCCAGTATGCGAGAGAAAGGACTCCACTACGGCATCAACTTCGGAGTCACTCGCGAACACCTGCTCCGGCTGGCTCGCACGGCCGACGCATCCGCTCCATTGGCCGACTATCTGTGGAGACGGGATGTAAGGGAGACGAAGATACTCGCCACGATGATCTATCCGGCCGAAGAATTGACTCACGAGCGGGCAACGAGATTCCTCCGAGAGGCCGACAATGTGGAACTTCGCGAGCAACTGACAGCCAATCTGCTGGAGCGAATGCCCGAAGCAATGCAAAGCATCATTCGATGGATCGAGAGTGAAGCGACTACCCCTGACATGATGACGGGAGCACTGATGCTTGCAGCCCGATTGTTTACACGCGGCATCTTTCCGGAAGACGTGCCGGCAGAGAAACTCTTAGCACCGGCCATTCTCTACCTCTCCGACGAGGAACAAAAAGCGGAGCTTCGGCGCGCTTCTGCTCTTCTGCTCAAGCGATATGGGCGAGGCTCTGCAGAGCGGACAAAAAAAGTGCTGTGCCTATTGCCCGAATCGAGCCAAGACACAGCACCGGTTTTGTACGAATTATGCGAAGATATTCGCTTCGAACTCGACTTCTACCCAAAGGGCGAGTAAGGGAAGCGACTATCAATCGATCATCGAGAAGCCTGTATAAGGCACCAGACAGTCGGGGATGCGGATGCCCTCGGCTGTCTGATTGTTTTCCAGCAGGGCAGCCACGATACGAGGCAGAGCCAAGGCACTACCGTTGAGCGTGTGGCAAAGCTCCACTTTCTTATCCGCATTGCGATAACGGCACTTCAGACGATTGGCTTGGAAGCTCTCGAAATTGGATACGGAGCTAACCTCCAACCACCGCTCTTGGGCAGCCGAATAGACTTCGAAGTCGTAAGTCAATGCCGAAGTGAAGCTAATGTCTCCGCCACAGAGGCGAAGGATACGCCACGGAAGTCCCAGCTTATCTACAAGGCCTTGGACATAGCCGACCATCTGATCGAGCTGTTCGTAGGAGTGTTCGGGCTTGTCGATGCAGACGATCTCCACCTTGTTGAACTGATGGAGGCGATTCAGACCGCGAACATCCTTGCCGTACGAACCGGCTTCGCGTCGGAAGCAAGCCGAGTATGCAGTCAAGCGAATGGGCAATTCGTCCTCGGAGAGAATCACATCGCGGAAGATATTGGTCACCGGCACCTCTGCCGTGGGGATCAGATACAGGTTGTCCGCCGTGACATGGTACATCTGCCCTTCCTTGTCGGGGAGCTGTCCCGTACCATATCCGGAGTCCTCATTGACCACATAGGGCGGCTCTATCTCCGTGAATCCGGCATTGCGGGCTTCGTCCAAGAAGAAGTTGATCAAAGCGCGCTGCAGACGTGCTCCTTTGCCCTTATAGACGGGGAAACCCGCTCCCGTTATCTTGACGCCGAGTTCGAAGTCGATCAGATCATATTTCTTGGCCAGATCCCAATGCGGCAGCTTGTGCTCTCCAAGCTCCGGCACTATACCGCCTGTCTTCACGCAGACATTCTCCTCTGCAGTCTTGCCCGTAGGGACAGACTCATGCGGCAGATTCGGGATAAGCAGAAGCTGCTGGCGTATGGCATTCTCCAGATCTGCTTTCCGCTCTTCCAGATGGTGGCTCTCGGCTTTCATCTCGGCTACTTTCGCACGGATAGCCTCTGCCTCGTCTTTCTTGCCGGCTTTCATCAAAGCTCCGATCTCCTTGGCAATGGCATTTTGCTCCGCCAAGCGAGCATCCAGACTCTGTTGAGTTTCGCGTCGCTGTCTGTCGAGAGAGATGACTTCATCGAGGATAGCGGCTGCATCGAAGTGCTTCACCGCCAGGCGACGGATCACTTCTTCCTTGTTTTCTATGATTTGCTTGAGTGTCAGCATAGTATATCGAAAAAACAAAAGGCAAATCTCCAAGGCGGTTACAGCCTGTAGAGATTCGCCCCCTATTTACCTAACTGCTTATTAGCGTTCTGCTTTCTTTATGATTCGGCCTTGATCGAAACGTATGAACGGTCGTTTTTCTTGCGAGTAAATACTACTACGCCCGACTTCAGTGCATACAAAGTATGATCCTTACCGATACCTACGTTTTCACCCGGGTGGTGAACGGTGCCACGCTGACGAACCAATATGTTGCCGGCCTTAGCCATTTCTCCACCATAAACTTTCACGCCAAGACGTTTGCTTTCCGATTCACGACCGTTCTTGGAACTACCTACACCTTTTTTATGTGCCATGATTGTGTTTCTGTTTTGTGGATTTGATTATGCAACGACTTCTTTCACCAGAATTTCCGTAAACTGCTGGCGATGGCCATTCAGCTTGCGGTATCCTTTTCTTCTCTTCTTGTGGAATATCAGCACCTTATCCCCTTTCACAAGAGGAGTCAATACTTCACATACCACTTTAGCACCTTCCACCAAGGGAGAACCCACGGTGATAGCACCATTATTATCGACGAGGAGTACCTTGTCGAACTCTACGCTTGCACCACTCTCTACGTCTTTGATGTGATGCACGAACAGCCGACGGCCTTGCTCTACCTTCATCTGCTGTCCCTGAATGTCTACGATAACGTACATTACTTTCTTTCTACTAAACTTGTTAGCCCCGTATGGTGGACGCACGCGTATTCGAGTCACTTTTATGACCATACATAGGAATATCGACCGCAAAGATAGTATTTCTTATTGATATAGAATACAATGTAATAGAATGAAAATCCAATGATCATACCCTATAGAGTCCAAGACGAAAGGTAAAGATCTTCCTCTCCCCCTCCCCAAGAAGGCAAACCGCTTTCCCAAAAGTTTTAGAACAGCGGAGGGACATTCAACAGGAGCGGAAAAAGAGAAAACGAATTTACGAACCATTTTCCTGGAAAAACTCGAACCGCTTTTCGGGAAAAACGGAACGAAAAAAATTTCGTTGCGGCGCGAGAATTTTTCCGTTCCCGCGCCAAAGCGAAAAAATTCTCGCCCCACGTTTTTCGGCACCATGTCTTCTTATTTTCTCAGCCGGCACATGCCCTCTGCACAAAAGAGGATGAGAAGGGAGGAGGCTCTTCCGAGTTTTGAGGAGTATCTCGAATTTAGATAATTTTGTTAGACTTATAAAAACGGTTTGGCCGGGGCACCGCATACGCCAAGGCCTGTGTCATGAGTAATGGCAAACCGGCTCCCTTTGTGATGATAAGAGAGTACCGAGAGAAGCACTCTTCAGTCATTTGCGAATAGAAAGACGGGATGATTCTATCTATATCGTGTCTTTAAGGGAGAGAGGAGCAGGGCTTGACCTCCGAAAAACCATCTATTTAATATAGTAAACCACGTGCTCTGAACGGAACTTCTTACCTTTGCCGGAAAAGATGTCTTCGGGGTCACAGGACAATCATAATTTAAGACATAATCTCACCTCAACATAATTAGAAGGAATGAACGACAAAAAGCTGATGAACAAGGCTGCGGACAATATTCGAGTGTTGGCCGCTGCAATGGTGGAAAAAGCCAAAAGCGGTCACCCGGGCGGAGCCATGGGCGGAGCGGACTTTGTAAACGTGCTCTTCTCCGAGTATTTGATCTTTGACCCGAAGAATCCACAATGGGCGGGTCGCGATCGCTTCTTCCTGGATCCGGGACATATGTCCCCGATGCTGTATGCTCAGCTGGCATTGACGGGCAAGTACACGATGGATGACCTCAAAGCATTCCGCCAATGGGGCAGCATTACACCCGGACACCCCGAAGTAGATGTCATGCACGGCGTGGAGAATACATCCGGTCCCTTGGGACAAGGACACACCTATGCTGTCGGCGCAGCCATCGCAGCCAAATTCCTCGCTCATCGCTTCGGCTGGATGATGAGCCAAACGATCTATGCCTACATATCCGATGGTGGTATACAGGAGGAAGTATCGCAGGGAGCCGGCCGAATCGCCGGACACCTTGGGCTGAACAATCTGATTATGTTCTACGACTCGAACGACGTACAGCTCTCTACAACGGTAAAAGAGGTGGCAAGCGAGGACGTAGCCATGAAATACCGTGCATGGGGCTGGAAGGTAATAGAGATTGCAGGCAATGATGCGGATGAAATTCGCAAGGCCTTGAGCGAAGCCAAAGGAGAGGGCGAGCGTCCCACACTTATCATCGGCCACACCCTTATGGGCAAAGGTGCCGTAGGCGAAGATGGCAGCTCGTATGAGAATATGGTGAGCACGCATGGACAGCCACTATCGGCTGCCGGAGCATCATTCGCCCAGACAGTCAAGAACCTCGGAGGCAATCCCGACGAGCCATTCGCCATCTTCCCCGAAGTTCAGGAGATGTATGCCGCTCGCTTGGCAGAGCTGGAGCAGATCATGGCAGAGCGTCGCGAAGAAGAACAACGCTGGCGCAGCACCCATCCCGATTTGGCAGCCAAGTTCGATGCCTGGTTCGCCGGCCAAACGCCCCAAATCGACTGGAAAGCCATAGAGCAGAAACCCAATCAGGCTACCCGTTCCGCTTCTGCCACCGTGCTGGGTACTCTTGCCGGAGAAGTAGAGAATATGATTGTAACCTCTGCCGACCTTTCCAATTCGGACAAGACTGATGGTTTCTTGAAGAAAACCCACGCCATGAAGAAAGGGGATTTCAGTGGGGCATTCTTGCAGATCGGTGTATCGGAGCTGACCATGGCATGTCTCTGTATCGGTATGGCTCTTCATGGAGGCGTCATTCCGGCTTGCGGTACCTTCTTCGTGTTTTCCGACTACATGAAACCGGCCGTTCGTATGGCTGCCCTGATGGAATTGCCCGTCAAGTTTATCTGGACGCACGATGCTTTCCGTGTGGGCGAGGATGGTCCTACTCACGAACCGGTGGAACAAGAGGCACAAATCCGCCTGATGGAGAAGCTGCACAACCACAGCGGCCGCCGCTCCATGCTGATACTTCGTCCGGCCGATGTGCAGGAGACTACCGTCGCTTGGAAGATGGCTATGGAGAATACGCATACTCCTACGGCTCTGATCCTCTCACGTCAGAATATCACTGATCTGCCTGCTAACGGCAGCCGGTACGAAGAAGCCTTGCAGGCTGAAAAGGGAGCTTATATCGTCAATACGGATCAGAATATCGAGGTAGTTCTTTTGGCCAGCGGATCTGAGGTGTCCACATTGGTCGAAGGAGCAGAGCTGCTGCGCAAACGCGGCGTAAAACTTCGTATCGTGTCGGTACCTTCCGAGGGGCTTTTCCGTTCGCAGAGTGCCGAATATCAGGAGGAAGTGCTTCCCACCGGTATCAGGCGTTTCGGTCTGACAGCCGGATTGCCCGTCAATCTGGAAGGCCTTGTGGGCGAAAGCGGTGCCGTCTGGGGATTGAACTCTTTCGGATTCTCCGCCCCGTATAAGGTGCTGGACGAGAAACTCGGCTTTACAGCAGAGAATGTGTACGAACAAGTGTTGAAAATACTCCACTGATAACCAACCACAGGCTGCCCGAAAGCGACTTCCAGATCGGAATATGGCTTTCGGGCAATCTGTTTTTACAAACCACAGCTCAGACAATGGAAACAATCGGTATTTGTAGCGACCACGCCGGATATGAATTGAAAGAACGCGTAAAGGCATGGCTTGCAGAGCAAGGCATCACGACAAAAGACTTCGGATGCCACTCTTCCGAAAGCGTCGATTACCCTGATTTTGCCCACCCGTTAGGCTCTGCCATCGAACAGGGCGAGCTGAATCGTGGCATATCGATCTGCGGTTCGGGCAACGGCATATCCATGGTGATGAACAAATATCCCCACGTACGTGCCGCTCTTTGCTGGACTGAGGAGATCGCTCGTTTGGCTCGCCAGCACAACGATGCCAACGTCCTCTCGCTGCCTGCACGCTTCATCTCGGACGAACAGGCCAAAACGATCTTGAAGACCTATTTGGAGACGCCTTTCGAAGGGGGACGCCATAAGGCCCGGATAGACAAAATCCCCATCCGGAAATAGTACTTAACCCGACAAAAAACTCAAGAAATAAAGCAATGAATATCACAAAATCTTCCACGACGATTCAAGGAAAGACCATCGTCGTGTCGCTCATTATCATTGTCCTTGCTATTGTAGGGCTGATGTTCGGGCTGCCGATGTACAACGTTTGGCGAGCCGAACAGGCAGGAAAAGCAGAGTTCTCCAAAGCAGAACAAAACAGAAGGATCAAGATCGAAGAAGCAAAAGCCAATCTCGAAGCAGAGAAGCTCAATGCCAAAGCTGAGATCGAACGGGCAAAAGGAGCCGCAGAAGCCATCAGGATAGAAAACAACAGTCTTACGCCCACATACATTCAGTATCTGTGGGTGCGTCAGCAGGGCAGTCTGAATGACAAGACCGTGATCTACATCCCGACTGAAACCAACCTGCCACTCTTGGAAGCCGGCCGAACCACCGGCGGACTCAAGCGCGTAGAACGTCCTACCGAGTAAAGTCAGTCCGTCGGATTTAAGCACGATAAAAGGCGACCTATCGGGAACTCCTCCAAAGGATAGAAACCCCAAATACAAAGAGGCTGCTCTGCACGATTTGCAGAACAGCCTCTATTTGTTGTACGGATTTATACTCGAATCAAATCAGACAGGCGTGGCTGTCCAGTACGGCCATGGCTGTGATATTGAGGATGTCCGACACCGTAGCATCATGATCGGCAAAGTAGACAGGCTTAGCCAGACCGATCTGAATAGGGCCCAGCACCTCCTCGGCATCGTCCGCTTCGCGAAGCAGCTGGTAACATGCATTCGCTGCCGAAAGACGCGGGAAAATCAAAACATTGGCATTACGCCCCTTAATCTTGTTCTGCGGATACTGCTTATCTCTCTTTTCGGCATGGAGAGCCAAGGATACCCGCATCTCTCCATCCACGGGAATATAGGGGTATTTCTCATGCAATATGGCCACAGCCTTCGCAGCCTCCACCGTACTATCCGCATCGCCGTCGGCTCCGAAGTCAGAGAATCCGACTATCGCCAGTACAGGCTTCACGCCGAAACAGTGTGCTTTCTCATAGGCCATCACAGCGATGTCCACAAGAGCCTCGGCCGAAAGGTTGTGATTGATCAGCGTATCGGCCAGGAAGAGTGGCCCGTTCTTCAGGCTGACCATATGCATAGTGGCAAAGTGACTGACGCCCTCTTGCAGGCCGACGGTCTGCTTGGCCACATCCGCCAGATAGCTATGCTTGCTGTATATGCCCGTGATCATAGCATCGGCATCCCCCAAGCGTACCATCATCATACCGAAATAGTTGGGATCGAACATCTTGTCCAGTGCTTCGGTATGATTGCCTCCGCGCCGCCAGTTCTGCTCGGCAAAGACACGGGCATAATGATGACGGCGAGCCTTTTCTTCATCGGAGCGGTAATTAACAATCTCGATACCCTCCAAAGACAAATCCAACTCTACGGCAAAATCCCGTATTTGCTTCTCATCCCCCAGCATGATCGGTCGGGCTATTCCATGTGCACGTGCCGATACGGCAGCCTTCAGCACCGAAGGATTCTCGCAGGCTGCATAGATCACGCGATGAGGATAGAGCTTGGCAGATTCGTGAAGACGACGGGTAAGGTGACTCATCAGTCCCACCCGTCCCAGCAATTCGGCCTCATAAGCAGCCCAATCCGCAATAGGATGCTCTGCCACACCGCTCTCTACTGCCGCACGTGCTACGGCTGTAGATACGCGAACGATCAGGCGAGGATCCACCGGCTTGGGGATGAAGTAGTCCTTCCCGAAGTGCAACTGAGCATTGCCATAGGCACGCAGCACTTCGTCGGGGACAGCCTCCCGTGCCAAATCCGCGATAGCCATCGTAGCAGCCCGTTTCATTTCCTCATTGATAGCCTTGGCACGAACGTCCAAAGCTCCACGGAATATATAAGGGAAACCGATCACATTGTTGATCTGGTTGGGATAATCCGAACGCCCCGTAGCCATGATAATATCCTCACGAGCGGCTGTAGCCTCCTCATAAGTAATCTCCGGATTGGGATTGGCCAGTGCAAATACAATGGGATTGGGAGCCATCATCCGCACCATATCCTGTGTGAGCACATTGGGACGGGACAGACCGACAAAGACATCAGCACCGGCAATGGCCTCGGCCAGCGTGTGCACATCGGTACGTTCGGTGGCAAAGTAGCGTTTCTGTTCGGTCAGATCCGTCCGATCCGCTGTGATTACCCCTTTGCTGTCGAGCATCAGGATGTTTTCTCTTCTGGCACCGAAGGATTCGTACAGTTTGGTGCAGGAGAAAGCCGATGCCCCTGCACCGTTCACTACGATACGCACATCCTCGATCTTTTTGCCTGCTATCATCAGTGCATTGATCAGGCCGGCGGAAGAGATGATCGCAGTGCCGTGCTGATCGTCGTGCATGACGGGTATATCCAATTCTCGCTTCAGCGTCTCCTCTATCTCGAAGCATTCGGGTGCTTTGATGTCTTCGAGGTTGATGCCTCCGAAGGTCGGGGCAATAGCCTTGACTACTTCGATGAACCGCTTCGGATCCGTCTCGTCTATCTCAATGTCGAACACATCTATACCGGCATATATCTTGAAGAGCAGTCCTTTCCCCTCCATAACCGGCTTGCCGGCCAAAGCACCTATATCCCCCAGTCCCAAAACGGCGGTACCATTCGAGATCACGGCCACGAGATTGCCTTTGGCCGTGTATTTGTATGCAAATGCCGGATCCTGTTCGATGTCCTTGCAGGGCACCGCTACTCCCGGACTATATGCCAGCGTCAGATCGTGCTGAGTAGAATGAGGCTTCGTAGGCCTGATTTCGAGTTTGCCGGGCTTACCTTCGGCATGGTAGGCTCGTGCCTGTTCTTCGAGTTTGCTGTTCATCATTATAATAGGTAGTATCGTTTCTGTTTTGTCGGGTTTATTTCCCAAGCAATAGCACACGAAATGTCTGAGAAGAAACAAATTCCGACAAATCCGTATGGAGCTATTGGCACACAAAGGTAGGGAAGCCGAACCAAAATCTCCTATTATGAATGGAGGTTTTGTCTCTTTTCCGGTTTGCAAACTGCAAATAAAGGCCTGACGACAAAGGGACAGGAGGCCTGTATCGGCTCCTGCCCCTTCGAGCTTAGGCGGATCGTTGTACTACGATACGGCCGTTTTGTCGCTGCTATATATAATAAGGTATAGGGAGAACGTGGGGGAATGGATCCCATCCTCCCCTACTCGCTGCGGATAGCCTCGGTCGGAGGCACACGCAAAGCACGCAGTACGGGAATGAATGTGCCGAGAAAAACCATCAGCAGCATCTGCAAATAAGTACACCCCAATCCGAGCAAAAGACGTCCCCAGCCGACAGGAAACACCTTGATGTCGCAAAGATCGGTATGGAACATGACGTACCATGCGGCTACGGCCGCAGGCACGAAAGCCAGTGTCATCAGTATAATCCCCTCGCCGAACATGAGCGAGAATACGCTCCTGTTCGTGGATCCCACTACACGGCGGATTCCTACTTCGGCGCGTCGCTGCTCGGTTCGCACCCAGAAGGTGCCGACGATGCCGAGGAATATATTGAGCAGGAGGAAGAAACCGATGGCCAGATGATTATTGATCTGCCGGACAGGATCGGCCAATATCCCTGCCCGGTCTTCACTGACAGCATTCATCGTCAGTACAGGATAAGTATCGTCCTTGGTCACGGCTTTCATCCTTTTCATAAACTGCTCTTTGAAGTCCGGCGTATCCGTTTCGGGAGAGACACGCAGATAGACGGAGTAAGATGTCAGCTCGTTTTGCGAAATGTACTCCTCCGTGATGGGCTTCAGGCTGACATAGCCGGTACTTTCGGCTTCGTTTTTGGGCTGATCCGGTATGAGTCCTCGCAGTGTCTGATTGTATCGGATACTCTTTTCGCTTTGGACGCCATCGACAACGGATACCATGTTGTAGTTGATGCTGTCCGACATGCCTATGTAGCGGAGGTCGCTTTCTCGTCCTTCGCCATTGACTTTCTCCACATAGTCGAGGGCATTGCGCGAGAGATAGTAGTCCCGTTGGAGATCGTTCATGCGAAGTTTGCCGAATCGTTCCACCATCACTTCCGGCGAAGAACCATCGGCTCCATAGACACGAAACACACGGAAATAATCCGGCGAAACCATTCGATCCTCAACGTTTATGAGTGATACGGTGTCCAGTTGAAAGCTACTGTTGCTTGACGAAGAGGAATAATGACCGCCCCACTGTTGGAGACAAGCCGCTTCCACTCCGGGATATGCAGCAATCAGATCGAGGGTTTGCATCATGGTTTTTCCCTGATCGGCGGACATCTCTTTCCGTTTTCCGTCCTTATCTTTTTGCACAGTTGCAAGGGTAAGGCGGTACACGTGTTCTATATCGTAGTTCAACGGGCGTGTCCAGGCACGCAGGGCTGCCAGAGCATAGTCCGTGACGAACCAAAGCAGGCCGCATACGACGAGCATCTCCAGCCATATCCAGAGGTTGGCACGACGTTCGGCGCGGATGATCTTGATAATATGATGTAGCATGATAATATCTGTATGATGAGGTTAGTGGGAGAGGGATTCTACGATGGGAGTCTTGGATATACGCCAGGCAGGAATAAAGGCACTGAGCAGATTGATCAGCACACAGAAGATCAGAGCTATCAGGAAAATGACGGGATTGAACATGGCTCCGTTGATGTCGCCCTGCATCATTCCCCAGCTCCCCACGCTGAGGAGCCACGAGGGAAAGAGGGCCATGACCAGATAACTCAAAAGCAATCCGAAAGCCCCTCCTATCAGACTGATCAGCATATTCTCTGCCAGTACCTGACGGACTATATCGGATCGGACAGCTCCGAAAGAGCGTCGTACACCCAATTCGGCCAAACGGCGACGCATACGGCTAAGAGTCATACCCGAAAGATTGATAGCCGGGATGCACAGAAATAGCGACAGGAGGAGAATGAAGCGACGGCGATACTCTGAGGCTTCGGTTTCATCGCGACGGAATTTGCGGTGCATCGTCGTGAACTGATCGGCAGGTTGGCCGGGAAAGCTGATATTGAATTTCTCCTGCACACTATTGCACTTGGCAGTCAAGGCCCCGACTTCTTCCTTGATGGCATCGAAGTCCTTCGGGCTTTTGGCCAGACAGATTACATTGAATCTGGAGAATAGGTTGTTCTTCACTCTTTCTTCGTACAGCCTGAACACAGGCATCCATACATCTCCATAGGCGAAGTTGCAGAAAGGGGTCACATGGCGCACCACTCCGCAGACGGTGTATTTGCGCCCATTGATCAGAGCTTGCCGGCCGATAGCCTCGCTCGAAGAGCCGAAGAACCGGCGCGCCAACCTGTCGGTAATGACTGCCACGGAGATATTCGATCGGGCATCCGCCTCGGTATAATGCTTGCCGGCGACGAAAGAAAAATCGAACACCTGCCAGAAAGCCTCGTCCGTATATCTCGTCGTGACGGGGACTTCCTGCTCGCCTTCGCGTACGCAGAAGCGCGGTTCATGGCCCGGCTCAGGTATGGAAAGTCCCTCGAAAGCGGTCACGGCTTCGGGTGTTTCGAGCTTGCGGAATATCTCTAATACCTGATACCCACCCAAGTTGGTATTCATGGTCATGTTTCTCGTTGTGTCCTTCGTCGTCATGGTGGCACCTCGGGTCACCAACCAGCGCGAACGATTGCTTTCGGGCGAGAACCTTCCCACCTTCATATACTCTTGCTGCACCAGTACCATGACCATACAAATGGCAAAGGCCGTACCGATAATGCCGATAACGCTGAGCACCGGATTCTGCCGGATGATTTGCCACGATTGTCTGATATATCTTTTCATTGTTTCTGTCTCTTGTGCGGTTATTTCGATGGATGCGGAAGGCGTCCGAATGGGAAGGGGGGAACCTCTGTCCCGAACCTCCGATACCATCTTTGCGATATGCTTTTTCTATCCTTTTGGAAGGGCCGAATCAAACTATATACTTTGGTCTGACTAAACTATATAGTTTGGTCTGACTGAACTATATACTTTGGTTGAACCAAACTATATACTTTGGTTTGGTCAAACTATATAGTTTGGTTTAGCCCCCTTTTGAGGTCGATCCGGGCATCTCTCAAGGATGATCATTAAAACCCTGTATTTCACCTGATTAGCCCACCTGATGCCCGTCAAACATTCGGATGGTCCGACTCGTCTCCCGGGCTTGCAATTCGTTGTGAGTGACCATGACGATGGTACGTCCGTCCTCTGTATTGAGCCGATGAAGGATACTCATTACTTCCGCCCCCATTTTGGAATCGAGGTTACCGGTAGGTTCGTCGGCGAGGATAATCTCGGGATTGCCTACAATGGCGCGGGCAATGGCCACGCGTTGGCATTGACCTCCGGAGAGCTGTTGGGGATAATGGCGCAGCCGATGCGTCATTTCCATGCGCTCGAGGACTTCGTACGCTGCCTTCCTTCTTTTGCTTTCGCTCATGCGGCGATAGAGGAGCGGCAGCATGGCGTTGTCCAGCACATTGAGCGTATTGACGAGATGAAAACTCTGAAATACGAATCCCAGCTTTTCATTGCGGAAAGCGGCCAAAGCCTTGTCGTTCATGGAGTGTACCGTCTGTCCGAGGATTTCCACTGTCCCCGTGGTAGGACGGTCCAGCAGACCCATGACGTTGAGGAGCGTACTCTTACCGCATCCGCTCGGTCCCATGACGGAAAGGAACTCGCCGCCGTTTACGCTGATGTTGATATCCTCCAAAGCGGCCGTTTCCATCAGGCCGGCACGGAAGATGCGACTCACGTTGGTCAGTTTGATTGCATCCATATTGTTCTGTTATGTTTCGTTATGGTTTCTTATTATCATTCTCTCCGGATGGAGGGCAGACTCCCGGACTCGTACGTCCTCAGTCTTTCAGCTTGATCTTCTTGCTATTGCGGAATGCTGCATCCAGGGTCTGGAGTACGACCTCTTCGCCGGGTTCGAGACCGGACATGACCTCCACGAACGATTCGCCGCTTCCGCCCAGACGTACCTCCCGACGTACCAGCGTACTGCCTCGGCGCACGTACATTTCATACAGGCCTTCGCCGTGATAGTAATTGCCGAAGGGGATCCGCACACATTCGTTTCTGAGAGCCGTGAGCACATAGACGCTGACTTTCAAGCCCGAACGCAGTGCGTACGTCTCGTCTGCCGACAATCCCACATAGAAGCGTACCACTCCATTCTTGGCAGCAGGAGTGATGTTCGTCACCGTTCCTTCTATACGACGGCCATCGAGATTTACCACTGCTTTGGCACCGACCGAAAGGCGTTGGGCATAGTCGTCCGCTATGTCGGCCTGAATACGGAAGTGCTTCGGATCGCTCACGGTGGCCACTTGAGAGCCTGCACCGATAAGCGTACCCACCTCGCTGAGTACGAAAGTGAGCACTCCGTCACGAGGAGAAGCGATCCGGGCATCATCCAGCTGACGGCGTTTCTCCTCCAAAGTCTTCCTGAATATCTCTATTTCCAGCCGGGCAGCAGCCTGTTCGGCAGCAGCCGTGGCCTCACGATCGCGCAGGTTTTCCACCATACCCTCGTATTCGAGTGCTGCCACACGATTGGCCAGCTCTATCTCGCGTACCTTATCCGTTGTACCTGCTCCGATGCTATCCAAATATCTTTCGCTCTGGAGCTCTGCTCTTCGGCGGTCGTTCTGCATGGCTTTGACCTTGAGTTCGCGTCGCTTGGCATTGAGCTCTCCGCGGAGTTGTACTTCCTGCCGATGCAGTTGGGTCTGCTTCATCCGCAGTTCGTCCTGCAATTTCTCGAACTCCGTGCGCACGGACTGCAAGTCCAGTTCCAACAAGGGTTCACCTCGGTGTACCGAATCGCCTGCATGCCTAAGCACAGCTATCAAGCGTGCCTGCACCGGCGAAGTGATGATCTCCTCGAAAGCCGGTACCACTTCGCCGGAAGCTGAGGTAGCGATCTGCACTTCTCCTTTGTCCACCCGCCCCAAACGCAGAGAGGCTGCGGATATGGAGCCTTGCATGGAGGAGAGCAACCACCATCCCCCGAAGAAGAGAATGACTGCCGAAGCTGCTATGATGAGGTAACGTCTTTGCTTTTCACGTTTGAGCCGTTCGGGCGAAACTTGTCTGTCCATGAATCGTTTTCTTTTTTCCGGTGCGAGCTTCGTTGCTCACCGCCTTCCGAGGAGCAAATGCCATGCCAAACAATCCCCCGTCCTCATTATCAGTCACTTATTCGATCGACCGAAGTGTCCACTGTCCGTTTTCGGACAGTTCGGGTGTTCGTTTCCGGACAGTCGGACACTTCGCCATCGGAGAAAACCTGCATATTATCAGCCTTTTAAGGGTGGTGGCATAAGCTTTGCCGTCGGAAAGGTGCAATAAAACGAAAGAAAAATGAAGAAAAAAAGCCTTTTCGTCCTCTCCCTCTGCTTTGCCTCCCTGAGCCTGACTCCGTGGAGCGAGGTTTCGGCACAGCAGGTTGCCGCTACGGATCCATCCCCTTTGTCCCTCACGGAAGCCATCCGGCTGGCACGAAAGCAGAGTGTGGATGCAGCCGTGGCACTGCAAGAGCTTCGGGCGGCCTACTGGCAGTGGCGCACCTATCGGGCGGAACTGCTGCCCGGAGTGAACCTGACAGCTACACTGCCGGACTACAGGCGTGCCTATTCGCTCTATCAGCAGCCGGACGGCTCTTACAGCTTCGTCCGCTCCAATGCGCTGCGCCTGTCAGGGCATATATCCGTGGATCAGAATATATGGCTTACGGGCGGCAAACTCTCTCTGGTGAGTTCGCTCGAGCATATCAATCCGCTCGGCACGGAAGGTGCCAACAGGCATTTCATGAGCGTACCGATAAGCCTGACCCTGAGCCAACCGCTCTTCGGACTGAACGAAATGAAATGGAGTCGCCGCATAGAACCTGTGCGCTACGAAGAGGCTCGCCGGCGATTCGTGGCCAATACGGAGGAAGTGAGCGTAAGCTGCATAGATCATTACTTTTCGGCCCTGCTGGCACGGGAAGAGTACAACAATGCCGAGACCAACCTCCGCAACACGGCGAAGCTGGTCGAAGTGGCGCGCGCCAAAAAGAAGATAGGGAAGCTATCCGAAAACGAATTGCGAGCCGTGGAGATCAGCTATGCTTCGGCTTCTTCGGCAATTCTTTCGAGCCGTACAGCCCTGCGCGGAGCGGAGATGTCCCTGAGCATTTTCCTCGGTTTGCAGCCGGATGAAGTCCTCTCACTCTCTATACCGGCCGATACGGTCTTCACACCCGTAAGCTATGAACGGGTGATGGAGCTGGCCGGACGCAATCATCCGTTCGTCGGAGAGATGAAGCGCAGGATGCTCGAAGCCGATCGCTCACTGGCCCGAGCCAAATCCGAACGCTTCTCCATCGAACTGATGGCCCAAATCGGATATGCCGGACAGGCGGACAATCTGCACGATGCATACGGCGGACGTCTGAAGGACAACAGCTCTGTCTCCGTAGGCGTGCGTATCCCTCTCGTAGATTGGGGGCGCGGACGCGGTCGGATACGCTTGGCCGAGAGCAACCGCCGTCTCGAAGAGCATCGACTGCGACAGGAAGAAGAGCGTTGGCACCGGCAGATATTCCTGCTGGTAGAGAACTACAACAACCAGCTTCGCGTCCTCGAATTGGCGCGTCGTACCGACAGTATCGCTCAGGCACGCTATCATACTGCCGTGGAGACTTTCACCGTCGGAGCTATTTCCACCCTCGATCTGAATGCGGCACAGGATGCCAAGGACCTGGCACGCACCTCGCTCGTCAGAGCACTGCATCACTACTGGAGCTACTACTACAATCTGCGTAGCCTGACGGCCTATGATCCGGTACGCGATGAGGAGATCGATATACCCATGGAAGAGCTATAGGTACAAAGGAATCGGACGATCATAGCAATGGGAGGAAACCGACCGGTATCCGATTGACCTGAAAAGGTATATGCTGGCAAACCGGAGAATTCTTCTATTTTTGCGCATATTTTTGCGCGAAGTCGGTTAGAAATCTTTCCGACTGAGGTGAAATGCTAAGTATTATTGGACAAAAAACTCTAACCATTATGTACTGGACATTAGAATTAGCCTCCAAATTGGAAGATGCTCCTTGGCCTGCAACCAAAGATGAGTTGATAGACTATGCACAACGTTCGGGTGCTCCTCTTGAAGTCATCGAGAATCTACAGGAAATGGAAGATGAAGGGGAAATCTACGAATCGATAGAAGATATTTGGCCGGATTATCCGAGCAAAGAGGATTTTTTCTTCAACGAAGAGGAGTACTAAAATGTAATCTCCTTAAACGAATATGCCCCGTATGTGCAATAATAGCACTCGGGGCTTCGTTTTACCACCGTGGCATCAGTCTTGCATAAATCTTTCCGTTCGCTCATTCTGCTCCTGCTCCTGACCGTGGCCGGAGGAGAAGATATTTTCGCTCAGGGCGATTTATTGCTGGCTCAGTACACCCGTGCATACGGCTACTACAATCCGGCTTATGCCGGCATGCGTAAAGAGATTTTCATCACTGCGCTGCACAATAGACAATGGGAAGGCATGCCCCGAAGTCCTAAGAGCTTCGTCGTACTGGCCGATGCGCCTATTCGCTTCTTCGACAGAGAGCATGGAGTAGGAGTTCGGGTAGTGACCGAAACGAGAGGACTCTTTGCCATCAATGAGCTGATGGGGCAATATGCCTTCAAGCAGAAACTCTTCGGCGGAGATCTGTCCGTCGCCCTCCAAGCCGGACTCGTCAATACGGCTTTCGATGGCACCAAGGTGGAGCTTGAGACGGAGAATGATCCGGCCATACCCCTTACCAGAGTGAGCGGAAAGGCCTTCGACATCGGTGCAGGTATATACTACCGCCGCAAAGAATTGTACGTCGGATTCAGCTCTAACCATCTGACCGCTCCGGCAATTCCGCTCAATGAACAGTATATATTAGATCTGACAAGGCATTATTATCTCCTTGCCGGATACAATATCCGTTCCATTTATTCGTTATTTGCATGGCATCCTTCTATCTTTGCAGCTACCGACGGGCATAGCTCTCGTTTGGATGTGACGATGGGAATGTCATACAACAACCGCTTCTTTGGCTCACTGATGTATCGTCCCACACAAGCCGTGGGAGTGAGCTTAGGGATGCAGTTGGGCAAGTTCTATGCCGGCTATACCTTCGAATGGCCGACATCAGCACTGGCTAAAGCCTCATGGGGAAGCCACGAATTGCTGGTCAGCTATTCTTTCCCATTGAGCAATACGAAGAATAGAGATGCAAAGTATAAAAGCATTCGTTTCCTCTGAAAACTGCCTTAGCGCAAGATTCGGGGAGAGCAGCGAAGCAGATATATAAATAATGTATGTGTAGAAAGAACAGGTTTTTGGCTCTTGCAGGCTTTTTTCTGTTTGGAGTTTTCACTATTTCGTCGTGCGGCTCTTCCAAACGGGCTGTCGGCGGTGAACTGACCGGTGCCAAGCTATCTTCATGGAATGAGCCATCGCCTTTCGGGATGATACAGGTTCCCCGAGGGAGTATCGTGTTGGGAAACAAAGAGGCAGACAGCCTATGGGGCATACCTGCCGAATCGCGCCCTATATCTGTGGATGCTTTTTGGATGGATCGGACGGAGATCACCAATGCCCAATACCGGCAGTTTGTCTACTACGTTCGGGACTCTATCATCCGCGAACGTCTGGCCGATCCTGCATACGGCGGCAACGAAGAATACAAGATTACCGAGAATAAGTTCGGCGAACCCGTAACTCCTCATTTGGATTGGAGCAAACCCATTCCTTCCGAAAAGCGAGCTACCGAGGAAGAAATAGCCGCCATCAACAGCGTTTACTATACCAATCCCGTCACTCGTGAGCGAAAGCTAAATCCGGATCAAATGGTCTACCGGTACGAAGTCTACGACTATCGTTCGGCAGCTCTGCGCGAGCATCAGCTCAAGGCTGCAAAGCGCAATCTGAATACGGACATCAAGGTAGACCCCAACGCCGTAGTGATGATATCGAAAGACACGGCTTTCATAGACGAAAGCGGCAATATCATCAGCGAGACCATCACGCGTCCGCTCAGCAGCGAATACGATTTTCTCAATACATACATCGTACCGGTCTATCCCGATGAGACATGCTGGGTAAATGATTTCCCCAATGCTCGTACCGAGATCTATACGAGAATGTATTTCAATCACCCGGGCTACGATGACTATCCCGTAGTGGGTATTTCATGGGAACAGGCGCAGGCGTTCTGTGCGTGGCGGTCGGAATTCTTCCGCAAAGGTGTTCGCCTGCCTGAGGGACAGATCATGGACGACTTCCGTCTGCCCACTGAAGCCGAATGGGAATATGCTGCTCGAATGGGCAATTCCAACAATAAATATCCATGGAGTACCGAAGACTTGAGGACAGGACGGGGTTGTTTCTTGGGCAACTTCAAGCCCGGAGAGGGCGACTATACGGCTGACGGCCATTTGATACCGTCCCGCGTATCCAGTTTCTCGCCCAATGATTTCGGCTTGTACGATATGGCTGGCAACGTAGCCGAATGGACCAGCACGGCATTTTCGGAGTCCGGACTCAAACAAATGTCGGATCTGAATCCAGAACTGGAATACAAAGCTGCACTGACGGATCCGTACATCCTGAAGCAAAAGGTAGTACGCGGTGGTTCGTGGAAAGATGTGGCTCGCTTCATCCGCTCGGCTACCCGTAGCCATGAATACCAGAACGTAGGTCGTTCCTATATCGGATTCCGTTGTGTACGTACTTCCATCGCCTTCTCTTCCGGCAAGGCTCCTAAGAGTTCGCGTCGCAGCAAAAAGAAATAAGTATCGCCAATCTATATTCAAAACAAGAAAAACAAGTATTATGGGTCATTATAGAAGATACAAGAACATCCTTGAGATGTATTTGGCCAGTCACAAAGGACGCCGACTTCTCAATATCGTTTATAGTTGGGGAGCCGCTGTGGTGATTTTGGGTGCTCTCTTCAAGTTGCTCCATTTGCCGATGGGCAATGAGATGCTTTTCGTGGGGATGATCACAGAATTCTTGGTGTTTTTTATCTCCGGATTCGAAAAACCCGCAATGGAATACCGCTGGGAAGAAGTCTTCCCTGAACTGGACTCGAAGAATCCGATGGACCGTCGGGAGATGGAGCAGCGTCGGGAGTATCTTCGCGAAAAGGCCAAAGAAGCAGCTGCATACGCGGAAAGGCCATCTTCTGTGCGCCTTGCCTCTGCCTCTTTGGGTACGCAACCACAAGAACAGCCTAAGCCTGCCGCTCCTTTCCAGTCCCAACTGACCGGAATACTGCCGGAAGAGCAGATCCAACGTCTGAGCGAAGGCATAGACAAACTGGCTGAAGCAGGCGAACAGCTTGCCCGTATCGGCCGGACTGCAGCCGCCATGACGGAGAGCTACGAGCAGATGCAAGCGGATCAGGAAGGCTTGCGCCTCAATTCGCAATCGTATATCCAGCAGATGGAAAACCTCAGCCGCAACATCTCCGGCCTGAATACCATATACGAGATACAGCTCAAGAGCATCAGCTCCCAGATCGACACCATCGATCGTATCAACCGCGGATTGGCTCATATCCGAGATATGTATGACAATAGTGTCATCGACAGTTCTTCATTCCGCAACGAAAACGAGCGTATGGCACGCCAGCTGACCCAACTCAACGAGGTGTATGCCCGCCTGCTCCAAGCCTTGACAACGAATGTAGGTCTACCCGGTATGCCCGGCAATTTTGGTGCTTCTAATCCTTCATCATCCGGCAGCTCACCCTTATAAGCCATGGCAGTAGGTTCTAATGGGAATGCCAATAGGCAAAAGATGATCAACCTGATGTACCTCGTGTTCATCGCCATGATGGCTTTGAACGTATCGAGTGAGGTACTGGATGGTTTCGACAAAGTGGATAAGAGCTTAGCCTCTTCCATCGACGGCTCCGACAAGCGTAACAATCTGGTGCTGTCCGAGCTGAATACGGCTTATCGCACCAATCCCGAAAAGGTGAAGGTATGGTATGAGCGTAGCCTTGTCCTACAGAAAGAGGCGGATTCGCTCTGTACCTTTATAGATGATCTGAAGCTGGCCATTGCCCGTGAGTCGGATGGAAAAGATGCAAAAGTCAATGATATAAGACGAAAGGACAATCTCGATGCTTCTTCCGTAGTAATGCTGAATCCGATCAACGGTAAAGGCAGCACGCTTCGCAAGGAGGTGGACAAGTTCCGCGAGCTGGTCGCTACGCTCATGACCGATAAGGCGAAGTTGAAGCTCATAGAACAAGCCCTTAACACAGAATCCGGTACCAAAGGCAAATCATGGGAAAGTTCTTTGTTCGAGAATATGCCCACCGTAGCAGCTATTACGCTCCTGACCAAGCTCCAAAGCGATGTGCGTTATGCTCAGGGCGAAGTACTTGCCGATCTGGTAAAGAGTGTGGATGTGGGGGATTATCGTGTGAACAGTATCACGGCACAAGTGATCCCACAGAGCCAGATCGTCATGTCGGGCGATACATATAAGGCCAATATCGTTCTCTCCAGTGTGGATACCACGCAAAGACCGGACGTATTTGTAAACGGTAAGCTCCTTTCGCCGGAGAACATGGGCTTATTTACGGCTACGGCAGGTGCACCGGGCACATATCCGGTCAAAGGATATATCGAAATGATAGGCAACGATGGGGTTAAGATTCGTCGTGACTTTGAAAGCGAATACTTCGTTACGGAACCAATGGCTTCCGTCGCTCCGACGATGATGAACGTACTCTACGCCGGTATAGACAATCCGATCAATATCGCCGTACCGGGTGTAGCTCAGCAAAACGTTTCTGCAACGATCAACAATGGTACCCTTACTCGCCGCGGCAATCTCTGGATAGCACGGCCGACGAAAGTAGGCAGCGAAGCCATCATTTCCGTCACCGCTCAAACAGGAGGTCGTACCATCCAAATGGCAAAGACTACATTGCGTGTCAGAGCTCTGCCCGATCCTCTTCCCTATATCGAATATAAGGATGTGCAGGGGAACACGAAACGCTTCAAAGGTGGCCGCTTGGGTAAGCGAGAAATCCTGGCAGCAGGCGGCATTAAAGCTGCTCTTGACGACGATTTGCTGGAAGTAAACTACACAGTGGTGAAGTTCCAACTCGTGTTCTATGATTCGATGGGCAATTCGATCCCCGAAGTTTCTGACGGAGCTTCATTCTCTGAGAGACAAAAACGACAAATACAGAATCTGGCCAGAGGCAAACGTTTCTACGTAACGGAAGTAATTGCACGCGGTCCGGATGGTATCGAACGTAAGATTCCAGCCATTGAAGTAATTGTGAACTAATAGTGTTTATGAAAGTATTCAAAGCAGTCATAGGAGCGATCCTTGCAGCGACGGTCAGTATCCCGTCCGTTGCACAGGAAAATACGAACAACCGCTCTCCGCAAGTAGGTCGAGCACCGCGCAACACCGAGGTGGAACAGATCACTACTCTATCCAATCGTGCTCAGGAATTCAACAGACGTCTGACACAGAAGACCGACAATGCCCCTTGGAGACGAGTCGTGTACCGACGCGTAGACCTGATGGAAGAGTCCAATGCGGTACTCTATTACCCACCCCGTCCTATTGGTGATAGCAAGAATCTCTTCAGCACGATATTCGGACTCATCAATTCCAACAGCCTCGATGTGTATGAATATCTGGATGGATTCGAAGCCTTCACAGACCGGTACAAGATCAAGTTCCAAGAGTTTATGGACAGGTTTGGCATCTATTACCAGCCGAGTACGAACAAGAATGCGGAGCTATTCAAGGTGGCTGATAGCGACATTCCCTCGGCAGAAGTCAAAGCCTACTACGTAAAGGAGGAATGGTACTTCACTCCGACCAATAGCGATGTGGACATTAAGATTCAGGCCATTTGCCCGATCATGACCGGCCAGGACGAATTCGGCGAAGTACGCAATCAGCCTTTGTTCTGGATTCCTTACGAAAATATCCGCCCCTATATCGCTCGTGAACGAGTGATGCTTAGCAGTCTGAACAATACGCGCAATTCGACGATAGACGATTTCTTCCGTCTCAATCTCTACAAAGGCGACATCGTTAAGACAGAAAATCTGCACAACCGAGCTTTGGCCGAATACTGTCCTACGCCAGACTCCATGAAGATGGAGAGCAAACGCATCGACAAGGAATTGCAAGGCTTCCGCGATGGACTCTATGTGACACAGGATACCACATGGATGAAGCAGGCGGAGACAAAGAAAACCAAGGGAAAGAAACGGGAAAAGACCCGCGGCAAAAACATCACCAGCCGAACACGCGGACAAAGCGAGGGAGCAGCTGATAATACAGAGGCCGTCGAGCCCAAAAAGCAGAAAGCTGCCAAAGCTTCTAAAAATAAAGCTGCGACCCGCTCGGTTCGCCGCCGCAAGTAATACAGGAACAATTATTCGGGGATGTGTCAAAAACAAACTTTGGCATATCCCCTTTTTGTTTGAAGAAGTAGGTAATGTGCTAAAGGCTTAGACCAAGAGTGTTCGGACTGCACATATATTGCGACCTATACTCGTAATCGAACGTAACCCCGTAGACTGTCCGTTTTATCAAGCTGTCTCTTTTCTGTCGTGAATCCATATCTATCCCTCTTCCTCACCTTTTTCCGTATCGGCGGATTCACCTTTGGTGGAGGTTATGCCATGCTGCCACTGATCAAGGCCGATATAGTGGATAAGCACCACTGGTTATCGGAGGAGGATTTTCTGGATCTTTTTGCCGTTGCACAATCCCTGCCCGGAATCTTTGCCGTCAATATATCCATCTTCGTAGGCTATCGCCTCAGAGGATATGCCGGAGCAGCCGTTTGTGCCTTGGGGACTATTCTTCCCTCGTTCCTGATCATTCTGGCTGTAGCCATGTTCTTTGCACAGATGAGGGACAACAAGATCGTTGCGGCCATTTTCCGAGGATTGCGTCCTGCTGTCATCGCTATGATCGCAGCTCCGGCCATCTCTACATGGAAAGCCATGAAGATGAAAGCCGTTTCGCTCTGGATCCCGATCCTTGCTGCTATTCTTGTCTGGTATGCCGGAGTATCTCCCGTGTGGATTATCCTCGTTGCTGCAGCTTTGGGTATCCTCTATAGTCGTTATATCCGCTTTCGTATTCGGAATATGCATTCCTGATCAAACTCTTTCGAGCCGATGATTTATTTGCAACTTTTCTGGGTGTATATCAAGATCGGGCTATTCGGTTTCGGTGGAGGCTATGCCATGCTCTCGCTGATTCAGGATGAAGTGGTAAACCGCTACGGCTGGATCACGGCACAGGAGTTCACGGACATTGTTGCCGTCAGCCAGATGACACCCGGCCCCATCGGCATCAATAGTGCCACATACATAGGCTATACCGTCACAGGCAATGTATGGGGATCCGTCTTGGCTACGGTAGCCGTCAGCCTGCCATCTTTCGTTTTGGTATTGATTATTTCGGCCTTTTTTGCACGATTCAGACGCAACACCTATGTCGATGCCGCTTTTACTATGGTACGTCCTACTTCTGTTGGCTTGATCGCAGCTGCAGCACTGTTGCTCACGTTCCGTCCGGATTTCATTTCTGCTTTGTTTACCACCGGCTCGGCAAGCCTCGATCAGGTAGTCGTACAGGAGAACTTCACCGATCTTTGGAGCATCCTCCTGTTCCTGCTTTCCTTCCTCGTCACCGTCAAGAAGTGGCTCCATCCTATCCTCACGATACTGCTTGCCGGTCTCGCCGGTTTGCTGATATACGGCTTCTGAAAAAAGCTGTGCCATAAAAGCGAATTATGACACAGCCCATCTGACCGATTCAGTATTTCACAAACAAACTCTATCCCAACGGAGATCTACAAATGATGATATCCGTTGAAAGGAAACGAACCTACAGGTTTAGAGCGTCCTAATATCTTCAAGACGGTTCATCCAACCTCTGAAGAAGCGTTTGTTGGTATGCCTTAGCAATTCGCGTTCGGTAGCCTTGCGTCCGATGCGATCCTCGTATCTTTTAATGCTTCTTGCCGTAATGTCCTCTAAGAACTTACGACGTGCATCGAAGATGGACTCAAACAGCTCATGGGGATCTGCACTATTGACAGCCTGCAAAGTCTTTTTGCCCACTATTCCATCAGCCTTCAGACCAAGTATCCTTTGAGGAATAACAATACCATGCTTACCTGAACCCCAAACCCAATCGACAAGGATGTTAGCCACCTTTTGAGACTCGATTAAATCTGCTTTCCAACGATCCCAATAAAATGGTTTCAAGACACGATTCAGGACGTCATCATCAGTTAGCAACTTGAGATCCTCGACATCTATATCCTCATCGCCATCCTTGTCATAGCCGACTCTTCTCCAAGTCGCTATCGTTACGCCTTTGTTTGTTGCTCCTCCTGCATCGGCAGGATCATGGACAAAACCGCCTTCCCATTTCAATATATATGGGAGCAATAACTTGACATTTGCCATCTTTCTTCAACCTCTTTGTGTTCAACATAAATCAACTTCCAAAAGCCATTCGGCATCGTCTCTCAAAAAGCTCGTTCCACAGTCCTCCCGTCATTCCACCGACTGCATGAACCTTCATTTTCAGAACCTTATCCCTAAGGCTCTATTTCTCTCTTAAAGATAGCAATTATCTATCTTATAAAGACAAGAATTTCTTCTAACCGATGGAGAGCCGTAATCAAAAAAAAACGGAACCGGAATCGAGCCAATCGTGGTGCGTGTTTTCGAAAATTTACGAACGAGAATTTTCTCACTTTGGCGCGTAAAATTTTTACTTCTCGAACCAAAACGAAAAAATTCCCGCGCCACGTTTTACGGAACACCAAACAGCTATTTTCTCGAACGAGAACGAATGAGGACTCCAGCACAAAAGAAACAGTTGCAAGACTCAACTCAGGAAAGAAACATTTTCAGAGCCCCAATCTACGGAAATATCGTATATCTTTGTATTCAAATACATAAACTCTATGAAACGCCCTCTACTCTACCTCATTATCATTGCTCTGACCATCCTATCCTCAACGGCTCAGACCACAGATGATTTGGGCCGAATGCAGACCCTGATTGATCGTATGGCTTACACAGAGGCTCTGGCATGGGCAGACAGTTGCGGTCTCGAAGACGAGCAAGTCCTACACCTCCGAGCCAAAGCTCTCAGCGAACTGGGGCGGCATCCCGAAGCCTTTGCCGTCTACCAAAGGATCATACGGATAGATCCTCTCGATGCTTTAGCTTATCGTTTGGGGGCAGCGTTGCAGATCGATATGCAGGACTATGCCACAGCGATCGAAATGCTGCATCAAGGCTATGAACGCACATCCGATATTCCCATGGGGTACGACTTGGCCAAACTGCTCGTCTACATCGGACAGGACTCCACGGCATTGGTCATCACAGACAGTATCTTACGACAGGATTCGCTCCCTCCCGTCATTCGCCTTAGGGCAAAAGCCCTCAACAAACGACAACAACCTTCTCAAGCAATAGCACTATTGGAAGAGCAGATGCTTCGGGACTCTACCGATTTCCTTACCCTGATCGATCTGTCTACCCTGTACGGACAGGTGGGAGAAACGCGCCGACAGGAACGGGTGACAGCACGCTATCTGCAAACCGACTCGCTGAATACGGCCGTGCTTCTGGCCCATGCCGAATCCATGATGATGCTACAGGAGGCGGACAGTGCCCTGCATGACTATGAGCGGATCATCGGTCGAGGCCATTTCCCCACTTCTTTCAAGGATCTCTTCTATTGCGGTTTGGCATACTACAAAGCCGATAGGTGGACCGTAGCCGAAGAGTGCTTCAGACGAGCCGACGAATCCGCCTACGAACAAAACTACCTGACCAAATACTACTTGGGCATGTGTGCCTATCGCCAAAAGCTGTGGGAGGAAGCGGAAAAGCGGTTGCAGAAGGCTCTTGATCTGGTCGAACCGAAAACGGACAGACTCACCGATGTACATACGATGCTGGGGCAATGTGCCAATGAACAAGGGCGAACGGAAACAGCCATATCCCATCTGCGCTATGCCATAGAATACGATAGCGGCAACAGCGAGGCCTGCCTGCTCCTCGCCCAATGCTTCGAAAAGACCGGCAACCGAACCGGTGCAATCCACATGTACCGGCGTGTCCTCGACAAGGAAAGAGCAAGTACAGCGAAAAACGACATCAAGGGCTTCCGCCGATTGGCAGAAGCTCGGAGCAGGCTATCCCTCCTGAAAGCCGACAATTCGGAGGACGAGGAAACGCTATAAACATGGCGTATATACATTGTTCGGAACGATCCGAAAGGGAAATGATCATTCGCGATCATATTGTTTCGGGCTCATTGCCAAAATTTCACATCCCCATGCAGCCATTTGATTCTTAGATGTTTCGGCTGAGATCTTCGTGCCGTTTCTTCTCCGCCGATAACTTCCGATAAGGTCCCGTTCACACTCCTCAAAAAGGGAGCACGGAATCCCCATTTTTGGGGAGAATTAATGTGTTTTGGAGCTACTTTATTACCTGAGTTAGCAAGATTTGTGTATTTTTGCCGCATCATTAGAGTTGTTCGCCTTAGACAATCAATCAAAAAGACAACCACATTTGCCTAACTATTTGAAATGGGCGAGATTATCAGTCATAGCGGAGTTGTCAGCCGAGTGGAAGCCGACAAGATAACGGTATGTGTGCAGCAGAAAAGCGCATGCGCCGGTTGTCATGCCGCCGGCTATTGCTCCTCTACAGACTGCAAAGATCGATATATCACCGTAATGGGACCCGCACCTGACATCCGCGAAGGTGATCGGGTTTTGCTGGAAGGTCACAGTGCCATGGGACGCCTTGCTGTCGTCCTCTCTTTCATTGTTCCTTTGATTTTGTTGCTGCTTATGCTCGTCCTGACCATCAGTATTCTGAGGCTTGACGAGGGCATGAGTACGCTCATCTCACTGGGGGCTTTGGGGGTGTACTACCTGATCCTCCGGTTATTCAACGGCAAACTGAGCCGACGTTTGGTATTTACTATTCGAAAAAATAATCAGTAACAAACAAATATGATACTTACTACTGTGATTGTTTTGGCCACAATCGGTGCCATTGGTGCACTGGTTTTGTTTTTGGCCGCAAAGAAGTTCGAGGTCAAGGAAGATCCACGCATCGGACTGGTTGCAGAGGTACTCCCTCAAGCCAACTGTGGGGGATGTGGCTTCCCCGGATGCTCCGGTTTTGCCAATGCCTGCGTCAAAGCCGAAAGCCTCGAAGGACTGCTCTGCCCCGTAGGGGGAGCAGCGGTGATGGGGCAGATAGCCGACATCCTCGGCATGGCTGCGGCTGCTCAGGATCCGAAGATTGCCGTGGTTCGTTGCAATGGCAATTGCGATGCTCGTCCGCGTACGAACCTGTACGATGGAGCCTCCAGCTGTGCAGTAGCCGCTTCGCTATATAGCGGAGACACGGGCTGTAGCTTCGGCTGTCTGGGATTGGGCGACTGTGTGGATGCCTGCGGATTCGATGCTATCCGCATCAACCCGACAACCTTGCTGCCGGAAGTGGTGGAGGATGCTTGTACGGCATGTGGTGCATGTGTCAAGGCCTGTCCCAAATCGATCATCGAGCTCCGGAAGAAAGGGCCTAAGAGCCGTCGTATCTTTGTCAGCTGCGTGAACAAGGACAAAGGCGGTGCCGCCAAGAAAGCTTGTAGCAATGCTTGTATCGGCTGCTCGCTCTGCTTGAAGCAATGTCAGTTCGAGGCTATCACTATCGAGAACAACCTCTCGTACATAGACCACACCAAGTGCCGCATGTGCCGCAAGTGTGTGGACGTATGTCCCACGAATGCCATCCACGAGCTGAACTTCCCACCGAAGAAGAAAGTGGAGCCGGCTGTCGCCACAGAAGCTGCCGCACCGGCACAAGAGACTGTCTAAGGAATAAATAACAACAAAGACCACATAGAATTATTATGTTGAGGACTTTCCGAATCGGTGGTATTCACCCCCCCGAAAACAAGTTATCGGCAGGCAAGCCCGTAGAGGTGTTGCCTATCCCCTCACAAGTAGTCATCCCTCTTGGTCAGCACATCGGGGCACCGGCAACTGCCACGGTCAAGAAAGGGGATGAAGTTAAGGTCGGGACTATCATTGCTCAGGCCGGAGGATTCGTATCAGCCAATATCCACTCATCTGTGTCAGGTAAGGTGCTGAAGATCGATAACGTATACGACTCAAGCGGCTATCCCAAGCCCGCAGTCTTCATTAACGTAGAAGGCGACGAATGGGAAGAGGGCATCGATCGCTCACCGGCCATCGTCAAAGGATGCAATCTGGATGCAAAAGAAATCGTAGCCAAAATCTCTGCTGCCGGCATCGTGGGTCTCGGTGGTGCTACCTTCCCTACCCATGTGAAGCTATCCCCTCCTCCGGGCAACAAAGCCGAGATCCTGATCATCAACGCCGTAGAGTGCGAGCCCTATCTGACGAGCGACCACGTCCTTATGCTGGAGCACGGCGAAGAGATCATGATCGGCGTGAGCATCCTGATGAAAGCCATTCAGGTAAACAAGGCCGTTATCGGAGTTGAGAATAATAAGAAAGACGCTATCGCTCACCTCACCAAACTGGCCGCTGCATATCCGGGCATAGAGGTAATGCCGTTGAAGGTGCAATATCCTCAAGGTGGTGAGAAGCAGCTGATCGACGCAGTGATCCGCAAGCAGGTAAAAAGCGGTGCCCTGCCTATCAGCACAGGTGCCGTAGTACAAAACGTGGGTACGGTATTCGCCGTATACGAAGCGGTACAGAAGAACAAACCTCTGGTCGAGCGCATCGTGACGGTCACAGGCAAAAAACTGTCTCGCCCGTCTAACCTCCTCGTTCGTATAGGTACTCCTATTGCGGCTCTGATCGAAGCAGCAGGTGGCCTGCCGGAGAATACGGGCAAGATCATCGGTGGAGGTCCGATGATGGGGCGCGCACTGCTATCACCGGATGTGCCTGTGACCAAAGGCAGCTCCGGAGTATTGATTCTCGACAGAGAAGAGGCAGTCCGCAAGCCTATGCACGACTGTATCCGATGCGCCAAGTGCGTCGGAGTGTGTCCGATGGGACTCAATCCGGCTTTCCTGATGCGCGACACCTTATATAAGAGCTGGGAAACAGCGGAAAAAGGCAACGTGGTTGACTGTATCGAATGCGGTTCGTGCAGCTTCACCTGTCCGGCCAACCGTCCTCTGCTGGATTATATCCGCCAAGCCAAGAAGACTGTGATGGGCATCCAAAGAGCACGTAAGCAATAAGAAAGGAAATAAGCGATGGAAAATAAAATTATCATTTCTCCTTCACCGCACATCCACAGCGGAGACAGCATCAAAAAGAATATGTATGGCGTGCTGATTGCCCTCTTGCCTGCCTTGGCCATGTCGGTATATCAGTTCGGAATCGGTGCGGTGATCGTAACGGCAGTGTCCGTTCTTACCTGTTGCATCGTGGAATTCCTGATCAGCAAATATATGTTGGGCAAGGAGCCGACCATCATGGACGGCTCAGCGATCTTGACCGGCGTATTGCTGGCTTTCAACCTGCCGAGCAACCTGCCCGTTTGGATCATTATCATCGGTGCAGTAGTAGCTATCGCATTGGGCAAGATGTCCTTCGGCGGCTTGGGGAACAACATCTTCAACCCCGCCTTGGTCGGTCGTGTATTCCTCCTGATCTCTTTCCCTGCCCAGATGACTCTCTGGCCTACCGAAGGACAGATGACTTCCTATCTGGATGCCGAGACGGGTGCTACCCCCCTCGGTCTGATGAAAGCGGCGATGAGTGGCGACACCTCGGCTTTGACCAATATCCCCACCGACCTGCACATGTTTATCGGTGAAGCCGGTTCTTTGGGTGAAGTCAGTGCTATCGCGCTGCTTCTCGGATTGGTCTATATGCTCTACAAGAAGATTATCACGTGGCATATCCCCGTGTCTATTTTCGCATCCGTGATCGTATTGGCAGGCATTCTGCACTTGGCCAGCCCGACATCTTTCCCCGCTACTCCGTGGTTCCACCTGTTCTCCGGTGGTATGATGCTCGGAGCCATCTTCATGGCTACGGACTATGTGACTTCGCCGATGACCAAGTCCGGACAGATCCTCTATGGCTGTCTGATCGGCTTGCTCACGGTTGTGATCCGTACATTCGGGGCTTATCCGGAAGGGATGTCATTCGCCATCCTGATTATGAACGGCATGACGCCTCTGATCAATACTTATATGAAACCTAAACATTTTGGAGGAAAGAACAAATGAAAAAGCTAAAATCGTCACTCCCCAATATGTTGCTCTCTTTGACGGGCTTCTGTATCGTTGTTTCCGCCGCCCTCGGCATGATGAACGAAATAACGAAAGAGCCCATTGCAAAAGCGGAAGTGGATGCCAAAGTGGCTGCTATCAAACTGGTAGTTAATGCCTTCGACAACAATCCGTACGAAGAGAGATTCGAAGTTGATGTAGATGGAGCCAAACTCACCGTATTCCCGGCAAAAAAAGGGCAGGAAGTAGTGGGTTACGCAGTGGAAAGCTATACGGACAAGGGCTTTAGCGGTAAGTTCACAGTGATGTACGGATTCGATATGGACGGCAAAGTCCACGATTTCTCCGTACTCAGCCACAGCGAAACGCCCGGCCTCGGAGCCAAGATGCAAGAGTGGTTCCAGACTCCTGCCAAAAAAGAAGGACTGATCCAAGATGTACGTGGCGTACAGATGAGCGATACGCCTCTTGCCGTTACCAAAGACGGCGGTAAGGTAGATGCCATCACAGCCGCTACGATCAGTAGTCGTGCCTTTTTGGATGCTATGGATCGCGCCTACAGAGGTTTCAAAGCCGCTCAAGGCAGTGCCGGACAGACTGAGGCAACTGTCGATACTACTCAGGCTGATTCTACGATAAATACTAACACAGATAATACCGAAGCGCAATGAGTAAGAATTTGAGTGTTATTATAAACGGCATTATCAAGGAGAACCCGACATTCGTCCTCCTCCTCGGTATGTGTCCTACGTTGGCCACGACAACGTCGGCCATCAACGGTATGAGTATGGGACTGGCCACCATGTTTGTATTGATCTGCTCCAACATGGTAGTATCCTTGGTCAAGAATCTCATCCCCGATATGGTTCGTATCCCGGCTTTTATTGTGATCATTGCAGGTTTCGTGACGATATTGCAGATGCTTATCAAGGCATATATGCCGGATTTGGACAAGAGTCTCGGTATCTTCATCCCACTGATCGTGGTGAACTGTATCGTACTCGGTCGTGCTGAAGCCGTTGCATCGAAAAAAGGTCTGCTACACTCCATGTTCGACGGTATCGGTATCGGATTGGGCTTTACCCTCAGTTTGACTGTTCTCGGTATTGTCCGTGAGCTTTTGGGTAGCGGTAAGCTTTTCGACTTTGCAGTTTTCAATGAATCCTATGGAGCATTGATCTTCGTGTTGGCACCCGGAGCTTTCATCGCTTTGGGCTACCTGATTGCCTTGGTGAACAAAATGAAGAAAAAAGCATAACTCACTTAAGTAATTGGCATCATTATGGAATTTTTCATGTTATTCATAGCGGCGGTTTTCGTTAATAACGTCGTGCTGTCGCAGTTCCTCGGTATATGCCCATTCTTAGGCGTATCGAAGAAGGTAGACACCTCAATCGGTATGGGTGCAGCCGTGACATTCGTATTGGCACTGGCTACCTTGGTTACCTTCCTGATTCAGAAGTTCGTTTTGGATCGTTTCGGATTGGGCTTTATGCAGACCATTGCATTTATTTTGGTCATTGCCGCCTTGGTACAGATGGTGGAGATCATACTCAAGAAAGTATCTCCTCCCCTCTATCAGGCACTGGGTGTATTCTTGCCCTTGATTACGACGAACTGCTGTGTGCTCGGTGTGGCTATTTTGGTTATCCAGAAGGATTATACCCTGCTCCAGAGCTTCGTCTATGCAATATCCACGGCTATCGGTTTCACCTTGGCAATGGTTACTTTCGCAGGTATTCGAGAGCAACTCGATATGACCAATCTCCCCAAAGCTATGAAGGGAATACCTTCGGCACTCTTGGCTGCCGGTATATTGGCTATGGCTTTCATGGGCTTCAGCGGTATCGCCTAACGAGTAAAGAACAATAAATAGAGAGAGGGTATGCCCACCGCGGTGCATACCCTCTCTTGTTTTTTATTGTGACTTGGCCGTATGGAGAATCTCCCCGAACTGTCTGCCAAATCTTTTTCGTTCAGTTACGACAGATGCGATCCCGTTCTAAAAGATTGTACCGATCCGAAGAGAAAAAGACAGAGGCTTGGAGGATTACAGACGAGGCTCGATTACTTGGCTACTCGTTTCCGGAAGCCTTCGTTCATCACAGTCTTATAAGAACCGCCTCCATCGGACAAAATAAGCATATAGTCCACACCGGAGAACTTGGCTGCAATAGCAGGAACACGCTCCGAACCGACCACCATAAAAGTAGTAGCCAAGGCATCAGCCGTCATACAATCGGGAGCAATGACTGTGGCACTCAGCACATCCGTCTGCACAGGATAGCCGCTAAGCGGATTGATCGTATGTGCATACTTCTTCCCATCCCGGACATAGAAATTCCGATAGTTGCCCGATGTCGCCAAGCCTCCTTTTCCACTAAGCTCTACGACCAGTTCGAACTCCTGCATCGCCAAGCCCAGACTGTCATCCTGCGGTTTACTTACTCCTATGCGCCAAGGCTTGCCTTGAGGATTGAGGCCATTGAAAGCAACCTCTCCACCGATCTCTACCATATAGTCCCCGATCCCATGAGCAGCCAAGGCTTCGCCCACCAGATCCGAAGCATATCCTTTGGCGATGGAAGAGGTGTTCAGCGTAATGCGCGGATCATCCTTAACAACCGTCTCGCCGTCCAATCGTACCCTCCGGTAACCGACAAACGCCTTGATGCTATCGATCAACTGTGCAGTCACGTCTTCTTTATGTTCGAAACCGAATCCCCAAGCATTGATCAGTGGAGAGCAAGTAATATCGTAAGAACCGCCGGAAACGGCTGCAATCTCCTGCGCCCGACGAAATACACGGCGAAACATACTGTCCGTCCTAACCGGAAGATTCCGATTCACTCCGGCTATGATACTGGTACTGTCGAACGGATTAAGGGAATGACTGAAAGCTCTGAATACGCTATCCACTCGCTGTGAATGATCTGCCTCTCCCTTATATTTAATATGATAATAGGTATGGAATATCTCCCCCTGCAATACCGTATAGGCAGGTGCTTTTCGGCAAGAAAAAAAGGCCGCACCGAGAACGATCATCCCCGGAACGGCCGCTAAACCTGACCAACGTTTCATAATTTCTCGAAGCTGACTACCTCTTCAATGGATTTGCGATTGAAAGCCTCACGCGGAGGTACGGTCGGATCGCCATAGCCGAGAGCCAATATGGAAACAGGTGTCATGTGCGAAGGGATGTCGAAGATCTCCGAACAAAGAGCTTGATCGAAAGCACAGACCCACGTACATCCGAGTCCCAGACTATGTGCTTCCAGCATCATATAAGTCATGGCGATAGAGGTATCGATGTCTACCGAATCGCCCGCTCCTCGCTTCCATGCTCTTTGATGATCGCCAAGCGTGATGATATAGATGGGGGCACCCGGGAACCAAGGTTGTTGGGAACAGGGAGCCAAGCGTTTGCGGCCCTCTTCTTCTCTGACCACGAGGAAATGCCACGGCTGGTAATTATGTGCCGAAGGAGCTATGCGTCCGGCTTCGAGGATGGCCATCAACTTCTCTTCCTCCACAGGACGATCGATAAACTTGCGTACGGATCTGCGCGTGCGGAAGAAATCTTCTATCAAACGAAAATCTTGAGGAATCTGTTTCATTATATCTCTTTCTCTATTTTATAGTTGTTTCTGTCCGAAGCCTGGCGGCTGATCATCTCACCGACAAATCCGGTTAGGAACAGTTGCGTGCCGATAATCATCGCCGTCAGCGCTATGAAGAAATAAGGCCGATCCGTCACCAAAGGTGCCTGCGTATGCATGATTATAGCGGACAACTTATTGACAAGGACAACGGCCAAAGCTATGAAGCCGATTAGGAACATGCCTGAACCGAGCAGCCCGAAGAAGTGCATCGGCTTGCGTCCGAACTTGCTGATAAACCAAAGCGTAAGCAAATCGAGATAGCCATTGAAAAAACGGCTGATACCGAACTTGCTCGAGCCGTATTTACGCGCCTGATGCTGTACTACCTTCTCCCCGATGCGTCCGAAACCGGCGGATTTGGCCAAATATGGAATGTAACGGTGCATATCGTTGTACAACTCGATATTCTCCACTACCTCGTGTCGGTATGCTTTCAAACCACAATTAAAATCGTGTAGCTTGATGCCGGACAGCTTTCGGGCTGTAGCATTGAAAAGCTTTGAGGGCAGATTCTTGCTGAACAGAGGATCGTACCGCTTACGCTTCCAACCGCTTACCAAGTCATATCCCCCTTCTGTCACCATCCGGTACAGCTCCGGGATCTCATCCGGACTATCCTGCAAATCGGCATCCATCGTTATGACTACCTGCCCTTGTGTGCGGGCAAAACCACATTGGAGACCGGCCGACTTGCCGTAGTTGCGGCGGAATTTGATCCCTTTGACCTCGGGATGCTCTGCTCGCAAACGTTCGATCACACTCCAGGAGCCGTCGGTACTCCCATCATCTACGAAGATGACCTCATAGGAATAGCCATGCTCATTCATTACACGCCTGATCCAGGCAAAAAGTTCGGGGATCGACTCGGCCTCGTTCAGCAGAGGGATTACTACAGAAATATCTATCATAACGAATGCATATTGTCCGACGCAGCCTTTCTTTTCAGGATCAGCCCTACCGGAATGGAGAACAAAGCTCCCCAGAAGAAGTTGGATGAAATATCATTGATCACACGCGACATGGGACGCACCTTGAGCATCTGCTCCATCACCTCGCGCCACTCATCGGTACCGAAGAGTTGGGTCATAAGTCCGGAGGACTGCTCCAGCTGTGCCATAATATCGGGCATGTGTGCCGGCATTATCTCGGCATAGAAATAGTAGTGAGGGATGGCAACCAATACAGCCGCGAAGAGATAGAGCAAAGTAGAAAACTGCCATCCATGCATAAAGCTGAAACGCATCTCTTGCGGTAGCACGTTCCGATAACGCTTTGTCAGGATATAAGCCAGAAAAGGGACGAAACAAGTGAGCGGAATATACAGCAGCAGCATGAAAGGAATCCCGAATGCGAGCATCACGCAGATGTACTTCAGACACCAGAATGCACCAAAGATCAAACCCATCAAAGCACTGAGGCGAAAAAGATTGCTTCTATCTTCCATATACTATTACATTAAAAAACGGCCTTCCATGCGCCAAAAATACAACATTAGTCCGACTCATCTGCCCTTGCAGCCTCCTTATAGTCAAAATAGCTTTTGCAGATTCCACGAAATATCTTGCATAAAAGAAAATCGACTTAGTACCAAACAGAGAAATGGAAGAGAAAACTTATGAACTTTTTATAAGACATCTATTCGATGTAAAAGATCTTGAAATCGGAGCAATTATAGTTCTTGAACAAAGTTTCATCTAATACCAAATAGTTGAGATTCATGATCCGCTAAATCGAATTAGTTGAGGTAAAACAATAAATAAGAACTCTCTGTTATAAAATTATAAGGCACCTCAAATCGTGCCAGACAAAACATTATGAATACAAAAATAGAAACACTAAAGGATGCCCTTGCGCATCGTCACTCTCACTATGCTATTCACCCAGAATGGGTGGTTTCGCGTGAAATCGTCGAAGAATTTCTCGGCCACGTACTGCAAACAGTTCCTTCTGCTTTCAATTCCCAACCTGTACGGATGGTATTGCTTACTGGTGAAGCTCATGATACCCATTGGAAACTTGTTGAGAATGCCTTGATTTCCATAATGGGGCAGGAAGCCTATGAAGCGAATACGGCATCTAAATTACGTCAGGCTTTTGCAAATGGGATCGGCACTATTCTCTTTTTTGATGTGCCATCCATAACAGAAAATCTTCAGGCCTCTTTCCCTGCTTATGCCGGAAATTTCCCTCTTTGGGCACAACAAACGCAAGGCTCACACCAGCATACGGTATGGATGGGTCTCGACTCGCTCGGCTTCGGTGCAAACTTACAGCACTATATCGGTATGGTTGACAATGACATCAAAGCTCTTGCCGGCGTCGATCCTTCTTGGATCTTGACTGCCCAAATGCCTTTTGGCAAACCTATCACAGAAGTCAAAGCTAAAGACAAATTACCCCTTACTGAGACGTTAATTATCAAGTAAAAACGAGGATTCTCCTCGTTTTCTTCCCTTTTTAGAAAAACGAAAATAAAAAAGCGAAACATTCCAGTTTCGCTTTTTTTATTTAGATCGTAGATTGTGTTAGTCCCATTTGTCTGTGCTTGATACTGCATATTTTCCTCCTCCGGTGAAGAACAATGCCAATGCTCCAAACAGGAATAGTCCGGGAAGTTCTGCCGCCCATCCACCATATTGAGTTAAGCTGACAATAGAGTGCTCTCCTAACCATATAATAGCTACACAATTAAACACAAATGCAAGTGCGGCTAATCTAGTCCTTACACCCAGGACCAAGAGCAAAGGGGCGATTACCTCTCCAATATAAACTCCATAGGCTATAAATGGAGGCAACCCCTTTGATGTAAGCATCCCTTGTATAGGATCTATGCCTCCGGTAATTTTTGCTATTCCATGCAACAACATCATTAAGCCTAATGAAAAGCGTAAAATCAAAATCCCCAGTTCTTTATTCTTATCCATCTTCGCGCATTAATTTCTAAAATGATTCTTACGTTTAATACTCTCAAAATTTCATAGGCACCTCCATTAGCAGTATCTCTGTGCCGGGGGTGTCTGATGTAACAGACAAGCTATCCACATCCCAAATACCAAAACCATCTCTAGAACTAAGTTCTTGTCCGGCAATAGTAGCTTTTCCGTTTATGATGAAAGCATATATACCATTCCCTTTAGATTTTATCTTATATTCAGTAGTAATGCCTTCATCGAATTTTCCCAGATGGAACCATGCATCCTGATGTATCCAGACTCCTTCGTCATTCTCGTTCGGAGATAGTATTTGTCTGAATTGATTGATCATGTCATCTGTTCTTAGTGTCCTTTGGTCATAACGAGGGGCTACGTTCTGTTTGTTGGGGAAGATCCAGATTTGTAAAAATTTTGTCAGACGATCCTTGTTTTTGTTGTATTCGCTGTGTTGAATACCGGTTCCCGCGCTCATAACCTGAATGTCGCCTTGCTTGATCACGGCAATATTTCCCAATGTATCCTTATGCTCAAGATCACCCTCTAATGGAATACTAATGATCTCCATGTTGTCGTGAGGGTGCTTATCGAAACCTCTGCCTGCAGCCACAGTGTCATCATTGATTACTCGAAGAGCACCGAAATGAATACGTTCGGGATCATAATAATTGCCGAAGCTAAATGTGTGAAAAGATTGCAACCAGCCAAAATTGACCCTGCCACGAGTTTCTGATTTATGAATCACATAGTTTTTCATCTTACCAATCGTTTTTGTGTTGTTATTTTGATTTCAGCGTTGGCTCTAACGACAGACTTCCGAGTTATATCACAAGGAGTACAACAGCCGAATTAGCAGCCCCTGTGTTATACACTCTGTATGTGAAATAAGCAGCCTACGCAGTTAAAACATGCATTATGAGAAAAAAGTTTTAACCGGACTCCCTGATTGAAAGAGAAAACGAATTCAATTAGACCGCTTATTTTTGTCTCATAATCAAATCTTCCCAAGCAATCGATATTCTTTCCCTCTTTCGCCGGCACAACGGCGTTCAGGCTTTGATGAAAGCCCTCGGCCGAGAGAAGTACGTAGCTCTCGACGGGCTTTGCGGGTCATCGGCCGCCCTTATAGTGAAACTGCTGCACGAATCCGGTCGCCCTGTCCTGTGCATTGCTTCGGATATGGAAGAAGCGGGCTACCTCTTCTCCGATTTGGAGCAACTCGGAGGAGAGGGAAGCGCACTTTTTTTCCCCTCTTCCTATAAGCGAGCCATCAAATACGGGCATACCGATGCGGCACAACAGGTACTTCGTGCCGAGGCTTTGGCCGCTCTTTCGATGGACGGTAGCTGTCCGCTTGTCGTCTCTTATCCCGAAGCCGTGGCCGAACGCGTGATCGCCGGCAGCATACTGGAGAAAGAGATGCACAGCATCCGTCAGGGAGACCGGTTGGATCGGGATTTTCTCAGAGACCTTCTATTGGAATGGGGCTTCGAACGAACCGATTACGTCTATGAGCCGGGGCAATTTGCCGTGCGAGGCAGTTTGCTGGACGTGTTTTCTTTCAGCCGCGAGCTGCCGGTACGCCTCGACTTCTTCGACGACGAGATAGAAAGCATCCGTCTCTTCGAAGTGGAGAGTCAGCTCTCGGTGGGGACGCTGTCCGAAGTCGTACTGATGCCTGATGTGGCAGGAGATGCTCGTGCCGAGGAGTGTCTGCTCGGCTTATTCCCGAAGGATACGATCATCGTATTGCCGGACAGGCCGTTTCTGGAGGATCGTCTGCAAGCGGTGTTTACCGATGCTCCGCTCTTCGATGACGGCGAAGGATTCGGATCGCTCGAAGCCATGCAGGAGCGGCTCACATCGCCCGGGGAGCTGATGGACAAGCTGAATGGCTTCACGACCATCGCCACCGGCAGCGGCAGGAGCGGCAATTACCGTATCGGCTTCAAGACGCAGCCGCAACCTCTCTTTCACAAGAATTTCGATCTGCTCATCGACCAACTGGAACAATGGCGAGATGCCGGCTACAGACTGCTTTTGGCCACAGCCTCGGATAAGCAGTACGCCAGAGTGGAAGAGATCCTTTCCGAGCGTGGAAGCTCCTCGCTCCTTCCGGAAAGGGTATCGCTCACCTTACACGAGGGTTTTTCGGACGAAGCTCTTCGGATCGCTCTGCTTACGGATCACCAGCTTTTCGATCGTTACCACAAGTACAACCTCAAAAGCGACAAAGCCCGTTCGGGGAAAGTGACCCTCTCGCTCAAGGAGCTGAACCAATTCTCTCAAGGCGACTATATCGTGCATATCGATCACGGTATCGGCCGCTTCGGAGGCCTTATCACGACCGATGTGGGAGGGAAGCGGCAGGAAGTAATCAAACTCATTTACCGCAATAACGATATTATATTCGTCAATCTGCACAGCCTTCATAAGCTGTCCAAATACAAGGGCGGCGACAGCGATGCGCAGGTAGAACTGAGTCGCCTCGGCACGGGAGCCTGGCAAAAGCTCAAAGAGAGGACCAAAAAGCGAGTCAAGGATATTGCTCGCGATCTGATCCGCCTCTATGCCCGAAGGAAAGAAGAGCGAGGCTTTGCATTCAGTCCGGACAGCTACCTACAGCACGAATTGGAAGCCTCTTTCCTGTACGAAGATACGCCCGATCAGGAGCGTGCCACGGCAGAGGTAAAAGCCGATATGGAAAGCGATCGTCCGATGGATCGGCTTATCTGCGGCGATGTCGGTTTCGGCAAGACGGAGGTAGCTGTTCGTGCTGCATTCAAAGCCGCCACAGACGGCAAGCAGGTGGCGATACTCGTGCCCACCACCGTACTGGCCTATCAGCACTATCAGACGTTCAGGGACAGGCTGCAAAATTTCCCCGTGCGCATCGAATACATATCCCGCGCCCGTTCGGCCAAGGATATTAAAGCGATTCTGCACGACTTGGCAGAAGGACGGATCGATATCATTATAGGGACGCACCGCCTCGTGAGCAACGACGTCAAATTCCACGACCTCGGCCTGCTGGTAATCGACGAAGAGCAGAAATTCGGTGTGGCAGTGAAAGAAAAACTGCGCAAACTGCAGGTCAATGTCGATACGCTGACCATGTCTGCCACGCCTATCCCCCGTACTTTACAATTCTCTCTGATGGGCGCACGCGACCTCTCGAACATCAACACTCCTCCGCCGAATCGCTATCCCGTTGCCACCGAATTGGCACGGTTCAGCCCCGACATTGTTCGGGAAGCTGTCAATTTCGAGATGTCACGCAACGGACAGGTCTTCATCGTTCACAACCGAATAGACAATATAGAAGAGATCGCCGACATAGTACAACGCGAAGTCACCGATGCACGCGTGGCAGTGGGGCATGGCCGTATGTCGCCCACAGAACTGGAACGGCTTATCCTCGATTTCGTCCATTACGAGTACGATGTATTGGTCGCCACTACAATCATAGAAAACGGTATCGATGTGCCTAATGCCAATACCATCATCATCAACGATGCCCACCGATACGGTCTGAGTGAGCTGCACCAGCTTCGCGGACGAGTGGGACGGAGCAACAGGAAAGCCTTTTGCTATCTCTTGAGTCCGCCGCTCAGTGTCCTGAGCGACGATTCGCGCCGTCGCCTCCAAGCTATCGAAAACTTCAGCGACCTCGGCAGCGGTATCCGTATCGCTCTTCAGGATTTGGATATACGTGGTGCCGGCAATGTGCTCGGTGCCGAGCAGAGCGGATTCATTGCCGACTTGGGATATGAGACGTATAGCAAGGTTTTCAATGAAGCCGTTTCCGAACTCAAAGCGGACGAGTTTGCCGATCTTTATGCAGAAGAAGCTACTCCTTCGGCTTCCCGGTTTGTAGTGGAGACAACTGTCGAAAGCGATTTGGAGCTTTCCTTCCCCGAAGAATATGTGCCCTTGGATTCGGAACGCATTCTCCTCTATCGGGAGTTGGACAATCTCTCCACGGACGAGGAGCTCGAAGCATTCCGACGCCGTATGCAGGACCGTTTCGGCAAGATTCCGCCCGAGGGAGAGGAGTTGATACGAGTGCCCCGATTACGCCGGCTTGGCCGTTCGCTCGGTATAGAGAAGATCGTATTGCGTGGAGGACAGATGAGCTTCCATCTGGTCGGCAAGGAAGACAGCCCTTACTATCAGAGCGAAGTATTCGGTATGCTGTTGGATTATATCGCAGCGCACACACGTCGGTGCGAGATTCGTCAGTCCGGAGGAAAGAGGATCGTTCGCTTGCGCGAGGTGCCCGATGTGCTCACCGCTTGCGAACTCTGTACGGCTATTTCCGCCCAATCGTCAGCGGAAAGGATAGAACTGTAGTCCGACTGCAAACTCAAATCCCCGGTAAGGTACGGTAGCTCTCTTTTTGAGAATTGACCAACCGGACGTCTCTTCGACAAGGTGATAGACTGCCTCGCCGAGCTGGTACCCTGCATGTGCTTCTACTCCCATACGGTGAGATAATTCGTGCGCCACTCCTATACGGAACGCCGGTTGGAAACTCGAACGCCGGCGTAGCTTCAAGAGCATTTCTCCCTGCTCGTCTTGAGCAGCAGTAAAAACGGTACGAAACAGTATTGAAGGAACTGCCTCCGCCCAAAGGAAAGCTCTCTGCCAGGGGTGCCATTGCACGCCGGCGGAAAGACCGACTGAGATCGCCGGAGCTACGAAGACCTTTGCCGACCTTTCTCGCGTAAGGATTTTCAGCTTCTCTGTCGAGACGCTGAACTGCGATCCGATTCGTACCCAGCGAGCAAAGCTTGGATTGAAGGTCGTCTTCAGGTTCATGCCGAAAGCATCGGTACGTTCCACTGTCTTGCCATCAAAGTCCATATGCCGGCTGATGTATCTATTCCCGGTAGAAAGAGAAATGACCATGCTCTCCAGAGTCCCTTCCTGTTTCTCAGTCAGCTTGTAGTTGTAGCCCGTAGGATCGCGGAAGATCAGATCGCTGATCCAATAGCCTAATTCTCCGACCAATATCCCTACGGCAGCTCCACAAAGCACATCGCTGGCCCAATGCCGATTGTTCACGATGCGACTGATCCCCGTAAGGGAGGCTACAGTATAGCCCGCCACGCTATACCAAGGGCTTCGGGAGCCGTATTCGAGATGAAAAAGAGTGGCGCAGGCGAAAGCCGTTGCCGTATGTCCCGACGGGTATGAATTGGCAGCGGTGCCATCCGGACGCAACCGTCCGAACGAATACTTTCCGGCATTGACCATTCCACCCATAAGTGCCATACCCAAAGCATCCGATACAAGCATCTTTCCCCATGATTTACTACGTCCCTTATAGCCCAATCCCCTCATCGTAAGTTGTGCCATAAGGGGAATGAGCTGAGTCACGTTGTCTATCTTGGTATGAAAACTGCCGGCACCGGTAAAGCGAAGCTCTCGGATATTGTCATCCACGTTGAAAGTAAAGAGAGACGCAGCCACAAGAGGCAGGGAATGCCGCAACGTGTTTTTCATCGGTTTTACATGGTAAATACCGATGGCAGGAGGAAACATTTTGGTCGAATCGGATATGCAAGTCGTATCTGCCATGTTGTCGGATGGAGACGATGCTTGCAAATGGAATGAGAGAGCAAGTAAGAGAGCAAGCAGGAGTATAAAGCTTTCTCGATTCATAATGCCTTCGGAATTAAGGCATGGAGCGTTTGTGCGGATATTATTCGCACAGCAGGCCTTATCATTCCCCTTTTTTCGGAAGAGCTGTAGTATCCTTCTTAAAAACTTTCGAGTAGTAGCGGCAGAATGGTGCTATGCCACAGTCTGCACACTTGGGCTTGCGAGCCAGACAAACGTACCGTCCATGCAGGATCAGCCAGTGATGGGCTTTCGGTATCAGTGCATCCGGAATATAGCGAACCAATTCTCGCTCCGTCTCCAACGGAGACTTCGAGCCGGTAGTCAGGCCTATCCTTTCGGATACTCTGAATACGTGCGTATCTACGGCCATGGCCGGTTTGCCGTAGACAACGGAGGCTATCACATTGGCTGTCTTACGGCCTACGCCGGGCAGTTTGGTCAGCTCCGACACCTCGTCCGGCACCACTCCTCCAAAATCGGAGCAAAGCTTCTGTGCCATCCCGACCAGATGTTTCGCTTTGCTGTTCGGATAGCTGATACTTCCTATATAAGACAGCAAATCCTCTGCCGTGCTCCCGGCCATATCCTTTGCAGTCGGATAGGCAGAGAAGAGAGCTGGCGTCACCATATTGACACGCTTATCGGTACATTGTGCCGAGAGGATAACAGCCACCAGCAACTGGAAAGGATCCCGGTACCGCAGCTCCGTTTCGGCCACCGGCATATGCTCGGTGAACCAATCGATAACGGCTTTGTATCGCTCTTCCTTGCGCATTCGATACTGATCAGAGGGTTAGTGTACGCTCTTGAATTGTTCCAAGAAGTTGAGGTCGTTCTCCGAGAAGAAGCGGAGGTCTTTGACTCGGTACTTAAGATTGGTGATACGTTCGATACCCATACCGAGTGCATAGCCGCTGTATTTCTTGCTATCTATGCCGCAGTTGTCCAATACGTTGGGATCCACCATGCCGCATCCGAGTATTTCCACCCATCCCGTATGCTTGCAGAAGTTGCAGCCTTTGCCCCCACATATATTGCAGGAGATGTCCATCTCGGCAGACGGTTCGGTAAAGGGGAAATAAGAAGGGCGAAGGCGTATTTTGGTTTCGGCTCCGAACATTTCCTGCGCGAAGTAGAGAAGCACCTGTCGCAGATCCGCGAAAGAAACATCCTTGTCCACATACAGTGCTTCCACCTGATGAAAGAAGCAATGCGCCCGATAGGAAATGGCTTCGTTTCGGTAGGTGCGCCCGGGGCAAATGACACGAATCGGCGGTTGTGTCTTTTCCATCACACGGCTTTGGACACTGGATGTATGCGTACGAAGGATGACATCGGGGCGATGCTCGATGAAGAATGTATCCTGCATATCGCGGGCGGGATGGTCTTCGGCGAAATTCATCGAAGAGAATACGTGCCAGTCATCCTCTATCTCCGGCCCGTCGGCGATGCTGAAGCCGAGGCGGGCAAAAATCTCACAGATTTCCTGCTTCACCAAAGAAATCGGATGGCGTGTGCCCAGTCTCGTCGGGTATGATGTTCGTGTCAGGTCGGTTTCTTCCGAAGCTTGTGCAGAGCCTGCCTGTGCCTGCTCGCGAAGGGAGTTGATGTGCTCCTGAGCCTTGTTCTTCAGCTCATTGAGCAATTGTCCTATTTGTTTTTTCTCTTCGGATGGCACCAGTCGGAAGTCATCGAACAGACGGGATATTTCTCCTTTCTTGCTGAGATACTTGATTCGCAGGGCTTCGGCTTCCTCCACGGTGGCAGCTACACACTGACCAATTTCCTGTAGGAGTTGATTGATTCTTTCTTTCATATCGTTGTCGATAGAAGTGCTGTTTGTATGTATAGGAAAAACAAAGGTATAGGATTTTCCATTACCTTAGTTCCGATAAATTACAGACGAGAAATTCGATTCTCTTCACAAATGCCGAACAGAAAATGAGAAGTAAAATCTTTTTCTCCCTCTTGATGGCTATCGTTTTCTTGAGTGGGGGATGCAAAATGAATCAGACCAACAGTCCCACAGAAATGAAGCAGACTCATAACCAGAAGCCCCAAAACAATTTCCCGAAACCTATCCTCATCGGAGGAGAGGAGGGCAATGGCCACGATGGAGTCGCACCCATGACGCCGGCTATGGCATTGGCTCCGATCATCATCTACAAGACGCGAGGCGACTATCGCAATCTCGTGCCTATCACCCTCTCGGCTGACAAAAAGTATGTGGTGGCACGTCCTGCCCCTTCCGATCTTCGGTGTGGCGATGGTCTCTGCACTCCGGTGGAGCTGGCTGACGGCTATCTGCTCGACCGCCGTGGCGTAGGCCCAACTTCGGCTTTCGTCGAATACACGTATGAGCAGTACTTTGCCATCAAAGGTATTCCCTCCCAGAGCGACCTTTTGCAGAGGATCGTGGATGCGGATCCTTTCACGGAGCTCTACCGCTGCGACCGTAGCCGTTGCAACCCGAACGACATTAAATCCATGAACGCCTACATCAAAGCCGGAAAACCCGGAGCCGTATCGCTCAAATAAAGGAGTCTGCGGGATCTTTCCTTCAAGAGAAAACTCTTGGTTTTTTGGCAAAAACTCACAATTAGCAGGGCGTTGATGTATCGGAGAGTAGCTTTTGTCTGATAGATCTTTCCTCCGCTATGGTTGACGTGTACTGAAAAAAGTTGACAGTGGGCGGGATGCAACCAGTATCCATTATGGGCAAACATTTAAGCAACTTTGAACGCCTTGCCATCCTAGAGGATTACCTCTCGGGAGCAGAGAGCAAAGCAGCCATTGAGCAGAAATATGGGCTAAGTCATGGTCTCATTCGCTCTTGGCTTAGTAAATTTGGACTCGAAGATAAAGTTCATCCGGTCCCAATGAAAGCGTCCCAATCCCCCCAGAGTGAGCTGACCCTCAATGAAAAAGAAGAGTTGGAGCAACTACGTA